>NZ_JBANRJ010000001.1:4435919-5063603 GCF_037154075.1 Sphingobium aromaticiconvertens
ACAGCCGGCTCGGCTACATGCGGGTACGCTATTGCGCGCAGGCCCGCGCGATCGAGAACCAGTGCTATGTCGTGATGTCGGGCAATGTCGGCAACCTGCCGAACGTCGACAATATGGACATTCAGTACGCGCAAAGCGCCATCCTGACACCCTGCGACCTGCCCTTTGCCCGCGATGGCATCGCGGCGGAATCGACCGAAAATGTCGAGACGCTCACAATGGCCGACGTCAACCTCGCCGACCTCAGTTGGGCGCGCGCAGAAGGGACAGTCCGCAACCTGCGCGATCGCCGCTTCGACCTTTATCATATCGAATGGGACAATAATCCCGACCATGCCCATGCACCCAGCGGCGGCCCGGTCCCGGCGGGCGGCCACAACTCACCCGGCGGCGGCTGAAAAGCATCTTCGCGAATCTTGTCAGGACCGACAAAATTCTCGACCTGTGAAGTGCTAATCCCCATCCCGGCCATGCGTCACTCTCCTGTCTGTAATGGCCTTGTTGGATTGGGAAGGTTTGACGTGCTTGCATCGATGATGAACGGAGAACATCTGCTATCGCTTTGGCTCGCCCTGTTCGTGGCGAGCGGCATAGCAGCGGGCATCGTTACCGGCTTTCTGAAAGCAAGAAAAATCCAGCCCAGCGGCTTCAAGTGGAAAATTTTCAGAAACGAGATTGTCTTTGCGGTCATCAATCTCGCGATCACCGGCTTCCTTCTGGGTTCATTGAAGAACCAGCTCGTATCGGCGGGCGCTATCACCTTTCAGAGAACACCGCCCAGTTGGTGGGAAATCGGGCTGGAATATGCGCTCTATTTCTTCCTGTTCGATACCTATTTCTATTGGCTGCACCGCTGGATGCACAAGGAACCGGCCTATAGCTGGGTTCACAAGCTCCATCATAAGTCGACCTCGCCCAACCTGCTGACGACGCTGTCGGTCAGTCCGCTGGAATCGCTGATTAACGGGGGCTTCGTACCGCTCTTCCTCGCCGTCTTCACCGTGCATGATGCGACCATGGCGCTGATCGTGCCAACCAACATCGTCATGGGCCTCTATGTCCATTCCGGTTACGAATTTCTGCCTCGCTGGTGGAACCGTAGCTGGGCAACGAAATGGTTCATTTCCGCAACTTTCCACGACCAGCATCATCGGTATTTCACGGGTAATTTCGGCGGATACACGACCATTTGGGACCGCTTGTGCGGAACGATGCGCCCCAAATTCGAGGCGGATTTCGACAAGCTCAAAAATCGATCGCAACTGGCCGCAGCGAAGGATGGACTTCCCGCAGGGCCTGCCAGCGAAAGCGCATAGCTATTGCCTGTGGCGCAGCGTCTGATCAACGATTGAGGGAGAGTGGTGACCCCGGCGAGATTCGAACTCACGGCCCTTAGATTAGGAATCTAATGCTCTATCCGGCTGAGCTACGGGGCCACTCAAGCGGGTCATTATCGCTTGCGAAAACCAACGTCCAGCCTGTTCATTGAATGAACCATCGGAAGACCCGGCAAGCTCTATCCGGAATCGCTGAGGCCAACGGCAACATTCCTCAAAATGCAGGCGAACACGAAAGCGCCGCAGCTCTTGGGCCTCCTCAGAAGCGTCCCGTGACCGATTGCGGAGATTTTGTCATCCGTCAGCAACGCATGGGAAACAGACGTATTTTAAATGCCCCTTTGATGATCGGGCAAGATAATCCGGCATCAGCAGGAGTATGAAATGAGTCTAACCCTTCTCGCCATCGCGGCAGCCGCCGCGACTCACACTACCCATATCGAACATCGGGGCGCGTCAGTGGAAGCGATTTACAGCGCACGCACCGACATCCGGATGCGAACCGTGGGCGCACACACGCCCAACAGGATGGACAACCGCCGCTGCCAATGGACAGCGACTGTCATCATCGAACGCCAGTTGTCGGGCAAGCCCGTACTCGCGCGGACGCTGCACGGCGACCGCCCTCTGTCCGGCAGCCAGTCAGGTCCATGCACGGCCGGAACCCGTGCGATCGACCGCGAGATCGCGCACCGCGACGATGCCATCCAGGCGCAGCTTCTCGCCGTGGCGGAACGGGATCGGGCACCGCTGCTTGCCGAACTGGATGCCGTCCATAACATGGCCTCCAACTAGGATGCGGGTGTGGGCGGCGGTCATCCCCGCTGGCATGGCATGGCTGGCCGCTGCCGCTCCCGCCATGTCCCAGACTGCCAGCGGGCCAACAGTGTCGCTGGAACTGGCCAGCGACGAACGCCGCCGCGGGTTGAGCTGGAGCGATGGCGATCCGGTCGTGCGCGCGAATGTTTCTGTCCCCGTGAACCGCGAGATCAGCATTGACGCCACGGCCATATCGCTGTGGGGAAGCCATCGTCATGGTGGCGCGGATGCCGCGGTGGATGTTCAGGCCAGCTATAGCCGCCACTTTGGCGGATGGCGCCTGACCGCCGACGCAAGCTATACGCTTTTTCCCGGTGCATCAGATCAGGGCTATGGTGAGATCGGCGCCACGGCGGGCTTTCTGATCGGCCCCGCAAACATAGACCTGTTCACGCGTTATGCGCCAAGGCAGAGCGCGATCGGCGGTGACAATCTCTATATCGGGACTGCGCTGGCGGTCGGCCTTCCGGGCACGCCATTCACCCTTTCTGGCCATGTCGGCCGTTCATCGGGCGCGGTACGCGATCCGGTGCGCGCGGGACGGCTGCGGCCCGACGGGCGGTACTGGGACCATGGGCTATCCATCGACTATCGCAAGGGCCGATGGCTGGCTGGTTTGCGCTATGCCAATAGCAGTATCGACCGAGATGCGAGCGGCCATGCGGGCGCGACGCTGATCGGACGGGTCGGCGTAACGTTCTAGCGCAACGCGTCAGTTTTTCGCCTGTGGCGGAACAATTGGCAGGGGCAAAGGCGCGACCTCGACCCCCTCCTCAATGAGTGCGCGGGCTTCCGCAGGCGCGACTTCGCCATGGATGCTGCGATGATCCTGTTCGCCATAATGCATCGCCCGCGCCTGTTCGGCAAAACCTCGGCCGACCCACGTCGAATCCTTCAACACCTCGTCCTGCGCCTTAGAAAGCGCCAGTAGCATCGCCTGCATCTTCGCGGGGTCCGGGGCATGTCCCACAGGCACAGAGGCGGCAAGATCAGCGGAGATGGGGACGGGAAGCGCGGCGTCAGGGCGACTATTCCCCTTGGCCGCGACGGCGGGCGCCATCACCGCCTTGGTCACATCGGCGTCGCCGCATATCGGGCAGGCCAGCAGGCCACGTTCTGTCTGGTCGGCAAAATCGCCGCTGGAGCCGAACCATGCCTCGAACACATGGCCGTGGGCACCGCATTTCAGGTCGAAAACGATCACGCTATCTCTACTTCCTCGGGCACAGCGCGGCGATTGGCGATGGCCGGGACGCGCGCGCGAACCTCCTCTATGCGCGAAAGGTCGATGTCGGCAAGCGCGAGGCCACTCGTCCGCGCCATATCCAACACCACCTCGCCCCAGGGATCGACGATCAGGCTATGGCCAAAGGTCGTGCGCCCATCCTCATGCGCGCCCACCTGCGCGACGGCGATGACGAAGGCGCCTGCCTCGATCGCCCGTGCCCGCAACAGCACATGCCAATGCGCCATGCCCGTGGGCACAGTGAAGGCGGCGGGCACCAGCAGCATCGTCGCCCCCGCATTGGTGAGCGCTCGATAAAGGTCGGGGAAGCGCATGTCGTAACAGACCGACAGGCCCATCCGTCCCCATGGCGTATCGACCGCGACCGCCCGTTCACCGGGACCATAGACCGAGGATTCGCGCCAGCTTTCCCCGTTCGCAAGATCGACGTCGAACAGGTGGATTTTGTCATAGCGCGCGCGGATCGCGCCGCTATCGTCGATCATAAGGCTGCGGTTGGCCCAGCGCCCGTCCGCCCGCTCATCCTTGAAGGGCAGCGATCCCAAATGCACCCACAGCCCTTCGCGGGCCGCGGCCTCTCGTACCGCCGCCAGCACAGGATCGTCGCTTTCGGCGCATAATGTCTCCGCCGCGCGCGCCCGATTACGATCCAGATAGCCCGCCATTTCCGGGGTGAAGAGCATGTTCGCCCCTTCCCCCTTCGCGCGCGTCATCGCATCCACGATCGTTGCGGCATTGGCCGCGGGGTCGATCCCGCTTGTCATCTGGAGAAGGGCCGCGCGCATCGTGGTCAGAGGCCCAGCAGCGGGTCGAGCTTCCCCTGCCGGTTCAACGCGGCCAGATCGTCGCTGCCACCGATATGCTGGTCGTCGATGAAGATTTGCGGCACGGTGGAGCCGCCATTGGCCCGCTCCAGCATCTCCTGCCGTTTCGGGCCGCCCATCGTGATGTCATATTCCTCGAACGCGACGCCCTTGTCGGCCAGCAGAGCCTTGGCCCGCGCGCAATAACCGCAGAAAGCCTTGGTATAGAGTTCGATACGCGCCATGCAAAAATGCTCCTTGGCTTCCGAGATTGGCGGTCGCCCTCCATTTGTCAATCATGCGCGCTCAGGATCGTCGGGCAAGACCCTCGCCCAGCAGAGAAGATGCACCGACGCCGCGCCACCCCGCCGCAGCATCCGGGCGCAGGCCGCCGCCGTCGCGCCGCTGGTATGGACATCATCGATCAGGAGGATAGCCCGATCTTTGACGCCCTGTCCGTCCTTCAGAGCAAAAGCACCCCGCACCGCTTTTTCCCGTTCGCGTGGGGTCATGCCGCGCAGCGGACGGGTGCGACGCAAACGCAGCAGCACAGTCTTATCGACCGCTATGCCCGTCCGCCGCCCCAGATCATCAGCGATCAGCGCCGCCTGATTGAAGCCCCGCGCCCATAGCCGCCAGCGATGCAGCGGCACCGGTACGATCAATAGCGCGCCCTGCGTCACCGGAACATGCCGCGCCATATGTCCCGCGATCAACCGCGCCAGCCCGATCCGCCGCCCATATTTCAGGCGCAGCGCCACCATCCGCGCGACGTCGCCATAGGCCAGCACGGCCCGCGCGCTGTCATAGGGTGGCGGATCGGCCAGACACGCCCCGCACTCCGCCCCTTGTCCCCGATCATGGTCGAAGGGCAGGCCACAACGCGCGCAACAGGGATCGGTGAGGAAGGTCATGCCACCCCAGCAACCAAGGCAAAAACTATGATCCTGCTCCACCATCGTCCCGCAACCGGGGCAACGCGGCGGCAAAGCATAGTCGATCGGCCCACGCAGGGCAGCTTTCAGCAGGGGGAGCGCATCGGACAACACACCCCCTTGTCCTTCGTCGGCGCGCGATGCACAAGGCCGCGAATGGATGCCCCCGACATCTTCGATCGCGCCCTGCGCGCGCGCCGCCGCGACCGGGCCGCCCCTGCCTTTGCCGCCCATGATTTCCTGTATCAGATGATGTTGGACGAACTGCTCGATCGATTGACCGACGTGCAGCGCGACCTGCCCGAGGTGCTGGTGATCGGCTGCCCCACCGACAGCGCCCGGCTGCGGCTGGAGGCGATGGGCAAGCGCGTTGCCTGCGTCGATCCCGGCTTCCTCAACGCGCGCGGACATGGCAAGGGTCGGCGCGGCGTGCAGGCGGATGAGGACGCTCTGCCCTTCGCCGACGACAGTTTCGACCTGATCCTTGCGGTCGGCACGCTCGACAGCGTCAACGACCTGCCCGGCGCGTTGATCCTGATGCAGCGCATCCTGCGACCCGACGGCCTGCTGCTGGCTGGCTTTGTGGGGGCTGGTTCCCTCCCCCGCCTGCGCGCCGCGCTGATAGCGGGCGAAGGCGACCGGCCAGGCCAGCATATCCATCCGCAGGTCGATGTCCGTGCGGCTGGCGACCTTCTGTCCCGCGCGGGTTTGACGATGCCGGTCGCAGATGGTGAGACGCTGACGGTCCGCTATGGCGACATATTGGCGCTGATGCACGACCTGCGCGGCATGGGCGCGGCCAATATGCTGGCCTCCCATCCGCCTGCTTTGCGTCGTGAGGCGCTGGCCGGGGCAGCCATGCATTTCGCGCAAGCCGCCGCCCCCGATGGCCGCATTGCCGAACAGATGGCAATCGTCTACCTGAGCGGCTGGAAACCCGACCCGAGTCAGGCCGGACCTGCCCGCCGGGGCAGCGCCACCATGTCGCTGGCAGAGGCGCTCAAGCCCAAGAAGTAGGATTTACCGGGCGCCAGCACGCCTTTCCAACGCATGTATTTCGGCGCGGGCCAGCAGCAGGTCAAGATCCTCGCGGCTGATGTCGAAACTGTCGGCCATGTCCTCCACCGCCAGATCGATATCCTCCAGATGAAAGCCCGCCGCCTGCCGGACGCTATCTGCAACGGCAGGCGACAGGGCTGGCTGGTGGGGATAGCTGTGGCCGCCATAGCGATGGAAGACCATCGCCAGCGTGACGAGGGCGATGGAATTGAGCGCCACCGGCGCGAAGGCAAAGGCATAGCCCGCCGCATGGATCGCCGGGCTGCCGATCACCGCCGTCAGCGCCGCCGCCCCACCTGGCGGGTGCAGGCAGCGCAAGAGCGACATGAAGAGTATCGCGCCGCCCACGGCAACCCCCGCCGCGATCATCTGGTCTGGAATATACTGCGCCGCTGCCACGCCGACCAATGTCGAGATGACATTGCCGCCCACCACCGACCAGGGTTGCGCCAGCGGACTGGCGGGCACGGCAAAGGCCAGCACGGCAGACGCCCCGACAGGCGCCACGATGATCGGAAGATCGCTGATAGGAATCGCGAATTGCGAACCGACCAGCATCGTCAGGCTGATGCCGATCGCCGCGCCCACACAGGCCGCCAATCGCGGCCAAAAGGACGCCCCTGCCAGCAGCGGGGTAAAGATTGAGCGTCTGTTCCCGGGCATAGTGCCTGTCGTTCCTTCCATCATGACGCGCTCTCTCGCGTTTCGATGACGGAAAGGCCAGCCAGCATTTTGCCAGTGGCCTAAAGCTGAAATATCAGGTGGCGGGAAGACCGCACCCAGTCGTGCTTTAGGCTGCCAGCCGCAGAAACGGCACTGGCGCGGTCGAGCGCAGGACGATGGGATGGCCCTCGCTCGCCTCGAACAATTCGCCGTCCAGAATGACGCTGCTGCGGTCGCCCTCGATCCGGATCGTGTCGCCCTGCTCCATATGGATACCCTGTATCCGGCGCCCGCCAAAACGGCGGAAGAGGCTGGCGAACAGGAAGCGGAATAGCGCGGGCACGCTCTGATCCACCGCCATCAGCTTCATATTGCCGGCGCCCGATCGGTCATCGCCCGGTCGCGCGCCCAGCAACAGCTTTTCCAATGTAGTGACGATCAATACCGCAAAGCGCCCCACCAACTGCCCATCGCGGATCAACGAAATGCTCACCGGGCGGGTCGAGGGGGGCATATAGCGGCCACGCAGCCCGAACAGCAGCGACAGGACCACCGCCACAGCGGTCAGGAAATGGCTAAAACCATTGGACAGGCCCAGCGGATAGATTTGATTGCGGCAATAGAGGATGTAATCGGCAAGGCCCGCTCCCCCCAGGAACATGCCCAGCACCGGCCGCGACCCGACCTGTCCATCCGTCAGCGCTATCAGTTCGCGCGCGACGACATGATCCTCGACACCCGCCTTGGCGATCTCGACGATCCGCTCCAGCGCCTTGATCGGGTCGCCATGGATGCCCAGATCCAGCGCGATCAGGTTGGTCTTGCCATTGGGCAGCACCGCGATCGGCGGCACCCGCCCCTTGAAATGTTCGCCCTGATACAGCTCCGTCAGCGCCGCCTGCACCGTGCCGTCGCCGCCATTGATGACGATGACGGTCGGCTCGACACGGGCGATGGTCTGAAGCGCGCGACCGATCTGATCCACATGCTCCACCTCATAGTGGAAAATGTCGGGATGACTGGCGCAATAGCTGCGTACACGCGGCAGGGTCTGCCGGTTGCCCGTCGATTTGGGGTTGGATAGAAGGGCAACGCGGATCATGGCACCTTACATATATTTAAGGTTGATGGTGATCCGGGTCACGCCCGGCCCGGCCCGAAAGGCCGCCTTTTCGACACCCGGCTTGCCCAGGTTGAAGATGCTGATCGACGGATTGTTGGAAAAGCCGCCGCCATCTTCGCTAATATCCGTCTTGCCATTGCCGTTACGGTCATGGCGCACGGCGATGCCGTAACGGCCCGGCTCGGGCATCGGCATGCAGAAACGCATCGCGCCGCCAGCGGGCTTCACCGTTGTCTGAATCCGGTTGATCCACTCGCCCTTGGCCAGCCAGGCCGCCTTCGTCGCGGGATAGGACTGGACGCGGACATTGCCGGTCGCGCTGGCAAAACCCTTCACATCGACCAGCACGGCAGGCCCCTGTGCAGAGGCTGCACAGCGGTCCATGTCGTTCGCGATCTCCCGCCTTTGGGCATATGCGGGTGCGGACGCCAGAAGCGCCGTCGCCGTCATAACCCCAAATGCAACTTTCAACATGACCATCAGACTCCTGGAAGCTATAGCCGCCCGAACAAATCGAGCAGCGGCCCCTGTTCGCCCCGCAAAGCATTACTAGCTTTCGATTCGGATATGGGCGGGCTTTGCGGCCAAAACATGGTGATGGAACGACCACATATTGAATATGCTCACCGCCACTGATCGCTATCTGGCCCGCCTGATCGCCGTTCCCATGCTGGGCACGCTGATTATCGCTGCGATGCTGCTCGTCCTCGACAAGATGTTGAGCCTGTTCGATTTCGTCGCGGCGGAGGGCGGGCCGGTCAGTGTGGTGTGGCGGATGCTCGCCAATATGTTGCCGGAATATCTTTCCCTGGGCATTCCGATCGGCCTGATGCTGGGCATATTGCTGGCCTTCCGCAAGCTGGCCTTGTCCTCGGAACTGGACGTGATGCGCGGGGTAGGCCTTTCTTATGGGCGACTGCTACGCGTACCCTACATGTTCGCGATCGGCCTGGCGCTCATCAATCTGGCCATCGTCGGCTTCGTCCAGCCCCTCTCCCGCCACGCCTATGAAGCGCTGCGCTTCGAGTTGCGCTCAGGTGCGCTGGGCGCGTCGATCAAGGTCGGCGAGTTCACCAATCTGGGCAAGCGCCTGACATTGCGGATCGAACGCAGCCTGGATGAAGGACGCAACCTCCAGGGCATCTTCGTGCGTGCGCAGGGGCAAAAAGGCCAATCGGTCGCCGTCACCGCCGCGCAGGGCACTTTCCTGGCCACCGACGATCCCGACACGATCATCTTCCGCCTGCGCAACGGCGTGCTGGTGCATGAGGCGCCGAGCTACAAGACGCCGCGAATCCTCAGCTTCTCCAGCCATGACCTGCCGATCGACCTGCCGCAGATCGAGAGCTTTCGTGGACGCGACGTCGATCGCGAACAGACGATCATCGAGCTGGTCAAGACAGGCAATGATCCAAAGACACCGACCAAGCTGCGCAACGAGGTATGGGCGAATTTTCATTTCCGGATCGCTGAAGTGGCGATGATGTTGCTGCTGCCGCTCGCGGCGCTGGCCTTCGCCATCCCGCCCAAACGCTCGACCTCTGCGCTGGGCGTGTTCCTCTCGATCGTGTTCATCGTGACCTATCACAAGATCAATCAATATGGCGAAAGCGTGGGTGGCCTTGGCAAGATCGACCCGTTCCTGGCCCTGTGGGTGCCTTTCGTCGCCGTCGCCGCGCTCATCCTGTGGATGTACCATGTGATCGCACACCGCCCCGGCGGCCAGCCGATCGGCGCGCTCGAATTTGCCTTTGCCAAGTTGGGCAAGCAGATCGGTCGATTGGTCAGGCGTCGGAAAAAAGACAATGATGTGGCGGAGGCTCCCGCATGATCCCGCCCCAATGGCAATTCTTCCCCTCGCGCCAGGTCAGTTTCTACATGGCGCGCCTGTTCATCACCCGGACGCTGGCGGTGCTGGCGTTGCTGGTGGTGGTGCTCCAGACACTCGATCTGCTGGGTCAATCAGGCGACATTCTGGCCTATGCGGGCAATGGCGACGCGCAACTATGGCACTATGCCGGCCTGCGGGTGCCGCAGATCATCGCCACATTCCTGCCCTTTTCCGTGCTGCTGGGCACACTCGTCATGCTGGCGACGCTCAACCAGAACAGCGAAATCATTTCATTGAAGGCTGCGGGCCTGTCCGCGCACCAGATATTGGCGCCCATGATCGCCGCAGCGCTGGGGATCGCGGTCGTCAGCTATGTATTCAACGAACGCATCGTCGCCCGCTCCACCGCCGCGCTCACGGCTTGGCAGGCGGTGGACTATGGTCCCATCCCGCCTGATAGCGGGGTCAAGACCAACCCCTGGGTGCGCGATGGCAACAACCTCATCACCGCTGCGATCGTTGCCGGGCGCGGCAACGGCGTTCAACTGCGTCAAGTTCAGATATTCAATCGCATCAACAACAGCCTGACGACGATCGTCCAGGCTCCCCGTGGCCACTATGACGCCGCCAGCAAAAGCTGGCTGCTGGACGGTGCGCGACAGTTCGACGTCGCGCGCGGCACGATGCGCGATGTCGGCACGGTCCGGTTCGGCCATGACATCCGGCCCGACCAGTTCACTTTGGCGCGAGTGGACCCCGACGCCCTCACCTTTTCGGAACTGAGCGCCGCCATAGACGACCTGCGCGATGCGGGACGGCCGACCAAGGCGCTGGAAGCCAGCCTGTGGCACAAGATTGCCGGGCCACTTTCCGCGCTGCTGATGCCGCTGCTGGGATCGGTCGCCGCCTTTGGCCTTGCGCGTTCGGGTCAGCTTTTCATCCGCGCGGTCATCGGCATGGCGCTGGGCTTTGCCTATTTCGTCGCCGACAATTTCTCGCTGGCGATGGGCAATCTGGGTGCTTACCCGCCCTTCCTGGCGGCTTGGGCGCCCTTCTTCCTGTTCCTGCTGGTGGGCGAGACAGTCCTCTTCCGCACAGAGGAGTAGCGCTGTCGCGCGCCCATCGTGCTGCGTGCGATCTTCCCCAGCAGCGGCATCATGCCGCGATAATTGCCCCGATCATAAGTCGACTGCGGTCCCAGCGCGTCGACCATCCGCCGATGGGCCTTGGGCAAGGCATGATAGGGGACGCTGGGCAGCAAGTGGTGCAGCGCATGATAGCGCAGTCCCACGGGTGCCCAAACCTCTGCCCACCAGCCGGGTGGAGGGACATTGACCGAGTCCAGATATTGCGCGGTCACGGTCATCGCCTCGCCCTCATTCTCCCACAGATGCGCGACCAAAGTCCGCAACTGGTTAACGACCGTCATCGCCGAATGGATGGCCATATAGGTCAGCAGCGGACGCCAGCCGAACGCAAAAACGCTGCCGACCAGCGCCAGCGCGACGAGGCAGGCACCAGCTTCCTGCCACAGCCACTGGCGGCGAAATTCCCCCTCCGGTGCGCGACGTGTGTAGGCCGGATTGATGGACAGCGCCGAAAAGCGTTCCCGCACGATGGTGCGAAGCGGCGGAAAAATCACCGACAGCGGCGTCAACAGGCCAAAGCGCAGGATCAGACCCACAGGCGCCAACGCCGCGACGACCACGAACAGCGGCAGCGACCACGGCTTCATCAAGGCCAGCGGCAGGTATTCCGGGTCATTGGCGGTGCCATAACGGGTCCGCGCATGATGCTGGGTATGAACGCCCTCATACATGAAGGACGGAATCATCAGCGGCGCGCCCACAATCAGGTTCCAGCCCAGACGAAAGCCCGGCAGAGCGCCCTTTCGGATGTGCGTCAATTCATGGATGAAGCTTGACGCCCGATAGAGCGCCAGCATCGCCACCAGCCCGCAGGCTATCACCAGCGGTACGCTGTCCAGCACGATCGCACCGGCAAGGCCGGCATAGCCAATCACGGCCGATCCCAGAAAATCCGCCCAATAGATTGCGGGATTTGCGGTCGAATAGTCGCGCGTCATTTCAGCCGCCGTCCGGAGCATTACCGCGTCATCGGGGACGTTCGCGCGCGCCGTCCGCGTAGCAGCGGCGACAGAAGGCGCGGACATGGTTTCATGCATAGTCATGGGCACGGTCCTAATAAGGAATTGCGCGCAAATCGTGGCAGCAACATGACATTGACACCGCTGCCCGGAAACGACTTGGCCCAACAACGCCTTGGCCCCGCCACGACTTGACAAGTGATGGCCAAGATACGCACTGCTGCCCCAACTCACAGCGAAGGCAATATCGTGTCGCATTCCAACCTAGTCATTGCCCCGGTCGACTCCAAGAGCGACCTTAAAGCCTTCGTGGAGCTTCCCTGGCGACTTTATGCCAACGATCCAGCCTGGATCCCCCCCCTCAAGAACGAGGTCTATGGCCTGCTCACCCCCGGCAAAAACCCGTTTTTCGAACATGCAGAGGCACGTTATTTTCTGGCGCGCCGCAATGGACAGGTTGTAGGCCGCGTTTCAGCGCATATCGATCGGTTGGCGACATCCATGCCTGCCCAACAGGGCATGGGACCGGGGACCGGCAATTTTGGCCTGTTCGAAGCGGAAGACGCGGAAACCGCCGCCGCCCTGATCCAGACCGCCGAACAATGGCTGCGCGATCAGGGCATGACCCGCGTGCTTGGCCCGATTTCGCTGTCGATATGGGAGGAGCCGGGTCTGCTGATCCAGGGCCATGACCATGCGCCCACCGTGATGATGGGTCACAATGCCGCGACCTATCAACATTGGATCGAGGCGGCTGGCTATCAGCCCGCCAAGCAGCTCAAGACCTACGACCTCGACATCACCCACCCCTTCCCGCCCCTGATCCAGCGGATCATCACGTCGGGTGAAAAAAACCCCCGGATCACCATCCGCAAGGTGAACAAGGCCAAGTTCGATTCCGAAGCCGCCATCATCCTGGGTCTTCTTAACGACGCCTGGGGCCGCAACTGGGGCTTCGTGCCGATCACCGATACCGAAGTTGCCTTTACCGGCAAGAAATTGAAGCCCATCGTTTATGAGGATCTGATCCGCATCGCCGAGGTGGAGGGGGAGCCGGTCGCCTTCATGATGACCCTGCCCGACCTCAACGAAGCGTTGAAGCCCCTCAACGGCTCGCTGCTGCCCTTTGGCTGGATCAAGCTGCTGAGATGGCTTCGCAAGCCGCAGGTCCGCACCATGCGCGTGCCCCTGATGGGCGTGAAACAGAGCCTTCAATCATCGCGCCTCGCCAGTCAGCTCGCCTTCATGATGATCGAGTTCATTCGCCGCGACGCCATCACCAAATATGGCGCGACGCGCGGCGAAATCGGCTGGGTGCTGGACGACAATCAGGGCATGAACGCGATCGCCGAAGCCATCGACGCCAAGATCAACAAAATCTACCAGCTCTACGAAAAACCGCTCTGATCGCAGGCATCCCGTCTCCTGCCGATTTGACTGGATGACGTCAGGTCCGCCGCGCAACGGGTACCTCTCGCCCAGCCGTCATTTCTGATTTTTCCCGCCATACCAAACCCTTCATTCAAGGGGGTGGACTAACGCATGCATCGCCCCTAATACGCTCTTGATAGTCATTAGCATTATTAAGCAGGGGATATATGCTTTACGGGAAAAATGGGCCTGACGTGCGCGGGCGCCTTGTAAATAAAGCGTCAGCGCGCCTTGCCCCTGCTCAAACGGCCTGAAAACGTGTCCAGCAACAACATCGAACGGGCCGCCCCGCCGAATTTCTCATCCGCTAGAGAGACTGCATAATATGGCCTCGAAGCCATCTGCATCACCCACCTATAGATTGGCCGTCGCGGGCCGAGCGCTGGCGGCGATTCCGGTCAACTATGTGCTGACTTCGATCATTGTCGGCTTGGCTGCACGCCACCTGCCGTTGGCGCGAGCCGAAGCGAGCGTCGCCGCGACATTGTCGTCCTTCCTCATCTTCGCCGTGATCGCGATCGCCATATTCCATGCACGATCGGCGGCACGGATGTGGATGTGGATGACGGGCGCCACGCTCCTGCTGGGCGGCGCGCTGGCGCTTTCGATCCAGATGGGAGGACGGCTGTGAAGGAAGGCTTTCGCCAGTCCATGGCCTGGCTGCACACCTGGACGGGGCTGCTGTTCGGCTGGCTGTTGTTCGCCATATTCGTCACCGGCACAGCCGCCTATTTCCAGGAGGAAATCAGCCGTTGGATGAAGCCCGAGGTCAGTGCTGCAACCGATCGCGCAGCGGCGACGCAAGCGGCCATCGGCTATCTTCAAACGACCCAGCCCGACGCGGAGAGCTGGTTCATTTCGCCGCCATCAGCGCGCACCCCCACGGCAGATATTTTCTGGCAGCCCCGGAAGGTCGAGGGCGAGCCACCCAAAAGACGCAAGCGCGGCGAAACCAGCGCCACGCTGGATGCCGAGGGGCAGCCCGTGACGGCGCGCGAGACGAAGGGCGGCTTCTTCCTCTACCGCTTCCATTTCGACCTCCATTATATGCCGGTCATGTGGGCGCGCTATCTGGTCGGCGTGGCCGCAATGTTCATGCTGATCGCGATCCTGTCGGGCATCGTCACGCACAAGAAGATTTTTGTCGATTTCTTCATGCTGCGCTTCGGCAAGGGGCAGCGTAGCTGGCTCGACGCCCATAATGTCACGGCTGTGTTCGCCCTGCCCTTTTATTTGATGATCACCTATACCGGGCTGGTCACGCTGGCGACGCAATATATGCCTTGGGGCATCACGGCGAACTATGCGTCGCCCGACACCTTTTTTGAGGAGGTGTTTCCCGGCCGTGCAGAGGTCGAGCGGACCGGAATGGCCGCTCCCCTGGTGCCAGTCGCGCCGCTGATGACGGCGGCGTCCCAGCGCTGGAACGGAGCGCCGGTCGGTTCTGTCCGCGTCGTCAATCCCGGCGACAAGAGTGCGACAATCACCCTGACCCGTGCGCCCAGCGGAAGCATAGGATCGCGGGGTGAGAGCATCGTCTTTTCCGGATCGACCGGCGACCTTCTGGACAAGAGCGCGGCGCAGGGCGGTGCTATGGCCACGCAAAGCGTCATGATCGGGTTGCATGCCGGTCGGTTCGCGGGCTGGGGTCTGCGCTGGCTCTATTTCCTGTCCGGCGTCGGCGGAGCGATCATGGTCGGCAGCGGGCTGATCCTCTGGACCGTCAAGCGGCGGGCGAAACTGACAGGCCCTGTCCGCCCCCCTTTCGGTTTCAGGCTGGTCGCGCGCCTGAATGTCGCCGCTGTCGTCGGGCTGCCTGCCGGCATCGCCGCCTATTTCCTCGCAAACCGGCTGTTGCCACTCGGCATGGCGGGACGCGCCGAATGGGAAGTGCACAGCCTGTTCATCCTGTGGGGCGGGACACTGGTCTGGGCAATCGCACGCCCCGAACGCCGCGCCTGGGTGGAGAGCCTTGCGCTCACATCCGCCCTGTTCGCAGCCGTACCGATCGTCAATGCGTTCACCGTGCCGCGAAACCTCGCAACGGGCCTGATATCGGGCGACTGGCTGTTCGTAGCCTTCGACCTCGCCATGCTGACTTTGGCGACGAGTTTCGGTTTCGCGGCGCGCAAAGCGGCGCAGGTCAAGGCAGCCAGACAACCCCGGCATGCGCGCAAAGTGCAAGAGGAGTTGGCGACGGCATGATCCATATTCTCGCAATGACGCTCTGCGTCACCGGCTTTGCCTGCCTATGCGCCGCCATGGCGCGGCACCAGAAGGACTTTATCGGTCACAAGCTGGAGACGGGCGCGAGCCGCCAACTGCGCCTGATTGGCGGCACGATATTGCTGCTCGCTTTGTCGATCGACATGGCTGGCCTTGGCGCGGGCTATGGTGCCATCGCCTGGTGCGGTCATCTGACCGTGGCCGCGGCGCTGGTCCTCACCCACCTCAACTGGGCGATCGCACGCAATATAACGAAAACCAGAACGAGAGATTGATGATGAAGACAATGAAAATCCTGACGGCCCTTGCCGCCACGATGGCCACTATACCAGCGGTCGCGCATGAAATCTGGGTCGAGCGCGATGCGAGCGGCCCGGCCCGCATCTATCTGGGCGAACCGGCAGAGGCGGTCCCTGAGGCGGGCGATCCCGAATTCCATCATCTGCAAAAACCACAGGCTATCCAGAGTGACGACAAGCCGATCGCGTTCGTTCGTCGGGCCAACCATATCGAAGCCACCGTGCCCGGCAGCGGCGATGTGCGCGTGCGCGACGACAGCGTCTTTGCCCCATGGAAGTCCGGCGAAAAGATGCAGGGCGCGATCTTCTACGCCCGCGCCGGTCGCAGCGAAACGGCAGCGAAGCTCGACCTGGAACTGGTTCCCGCAGCCGCCAATGCGGATCGCTTCACCCTGCTATTCCGGGGCAAGCCCGTTCCTGCTGCCAAACTGACGGTCATCACCCCCGATCGCTGGCAGAAGGCGTTCTTCACCGATGCGAATGGCGGCGTGGAAATACCGAAGCTGGGCGCCGGACGCTACATTGTCGGCGCATCGCATACGGAAGAAGGCCCCGCCAAGCTGGGCGGGCAGGATGTGGCAAGCGTCGTGCATATCTCGACCCTGACCTTCGTGCGTTAAGAGACGACATATCGCCCGCGCGCAGTTTCGCCGACATGCGCGCGGGCGATATGTCCCATCATGACTGTCATCGCCTGATCCCAACCTGCTAGACCCTCGCGATCGATGTGCGAATGAAAGCAGGCAGCGTGGCGGATTGGGACTCCTTCGATTATGTCATTGTGGGCGCCGGATCGGCCGGATGCCTGCTGGCCAATCGCCTCTCCGCCGATCCTGCCATCAAGGTGCTAATACTCGAAGCCGGTGGCAAGGACGACTGGATCTGGTTCCATATCCCGGTCGGTTATCTGTTCGCGATCGGCAATCCGCGTGCCGACTGGATGCTGGAGACCGTTGCGCAAGCCGGGTTGGGCGGCCGGAAGCTCGCCTATCCGCGTGGCAAGGTGATTGGCGGCAGTTCGGCGATCAACGCCATGATCTACATGCGCGGACAGGCCGCCGATTATGATGGTTGGCGCGACGGAGGGCTGGATGGATGGGGCTGGCGCGACGTCCTTCCCTATTTCCTGCGGCATCAGGATCATATCGCGCCAAAGGGCGAACATCACCGATCCGGTGGCGAATGGCGCGTGGAACATCCACGCGTCCGCTGGGAGATATTGGAGGCGGTGCGTCAGGCGGGCGAAGCGATCGGCATTGCGCCGGTCGAGGATTTCAATGGCGGCGACAACAGCGGCTCCTCCTATTTCCAGGTCAACCAGTGTGCGGGCCGACGGGTCAGCGCGGCCCGCGCCTTCCTGAAGCCCGCGCTGCGCCGCCCCAATCTCCGGCTGGAAACCCATGTCGAGGTGGATCGCATCCTGTTCGAAGGCAAGCGCGCCATCGGCCTCGCCTGCCGCCGGGACACGGAGCGGCTCGAGGTGCGCGCGCGCCGCGAAGTCATACTGGCCGCAGGCGCGATCGGATCGCCCAAGCTACTGCAATTGTCGGGGATCGGGGACGCCGATGCGTTGCACGCTCTGGACATTCCGGTCGTTCATCATCTGCCTGGCGTGGGTCGCAACTTGCAGGATCATCTTCAAATCCGCCCCGTGTTCAAGGTGACGGGGGTACGCACCCTCAATACCGACTATGCCAATCTGGCGCGGCGTTTTACCATGGGGGTCGACTACGTGCTGCGGCGGCGAGGGCCTTTGACCATGGCGCCTTCGCAACTGGGCATGTTCGCGCGCTCGTCAGATGCCTACGCGATGCCCAACCTGCAATTTCATTTCCAGCCGCTCTCGCTGGACAAATGGGGGGATGGCATGCACCCTTTTGGTGCCTTTACCGCCAGCGTCTGCAATTTGCGGCCCGCCAGCCGGGGCAGCGTCAGCCTCGCCTCCCCCGATCCGGCAGCCCCACCGCTGATCGCCCCCAATTATCTGTCGGAGCAGGAAGACCGGGAGGTGGCGGTCGCCTCGCTGAAGCTGGCGCGCAAGATCGCGGCCCAAGCCCCGCTTGCGCCCTATCGTCCGCAGGAATATCGTCCGGGTATCGAAGCTCAAAGCGACGCTGAGTTGCTCGCCGCCGCCGCCGATCTGGCCACCACCATCTTTCATCCCGTCGGCACCGCCGCCATGGGGCCAGCCTCCGATCCTGATGCGGTGCTGGACATGCGCCTTCGGGTGCGCGGCATCGAGGGCCTGCGCGTCATCGACGCCTCTGCCATGCCGCGCATCACATCTGGCAATACCAATTCGCCCACGTTGATGATCGCCGAAAAAGGCGCGGCGATGATCCTGGAGGATGCAAACACCGACTTGCCATAGCCTGCAAGAACGCGAATATTTCCCGACGACTGGCTTCGAGGCGCGATCTTACTGGAGAACGGATATGTCGGATAAACCTGAACGTGCGACTGCACAGGATTTCCCTCCTGAAGTCCTGACCTTGTTCGACAAATATGTGCACGGGGTCATCGACCGCCGCGGCTTTCTTGAACAGGGCGCCCTGCTTGTAGCCGCCGGTACGACCGCCACTGCTGTCCTCGCCGCACTCAGCCCCGACTTCGCCCATGCACGGGTTGCGCCAGAAGACCCCCGGATAACGGTCACGCATGAGGATATTCCCTCGCCAAAAGGCTATGGCACGATCAAGGCCATAGTCGTGCGCCCAAAGGGGATGGCCCCCCGCGCACGAAAGCCGGTCATATTGGTCGTTCACGAAAATCGCGGCCTGAACCCGCATATCAAGGACATCGCCCGACGACTGGCGGTCGATGGCTATATTGCCGTCGCTCCCGACGCGCTGACGTCGCTGGGCGGCTATCCGGGCGACGAAGACAAAGCGCGCACGCTTTTTGGACAGTTGGATCAGGCCAAGGCTCGCGAAGATTTCGTCGCGGCGGCGGACTATGCGAAGGCCATGCGGGATAGTAACGGCAAGCTGGGAGCTGTCGGCTTTTGCTATGGCGGGGGCATCGTCAACATGCTGGCAACACGGGTGCCCACGCTGCGCGCGGCGGTGCCCTTCTATGGTCCGCCCCCCCCACTGGATGCGGTCCCCGCCATCAAGGCCGAATTGCTATTGCACTTCGCGGGTAATGACGCGCGGGTCAACGGGTTGTGGCCGGACTATGATAAGGCATTGAAGGCCGCAGGCACACGCTATCAGGCGTTTATCTATCCCAGTGTCGAGCATGGTTTCAATAATGACACGACACCGCGCTTCGATGAGAAAGCTGCCGCGCTGGCGTGGAAACGCACGATAGCATTGTTCAAACGCACATTGGCATAGGATCGCCGCGTCAACCGAACGTGGCTTCCCCGTCAATGGCGGCTACTATCTCTTCGGCTTCGGGGCGAGCCAGCCAGTCAGGGCTGACCTGAAGCCACTGGACGACCCGTCCAGGGCCAAGCAGCAAAACAGCCGGTTGGGGCAATTCCCATGGGCCTGTCCCCGTCACCTCCCCTATCCATCCCACTGGCGGCTGCTCCGGCCTGTCATCGGGCACGAAGCTGATCCCCAGCAGGCGCGCGAGACCGTTATCGGGGTCCGAGGCAACGGGGAAGGGCAGGCCATGGCGAACCTTGATGTCCTTCAGGCGATCGGGCTGCTGCGGACTGACCGCAACCAGCTTAATACCCCGATCGCGCAAGGCGGGATATAGGGTCTCCGCATAATGAGGGAGCGCAATATTGCAGGCTGGGCACCCGGCGAAGCGGAAGAAGATCAGCAGCGCCGCACCTTCGGACGTCAGCGCATCAAGGGTCAGCGGACCCTCTTCGACATCCAACAGGACAAGGGGCGGCACGATGTCGCCCCGCTGGGCCACGGCGGCGGCATCGAAGCGATCGACAAGCACCTGCCGCTGGCGGGCGTTGCCTGCGAGTTGGGCCGGAGGCCAGCTCCGCTCCCGCTCCGCCTGCAACGCTGCGTAGCGCGCCTTCAGCGTATCAGCCACGATCGTCGCCATAAATTTCTCCTTCCCAATGAACCCCTTCATCTTTGGCGTTTGGAGGGTAAGCGCGCCAATGAGAGTTACAGGAAGGAGGACGATGAATGCTTATAGCTGATGCCCGTCAGGCGGCGTCGCGCCGTTCCGGGTTAGCTTCGCGCCGATTGTCCGGGATGGCCAGGCCCAGATTGCCGCGCAGCGTATCGGCTTCATAGTCCCGGCGGAAAAGGCCCTTGTTCTGAAGGATCGGCACGACTTCATGGACGAAGCGGGTGAACTGGCTGGGATGGCCAAGATGGACGTTGAGGCCATCGAGTGCGCGTCCCTCGAACCAGCGCTGGATCTCGTTCGCGACGGTTTCGGCCGATCCGACGAAGGGGCTACCCCGCCCTGCCCGCTGCCGCTCCACCGCCTGTCGCAGCGTCAGACCGTCCGCCACGGCAAGGTCCGTAATTGCCTTCGCCTGAGTGAAGAAGCTGTTGCGGGCATGTTCCAGCGCTTCGACCGGAAAGGGCGCATCCACATCGTAGCGGCGGAAATCATGCCAGCCAAAGGCGCGGCCGAACTCCGCGAGCGTCTGATCGAAACTCTGATCGGCGCGGCGATATTGCTGCTCGATCTCCTTTGCCTGCGCGTCAGTGTCGCCGACATACACGAAGAAGCCGGGCAGGATGACGATCCGGTCAGGATCGCGGCCAAGGCGTGCGGCGCGGCCTTTGAGGTCGGCGTAGAAGGCCCGCCCCTGCTCGATCGTTGCCGCGTGCGTGAAGATGGCGTCGGCGATGGTTGCGCCAAGGTCGCGGCCCTGATCGCTGTCCCCGGCCTGAAAGATCACCGGCTCCCCCTGCGGCGAGCGCTGGATGTTGAGGGGACCGACGACCGAGAAGAACTCGCCCTTATGATCGAGCCTGTGGAGTTTGTCGGCGTCAAGGAACTGCCCGGTCGCCCGATCCCGCACCAGAGCGCCATCCTCATAGGAGCGCCACAGACCGCGCGTGACATCAAGGAACTCGACCGCGCGACGATAGCGGGTGTCATAGTCGAAATGTTCGGGCTGGCTGAAATTGCCCGCCGTGCCCGCGTCGCCGCTGGTAACGACATTCCATCCCGCCCGGCCCTTGCTGATGAGATCCAGCGAGGCGAGGCGGCGCGCGATGCTGAAAGGATCATTGTAAGAGGTGGTGAGTGTGCCAACGAGGCCGATATGCTTCGTTGCCACGGCCAATGCGGAGAGCAGGGTTAGCGGCTCCAGCCGGTTGAGATAGTGGGGCGGTGAGTTCGCCGTGATGAACTGGCTGTCGACGATGAAGACAAGGTCGAACTTGGCGGCCTCCGCCTGCTGCACAATGTCGATCGTCCAGTCGATATTGACGCTGGCGTCGAGCGGGATGTCGGTGTCCAGCCAGCGATTGCTATCGCCGGGACCGCCAACGCCGGTGGGAACGAGGCCGAGTTTCAGTTGCCGCTGGGCCATGATGGCGTGTCCTCAGAGCGTTTTCGAAGCAGATGGCATCAGCTGCTGGCTTGCGAAAACGCGGTAAAACAAAAGACTGGAGCAGCCGATCCGATGCAATCGGATCAGAATCTGCTCTAGGTCAGGCGTCGAAGCCGGGAGCCTGGCGCTGCGCTTTCCGCAATGCCGCTTCCCAGACAAGGTCGTAGTGAGACTTGGCGCCCTCGACCGGCTGGCGCTCGCGCGTCATCTGGCGGCGGACCTCCTGCTGCGCTTCTTCCGGCGCGATCAGCACATTGTCGCGACCGATGGTGAGCGTGCGGACCTGCGCTGTGCAGGCGGATTCAAGATGATAGATGCCCGACCATGCCTCGCCCGGTGAGGCGCCCAGTGCCAGAGTGCCGTGATTGCGCAACAGCATGACCCTGGTATCGCCAAGGTCAGCGACCAGCCGTTCCCGCTCGTCCAGATTAAGCGCGACGCCCTCATAGTCATGATAGGACAGCCGCGGAATGATGGCGAGCGCACGCTGGTTGAGCGGCAGCAGCCCTTCGGCCTGTGCGGATACCGCCATGCCATCGGCGCTGTGGAAATGAGCGATGAAATGGGCATCATCGCGCGCGCCGTGGATCGCGCTATGAATCACATAGCCTGCATAGTTGATGCCATAGTCACTCTCCCCGATCACCATGCCGTCGAGGTCGACCTTGACCAGACTGGACGCCGTGATCTCGTCGAACATCAGGCCGAACGGGTTGATGAGGAAATGATGGTCCGGTCCCGGTACGCGGGCAGAGATATGGGTGTAGATGAAATCATCCCAGCCATAGAGGGCGGACAAGCGATAGAAGGCGGCGAGGTCGACGCGCACCTTCCATTCGGCTTCGCTGATGGTGGATTCATGGAAGCGATCGTCTTTCAGAACAGTGACCATGGCTCAAGCTCCTTTGCGGACAAGTTTAGGAAAGCAGCGCGGGGCCGCCCAATGAGGATTTCCAAAGTGACGCGCAGCCGCACTCATGCGGGGAAGATTCCATCATCGACGATCGACGCGACATCGACATGGGCGGGCAATTCGCCATCGGCGTAGAAACGATCGACGACCCGCTGGAGTGGCTGGATAACCTTGTCGTCCGGTGGGGCCAGCACCCCGTTCTGGCCCTTGGCCAATATCGCCGCGACCCTGGGATCCACCTTCGTCTCCCTTACGAAGAGTTTTACATAGTCCGAAGGATGGGCAGCCGCCCAATCACCGGCCTTCTTTTGACGAAGCAACACGTCGCGCAACGCCTGACGCTTGGCTGGATCGTCCAGAGCCGCCTGCGAAGCGGCAATCAGACCATAGGGGCTGTTGATCCCGCCTCCATCGCGTATCAGGCGGGCGCCCGCCAGTTCAGCGGCGATCTGGTAGGTCCCAAAGGTCGCCCACGCCTCGACCCGGCCCGTCGCAAAGGCGGCGGCGGCATCCGTGGGCAGCATGAAGCCAATATCGACCCTGCGCCGGTCAACCTTCGCCTCCTTGAGCGCTTCCAGCAGCAAATAATGCGAAATACTGCCCCGCGCGCTGGACACGATGACCCGTCTGCCAACAAGATCATTCACGGTGCCGATTGGTGATCCCTTAGGTACGATTATGCCGATGAGGCGTGTCGAGAATGCGGACGCAGCGATGATCTTGAGCGGCGCACGTGCTGCGGCGGCCAACACCACCGGTAGATCACCTGCAGGCGCGGTATCGACCGCGCCCGCGTTAAGTGCCTCCAGCAGCGGTGCGGCACCCACGAAGTTCGCCCATTCAATATCATAGTCCAGATTGTTCATTGCCCCGGCAGCCTCTGCCCGCGCCTGCATCAAATGGACCTGATCGCCCAGCACCAGCTTCGTTCGACCGCCCTTCCCGGCCCCGCCGCACGCGGAGAGGCCAAGCGCGGCAAAGCCTGTGATGAAGGCGCGACGGTCAGAGAGAAAACGCGATGCGTCCATAATAATAACCGCCTGCGGGATTAAAGGGTGACGGGCCATAATAGCCCTGCCCCGTCTGGGGATTGCCCGGTCCGTTGGTTTCGGACCTGACGTCGAAGAGGTTGGTGGCACCGACCGACAGAGTAGCGAAGCGCGTGACCCTGGCGCTGAGGTTGAGGTCAGTGATCAGCTTCGCACCAAAATAGCGGTCATCGCCCGCCGCCGTCCGCTGGGTATATTTGCCGTAGCGAGTGTTGGTGATGTTCAGGCCGAAAATGCCTTTCGTCCAGTTGAGCGTGCCCACCAGCTTGCTGTGCGGCTGGAGCACTTCCAGTTCACCAATCTTGTCCCCGCCGAAGAAGACTGAACCCGCCCCCAGCAGCGACGTGCCGTCGGCGGCGAACAGCTGCGAGGGCGTGGCGACGACGTCCGTGACCTTGGTCTTTGAATAGTTGAACGCCAGCGTCAGGCCCAGCTTGCCCAGATTGCCAAGGCCGGTCGAATAGTCGGCGACCAGGTCGAATCCCCTGGTCGTCGTGTCGGCGGCGTTGATGAAATATTCCGCCTGCTCGATATCGGACAGGCCGTTAGCGGCGAGGATCGTGGAGACACCCGTGCCGAACAGTCGGCCCGTGCGCTCCACCCGATCCTTGATGCGGATATAATAGCCGTCCAGCGTGATCGACAGTGAAGGCGCTGGCGTGAAGACGAGACCCAGTCCCGCATTCCATGTCTTTTCGGCCTTTAGCGGCTTGGCCCCCAGCAACTGGCCAACCGTGGAGTCCGCCGTCACCAGCTTGGCGACGGTCGGGCGCAATTCGGTCTGACCTGTCTCCGCATTGAAGAAGGAGGATGTGCGCCCGTCCGTCTGGGCATAGCCGATCTGGGTCAGCGACGGCGCGCGAAAACCAGTGCCAACCGTGCCGCGCAAGGCGATGGCGGGGCTGAATTCATAACGACTGTTGAGCTTCAAGCCCACAGGGCTGCCCGACCCGTCGCTATAATGTTCGGCTCGGACTGCGGCACCGATATACCAGGCATCGACGGGATAGAGGCCCAGGTCGACATAACCGGCATAGACTTTGCGGCTGATGTCGGCTTCGTCCTCAGGCGACAGCACGATGCCGCCCTGCACCACGGGGGAAGCGACGCGGCCCACATTCCAGTCATATTGCTGATCGCCCGGCTGGAAGGTGTAGGTCGCCGGTTCATAGGCGAGCGGATCACCGGCAAAGGTGCGGAAACGATCGAGGCGATATTCGCCACCCACTGAAATCTGGAGCGGACGGGCAAGGCCGATGTCGAACTCACGAGTCAGGTCGACATTGTGGGTCCATTGCCGAAACTCGAAATTGGCAAGATTGGGCCAATAGGTCGGGCCATCCGGCCCCAGCGACGGACGCACCGACAATTTGGAAAATTGGCGGCTGGCATTGCGCCCGAAGGAAGAACTGATGTCATAGTCCCACCCCGCCAACTTGCCCTTCAGGCCACCGACGATTTGCACATCATTCTCGTCGATATTGTTCAGCGGATAATAGCCGTCCGGAAACTGCGCGGTGAAGTTGGCCGTGCTGTTGGGGCGACGGAAATTATTGCCGATCTGGGCGTCACGTTCGCCATAGGTGCCGAAAGAATAGAGGGTGACCGTGTCCGTCACTGGCAGTTCGGCGTTGTAAGCGAGGTTGAACGCCTTGATCTGCGGATCGCCGTTATGTGCGCCGTCGCGATTCCATTGCGCGTTGCGGGCATTGGCGTCGGCGATATTGGCCAGCACCTGCTCGCGTGTCAGGCCGCTCGTAGCAACGACCTGATCGACCGTGCGGCCTGCGGGCAGGCCATAAAGATTGGTGTCGGTGGCATCCAGGTTCCACCAGGCCCCGCCGCGCTTGCGAGTATCGCCGCTAACCGTCAGGAAGCCGCCATCACCGATCCGCGTGCCATAGCGCAGCGTGCCCTTCCAGCTATCGGGCTTGCCATTGGCGTCATAGAGTGTGCCATAGGTAAAATCGCCGCTCAACCCTTCCATTTCCGCAAGCTGGATGTTGATGACGCCCGCAATCGCATCGGTGCCATATTGGGCGGCGGCGGAGTCTTTGAGCACCTCGATCCGGTCGATCGCGGCAGTCGGGATCAGGTCGATGTCGACCGGATTCGCGCCTGACGTATCGGCCGTGCTGTTGCTGAGGAACGCCCCGTTATGGCGGCGCTTTCCGTTGACCAGCACCAACGTATAGGCGGGTGCAAGGCCGCGATTGGTGACGGGGCGGCCAATAGAGAAGACCCCTGCATGGGTCGCGCCGAAGTTCAGCGAGGGCAACAGCTTGGACAGCGCCTCGCCAAATTCGGCGGAACCGGTGGCCTGCAACTTGTCGGCGCTGACCACGTCGATCGGAGCGGGACTTTCGGCGATGGTGCGCGGCGCACCGCGCACGCCCGTCACGATGATGGTCGCCGCATCCGTCGCATCGGCAACCGCAACCTCTTCGGGTGTCGCGACGACCTGCGCCGAGACCGGCACACTGGCCAATAACAGAGAGATCGGTGCCGAAGAAGTCAGATACAAATAGAAACGTTTCATTTTCTAATCCCCCAATTGTCTTGGGGTCCATCTATGTATTTATGAATATCGTGAATAATGACTTTGCAACACGATCTATGATTTACGCTTAATTTTAGATCATCTATCATGCTGCGAAGATTTCATTGTCCGAAACTGGCGTCGAAGGCTTTGGACACGTCACGCTTGCCATCGATCAGGCCAGCCTTTTGGAAGCGCGCGGTGATCTGCTGCTCATGCGCGATGATGTTGCCGTCGATCCGCTGGGACACCCGGTTGCTGCGTTCAAAACTGGCGCGAGCGATGTCGAGCGGAAGCCCCGTTTCCTTCGCGAGTACCTGCGCGAACTGATCGGGATGCGCCCGCGCCCAGGCGACGGCCTTCGCCTCCCGCTTCAGGAAATCCTCCAGCAGCGCACGCTTGGGCGCGATCGAGTCCGCATGGGCAATGTCGATATAGAGCGGCAGGCCATAATCCTTGGCATCGACCACGGCGCGCGCACCTTCCTTGATCGCGACATTTGTATAGGGCGTCCAGATCGCCCAGGCATCGATCGCGCCGCTGTCGAACGCTGCCTTGGCGTCGCCGGGCGGCAGGAAGGTGACGCGTATCTTGTCCACCGGGATCTTTGCCCGCGCCAATGCCTGAAGCAGCAGATGGTGGCCGATCGACCCGCGCGTGGTGGCGACTGCCTTGCCCACCAGATCCTGCGCGCCGCGAATGGGCGAATCCTTCTTGACCAGAACCGCCAGCGCATCGGACGCCTGATTGGCGGGGGACTGCACCGCAATCGCCTTGATCGGACTGCCGCTCTGATAGGCGAAGATGAACGGCGCATCGGCGGCCAGACCCAAATCTGCCGCACCGCCGCCGACCGCTTCCAGCAACGGCTGGGCAGCCGGAAATTCGGACCATTCGACCGTGTAGGGCGCGCCCTTCAGCGCACCCGACGCGATCATCATGGATTTAACCTGTCCCTTCTGATTGGCGACGCGCAGGACATTCTCATCCCCTTTGTTAAAGCGCGTGGCGGCGAACGCGAGGCCCGCCACCACGACAACCGCCACACCGATGGCGGCACCCTTTGCTTTTGCCATATCAGCCCGCAAGTGCCAGACCGGCCTGCTCACGCTCGGCCACCTTGCGGCGGACCACCGGAATCAGTTCACGACCGTAAAGGATGCTGTCACCCAGCGGATCGAAGCCCCGGATCAGGAAATGGTCGATGCCAATGTCATAATATTCCAGCATCGCGTCGGCCACCTGTTCGGGCGTACCGACCAATCCGGTGCTGTTACCCGCCGCCCCGGTCAGGGCAGCAACACCCGTCCACAGCCGTCCGTCGCGCCGGTTGCTGCTTGCGGTATCGAGCAGGCGCAGCGACCCGGCATTGGCCGGGCGATGACCGGACACAGGAAGTCCCGCCGCGACCCGATTGTCGCGTACCTGTTCTTCGATCTCCGCCGCGCGCTTCCAGGCGGCCTCCTCGGTATCGGCGATCACCGGACGCAGCGACAACGAGAAGCCCGGATCGCGGCCATAGCGCGCCGCCGAGCGACGCACCTGCCGCACCGTATCCTGAACGCCCTCCAGCGTTTCCCCCCACAGCGCATAGACATCGGCATGGCGACCGGCGACCTCGATCGCCTCTTCCGACGATCCGCCGAAAAAGACCGGCAGGTTGTCGGGCTTGATCGCACTGAACGCCTGCCGAACGTCATAGAAACGTCCTTGATGATCGAAGGGCTTTGCCGCCGTCCATTCCTGCCTCAGAATCGACAGATATTCGTCAGTCCGGGCGTAGCGTTCGGTCTTCACCGACCGAGTATCGCCATCGCGCGCCATTTCCTCGTCCGCGCCGCCGGTGATGATGTGGACCGCGACCCGGCCATTCGATAGCTGATCCAGCGTCGCAAGCTGCCGTGCCGCGACGGTCGGCTGGGTGAAGCCGGGACGATGCGCGACCAGAAATCCCAACCTGCCGGTGATCGCTGCCGCATGGGCCGCGACGATCTGGCTTTCCGGGCTGTTGGAGCCAAAGGGGATCAGCACCCGATCGAAATCACCCTCTTCCTGCGCTTTCGCCGCCGCCTCGACATAATCCTTGTCGAGCGCGCGGCTGCGGACCGCCGCGTCCGTTTCCGACCCGTTGTTGAACCCGATATAACCGATAAACTTGACGCTCATGAGGAGCCTCCTGCAAAAGTCAGATGACGAAAAAGCCGTGGGTGCCGTCGCGGGCCAACTGGTCGACCAGCCCATATTCCCAATCGAGATAGGCCTGCATCTTGGCGGCCTGATTGTCGGTGCCCTCATAGGGCCGCTTGTAGCGCCCTTCGCGCGTGCGCGGGGTCGGCGCGCCGTCCGGGCCGGTTTCCAGCGAAAATGCAGACCAGTCGGCATCGAGGACATAGACTTCCCAGCCCAGTTGGGCGAGCCAGGAGGCGGTCATGTCGGCCCGCGCGCCAATGTCGTCAGCCACCACGATCCGAGCGCCGCGCACGGGCGCATTATGGTCGGTTTCCTGCACAAGCTGACCGCCTTGCGCGTTGCGGAAACCGGGCAGATGCCCGCCTTCATATTCGCGCGGCTGGCGCACATCATAGAGGTAGAGGGTGCGAGCCACGTCGGCCTTCAGATGATCCAGCGCCGCCCAGTCGATCCGCTTGACGCCCGCACGATAGGCGACGTCACGGGCATGGACGCGCGCTTCCTCAATGCCATCACGGTCGATTTCGGGCGCTACCCTGACCTGTCCGGTTTCCAGTTCCTGTCCGGCCAGCGTCCAGCCGATCGTGCCGTTCCGAAGCGCATAGACTTTGTTGGGCAGGCCCGCATTGACCAGCGATTGGGTACCGATGATCGAGCGCGTGCGGCCCGCGCAGTTGACGATGATCGTCGTATCGGGATCGGGCGCGATGGTGCGCGCACGCAGCGCCAGTTCGGCGCCAGGCACGCTGGTCCCCGTCGGGATACTCATGGTGTTATATTCGTCGTAGCGGCGGGCATCGAGGATGGCGATGTCGGCCTTCTCCCGGATCAGCGCCTGCACCTCCTCCGCCGCCAGCGAAGGCGTATGACGGCGATGCTCGACCAGTTCGCCGAACGCCTTGGAGTAACTGTTGACGTCCTCGAACAGTTCATAGCCCGCTTCGCGCCAACCGGTGAGGCCACCGTCCAGTTCGCGCACATCGGTATAGCCAAGCCCCTGAAGGCGCACGGCCGCCTTATGCGCCAACCCCTCCCCATTGTCATAGACGACGATCGGGGTGGCGAGGCGGGGGATGCGCCAGCGTGCTTCTTCGTCGATGCGGCGCAGCGGAATCTGCGCTGCGAACAGCGGATGCCCCTGCGCGAATTCATGTTCCTCGCGCACGTCGATCAGCGCGATCTCGTCTCGCGCCAGCAAGGCGGCCCGGATGTCAGCGGGGGTTGCGATCTGGGTGCGGTCGAGCGTGGCTATGGTCATTATGATCTGTCCCAAAGGTTGGGGATGACGCTGTTGGCGTATCCGGAGATGAAGGTCTTGGGCGTGCCATCGACGGCATAGGTTGCACGCTCGATCGCCCCGATATTGGCGCCATAAACATGGATGCTGACCGAGGGCGCGGCATCGCGGCCATTAGTGACACGGTGAATGTCGCCGATGCGGGGCGAAAAAGCGTCCACCTCACCCTCATGGAGCAAGCTCTCGCCGTCAGCGACCAACGCGCCTTCCGGCTTGCGGCGGAAGCGCTCGACTTTTTCGACCCCACGCAAAACACCGACCAGACCCCAGACACTATGGTCGTGGATCGGGGTCGACTGGCCCGGCCCCCAGACGAAGCTGACGACACTGAACCGCTCGCGGCTGTCACAGTGGAGCAGATATTGCTGGTAGCGATCGGGATTGGGCCGCGCGAAGGCATCGGGCAGCCAGTCGTCCTTCGCGATCAGGCGACCGAGCAGTACGCTGCCGCTGTTCAACAGCGCCTGTTCGTCGCGGGTCGCGGCGATCAGGTCGGCAAAGGCGGTAACGAAACCGCGCAGGCGGCTGATCTCCACCGGTCGGTCGATGGCGGTGACGGCGTTCATTCCGCCGCCTCGGCATAGGGAGCACCATCCCCGTGAAGATCGCCGCCCAGATAGGAGAGCAGTTGTTCACGCAGGCGGCCCGAAAAGCTCGCCCGCTGGCCACGGGGCGCCTTGATGCGCTCCTCAGCAACGATCCGCCCCGCGTCGAGCACCAGCACCCGGTCGGCCAGCGCAATCGCTTCCTCGACATCATGGGTGACGAGCAGCACCGCCGGCCGATGCGCGCGCCACAACGACAGCACCAGTTCGTGCATCCGATAGCGGGTAAGCGCGTCCAGCGCAGCAAACGGTTCGTCCAACAGCAGCAATTTGGGTTCACGTACCAGCGCGCGGGCCAGCGCCACCCGCTGCGCCTCACCGCCCGACAGGGTCAATGGCCAGGCGTCGAGGCGATGGCCAAGGCCCACTTCCTTGAGCGCGCCTTCGCTACGCTCACGAATGTCGGAGCCTTTGAGGCCCAGCGCGACATTCTTCCAGACCGGCTTCCAAGGCAGAAGGCGCGCATCCTGAAAGACGACGGCGCGGGAATCGGGCACTTCCACTTCCTGTCCGCGCTCTTCGTCCAGCCCGGCCAGCGTCCGCAGCAAGGTGGTCTTGCCCGACCCCGACCGCCCCAGCAGCGCGATGAACTCGCCCGGTGCGATGTCGAGGTTTAGCCCGTCGATGATCGTGTTGGCGCCAAAGCGACGAACGAAGTTTCGCAGACGCACAACCGGCGGCGGGCTGGTTCGGTCCTCAAAATCGACGACCTCGTCCACGCGATTGTCCACCGCGGCAAATCCGACATGCGCGTTCATGATCCTTGCTCCACTATGCTGGGGCGCCAGATAAGGGCGCGGGTTTCGATCGTGCGGACCAGCCAGTCGGCGCCAAGGCCGAGGATGGCGTAAACCATGAGGCAAACGACGATGATGTCGGTTCGCATGAAGTCGCGGGCGTTATTGATGAGGTAGCCCAGACCCGCCGAGGCGTTGATCTGTTCAGCCACGACCAGCACCAGGATCGAGACGGACAATGCATAGCGCAGCCCCACCAGCAGCGAAGGCAGTGCGGATGGCAGGATGACATGCCAGATCTGGTCCCAACGACTGAGGCCAAAGCTCTTCGCCGCATCCAGCAGGCGCAGGTCGACCCCGCGAATACCGCTGTAGAGATTGAGATAGACGGGGAAAATCGTGCCGAAGGCGATCAACGCCACCTTGGGCGTCTCACCGATGCCGAACCACACGATGAACAGCGGCGTCAGCGCCAGCGCCGGGATCGTTCGCTTGATTTGCATGAGCGGATCGACCGCCAGTTCGCCGGTTCGCGACAGACCCGCGACCAGACCAAGGGCAATGCCCAGCCCCACGCCGATCAACAGGCCGGCGGCAACACGGGCAAAGGAGACGATCAGGTTAGCGGGCAGTTCGCCCGACACCACCATTTCCAGTAGCGTGCCCAGCACTGCCGAGGGCGCCGCCAGCGTGCGTTCGGGGATTAAGCCAACGCGCGACCCCAATTCCCATAACAACAGCAACAGGACGGGCGAAAGCCACCGTCCGCCAAAACGGGATAAGGAAAATGGTCGTGGCGGTGGCGCCTGCGCCTCGTTCCTGCCGATTGTCAAAGCCGTCATCATTCTCGCCCTTATTGCGTGGCGAGAAATCCAACATTATTTCTCTACTCATTCAATTGAGTTTTAATGTGCCGACCTATTGCCATTCTTTATAGGTGGCGTTTCATCGTCGGCTGGGGGGCACCTTGTCGCCGATTTCCGGGGATTTCTCACCTGCTTCTTCACGTCGATAGCTTTTTATGCCCGGCCTAAATCTCTACTATTTTGATTGATATATAAGGAGGCGCAATAAGCCACTTATACCGTTTCCGACCACGGACCGGCATCGCCTTTTCAATCGGGGGTTACTTATGCCAGTCAATCTGCCCACAAACCTGCTCCGCAGTTTCGTCGCGATCGTCGACACCGGCTCGATGCTGAATGCGTCGGAGCAGGTGTTCGTCACCCAGTCGGCGCTCAGCCTTCAGATCAAACGACTGGAGGAACTGGTGCAACAGGCGCTGTTCCTGCGCGAGGGGCGGCGACTGAGCCTGACAACCGCGGGCGATGTCCTGCTCGATTATGCGCGGCGCGTGCTCAGCCTGCATGACGAGGCCGTGGCCGCAGTCAGCGCCGGTCGCTTCGCTGGCCCTGCCCGGATCGGCATGGTGCAGGACTTTGCCGACACGCTCCTGACCGGCCTCCTTTCTCGTTTCGCGGAACTGCATCCCGACGCGCAAATCTATGCGCGGGTGGCGGGCACGGCGGAGTTGCAGACGCTGCTGGAACGGCGGGATCTCGACATATTGCTGGGCTTTGCCGCACCCAATGATCCCCATGCCGTCACGGTCGCGCCGATGAGCTGGTATGGCGATCCGGCGCTGGTCGACCGCGACGTCATTCCGCTGGCCGTGCTGGAAGAGCCGTGCCGCTTCCGTGAGGCGGCGATCCGCAGCCTGGAGGATAGCGGCCTCAACTGGCGCATCGCGGTGGAGACGCCCAATCTCGGGACGCTCAAGGCCGCCGTCGGGGCGGGCCTTGGCATCACCTGCCGGACACACCTGTTCCTTGGTGAAGGACCGGTTCTGGAGCATGAACGGCTCCCCGAGCTGCCGCGCGTGGCCGCGATCCTGCGGTCGGGCGACACGCTGGACCGGGCCGCGCAGCGCTTGACCGAACTGGCGCGCGAGACGGTACAGGCGCTTTAGTAACCGCGCGCGCGGTCCACCACGTCGGATGGACTCTCCCCGCGCACGAAACGGGACAGGTCATCCTGTATTTTTTCAAGCAGACGGTGGCGAACCAGCATATGGTTGCTGGAAATATGGGGCGTCAGGCGGACGCGGGGATGGCTGTAGAGCGCATGGCCCTCGGGCAACGGTTCCGGCTCCGTGACGTCCAGCGTTGCGAAACCCAACTGCCCGGCGTCGAGCGACCGGATCAACGCGTCCTGATCGATCACCGAACCGCGCGCAACGTTGATGAGGTGGGTGCCCGGCTTGACGCGCGCCAACAGCCCATCATTCACCAGGTGGCGAGTGTGCGGTGTGGCGGGAACGGCCACGACGATATGATCCGCCTCCGCCATCAGCGTTTCCAGATCGGCGACCAGTTGAACTCCGGCTATGCCCGTCTGCACGCCGGAACGGCGCACCGCGACCACTTGCGCACCCAACGCAACCCCGCGCCGCGCAACCGCCGTGCCGATCGCGCCCAGCCCGATGATACCAATTGTGGTGCCCGAAACCCGGCCAAGCGGCACCGGCACCCATTGCGCCCGCGAACGCGCGGTCACACCCTCCAGATTCTTGGCATAGGCATAGATGGCAGCGATCACATAATCGGCGATCTCCTCTGACGCGACGCCCCGACCACAGGTGACGAGCGGCGCGTCGAGAAGCCAGTCGGGGTAGAAATCAATCCCCGCCGATGCGCTGTAGACCCATTTCAAACGGCCCGGCCAAATATCGGGTCGTGGGGAGACGGGCTGACGCCAGGCGGGCGACGGGCGAACCAGCAATATGTCCGCTTCGCTCGCCGCGCTCCACGGCTCGTCATCCGCGACGTCGATCAGGATCGGGTTTGACGGATGCCGCGCGAGACTGCGGTTGAAATCGGCCTCAAGCTGACTGGCAATGATGAGGGACATAGACCTTAATTCCCCAGTGTCGCGCGGCCGGCGGCCACCAATATCGTATCAGTCTGCGGCGAGTGGATGCGGCTGCAAAGCACGTCGCGATAATGGCGCTCCAGCGGGTTTTTGCGGCTGATCCCCGGATTGCCGGTCAGTTCCAGGCCAATCTCGACCGCGCGGATGGCGTTGGCGGTCGTCACATATTTGACGATATTGACCTCTGCGGCGCCGGGCAGGTCGCCCGCGTCCGTTCGCGCGGCGGCGGCTTCGATCAGCGTGCGGTTGACCTGCAACAACGCTTCGATTTCGCCGAACTTTTCCTGCACGCGCGGCAGGGTGGCGAGCGATGCGCCCAAATTGCTGGGCACCCGATCATTCAGATAGCCGCGCAACCAGTCGCGCGCCGCCCGCGCAACGCCATTATAGATGGTCGAGATGGCCAGCGCGTTCCAGATCGCCTGCGACGGATCAGCGGCAGCGGCCGACCAGTCTTCGGGTCGACGAATATCGACGGCATGATCCAGGGGCACCGGCGTATCGGCGAAATGCACCGCATGGCTGACGGTAGCGCGCATCCCCAGATGATCCCAGGCCGGTTCAATGGCAATACCGGCGCTCTCCGCCCGGACAAGGAAATTGCCGACGCGTGGCTGCTCTTCATCAGTCTTCGCCCAAACGGAAAACCAGTCCAGCCCGGTGGAGCCAGTGGAATAGATTTTCGTGCCGCTGATCGCCCAGCCTTCGCCCACGCGCCGCGCCACCGTCGCGGGCAGGCCCCCGCGTACGGGCGTGCCCAGTTCCGGCTCGACCCGAAGGCCGCCGATCAACCCTCGCCCCTCCACGGCATCGCGGGCCAGCCGTTCATAGATCGCCGCAGGCCAGTTGCGCGCCCGCGCAGGCGTCGCATGATAATGATAGGTCATAAAGAGGATCAGCGCGGTCGATGGCTCCCCCTTCGCCACGGCTCCCAGCACGCGCAGCGCCTCCGACAGCGATGCACCACGCCCGCCCAATGCGCGTGGGACGGTCAGGCCGATCAAACCCTCACGGGCCAGAAGATCGAAATTGGCGGTCGGAAATTCACCGCTGCGATCATAGGCTTCGGCCGTCGCCGCCAGTTGGCGGGTGATGCGGTCCAGCACGTCGGTCGGCAAGTCGACCGGTACAGAGCCGCCTCTCGGAAGTTCGGGGACGGAAACGGGTTGGGTGGCCATGGCTCAACCTCTCTGGGGTATCTGGGCGTTGAAACGCGCGTCCCACAGGGGCCGCACATCGACCGGCTTGGGGATCAACCCGGCCTTATGAAAAACATCGGCCACCTGCTGCTGCGAGGCGATGGCCGCATCGGTGACGGGGCGCAGTTCGTAATTGGCGCTCCTGCGGCGGAATTGATCGACGACATAGTCGCGCGGCACGCCAATTTCCTTCGCGACGATGATCATCCATTCGTCCTGATTGGCAACGGCCCAATCAAAGGCCTTCTGCACCAGCCCCAGATAGTCGCCGATGATGCGACTCTTTTCCGGGTCCGCCAGCGCGTCGACATGGGCTGAAATCAGATAATTGCCCGACAATATGCCATTGGCCGTCCGTAATATCCGCGCGCCCTCGGTCGCGATCGCGCGCTGGATGGGAAAGCCATAAATCGCCCAGGCATCCAGCGCGCCCTGCGAAAAAGCCGCCGTACCATCCGCAACCGTCATGGCGACCGGTATGATGTCGTCCCAGCCCAGTCCGGCTTCTTCCAGCATACGGATCAGGAAATATTGGGAGGTCGTAGCCCGGACATAGCCGACACGCTTGCCCTTCAGCTCCGCGATCGAGCGCGCCTTCGATCCCTTGGGCAGCAGCACGACCTGATTATTCACATCGCCATGAAATACGGCGATCTGGCGAAAGCTCTGGATCGTGGAGGCGGCGGCAAAGATCGGCGGAATTTCGCTCATCCCGCCATAATCGAGCGATCCGCTGTTCAGCGCCTCGACCACCAGATGCCCCGATGAAAATTCGCTATAGTGGATGTCGAAACCGTCAGGCTTTATCCCGGCGGCCTTGAAGAGAAGGCGGGTATCGCTCTCGCCCTTGCCGGTAAGAGACACCCGCAGACGGGGCTTGCCGCCCTGCCCACCGCGTCCGCAGCCACCGACCATCAGGCAGGCCGCAGCCGCCTTGCCCAGAAATGCCCGGCGCGAATACATTTAGCGCAAACCGAGCTTTTCTTCACGCACGCGATCAAGCTCATCAGGCCCCATGTTGAACAGGATGACGTCCGGATCTCTCAAAAACTCGCGCTTGAAAGCGTCATAGAAACGGACCCAATGTGCGTTAATCGCCTTCAACCAGGCCATCTGTAACCCTTCCATCAAAATCGGACAGGGCTATTTATCTATTCAATTGGTGGAGATATGTCAGTCAAGCAATACTCCTCGACTCATTAGAATTGCTTGAACCCATGCTGATCGCGCGCCACGCCCTTGTCATCGGGGGCGGCTTTTCCGGAACCTTGCTGGCGATCAACCTGCTGCGGCACGGATCGCTGCACGTAACGCTGGTCGAACGCGATCCCCAACGGCTGGGCAAAGGCCTTGCGTTCGGGGCGGCACAGGATCGGCACATCCTTAACGTCCGGGCGGGCAATATGAGCGCCTTTGCCGATCAGCCCGATCATTTTGTCGACTGGCTGACCCGGCGCGGCGTCGGATCGGACGCAACCTTCGCCACCCGACGGGACTATGGCGCCTATCTGGCGGAAATGCTCTCCGACATGCGACATCTGGCAGGCGAGCGGCTGACCATCATCGCGGACGAGGTGACGGACCTGGCGCTGTCCGATCAGGGGGTACGGTTGCATCTCGCGTCCGGTCGCGATCTGACCGGAGACATCGTCATCCTTGCGCCAGGCAACCTGCCGCCGCACGACCTCCCCGCCTTCGCGCGATTGTCGGCGCCTGCCTATATCAGCGATCCCTGGTCCCGCGACATCGCGGCGGACCTGACGCCGGACGATCATATACTGCTATTGGGGACAGGGCTGACGGCGATAGATTGCGCCCTCACTCTGGACGATGCCGGGTTTCGGGGGCGCATAACCGCGCTTTCGCGGCGCGGACTAACCCCGCACACCCATGCACCCAGCCCCGCTTTCACGGCAGTAAGTGAGCGCCCTTCCCAATCGAGCGCCGCTCTGGTCAGGGCCGTCCGCGCACGCAGCCGACAAGTCGGATGGCGCAATGCGATTGATGAACTGCGCCCATTCACGCAAGGATTGTGGCGCATGTCCAATGATGAAGAGAAGGCCCGCTTCCTGCGCCACCTTCGCCCCTTCTGGGATATTCACCGCCACAGGATCGCCCCGCCGGTGGCAGAGCGACTGGACGCCATGAAAGCGCGTGGTCAACTCTCCTTCATGGCGGGCAGGGTTCTGAGCGCTGAACCCGATCACCAAGGTCTCCGCCTGTCATGCCGCGCGCGCAGCGCAAATCATTCATCGCCTATGACAGTCACCCGTGTAATCAATTGCACCGGCCCGTTGAGCGATCTGTGCCGCACGCGCGAACCACTGTTGCAGGCGCTTTGGCAAGCCGGCGCGATACGGCCTGACCCTATGAATATCGGTATTGATGTCGATCAACAGGCTCGGGTGATCGGAGGCGATGGCACTGCAAATGAAAGGCTGTTCGCGGTCGGTCCGATGACGCGCGGTGCGCATTGGGAGATCGTGGCCGTCCCCGATATCCGCCGACAGGTGCTCGATCTGGCGCGAAGGGTTACAGCGACCCACTGGGTCGAAGCCGAAGGACTGTAAGCCGATGGTGCCGGTTCAGGCGACGATGGATGTACGATGCATCATACGCCCGGAATCCCGTGCATAGGGGACGACCCGATGCAGCGCGCCGGTGTTGCTCCAGATTACGAAGTCGCCCTCCTGCCACTGGTGCTGATAGATGAAATCGGGCTGCGTCGCCCATTCGTTGAGCCGGGTGATGAGCGCGCGGCCATAGGCCATTTCCATGCCGACAACGGTGTCGGCGGTCGACCCCACGATCAAGCTCTTGCGCCCGCTTTTGTGCTTGTAAACGAGCGGCCGTTCTTTTTCGACGGCGCTGGCCAGTCTTCCCCTGTCAGCTTCAGGAATGGCATCGGCGATAGACCTCAGGCTGGATGTCACGGTATGGATGATCCGCAGGTCTTCGATTTCCGCGCGCTGCGCCTCCGGCATCTGTTCATAGGCAGCAAAGGTGTTGGCGAACTCGGTTTGCCCGCCCTTGGGCGCCAGCCGTCGGGCGGACAGCAAGGTCGCGGCAGGCGGTTCCATCTCCATCGGCATGCCGTCCATATGCCAGAAGAAGGTGCCCAGCACATATTCGGGCGCGCGGTTGATCTTCGCGTCCAGCGTGACCTGATAAACGTCATCCTGCTTGTCGGTAGTGGCCTCACTGGTGAGATTGAGCCGTCCGCCCAGAAGGTCGGTGAAGGCCAGTTGCTCCTCGTTGGTGAAATGCACCTGCGGGATCACCAGAACAGCGCGTTCGTCCAGCATCTCGCGGCACTGACGCACGACTTCGGGATCGAACAGCGCCTCCCGTTCAGCCTCGACGATGGACCCGATCAGGGGCTTGACGGGGGTGAACGTGACGCGGGATTTCTGCTTGGTGCTCATAGATCCTGCTCCTTCTGTTCGGCCGCCATCCCGGAAAAGCCGATGCAATAACCACCATCGACAGGCAGCAACGTACCCGTGATGTAGGACGCTTCGTCGCTGGCCAGGAACAGGGCTGCGTTGGCGATTTCGCTCGACAGGCCCCAGCGGTCCATCGGAATGCCCGGAACCCGAAAAATGCCCGGCGGTGGCTCGGGATGCTCTTTGGACATCGCCACCAGCCCGGTCCAGATCGAGCCGGGCAGGATCGCATTGACCCGGATATTATGCGCAGCATAGTCGAGCGCCGCGCATTTGGTCAGTTGGCTCACGCCCCCCTTGGCAGCGCCATAGACGCTATGGCCCTTCCATCCGACCATGCCGGTCGCCGAACCAATATTGACGATCGCCCCGCCACCCGTCTCCATCATCGAGATCACGCCATATTTGATGCCAAGGAACACGCCCTTGATGTTGACCGCATGGATGCGATCCCAACTTTTCGACGTCTGTTCGTGCAGGGGCATGATCCCGCCGCCAAACCCGGCATTATTGATCAATATATCGATCCGGCCGAACGCATCGCGCGCGGTCGCGATCATCGCCTGAATGTCCGCTTCCTCGGCAACGTCGACATGCAGGCCGATCGCGCCGCCGCCGATCATGTGGGCAACCTCATCCTGCGCGCCGCTGATGTCGGTACACAGCACGCGCGCGCCTTCCAGCGCGAAACGCTCGGCCATGGCCTTGCCCATGCCCGACCCCGCGCCGGTGATGATCGCGCTCTTGCCTTCCAGCCTCATGGCATCGCCTCCAGATCGATGGTCGGCTGGATCAGGATGCGCGTCACATTGGCGCGGCGCGGCAAACGGACGGCCAATAATATGCCATCGACAATGTCGGAAGGCTCCATCGCCCCTTCCTTGTGCGTGTGCTGCTGGATCATGTCCCGCCATTGGGGGTCAGAGATGCTGCTGGCGATGTCCGTGGCGGTGGCGCCCGGCTCGATGATCGAGACGCGGATACCCGCCTGTCCGGCTTCCTGCCGCAAGGATTCGGTAAAGCCGGTCAGCCCGAACTTGCTGGTCGAGTAGGAAGCGAAGCGCCATCCGGCGCGCCGTCCCGCAGTCGAGGAGATATTGATGATATCGCCGCTGCCCTGCCCCTTCATCACCGGAAAGGCGGCGCGGCAGACATGGATCGTTCCCATCAGATTGATGTCGATAACCCGCTGCCACTGCTTACTGGTCAGCGTTTCGATACCGCCTGCCTCATTGACGCCCGCCGAATTCACCAAAATGTCGAGCCGACCGAAAGCCGCAACCGTATCCGTCACGCAAGCCGTGGCATCCGCTTCAATGGAAACGTCGCCGGGCAGCGCCAGCGCCGTCCCGCCCGCCACCACAATCCGCTCTACCAGCGACTCCAGCCGTTCGCGGCGTCGCCCCGAAATGGCAACCGAAAGGCCTTCGGCAGCCAGCGCCAGAGCCGTCGCCTCGCCAATGCCCGATGATGCGCCCGTCACCAGCGCAACCTTGCCTTTCAGGCTCTCCATCTCTCATCCCTTCGCTTGCTTTTTTTGCTCGGGCGTCACCGTGCCTCCTTATCGAGACGCGGCTGCTGAACACTGTGATAGCAAGCTGAAGATCATGCGGTCAACAAAAATGCTGAACACTGCGATAGCATGGTCATGGACAGGGATTTATCTGGGTTTGAGGCGCTGCAGCATCTCTTCGACGATAAGGAGCGCGTCGGCATGGCCTTCGGTAAGGCCGAGCGCGGTTTCACTCACCAGCATGCGGGCGAGAGAGGCGGCGATCATCACAATCCCGCCCGCCGATGGGGTGGCGGCATCGACCGGCAGCAACGCCTCGACTGCGCGAGTCTGGGCGGTCCGAAATTCTCGCGCTGCGCTCACGATTTCGTCGCGCACTGCCTCGCGATGATGGGCAACGGCGCTCAGTTCCGCCGCCAACGCTGCGTTGGAGGGATCGCTCATCATTTCCCACAGCGCGCGCAAAGGCTCTGGTTCGGCCAGCGCAGCTTCAAAACGCACCATACGACGTTCATTCACCCGCTGGACCACCGCCAGCAACAGGTCATCCATCGTGCGAAAATAATAATAGAGGAGTTGAGTCTTTAGCTCCGCCCGTTGCGCGACCAGACGAGCCGAAATGCCATGCTCGCCGACTTCGGCCAGTATCGCTTCGGCCGCATCCACGAAGCGGGCGCGCATCTGTGATCCTTCTGCGCCAAGTCTGCGAGGCGAAGCCATATTTTCCTTATCCAATGGGGTGATGCTCCATAGAAAATTCTCTGCCCATCAATAAGCAGCCCAGGACGAATATTCAGCATAATTGGGCGCTTCGGTCGCATTCTTGTCCGGATCCACGGGCACCTGGATGACGGCGGGCCTGCCGCACGCCAAGGCGCGAACGATGGCCGGCGCAATATCCTCGTCCCGTTCGACAAATTCGCCATGCGCGCCAAAGCCTTCGGCAATCTTGTCGAAGCGCACCTGCTTGCCCCAATGCGCTTCTGTCTCCGGCGATCCCTCGCCAAAGGCGCGGCGATAGACGCCGACCTCAAGACCCCATGCATAATCGGAGCTGATGATGATGATCACCGGCAACTTCTTGCGGACTGCCGTTTCCAGCTCCGAAATATGGAACATGATCGAGGAGTCCCCCGTGATCAGCATGACCGGCCGCTGGCCACCTGTCGCGATCGCTGCGCCAATCGCATAGGGAAGACCGGTGCCCAGATGCCCCAGATTTTGATTCCACATCACGTCATGGGGGGTCGCCTGCGAATAGGTCCAGGTGAAGATGGTGATGGAACCGCCATCGCGCACCATGATCCCATCCCTGGGGAAAGCCTGCGTCGCCTCCGTCACCAGCCGTGCGGTGTGGACGGGCATTGTGCCGCGCGGCGCGGATTCCGCGAGTTCCGCTTTAAAGATCGCCTGCGTCTCGATCCACGCATGCAGGCCCGGCGAAGGCACGCGCGGGACAGCCTTCAGCGCCTCCACCAGTTGCGGAACCACGTCGCGCAGGTCGCCGAGCAGCGGCACATGAATCTTGCGGTTGACGCCGAAGGCCAGCGGATCGCGCTCGACATAGATCCACTTGCGGTCGGCATCACCCGCAGCCCAGTGGCGGCCAAGCCCGAAATGCAGCGGCTCACCCAGTTCGGTGCCGATGGCGATGACCAGATCGGATGCCTCCACCGCCGCAATCGCACTGGGCGAAAAGCCATAGGAGAAAGTGCGGTCCTCCATCCCCTTGATGAAGGCGGTGCCACCCGACGTCTGGATGATCGGACATGCCATAGCCTGCGCCAACGCACGCACGCTTTCATGCGGGCGCGCCGTGAAGATGCCATGGCCCGCCAGGATGATCGGCTGTTTCGCTTCGCCAATCAGCTTCACCGCCGCCTCGACCATCGGCGCACTCGCCCCCTGATGGATCAGGCGATAGTCGTCGGGGGCCTGCAACGGCTCCCAATCAGGCATTTCCTGCAACACATGGATCGGAATCTCGACATAGACCGGCCCCGGCTTGCCCGACTGGCAGACGCGTAGCGCTTCGCGCATCACTTCATCGGCCTGATGGGCATATTCGATCACGCCGACATATTTCATCGCCGCTTCGAAATATTGGGGCTGGCTGATATATTGGATGCGCCCACGCTTCACCCGGTGCTCGGCCTCTCGCCCGCGATTGCCCGCCAGAAAAATAGTCGGCGAATTCTCCTTCGCCGCGACGATCGCCGCTGCCGCCAGATTGGCAACGCCCGGCCCCATGGTCCCGAAACAGACGCCCGGCTTGCCGGTCATCCGCGACCAGGCATCGGCCATGAAGGCACCCGATTGTTCATGATGGGGCGCAACCACATTCCACCCGCGCCGCTCCGCCTGCACCGCCATATGCACGAAACCCGGATCGGGAATGCCGAACAACGTGTTGATTCCCTCTGCCTCCAGCAAATGCAGGATGCGCTCATAAACCGGCGTGCCCATAGTCAATCCTCTGCCCTTTTTGTCATGTGTTCCGGTGGCAACTCATCGCCCCACCGCTACGAATCACATGCCCATCGACTTATGCTAACAAGGTGTTCAGAGTGGCACGCAATACAACCGCCTGTCGATGCTGTTTGCAGCCGCACAGGATTTGAAAAATTGAGAGGATGAGGACAGCATGCCAACATTCACCCAGGAAAATGCCCTGTCCGTACTCATAATCCAGCAGCTCGTCGCGGACTGGGGTTATGATCTGGACATCCATGGCGGCATGAATGTCGCAGCCCTGTGCACGGCGGATTGCCACTATCTCGTCGGCGGCACGCTGCACCAGGGACATGAGCCGATCACCAAATTCTACACCGCCCGCAACGAGCGCGTCGCGATCCAGCAGAAGGATGGCATCCGCACGCAGCGGCACACGATCACCAACCATCGGATGACGTTCACGGATGCCAACAATGCCGCGGCGACCTTCATCCTGGTCAACTATTCGGGTGAAGGAAAAGCACCCATCCTCAACCTGGTTGGTCCGACGATCGTTGCGGATTGCCGCATGGAGTTCCGGCGGGATGCGGACGGGGAATGGCGCATCTCGCTGTTCGACAGCACGCCGTTATTCATCGGCAACGACCCGTTCCTGAACGCGTCCGTCGTCAAGAAGTAAGGATCAGCGGGGCGAGGGAGGAAGCGGATATGCATCGTCTGGGCATCGAACTACTCAGCGTCTTCAGCATGCCGCCAGTGGACCATGTCACATTGGCGGCGGATCTCGGCTGCGACTGCATTTCGCTGGGCCTCACCAACACCGACTATAATCCGCACGGCTACGCCCCCTTTTCCCTGCGGGACGATCTGGCGCTGCGACGGGAGACGAAGGCAGCGATGCGCGACCGGGGGATCGCGATCTCGCTCGGTGAGGGATGCCTGATCCGTCCCGGCATCGGCGCAAAGGACATGGCGGCCGACATGGATATCCTGGCCGAACTGGGCTGCGAGCGGATCAACACGCTCAGCATCGATCGCGACCCCGCCCGCAGCCTCGACGAATTCGCCCTCTTTGCAGAGATGGTGGCGGAGCGCGGCATGGTGTCCACGATCGAGCTGGTGCCAACCCTGCCCATCGGAACACTCGACAAGGCGTTGGCCACGCTGACGCATGTCGGACGCCCCGACCTCCGCCTCCTGCTCGACACGATGCACCTGCGACGCTTGCGGATTACGCCTGAGCAGATCGCCGCGATCGACCCGGCGCTGATCGACTATGTGCAACTGTGCGACGCGCCAGACAGCCTGACTGACAAGGACTATATGTACGCGGCGGTGCAGGAGCGGATGGTGCCGGGCGAAGGCGATGTGCCGCTAAGCGACTATATCGCAGTATTGCCCTCCGATATCACTTATGCCCTCGAAGTGCCGCTCAGCGCTCAGGCGGAAGCGGGTGTTGGTCCGCAAGTTCGGGTCGGCCGCTGCGTGGAGGCGGCACGACGCCTGCTTGGCGATGCCTGAATGATAAAATTGCAGGGTTCTACCGGGGTTCAAGGATCAGCGCGGATCACCCTGGCGGTACAATCCCGCATGCCGCCATTGCTTTTTTTCGCGCAAGGGCCTAACGGGCGTCCCTTGCCGTGGAATAGACCCGGCTCCATGCGTTAACACTCGACAGGATGGTTGGGTAAAACGCCTGCCATTGATCGAGAACACATGCCTTTTACCACTCTGCCCACGCTTCTTCAGGAAGCGCTCTCCGCTCGTGGCTATGCCGCGCCCACCCCCGTTCAGGCAGCCGTGCTGGAGGATGAGGCCAAGGGCCGCGACATGATCGTGTCCGCCCAGACCGGGTCGGGCAAAACCGTCGCCTTCGGCCTTGCCATGGCCGACGACCTGCTGGCCGACCATGGCCGCGCCCATCCTGCTGGCGCGCCGCTGGCCCTCATCATCGCACCGACCCGCGAACTGGCATTGCAGGTCAGCCGCGAGCTGATCTGGCTCTATGGCGATGCCGGTGCGCGTATCGCCACCTGCGTCGGCGGCATGGACGCCGCCAAGGAGCGCCGCGCGCTCGGCTATGGCGCGCAGATCGTCGTCGGCACGCCGGGCCGCCTGCGCGACCATCTGGAGCGTGGCGCACTCGACCTGTCCTCGCTCAAGGTTGCTGTCCTCGACGAAGCCGACGAGATGCTCGACATGGGCTTCCGCGAGGAACTGGAAGGCATTTTGGATGCCACGCCCGAAGGCCGCCGCACGCTGCTTTTCTCGGCGACCATGCCAAAGCCGATCGCCGCCCTCGCCAGACGCTATCAGCGCGACGCCCTGCATATCACCACCGTCGGGCAAGAGCGCGGCCATGGCGACATCGCCTATCAGGCGATGACCATCGCGCCTTCGGACATCGAAAAGGCGGTGGTCAACCTGCTACGCTATCATGACGCCGAAACCGCAATGCTGTTCTGCGCCACCCGCGACAATGTCCGCCATCTGCACGCCAGCCTGACCGAGCGCGGTTTTGGCGCGGTGGCGCTATCGGGTGAGCATAGCCAGAATGAGCGCAACGCCGCATTGCAGGCACTGCGCGACCGCCGCGCCCGCGTCTGCGTTGCCACCGACGTTGCCGCGCGCGGCATCGATCTACCCTCGCTGACGCTGGTCGTGCATGTCGAACTGCCCCGCGACGCCGAAACGCTTCAGCACCGTTCGGGCCGTACTGGCCGCGCGGGCAAGAAAGGCACCGCCGTCCTGCTGGTTCCCTATTCGCGCCGCCGCCGGGTCGAGGGCATGTTGCGCGGGGCCAAGATCAATGCCGAGTGGATCAACGCCCCCACGGCCGAGGATATTCGCGGCAAGGATCGCGAGCGCCTGATGGCCGCCCTGCTCGAACAGGTCGAGCTGGAAGAGGATGACGTGGCGATCGGCGCAGAGTTGCTCACCAAGCGTCCGCCTGAGGAAATCGCCGCCCTGCTGGTCCGCGCCCACCGCGCCTCCATGCCCAGCCCGGAGGAGTTGGTGGACGCCAGCAGTGGCCCGGCCCCGCGCGACGGGCCACGCCCCGGCTTCGAGGATACCGCCTGGTTCCGCATGCCCATCGGTCGCCGAGACAATGCCGATCCGCGCTGGATCCTGCCGCTGCTCTGCCGCCGGGGTCACATCACCCGCGACCAGATCGGCGCGATCCGCATCACCGGCAATGAAACGCTGTTCGAAATCCGTGGAGAAAGCGCCGGACGCTTCATGGCCTCGGTCAAGCGCACCGCGCAGCAGGATGGTGACGAGGAAAATGCCCTGATCATCGAAGCGGTGCAGGGTGCCCCGCGCGAGGAAGCACGGCAGAACCGTCGCGAAGGCCGCGCCAATGACGGCCCGCCGCAGCGCCGCTATGACGCACGCCCGACGCTGGGCGCACGCCCTAACGCGCCCGGTCGTCCCGCCGGCGCCCGCCCGCCCTTCAAGGGCAAGCCGGGTGGTGGCGGCAAACCCTTTGGTGGCAAACCATCGGGCGGAAAGCCTTCCGGCGGAAAGCCCTATAAGGCGAAGCGTCCGGACTAAGAATCCGGCGCGCCAATGCCCCGCATCCTGGTCGATGCCGACGCCTGCCCTGTGAAGGAAGAGGTTTATAAGGTCGCCTTTCGTCACGAGGTGCCGGTCACGATCGTCGCCAACGCGCCCATCCGCGTGCCACCCCATCCGCTGGTGGCGCGCGAGGTGGTGAGCGATGGCTTCGACGCGGCGGATGACTGGATCGCCGAGCGTGCGGGCGCAGACGCGGTGGTCGTCACCACCGATATATTGCTCGCCGACCGCTGCCTGAAAGCAGGCGCGGTGGTGATCGCCCCCACCGGCAAACCCTTCACCACCGCCTCGATCGGCAGCGCCGTCGCCACCCGCGCGATCATGGCCGACCTGCGCGCTGGACTGGGCGAAGGGATAGGTGGCCCCGCGCCGTTCAGTAAAACCGACCGCTCACGGTTTCTGTCGGCGTTGGATGAAGCCTTGGTACGGTTGAAGCGGCAAGGGCGCTAACCGCGTTAGCTTCTCGCGAAACAGCCATATCGTGCGGGAGTCTGGAATCCCGCCTTTTCGTCCGAGAGATTATTGACGGCCCGCCACGCAAAATCTTCTCTTGCGAAGCGACGCCGCACCGTCTGAATCCATTCTTATGTTGATGCCTGAGGCGTCAACATAACGTCACCATGCCGTGCCATCGTTGCGATCACCCTTCCCCGTAAAGGCTCCGCACGCATGGACACGCCCCTAGGCCAGCAGGCCCTGTTCGACATGGATCGCATCAAACAGGAAATCGCCGACAGTTTCGACGAAGAACTGGAGATGGAAATCGACGAGAGCCGTCTTGAGGAAATGCTCGCCGACCTGTCCGATCATCCGGATCGCGAGCAGATGGACCGACGGACCTATTTTCGTGAACTGTTCCGGCTTCAACATGAACTGGTCCGGTTGCAGGACTGGGTCCAGCACAAGGGGCTGAAGGTCGTCGTCATCTTCGAGGGGCGCGATTCCGCGGGCAAGGGCGGCGCGATCAAGCGGATCACCCAGCGCCTCAACCCCCGCGTCTGCCGGGTCGCCGCGCTGCCCGCACCCAATGAGCGGGAACGCAGCCAATGGTATTTTCAACGCTACGCCGCGCATTTGCCCGCCGCTGGAGAAATCGTGCTGTTCGACCGTAGCTGGTATAATCGCGCCGGGGTCGAGCGAGTGATGGGCTTCTGCAACGAGGAGGAGGTGGAGGAGTTTTTTCGCTCCGTCCCCGAATTTGAACGGATGCTGGTCCGGTCGGGCATATTGCTGCTTAAATATTGGTTCTCGATCACCGACGAGGAGCAGCAGTTCCGCTTCAACATGCGTATCCACGATCCGCTGAAACAGTGGAAGCTGTCACCGATGGACGTGGAATCGCGGCGTCGCTGGGAGGATTATACCCGCGCGAAGGAAGCGATGATGGAACGCACCCATATTGCCGAAGCGCCCTGGTGGGTGGTCGAGGCAGTGGATAAGAAGCGCGCGCGGCTCAACTGCATCGCCCATTTACTGGACCAGATCCCCTATGAGGATGTGCCCAAACCGCTCGTGACCCTGCCCGATCGGGCGCGGCATGACGACTATATCCGCAATCCGGTTCCGACCGAAATGATTGTGCCGGACCGCTTCTGATCTGATGAAGGCCGTTATCGCCGCATGAAGCCCATCCAGCGCAGCAGGAAATAGGTGATGGCAGCGGCGGCGGCGGCCAGCAGCGTCGCCGCTATCGTGCCGTGCGGCGTCTGGGCGAACGGCAAGCCGCCAGTGTTCATCCCGAATATGCCGGTGACGAGCGTTGCAGGCAACATCAGCGCGGTGATGATCGACAATATGTAGAGATTCTGGTTGGTCCGCTGGGCTTCCTGTATGTCCAGTTCCTCCCGCAACAGGCGCAACTGGCCCTGCACGCCCAATATGTCGGCGTCGAGCGATTGCAGGCGCTGCACCAATTCTTCCACCGTGGGCAACAGCGTTGCGGGCAGATCCTTGTCCTGCTCCAGCCGCTGAAAGACGCCGCGCATACCCGATAGCAACCGGTGAAGTTGCGCCAATCGCCGCCGGATGCCGATCAGGTCGCGGGCCGTGGGCGGATGATGCCCGTCCAGAAAGGCGTCCTCCGCCCGCTGCACGTCCGCGCTCAAGGCGCGGCTGATGTCGGCGATATTCTCGGTAATGGCGCCGACCAGCAGGTCCAGCGCCTGCGCAGGACCAGTGGCTGCGGCGCCGCGTTCCAGCCGGTGCCGGGCGATGTCGGCAGAGCGCAGCGGATGCAACCTTGTGGTCAGCATCAGCGTAGGGCTGAGCGCGATACGCAGGGCGCCGACCCGCGCGGTGTCAGCCACGTCGAAGTCCCGCTCGAAATCGTGCAGCACGCAGCCCATAACATCGCCATCGACCAGCGCGCGCTGATGCGTATCGGTCGACAGTAGCAATTCCCGCACAGCGAGGGGCAGCGCCTCCACCCCTTCGATCCAACGCCGCGTGCCATGATCGGCAAGGTTCAGGTGGAGCCAGCGGAAGCTGCCTGCGGGCGGGCTGTCGCAAATCTGGACCGGGCAGGAACCCTCCGCCGTGAAGTCGATGCCCCATATCAACCCCGGCCCCATGCCGGTCAGCGGCACGGAGTCGCGGAACAATGGATCATCCATCTTAGCCGTGGGGCGCTCCTTCCGATCAGAATATCTGCGAAAAGAGCATGTAGAGCAAGCCCGCCAACAGGATCGAGACCGGCAGGGTAAGCACCCAGGCCATCAGCATGTTGCGGATGGTGTTCATCTGCAAGCCCGAACCATTGGCGGCCATCGTGCCCGCGACGCCGGAGGAAAGGACGTGTGTGGTCGAGACCGGCAGGCCCAGATGATCAGCGCCGAAGATCGTGGCCATCGCCACCAGTTCGGCCGACGCGCCCTGCGCATAGGTCAGGTGGCTCTTGCCGATCTTTTCACCCACCGTAACGACGATCCGCTTCCACCCGACCATCGTGCCAAGGCCGAGCGCAAAGGCGACGGCGACCTTCACCCAGGTGGGAATGAACCGCGTGCCCGTGTCAAGCGACCCCTTATAGGTCGTCAGCGTGGTGAGCTTGTCTTCGGACAGGCCGGTGGACTTTTCCTTGCCCAGCCGTTTGATCGCTTCGGACGCGAGATACATGTCGTTGCGGATATTGCTGACGGCAGCCGCCGGCACCTTTGCCAGCGAGCCATATTCGCCGACCTGCCGGTCAATGTCGGAGACGAGGACGGAGAGAGCCGGCAGGGTGTCAGGCGAAAAGCGCTTGTCGGCGATATAGGTCGTGACCTGCCGACGGGCCTCGGCTGGCGTCTCGGTCGTTGCCGTGCGCGGCCCCAGCGCACCCGCCGCAGCCACGGAATTGGCATGGAATTCAGCGCTATATTTCGCCGGAACGGCCCGGTTGAGCGCATAGGCGGTCGGCACGGTTCCGATCAGGATCAGCATGATGAGGCCCATGCCCTTTTGCCCGTCATTGGACCCGTGGGCGAAACTGACGCCGGTGCAGGTGAAGATCAGCAGGGCGCGAATCCAGGTCGGCGGCGGTACGCCGTCCTTTGGCTCCTGATAGAGCGCCTTGTTGCGAATCAACAGCTTCATGGCGAGGAACAACAGCGCTGCAACGCCAAAGCCGATCAGCGGCGAGACGAGCAGCGCCTGCCCGATCTCGGTCGCCTTGCTCCAGTCCACGCCTGACGTGCCGCTCTTGCCGTGCAGCATCGCATTGGCGACGCCGACGCCGATGATCGATCCGATCAGCGTATGCGAGCTGGACGAGGGAATGCCCAGCCACCATGTCGCGAGGTTCCAGACGATCGCCGCGATCAACAGCGCGAACACCATGGCGAAACCGGAATTGGAGCCGACTTGCAGGATCAGTTCGACCGGCAGCAGCGACACGATGCCAAAGGCGACCGCGCCGGTGGAGAGCAGCACGCCCAGGAAATTGAAGAAGCCCGACCAGACCACCGCCACATTGGCGGGCATCGCATTAGTGTAGATGACCGTCGCGACGGCATTGGCCGTATCATGAAAACCGTTCACAAATTCGAAGCCGAGCGCGATCAGCAGCGCGACGAACAGCAGGAGGAAAGGCAGATAGGCCGTCGCATGCACGCCCGCTGCGTTCGCGTCCGCGTAAATGCTGTAGGCGACGTAGAGAAGAGCGGCGGCGATCGCAGCGCCGAAACCGATCTTGCCCGCCAGACCCAGTCCCTTGTCCAGATCCGGGCGCACGCCATGCTGATTCATCGCAACTGTAGCGTTCATCGACTCGCCCTTCCGGAATGTTTCTCGTCTCTTGCTAGGAGCATTCCGTGACAAGCGCGTTGCGGTGCGCTTTCATGATCGAGGCCAAGCCATTGTCAGGCTCCGGCCCCTTTTCAGCCATCGGCAATGACGCTGGCGACCATTTCGGTTTTTGCACGATCGATGGACCACAGACGACCGGGCTGGACGGGATCCCAGTCGATCGCCTGCCCTGGCGTAGCGATGCCGATCGTGCGACGCAGCTCCAGCCGTGATCCGGCGGCGGGCAGCAGTAATTCGTACATTTCCGGGCGGTCATGGCCGGTGACGTAGAGGCGGCCATCCTTGCTCCAGCTAAGGCCTGAGCAACTGAACGGCGCAAAGCGGGCCAACACCTCCGCCGGGAACGTCCAGGCCGATTCCTGCCGGAAAGCATCGTCCAGCCGCGCCAGCAGCGTGTAACGATAGTCCCGGTTCGGTTCGCCACCCTTGCCCGCATAATTGGCATAAACCGCCCACCATTTCCCGTCATGCCGGTCAAGCGCGGTCAGGGAACCGGGGGCGAAGCCCAGGCTGACGGTGCGCACATGGCGCATCGTGCGCGTATCGAAAATCTCGATCGCGCTGGTCTGGGGTAGCTGTGGATAGTTGGACGCGGCACAGACCAGTTCATGACCGGCGACAGTGCAACTGTTCATGTGCGGAAACAGGCGACGCTCCCCTTCCCATTGGGCGACCCGCTTGCCGGTGGCGATGACATATTTGCCAATCCGGTCATTATCGATCGCATAGACATGCGTGCCGTCCGACGCGACACCCTGATGCGCTTCGGGCGCCGCGAGGCGGATGGCGGCGGGAGACGGCGGCGGGGAAGCCTTGTCCGCAGCCTCCTGCCCGATCGCTGGAAACACACCGGCGAGGAGGCTGGTGATTATGAACAGCAGACGTGGCATGATGGCGCGCCCTTCCAGGAAATGACCGGGCCGCGGTAAACGGCCGATGCTACCATCAGATGGCAAAATACTTACTATTTTACGTTATCCTGATGACGTCGGTGCAGCGGAGGCAGCAACAACTGCATCGCACCCGAAGGCAGCGGGACAGACCGATAACCATGGCTTCGTGCCCAGTCTGCAAGCAACGCGTCCAGCCCATGAGGGGCGGCTTGACTGGGCTGTCCTTCTCCTCCGATCAATATGGCCGCGGGTGGCAAGACATCCAGATCCGTTGCCAGCGTTTGGAAGGTTGTCGCATGGAAAGCGCGCGCCTGACTCTCCGTCAACACATGGCGCGTACGCAGCAGGAAAGGGCCGGTGACGAAGCGGCGGTCTATCGGCAGTGCAGTATCCACCGCCCGCTCTGGCGAAAGCGTGGCGATCCTTCCCGAAATACCGGCCGCAGCCACCATCCTGTCCAGTGCGCGGGCATCGCGCACAACGGCCAGAACAGGACTGTGGCGCATCCGAATATTGGCGCCGACCTCCATCGCCGTTTCGGCAAAACCGGCAATGATGCCGAGAGCGATCAGGGCATGGCCGATGACCTGCTGCCGCCAGAAAGGCGCATCCGTCAGCAGGGCGAAGCGGATGAAGAGCGCTGGTAGCAACGGTCCCAGATATTGAACGTAGATAGGACGCGGGAGCCAGGCGGCGACGAGTCCCGCGACGATCATCATGTCGAGCAGCCGTTCCACCATCGTCCGTCGCCGCGTGGCGACCAACATTATCGCGACCAGCGCGATCAGGCCGCAGCCTTGCGCCAGATGGCGCATCAGCCTGCCCAGGCTCAGGGGCCAATGCAGCATGAACGCCTGTCCATTCAGCGTCCGCCATTCGACGGGCGCTTTCACGCTATAGTCGATGATGCCGAACCAGGCCGCGTCTGGCGCCAGTCCGGCCAGCCAGATCGTAGGCACCCCGCCCAGCACGCCGCCGATGGCCAGCAGCCCGACCCTCCCGACACCCAGCGTCCGCCAGTGCAGCAGTGCGAACAGGCCGACGGCAGCGGCGGGCAGGCCATAGCTGATCTTTGCCGACGCCGCCGCGCCCAGCAACAGCCCCGCCAGCAGGGCAGGCCACCGATCGCGATCATCCCGAACCACGGAAAGGAAGGCCGCAAGTCCCGCCGTCATCAACAGCAAAGGCAGCGCATCGTTGCGCGCAACACTGCCCGCGAACAACAACATGTGGCTGGACAGCAGGGCGACCGCTGCGATCGCCGCGCCGCGGTCCGACGCTCCCGCCCGCCGGGCCGCCAGCCAGATGCAGGCGACTGCGCCCATTGCCAGCAATGCGTTGACGGCACGCAGCGCCGGAAAGAGCCATCCCTTGGCGATCCACGCCAACGGCGCGAACAGCAGGGGCTGCAACGGCGTCTGGAGATAGGCGAAGTCGCGATAAGGAAGGCCATCGCGCATCATCGCCACCGCGCCGACATATTGCCCCTCGTCATGATCAATCGGACTGAAGGCAGTAACGGCCAGCAGCAGCGCGGCGCACGCCAGCCAAATGGAGGTTCGGAACGGAATAACGGCGATCCTACCAGCCCAGCCGTGCGCTCGCCATCACCGCGCGCACCTGATCTGCGGCGTATAGCGGGCCCGACAGATCGTCGCGCATGAAGCGGCCGCTGGCGAGGCGGTCAGGGTCGGTCATATGGACCGACAGGGTCAGCGGTCGGCCTTCCGACGTCGCGCGGACATAGTCGACCCCGGCCTCGACCAGCAGGGCACGGCTATCATCCGGCACCAAGGCCGGGGCACTGTTGCGCACGATCGACAGGGCCGCACGCCAGGGACCATCCTGCCAGACCGAGCCGACCCGCAGGCTTCGCTCATGCATCCTATCGCCGCCCGAACCGCGCACCCGCGCATGGCTGTAGCGCAGCGTCCAGGACAGATGCGGGGTCATTCGATGCTGCGCCTCCAGCACGGCGCCCTCGATCCGCGCGGAGCCGCTGTTCACCGGCAGCGTACCACGTCCCACAAAGCTCAGTTGATCGTCCAGTCGCCCACCCTGCAATGCGAATGAAAGGTCGACAACAGCCGTAGCGGCCCAGTCGGCGCGCACGTGCATGCGGCTCTGCGTTTCCGGTTTCAGATTTCGGCTCAACGACAGGAAGGCGTCGCGGGTCAGCCCCATCGGTCCCCCGGTTCCGGTTTCGCCATAGGCCCGCAGCCTTTCGTCATAGCCGACCGTCAACCGCAGGTCGCGGCCCGGCTGGATGGCCAGCGTCGCGCGCGGCAGGAACCAGTCGCGCGTGCGCAGGCGTTCGCTTCCCATGCCCACGGTGACGTTAGCGTTTCGGTTACTGACCTTGATGCCATGCCAACCGAAGGATGCGACCACATGATCACCGATCGGCAACCGGTCTTCAACCATATAGCGGGTCATTCGGCTGCGCGAGAGAGCGTGGGGCGCAAATGGGGTCGCCGTCGTGATGTCGGAAAAGTGTCGTGTGGTCCGTTGCAGCCCGATCCGGATTTCCTGCACACGGTCGTCGGCGTCGATCGGATCGATCGGATCGATACGCGCCGGCATCCTGGAATAGGCATATTGCGGAGACGGCCGAAGTCCGGGATGTGGCTTCAGCGAGAAACGAATGCCGTTCTCCAGCGGTAATGTCTGTGCATGGACCGTTCCGGCAATGCAGGCCAGCGGCAGGAGCGAAGCAATGCCCCGCTTCACAGCGTCTCTCCCACCTGGTCGCGTGTCGCAACGCGGATCGGCGCAGTCAGCGCATAGTCAATGACATAGCCGAAATGATCGGACAGCGACGTTCCACCGGGTTCGGAGCCAAAGGGCACATGCGCCGCCGCGACCGGCAGAGGCTGGTCCCGTGCGTCGCGCGCGAACAGCCAGTCCTTCGCCTTCCCGCTGGCGAAGAGGAGATCACGTCGCATCGCCGCGTCAGTGCAGGCGGATTGCGCAAGAGCGCGTCGCGCGCCGCCCAGATGGGGGCCGATGAAATTCATCCCGGCTTGCGCGAAGCGGGTAAAGAAGAGGTCCGCGCGGCGGGCATCCTTGCCAATGTTCATGTCGCCGCCCAGCACCATGGGCTGGCCCGCCGGGACATGCGCAGCAACAAATTGCATCATCAGGCCCACCTGCCGCGCATAAGCGCGCTGGGAGCGGTCAATCGACACGCCCGCGGCGGCACGGGCATTGAGGTGCGTGTTGACGATGCTGACCGGCCGGTCGAATCCGGGCACCGTCAGATGCGCGATCAGGACGCCCTTGTTCGCCAGACAATCGAACCCGGCGCAGGCGAAATCGGGGAAGGCCATGCGATCGATCCGGCTGATGGGATAGTCGGACAGGATCTGCAGGCCGCTGCCCAGTTGCTTGCCGATCCCCTCTCCCCGATCCCAGCGCGCCTCGGCCAGATAGGGCCGGTCGGCGCTCCCCGCCACCATGGCTGATGGCTGCGCGGCATCCGGGCCGTGCGCGACATGGAGATAGCCCGCGCGGGCCGCGATCTCAGCGGCTTCGGGCGTGAATGCTTCCTGCAACAGAATGACATGGGGCTGTCGGCCCGATCGGCGCAATAGCGCCAGCCGGTCGGCAATGTCGCTCAGGGCCGCTTCCCGGCCCAAAGCGACCGGCCAGGGCAGTCCCTTGATATTATAGGTCATGACCGACAGCCTGCCGTCTGCCGGGCGCGACCCGGCCTGATCCCATTGCGGGGCAGGATATTGGCCGCCATGGGTCGATCCTGCGGCGGCAAAAGCGGCAAGCCCCGCAAACAGCAATGCGCGAAATGGTCTGAACATGATGACGGCCCCCCGTTTGACCGGATCATAGCGGGGCATTGAGTCACCGGCGTTTCGATTACACGGCAACGCGGTTAAACTTTGGCGGCACATCCGTCATCGAAATGACGCCAGTCTGTCACGCAGCCATTGCCTGCTCATGTGCAGCATAGATCGCGAAGAGGTCAGCGAAATGCGCGTCCATCGTGCGGGTTCCCGCAGCGGCGGCGCGCGCGGTGGCGATATGCCCCGCCGGGCCATCCGTGATGAAACGATCCAGCCGCTCGACCAGACTCCCGCCATCCACCGCCGCATAATGATAGCCCGCGCCCGGCACCAGATGATCCGCCGCCGCGCCGGCATCGGGCAGAAACATGGGTACGCCACTGGCACGCGCTTCCGCCGCGATCATGCAGAATGTCTCGGATTCGCTGCCATGGACCAGCGCGTCGGCGCTGGCGAGCAGCGTGGCAAAAGCCGCGCGGTCGGTGACGGGAGCGATCAGGCGGACATGCGGATTGCCCGCCGCCGCGCGCTGGACACTGGCGCGCGCCCGGCCGTCGCCCGCGATCACCAGCCCGATCGGACGGTCGAAGCCACTGGCCGTCACCGCGTCGATTATCATCGGCCAGCGTTTTTCGGGGGCATGGCGCCCTGCCCCCAGCAACAGCACGCCATCATCCGGCAGGCCGCATGAGGCAAGCAAGCTGCGGCGCAGGTCAGGGTCACGATGGGCGGGCGAGAAGATGCCGGGCTGTACCCCCATATGGTTGGTCACGACATGGTGAAGCCCCCCAACCTTCAGCCGCGCGGCCAGATCGTCGCTGGCGCAAACGATATGGTCGAACCGTGCATCCATCCGGCGCAGATGCCGCCAGAACCAGTCGAATCCCCGGTCGATCACCGGACGCGGCGCCAGCGCACGAAACCAGCGATAGGCATAGTTGCCCAGCGGATCGGCATGCATGATCAGGCTGCGGGGCGCGGACCCGCGCCAGTTGGCGACCATCGACGCGCTGGCCCAGGGGGTCGATGCCTCGACCAGATCGGGCCGCAGCGCATCCAGCCGGGCATGCAGCGCCGGTTCGTCATGGAAATAATGGTAGCGTCCATCGAGCGGAAAACGGCGGGCGGGCACAAATTCGATCCGGGCGTGATCATTGATGACCTCAACGCCCTCCGCCGCCGCCGGCGCGAGGATGATGACTTCGTGCCCTTCTTTCGGCCCCGCCAGCATCTTGTGCCGGACATAGGTTTTCACGCCACCGCCCCGGTCGGAGTAAAAAGCGCAGACATCCACGATACGCATGATCCTAACGCCTTTCCGTCAAGGGGCCGAAGGACAAAAGGCCCCGGCGATAATTCATGACGATCCGCTCCCGCGTCAGGCTGGCGCCCGCGACGATCGACGCCGCGCTGGCTTTGGGTTTGCCCATGCCCAGCTTTGGGTTGCCACCAAAGCCGACACCATCGACCGACAGGCCGAACTTGTGATTGCCGTCCCTGTCGTGAAGCACGCTGACGGCGTAGCGGCCGGGACCGGGCAGTCGCACGCAAAGCGTCGCCGGGTCGCCCGGTGGTATGGGCACCTCGACGCGGCGGAACGTCTTGCCCTGCGCGATCAGGATATTGTCGTCCTGAAGGAAATCGGTGTCGTTCGCCGGATAGACTTCCAGCTTCAGATTGCCATTGCGGTCCTTCAGGCCGACAATGTCGATCAGGAAGGCAGGGCCGCTTTCATTGCTGCGACAATGCGCGCCTGCCTTGCCCAGAGCGGGCGTGGAAGGAATGGCCATGCCCGACATCAGCGCCAGCGTCGATGTCCATAGTAGCGCGATCACAGGGCCATCTGCCGCCGGATGATGCCGGTGCCCCCCAGTAACAGGCCTACCAGCAGATGGGTGGCCAGAAGCAGGCTGGCGAGCAGTGCCAATATTTCGGCGATCTCTCCCTCTCGCCCGACCAGAAAGGTGGCGACCCCCGCGAAAAGCACGTCCTTGTTGGGCACGAGCGGCAGGCGCGACAGGACAAGGCGGACGGTCGACAACATCACCCACCAGCTAAGAGCGACGTCCGGCAGCATCAGGTGCCACAGCCAGGCATAGAGCAGCAGGTTGGCAACGATCCGGGTGAAATGCACAGCCGCCACCATCCGTCGTTTCGGCGCCGGCAAACTGAAGATGCGGCGACCCAGCAGCATCGGCACCAATGAGGTCAGGACCAATATGCCCAATGAAATGCCGAGCGTGCGCCCGTCGATCGCCAGCCGCAGGGACGAAAGCAACGGAAAGGTCAACGCCAGCATGGCCAGCGTCACGACATTACCCATGACACCCGACAATATGGCCGAATCCTTGACCGCGCCGAAAGGCGATCCCGCCATTCGCACATGGCGGCGCGCCCAGGTGTAGAAATAGACGTCGCCGACATATCCCAGCAGCAACTCGTTGCTGAGCCGCTTGCGGAATAATGCGGCCAGCCCGCCCGCCGGGATCGACCAGAGCCGATTGAAGATGAACCAGTCGAACAGCGGTGTCAGGCTGTAGGTCAGGGCAAATACGCCCCAAAAGAGGAGCGTGCGGGGAACAAGCCCCAGCAGCAACGGAAAGTCGATGCTGCCCAGTTGCACGAATACGGCGGCCAACAACGCCAGCGAAATGACAGGGCCGAACCAGGCAGTCCAGTTGCGGCCAGACTTGACCAGCGGCGCCGGCACGAGCAGCTCGCGCATGGCGGGACCGTCGATCAGCGGCAGCGCCGCATCGATCGGGCGAGTTGAGGCGATATCGGTACTGCTCATACGGGTTTCGCGTTGGCCCCTGGACGAAAGAATGAAGTCTTGCGCGATATGGAATCGCACGCTTGCCGTTCGGCGATCACAACGGCGAAGAGAGCGGCATAGGCCGGGACCGCCGCCTCGATCGTGCAATCGCGCACCCTGGCCTTCGCCCGCGCTCGATCCTGCATGTCGGGTTCGGCCTCCGCGATCGCTCGGGCAAAGCCACTGTCGTCACCGCATTCCACCAGCGTACCAAGTGCGCCATGGTCGAGCAGGTCGGACATGCCCGCGCAACATCGGGTGGCGATGATGCCAAGGCCGACTGACAGCGCCTCGACGACTGCGCCCGGCTGTCCTTCGTAGCGGGAGGAGAGCAGCAGCACATCATGATCGCGCAACCGCGCACGGACATCGCGGCAATGCCCCGGCAGGTCGACCCGATCGGCCAGGCCGAGCGATGCGGCAAGGTCGACCAGCGCATCACGGTCGCTGCCCTCACCAAAAATGGTCAACCGATCATGGGGCCGGGCACCTGCGGCAAAGGCACGCAGCATTGCGGGATAATCCTTCTGCCGCTCCAGCCGCCCGACCGCCACGAACCGCCGCCCCAAGCCAACGGGCCGGCGCTGGTCCAGATTCGGTTCCAGGTCGAAATCGTCCAGCACGGGATTGGGAACCACATGGATGCGATGGGACGCAACGCGCATGAACGCCTTTACTTCGGCACCCATGGGTGCCGACAGCACGGCAAAATGATCAATCGCCCGCCCCTGCATCCGCAACCAGACACGATAGAGCGGGCGGATCGCACGCGGCAGATCCTGTCGGTACAAGTCGTTGCTGATCTTTGCGACAATCGGTGGACAGGCGGCGCCGAGCAACAGCTTCAGCAGGACAGGGATGATCGTATAGGCATTGCCGGGACAGAATAATAAGGCTGGCGGCGCGAAACGTAGCTGACGCCCAAGGGTCGCAACCAGGCGCGCCATTGACCCTCGCATTCCAATAACTGGCCAAGACCGCGCGACAAGATAATGCCCCGATGGCCGCTCCATCGGTCCGGCTTCGGCTCCGACCAATATGGCGATGTCCAGTCCCTTGCGTCGCAAGCCGTCGGCCAGGCGCAGGGCAATTCGTTCGACACCGCCCGGGCCAAAACCCTTCAGGAAAAACAGTATACGCGGATCGAAACCGTCCGAACTTTTCCGAGGGTCAAAGCCGACCGATGGATCTACGCGTGTCATGGCCTGTGCCCATGGCCGCGCTATGTAACATCCTGATGCCAGTTCAATGACTGGTCCGTGACGATCAGATCTATGGCGAGAAAAAATTAAAGCTGGTGACTTACAGAGCAAAATCGCGAACGTCTTGAATGGGTCGCCCCTACAGAAAGAACAATCGTCGCAAAAATGTAAGAGTTCCGACCTAAGCGCGCATCTTCATGCTGGCATTTTGAATTGCGGGCATAGGTCAAGCGGATTTCAGTCTAACCGATGTCCTGTATCAAAAGGGGTGAGAAACCCAATTTGGCTTCCCTGCTGAGCCGGGGCGGGCGCGAAGGCCGTTTGTTTGCCTACGCATCGGGCAATTTCGGCAAGGCGCTCATATTCTCCGGCGCCGACGTCACCATCCTTTTTCTTTTGACCGATTTACTCGGCCTGTCTGCAACAATGGCAGGCTCCTTGATGCTCATCGCTCTGTGCGGCGATCTTGTCTTCGATCTGCTTGCGGCTCAGTTGATCATCCGTCTTCGCCGCTCCGGCAGAGGCTATCGCTGGATGGTCGCCGTCGCCGCCATTCCCTGCGGCACAGCCTTCGCCATCCTCTATGCCCTGCCGGCGCTGGGGATGCACAGGCTTTGGGTGATCGCCTGCGCGCTGCTGGTGTTTCGCAGCGCCTATGCGGTGATCGACGTGCCACATAACGCGCTGATGGCCCGGATTACCAGCGACAGCCGGGCGCGCGGGCGGGTCTCGGGCTACAGGCTGCTCTTCAGTACGGCGAGTGCATTGGTCATCGCGACGATCCTGACGCCATTGGTGCAGGCGGCGGGACGCGATCAGGCCTTCGACAGGCTCGCGACCACCGGGATCATCACCGGCTCCATATTTGCGCTGACGATGATCCTGTGCGCGCTTACGTCGAGCAGCGGCGAGACCTGCCCGGCTACGACTGGACCAGAAGGAGATGGGATCGCCATACCGCTGCGTGATCCCATGGTGCTGGGCATGGCCCTTCTGGCACTCATCACCGGCTTTGCCGCACCGGCCTTTGGGCGAATGCTCCTCTACATCGGCACATATGTCGTTCACCTCCCCGATCTGGTTCCCACGCTGCTGCTGGCGCTGACGGTGGGACAGTTCATGGGCGTCCTCACGTGGACGGCGCTGACCGGACGTTTCAGCAAGAGCAGGCTGCTCGCCATGGGCCATGGCGTAAGCGCCATCGGCATCCTCCTCTTCGCCCTGTGCCTCCAATCACCCGATGCCCTGCCAGCTTGCGCGGTCCTGATCGGTTTCGGTTTCGCCAGTGTCTATATGCTGCCCTGGGGCTTGCTGGCGGATGCGGTCGATATCATTCACTGGCGTCATGGCCGACGGTTCGAAACTGGGCTTTTCGCCTTCTATCTGGTGATCGTGAAGGCCAGCGCCGCCGCCTCCATGACGCTGATCGGCTGGGTGCTGGGGTCGCTTGGTTATAATCCGGACAAGGCGCAAACGGCCATTGTCCAGGCGGCCATGCTGGGCCTTGGGCTAGGCGTGCCGATCGCCGGTTGCCTCGGTGCCATGCTTCTCATGCAGCGATTCCAGATGGGTCATGCCTGCCATGCGCGCTTGCTCGCCGCCTTGGCATACCGGAGCAAGCGCGCATTGCGTGCTCAGTCGGGCGCTGAACCCGTTTCCGGATTGAACGCAGGGTTGCTGAAGTCGAGCGGGGATGGTTCGACCTTCACAGGTTCCGTAGCGCTTTCTGCCCAGGCCCGGACAAACATGTCGCGCAGCATCGATGCGCCTGCCGCAGTCCGCTCATAGATCAGCGCGCGTACATCCTTGTCGGCATGGTTCGAAAAACCGTCGCGCTTTTCGAGTTTGTAGACGGCTTCCATCTTGTTTCCGGCCACGTCGAGAAAAGCGAGCACCGCCTCGAACATGTCGCCGGTGCGGTGCTGAGGCGCACCGATGCGGGGCGCGATGTCCGTGGCGGTCAATTGCATGCCGTCGACGAACAGGCTTTCGAAGCGACCATGAATACTCTTGTCGCGCGTATATTCCCTGGGGTTATCACCCCGCCAGCCATCGGAATTGACCGAGTCATGGAGCGGCTGCGCGCCGTCCCCGATATAATGACCCAGACGAATGGCCTGAAACGCGCAATGCTGCTCGGGCACCGATGCGTCGCGGCCTTCCGCCTGCGCCTTGCGCACGTACCGCATACAGACAATCAGCCGCTCATAGGCTTCGATTGCGGCATAGGGCAGCGTGCCGGTCCAGCGGATATTGGTGCGCTGCGCGGTCAGCGGATCGCTGTCCTTGATCCGTTCATACTGCTTGTAAAGGGCGAGGACGAATTCATGGCGTGAACGCGGAATGGGCTTCACGAAGGTGAATTGTTCCCGGAACCAGCCATGATTGGGGTCCTCGTCCATCTTGGAGAAATTCTCCGCATCCCCTCGCCAACTGTCGGGCAAGGAGGCCGAGGCCGCGATATAGTCGACATATTTGCGCAGGAATGTGGGGCCATCGTCGGGAATAGCCTCGATGGCCGCGCGGTCGATCACCGAATGCGCGGTGCCGCCCCACGCCCGAGCGGTCGTGGGATGAAGGGCCAAGGCGCTGATTGTGGCAAGGGCGGGGGCAAGGAAACGCATCTTCATGCTCCGTTCTGACGGGTTCAGGGATCAAGCGGATCGCGCGGATCGACCCGCGCGGAGGCACGGGCGGCACGAAACACCAGTTCAGTGGGGGAAAGACGCTTGCCGATCTGTCCCGGCTGATAACCCAGTTCGTCATTGTTGCGCTTCACGAACAAAGGGCTTTCGATACTGGCGCTTTGGCCCGGATTGCAGACGATCAGCGTGTCATGGTCCAGCGGCGCCCCTATCGCCATCAGCAGGCGCGCGGCGTTGCGCAAATTGGTCGTGGTGTGACGGGCATAGGGTTCGATCAGGATCGCTTCGGCCGGTATCCCATAACGCTCGATCAGCGCCTCGCGCATTTCCCGAGCCTCGGTGAACCGGGTCGCGCGCGGATGCGCCTTGCCGCCGCTAACGATGATGAACGGGGCCTCGCCCTGCGCGAAGCGATTTGCGGCCAGACGCAGATGATATTTGCCAAAGGGACTGAGCGCCATGTCCGCCACTTCCGGGCCGACGCCCGTGACGATCAGGGCGGTGTAGCGATAACGGCTCCAGTCGACGGTTTTCGCGCGCCGCATCGGCAGGTCATTGCTGCCCCCGGTTAGTGGATCGAAGCTGATCGCGTCAGTGCGGTCGCTCGCGTCCAGCAGAGCCAGCGCATAGTCGATGCTGGGATCCAATGCCTGCGCCGATCCGTCGCGCGGCGTGCGTGACAGCCAGTCGGCGGCCTGAAGCCGTGCCTGCCGCTCCTGCGGGTCGATCGTTCCTGCCCCGTCAATCTGGGGATAAGGCGGAACCTGGCCCAGACCATAAGTCCGCACGATGCTGTTGATGCCTTCAATCTCGCGCCGCGCCTGCGCTGCGCTGCCATCGTCGGACGCGGGAAGGCCGGCTGGCAATTTCGCCGCACGGGCGATGGCCTCCACCTCTGCCGGGTTCCACACGATCGCCTGCGCGGAGCAGATCAGATCCGGTCCGCACGCCGCCCACCGGGCCTGCCGAATGCGGAGCAAGGCACCGACTTCAGGACTGGACTTGAGGGCGTCGAGCGCGGCCGGATCACGACCCAGCGCATCAAGTAGCGGGAAGAGGCGCTGCGAGAGCCGCTCGATCACGACGTCGCGAGCCGCCCCGGCCGAAGCCGGGGCAGCCGCGAGCGCAACCGAAGCCGCCGTAACGAACAAGGCTGTCATCCTTGTCAGGCGGCCCGCCATCACCAGGACTTGCTGATAACGAGGCGGAAATTGCGGCCAAAGATCGGACGACCGTAAATCGCTTCCGAACTGCCCTGCCCGCTCAGCGAATCCGTGCGGGTATTGCCTTCGGTCAGACCATGGGCGTTGAACAGATTGTCGCCCACGACCTGAAGTTGCCAACTGCCTTTGCGCGCCGTCACGCCCGCGCCGATCGTACCATAGGCAGGCAGCGCGGTATTGTTGTAGAGATCTACATAGCGCTTACCCATATAGGTGTAGCGGCCATAGACGGAGATGTCCGCTTCCCCGGTCTGGAAATCGAAGCTGGGGCGGATATTGCCATAGACCTTCGGCTGGCGGACGATCTGGTTGCCTTCCGCCTGCTCCGGATCGGCCCCGGTCGCGCTGGCGAAATTCTTATATTTCGGATCGCTGATGGTGAGCGCGCCGTTGAGCTTGAACCAGGGCGTCAGGGCCAGAGAGCCATCAAACTCGATGCCCTTGACCTGTGCTTCGCCGATGAAGGGTATATTGACGTCGTTGCGCCCCGTCGTCGGGTCAAAGGCCAGAAAGGACGCGTTAAGCGGGTCGAAATTGGTGTAGAAGCCGGTGATGTAGAGATAGGAGCGACCCGAGGCGAGCTTCAGCCCCGCTTCGAACTGATCGGCGACCGTGGTGATGATGGTCGGGTTGATGCTCATCACCGTCTGGACGTTGGGCGGCGTTTCCAGATGCGAGGCGCGGCCATAGATGCCGATGTTCCGGCTGAAATCATAGTTCGCGCCGACCGTCCAGTTGGTGACATTGGGCTTCAGCTTGGCATTGACGATCACGCCGCTGAAAGCCCGCGTGGTGTCATCGGCCAGCGTCGTGGCATCACCCAGATTGACCTGCTCGGTCAGCGCCGCCCAGCCCTTGTAATCGTAGCGTTCGTGGCGAATGCCCCCATCGATACGCAAACCCGGTACGATCTCCCAGGTGTCGTTGGCATAGAGCGCGAACATCTTCGCGTCCGAATCCCCCTGGTTGAGCGTGGCGGCATAGTTCAGCACGCCATTGTCGGTAACGCGGCCCAGTTCGGCGCCGGTGGCGCTGTAGGCGACCAGATCGAGCGTCCGCGGCTGGCCCGCCACCTCGATCAGGTAATTCTGATAGGTCGTGCGGCTGCTCTCGCCATAGGCGCTGGCATAGAAGCCAAGTTTGATGTCGTGGCTGCCGATGCCGGTGTCGAACCGCTTGGCGACCGAAAAATCGCCTTGCGCCGAATAGAATTTCGAATGAATGTCACGATACTGACCCTGCATCACCAGACCCGATGCCGCATAGGGATCATAGGCCGTGTTGGTGCCCGCCAGAACATAACCGAACGAGGCGACATTGCCGAACGCGCTGGTGGCGCGGGCGAGATAGCCGTTGGCAAAGCCATTGCCGTCAGCCGGGTTGGTGGTCGAATAGAAAGCCGTGAAATCCAGCTTGCCTTGCGTGTAGCCGGCCTTGGCCGACACCAGCCAGCCATCGAAATCCGCCTCATATTGCGCGCCGATGTTGAACATCTGCATGTGGCGGCCGTCGGACAGGTCGCTGGTGCGGTTCTGGATCACGCCCGCGCCGTCGCGATATTTCAGGTTCACGTTCCGCAGTGCAGGCGAATTCATCGTCCCGTCGAAAAAGTCGATATACTTGTTCAGCGAAACGCTGGGATCGCGCGGGTCCGCGATCGGGATCGGCAGGTAGAAGACGTTGTGGTCGTTGACATAGTTCAGGCTCAGCTTGATCGAGCCATTGTCCAGATCATGCTTAATGTTCGCGCGGATCTGGCCGCCCTTGTCGTTGGGGAAGCCATTGTCGCGATAGCCGTCATGCTGGCGCAGGAAGCCGCCGATGGCATAATAGGTATTCTCGCCCAGCGGCCCTGCCTGATAGGCGTCCAGCCGGTAGAGGCCAGTGTCGCCCAGCGTCAGTTGCGCCTTGCCGCGCGGCGTATCGCTGCCGGTCACGGTGATGGCGTTGATGATCGCGCCCGAATAGCTGGCATAGACCGGTGCCGGGCCGCCACGCACGACTTCGACGTGATCGGTCATCAGATCCTGCTTCAGGATCGCATCGCCGCGGAAAAAGACGCCGTCATTCTCATGGAACAGCGGCAGCCCGTCCTGCTGGAAACTGACGAAGCCGCCATCATTGGGCAGACCACGGATACGATAGATATTCTGCACCTCGCCACCGGTAATCTCGGTCTGGAAACCGGGAAGCTGGCCGATCAGGTCGGCGAAGTTCACCGGCGCGATCTTCTCTACATCTTCGCTGGAAATGGTGTTGATCGCATAGGAGACATCGAAGCGGCGCTGCGCGCGGGTCGAGCCTGTGACGATGATCTCGCCCGGCCCATTGTCCGCCTCTGCACCCTGTGGCGCGGGGGTGGTGTCCTGGGCATGGGCAGGTGTGATGGTAGTGGAGCACAGCGCCGCGAGGGCGGTGCCGGTGGCCAGAAATGTCTTAAGCATGGAACCCCTCTTTCAATCGTTCCGGGGCGCCCTGATGCATCAGTATGACGTTTTTAATTATTGTTGTGAAAATAAATAAATCTGCCTAGCGCGCCTGATCGCTTAATCGCTTTGAGGACAGACAGGCCGGTGCATTTTCCGACGCTCGACAAGGATCAGCGGCGCATCATTCAGATGCTTCGCAAGTCTGGACCGCTTTCCCGATCGGCTGTGGCAGCGGCGCTGGAAATCAGCGGCACCGCCCTTACCCGGCTTTCCCGCGACCTGCTCTCGTTGGGGGTCGTTGAGGAAATGCCCGATGCCGAAGTGCATGGCAGAGGGCGGCCCGCCATCCCATTGCAATTGGCGGCGAAGGGTGGATATGCGGTCGGTGCTACGGCCCATAAGGGACTCCTCGACATTTCGCTGGTCGATTTCGCCGGTGCTACGATCGCGACCCACACTGAGGCAATCGAGCCGATCGACCCCAAAGCGTTCGCGAAAAAGGTGCGGCGCCTCATCCACCTTCTGGTGGATCGTCACGATCTGCTGGGACAAAGAATGCTGGGTATAGGCATCGCCGTGCCTGGCCCGTCCCTGTCTCCCGCAGGCGACCGCTGGAGCGTGGTCGATGTTCTGCCGAACTGGCGGGATGCGCCCTTGCACGACATCTTCTCTGCCGAATTCGGCTGGCCGCTCTGGATGGAAAATGACGCCAATGCTGCGGCGCTTGCCGAATATTATCTTGGTGGACTGATGCGGGATTTTTCCAACGTGGTCGTACTGCTTCTGGGCTACGGGATCGGTGCGGGAGTCATCGTGGACGGTCGGCTCGTTCGCGGTCAGTTCGGCGTGGCTGGAGAAATCGGCTGCCTGTTTCCCGGAGACTTGCCCCGGCCCAGCCCAATGGACCTTTTATCCATTCTTCGCTCGAACGGCTGCGACATTTCTTCGGTCGCGGAGATCGATCTCAATGCTCCCGATCAGGCTCCAACAATCGAAGCCTGGTCGGACCGGGCGGCTGAGCAACTCGAAACTGTCTGCAATACTGCTTTTGCCTGGCTTGATCCTGGTGCAATTGTGCTGGCGGGGACGTTGACCAGCGAAATCCTGCGAGGCTTGGCCAGCCGGCTGCATGCGGCGAACCTCGTCACAACCGTTTACGAGCGGCGGCCACCTGTCCAGGTGTCCAGCCTGCGCGGCTCCCCCATAACATTGGGCGCAGCCCTCTTGCCGATTCATGCCTTGTCAGCAGAGGTATAGATTTTGGCTGCCGTCGGAAGACCATCAAGTTTCCCCGCCTGCTTGTCGGCTATCCCACGCAGCCCAGGCACGGATCATTGCAGGGTGCCTAAGGCGCAGTGAGGCCGATTCCGCCCACCGTGGCGCCCATTATCCTCAAACTCGCGATCTTTTTAGGTGGTACATCAGCAACGATCACTGTGAGTTTGGTCCACGCTCCGCTGAGCGCATTGCCTTTAAGCCGCCAAGGCAAGGCCGAAGAGGGTATGTCCTTGCCATCTTTTCCCACAGGATAGCCATAAATCTCGATACCGCTCAACTTTGCGGCAAGGGGATTGCCAATCCTGAACGTCAACTTGCTACCTGCGCCGTTCGCGACCGCCGCGTCCCACTGGATCGTGATAGCGCCATAATCCGTGCGGATGGTAGAAAAGCCGCTATCACCTAGCTTGAGATTGACCGTTGGATTGCTGGTCCTGTAATCCTTCTCCAGCCGATCCACTCGATCGGAGATATCTGCCAAGCTGGGTTGAGCGACGTGGGTGCTGGTCAGCGCAGGACCGTTACCGCAACCAGCCAACGCAAATGATAGGAAAATCAAGGCTCCGCGCATCGTTCCCCCTATGCCCCCTGGGCCGAATCTCGGAACACATGCCTGTCTCCGCGACATCGCATTTCTAGAAGCTCGCCAGTTCATTACAAGCCTGCGCAGATAGGCTTCCATCATCGACCGCCCGAAAACACGGTAGATCGATGCCAGCCAGCCTGCCGGCCATGAGGTCTGGCCCATTTTCCGGTCATTATCCAAATGACGCCCATTCTATCCCCGAAGGGTAATCAGACGCTATGTCATTGAAAAAAATGGTGCTGCCGGTGAGGATTGAACTCACGACCTCAGCCTTACCAAGGATGCGCTCTACCACTGAGCTACGGCAGCATCTCACCATTTTTCGCGACCCTTGCGGGCGGCGGAGCCGGGCCTATGGCCTTGGCGGGGCGTCCTGTCAACCAGCTTTCGGGCGACTTGCTGCAACGACCCACTTTTCGCTACAGCCGGACTAATGAGCGAGAGCAAAGACGAACGGCAGGCGCGATTAGCGCAGGCGCTGCGCGACAATCTACGGCGGCGCAAGGCGCAGGCGCGGGCTGGCGATGCACCGCCCCCGCCCGAGGATAAACCGGGCGGCGGGGCGTAGCTGACAGATCAGATCGGGGCGCAGGCCTGTTTGAGCCAGTCGAGGGCCGCGCCGTTCAGTTGCGGGCCGACAATCTCCAGCACCTTGGCGTGATAGAGGTTGAGCCACATACGTTCTTCGCCAGTCAGCAGGTCAGCGACCACCAGCGCGCGGTCGATAGGCGCATAGGTCAGCGTTTCAAAGCCCAGCATCGGCTGTTCGGCACCGGGCACGGCACGCTCCTCCACCAGCACCAGATTTTCGATGCGGATGCCATATTCGCCGGCCTTGTAATAGCCCGGCTCGTTGGAGAGGAACATACCGGCCGCCAGCGGTTCGTCGCCGCCGCCAAAAGTCGCGATCCGCTGTGGCCCTTCATGCACCGACAGGAAGCTGCCGACGCCGTGACCGGTGCCATGGGCATAGTCCAGCCCCTCGGCCCAAAGGAATTGCCGCGCGAGGATGTCGAGCTGGCCGCCGCGCGTCCCCTTTGGAAACACCGCGCGGGCGAGCGCGATATGGCCCTTCAGCACCAGCGTGAAGCGGCGGCGCATTTCCTCGGTCGGCGTGCCGATGGCGAGGGTGCGGGTGACGTCGGTGGTGCCGTCCCGATATTGGCCGCCCGAATCGACCAGATAGAGCGAGCCGCTCTCAACCGGGCGGTTGGTCTTTTCCTCGACCCGATAATGGACGACCGCACCGTTGGGACCAGCGCCGCTGATCGTGTCGAAGGACAAATCCTGCAATGCGCCCGTATCCTTCCGGAAGGCTTCCAGACGGTCGGAGGCGCTCAGTTCATCGACCCCGCCCTTGGGCGCCTCGGTCGATACCCAATGGAGGAAGCGGGAGAGCGCCGCGCCGTCGCGGGCTTGCGCGGCCTTGTGCCCGGCGATTTCGGTTTCGTTCTTGATCGCCTTGGGCAGCACCGCCGGATCGCGCAGCGACAGGATGGTCGCCCCGCCTTTATCGAGTTGATCGAAGATCGCGGCGACGGCGCGTTCCGGATCGGCGACCACGGTTTTGCCGCTCAGGTCGGCGAGCGCAGCGGCGAAATCGGCGCGGTCGTGAACGCGGACCGCATTGCCCAGATGCTTGATGACGGTTTCGTCGATCTTTTCGGGGCTGACATAGAGGTCGGCGGTCGCGTCAGCATGGACGATCGCATAGGCCAGCGCGACCGGCGTGCGCTCCACATCCTTGCCGCGAATATTGAAGGTCCAGGCGATCGAATCGAGCGCGGAGAGGATCGCCGCGTCAGCCTTCTTGGCGACCAGCCAGTCGGCCATATCCTGCCGCTTTTCCGCGACATTCTTGCCTGCATAATGATCGTCGTGGACGACCAGCTTCGCGTCGCTGGGTGCGGGCCGGTCGGGCCAGACGCGGTCGATGGGGTTGGTGTCGACGGCGATCAGCGCCGCCCCCTTCTCCGCCAGCGCAGCCGTCGCCTGATTGACCCAGGCGCGGGTGTGGAGCCAGGGATCGTAGCCGATGCGCCCGCCTGTCGGCGCATGGTCGCCCAGCCAAGCCGCGACCGAGGTCTTGGCCACGCTTTCATAGGTCCAATGGGCGCCGTCCACCTGCTCGCGCACTTGCAGCGTATAGCGGCCGTCGGTGAAGATCGCGGCTTCCTGCGGCAGCACCACGGCGCTGCCCGCAGATCCCTGAAAACCCGTGAGCCAGGCGAGGCGCTGGGCATAGGCGCCGACATATTCGCTCATATGCTCATCGGTCAGGGGGACGACGAAACCATCGAGCCGATCGCGCACCAACTGTTCGCGCAGGGCCTTCAGGCGGTCTTCATAGGTGGACATGCATGCTTCCTTGTTGCACGGCCCTCTTGGCATAGGCCGATCGACCGCCAACATAGGCGGGAGCAGCGGCGGATGCCAGCACCGCCGATCGACCGCCTTTTCTTTGCAAGATGGATAGTGAATGACCAACGCCTCGACGCCGCCCCCCGGCCCTCCTTCAGCCGCCAAGCGCCCGCACAGCTTTGAGCGCCACGGTATCAAGGTGGAGGATCAATGGGCCTGGCTGCGCGATCCGGGCTATCCTGATGTGAAGGACAAGGATGTCCTGTCCTATCTAAAGGCCGAAAATGCCTGGTTTGAGGGAGCGATGAAGCCCCACAAGCCGCTGACCGACAGGCTGTTCGCCGAGATGAAGGGGCGGATCAAGGAGGATGACAGTTCCGTCCCGCAAAAGGATGGCGACTTTCTGTATTGGCGCGCATTCGAAACCGGCGCGCAATATCGCAAATGGTATCGCAAGCCCGTGGCCGGAGGCGAGGATCAACTGATCCTGGACGAAACCGCGCTGGCGGAAGGGCATGACTATTTCCGGCTGGGCGCGATGTCAGTGAGTCCGGATGGCCGCTACCTCGCCTATGCGATCGACGATGACGGGTCGGAACGGTTCGAGGCGCGGATAAAGGATCTGTTCTCGGGCGAACTGCTGCCCGAAGTCATTCCCGGCACTCTATCGACGCTGGTGTGGACCAGCGACAATAAGGGGCTGCTCTATGGGTTGGCCAATGACAATTGGCGGACGGACAATGCGCGGCTGCATTGGCTGGGCACGCCGGTGGAGAGCGATGTCGAGCTGTTCCATGAGGCGGATGAGGGGTTCCGTGTCTCGATCGGCCTTACCTCTTCGGAAAAGTGGATCGTGCTGGCGACCGGCGACCATGTGACGACCGAGGCGTGGCTGGTGCCCGCCGACAATCCGACCGCAAAGCCGATGCTGGTGGCGGCGCGGCAGCCGGGGCGCGAATATGATGTCGATGAGCATGAGGGCACGCTCTATATCCGCACCAACGACACCCATCCCAATTTCCGGCTGGTGACGGCGGCGATGGACGCGCCCGGCGATTGGACCGAAGTGATTGCGCCCGATCCGCATTTCTACCTGACCGACTTCACCCTGTTCAAACGCTTCTACGTCACCGAAGGGCGGCAGGACGGGTTGGACCAGATCGAACTGCGCGATTATGCGACCCACGGGGTCAAGCGCCTGTCCTTCCCCGAGGCCAGCTATTCCGCGTCACTGGACGACAATCCCGAATATGACGTGACCAAGCTGCGCATCGGTTATGAATCGATGGTCACGCCCGACACGATCTACGACTATCATCTCGACAGCGGCGAGAAGGCGTTGCTGAAGGTTCAGGAAATCCCGTCGGGCTATGACGCCAGCCGCTATGCGACCGAACGGCTGGAGATAGCCGCGCGCGACGGCACCATGGTCCCGGTGTCGATCGTCTATGCCAGGGATTTCCCGCGTGACGGCAGCGCGCCGCTGCACCTTTATGGCTATGGCGCCTATGGCATGGCGATGGAGCCGGGCTTCTCGACCGTGCGGCTTTCGCTGCTCGACCGGGGCTTTGCCTTTGCGCTGGCGCATATTCGCGGTGGCGACGATCTGGGCCAGCAATGGTATCTGGACGGGAAGCTGGAGAAGCGGACCAACACATTCAACGATTTCGTCGATGTGGCGAAGGGGCTGATCGAACTTGGCTATAGCAGCGCCGGGCGGATCACCATTTCGGGCGGATCGGCGGGTGGCGAGCTGATGGGCGCGGTGATGAACAGCGATCCCGACCTGTGGGGCGCAGTGGTGGCGCATGTGCCGTTCGTCGATGTGCTGAACACGATGTTGGACGAGACGCTGCCGCTGACGCCGGGCGAATGGCCCGAATGGGGCAACCCGATCGAGGACAAGGCGGCGTTCGAGACGATCCTGGCCTATGACCCCTATAATGGGGTGAAGTCGCAGGCTTATCCACCGCTGATGGTGACAGCGGGTCTCAATGACCCGCGCGTTACCTATTGGGAGCCGGCCAAATGGGTGGCGAAACTGCGCGCGACCAAGACCGACGACAATATCCTGCTGCTCAAGACCAATATGGGCGCGGGACATGGCGGCAAGTCGGGCCGGTTCGAAAGCCTGGAGGAGACGGCGGAGGAATTCGCCTTCATCCTGTGGCAAATGGGTATCGAAGGATAAGGCAATGGCATCCAGCTACACTTGCTCCATCACCGCAACACCTGAGCATATCGACGTGCTGGGCCATGTGAACAATGCGGTGTGGGTGCAGTGGATGGAGCAGGTGGCGACCGAGCATTGGACGCGGGACGCCGATCCTGCCCATGTCGACGCCTATGTTTGGGTCGTGACCAGGCACGAAATCGACTATCGCGGCAATGTGACGGAAGGCCAGACGGTGGAGGCGCGCACCTGGATCGGCGCACCGCCGCGCGGGGCGCGGTTCGACCGATTGATGGAATTTACCGGGCCGGACGGCAAGGTGAAGGTGGCGGCGAAATCGACCTGGGCGATCGTGGAGAAGGCGTCAGGCCGCATCATGCGTGTGCCGCCAGAGGTCGCCGCGCCGTTCGTGCCCTGATCGACGGTCAATAACGAAATGGACTAGGGTCGATCGACCCTAGCTGCCGTTCGGTCCCGGACCCGTGTTGCCGCCGCCCTGGCCGCCCATGCCGCCAGCGCCGACCGCGCCGATATTGCCGAAGATTTCGTCGAACAGACTGCGGTTGCGGCCCAGCGTCGGGGTCTTGTCACCCATGGGCGAGATTTTCGCGACCTGCTCCAGCCCCATGCGATCGACCGTCGTGACATTGCCCGCCGCGTCAAAGCGGATGTGCAGCACCGTCTGGTCGACCGGGCGGGGGTTGGCGAAGGCCAGCTGGCGCATGTCGCGGGACACATAATACCAGTCCTGCTCCCCGAATTGCGAAGCGAAGCTGGGGCGGCCCAGCGTGCCTTCCACCGACGCGCGGTTGTCGATACCCGGTTGCACCGAATCGACCAGCAGCTTGTCGACCTGATAGCCCTGATGCGAGCGGACGCGGGTGCAGCCCGATGCGCCCAGCACCGCCGCGCAAAGGCCGACCGCGAGCATGATACGCCCGCTGCGGGTGTGACGGCTGAACTGGGGCATGAAATTCTCCTGGCGGGACGCGTGGGAACGCGCGCCCAAAAAACTGGCAATCCTGCCGCAGCCATTGCATTGGGCGGCGCTCCAATCAATATGGAATCGCGCAGACCACTACAAGGCCAGCGCGCTTAACCGCATAAGAGGCGCTGCCCGCCGTGCCTTTTGCCCAAGACGATAGAATGCCGCTTGCCCATGTCCAGCCCCGCCCCTTCCTTCCTGTCCCGCCTGTTTGGTCGCACCGATTCCAGGGAAAAGATGCGCCCGCTCTATAACGCCATCATCGTCGAGGGACGCGCCGAACACTGGTATGCGCTTGGTCAGGTGCCCGACACGCTGGACGGCCGGTTCGACATGATCGTCGCCACGCTGGCACAAGTCCTGCTGCGGCTGGAGCGCGATGGCACGGCGCAGGAAAGCGTCTGGCTGACCGAATTGTTCGTGGACGACATGGACGGTCAGTTGCGCGAGGAAGGCGTGGGTGACGTCGTGGTCGGCAAGCATGTCGGCCGGATGATGAGCGCATTGGGCGGCCGGATCGCCGCCTATCGCGACGCGCTGAACGGTGATGCGCCGCTGAACGAAGCACTGGTTCGGAACTTGTATCGCGGACAGGCGCCCGATCCCGCCGCACTGGCGCATGCGGAGGCGGAGATACGTTCAGGCTGGGCGCGGCGACTCGCCGTGCCGCTGGACAGGATGCTGACGGGAGACATCGGATGACCACGCAATCTGCTTCAGCTTTGCCTGCCCCTGAATTTTCGCGCCCCGTGCGTCTCGACCAATTGGGACGCCATGCCGACAGCGTCATGATCAGCGCCAGCCCAGAGGAACGTGCGGCGCTGATACCTCGCTTCGGACTGCTGGCGCTCGACCGGCTGGAAGCAGACTATGCGCTGAGCGTCGAGGGCGACGCGGTGATGGCGCGCGGCCGCGTGCGCGCGGCCCTGGCCCAGCCCTGCGTGGCCACCGCAACGGCGGTACCCGAGACGATCGACGCGCCTTTCGTCCTGCGCTTCGTGCGCGAGGGCGAAAGCGTGCCGGAGGGTGAGGAACTGGAACTCGACGCGGAGGATTGCGACACGATCGGCTTTACCGGCGACGCGATCGACATGGGCGAAGCGGTGGCCGAGACGATGGCGCTGGCGATGGAACCCTATCCCCGCGCGGCGGACGCCGACGCCGTGCTGCGCGCAGCGGGTGTGATGAGCGAGGAACAGGCCAGCCCCTTCGCGGCGCTGCTGGCGCTCAAGACGAAGAAGGACTGAAGGCGGAGGGGCGCTTTGCCCGCAGGCACTTTGCATAAGCGCCAGCTTCCCCTATATTAACGACCATGGCGATCTTTCCCCGTCCCGTTTCTCCCAAAAGCGCCGCTGGCGACCTGTGGAGCTATTTCCGCGAGAATCGGCCGCATAAATGGCCGATTCTGGGCCTGTCGGCCGCGATCACCTGGGTCATCATCTGGGGGTTCATCGTTGACGGCAACACCAACACGATGCCGACCCGCAACAAGATCATATACGTCAAAAGCTGGGACGCGAACCGCACGGACGCAGCCGTCATTCTTCAGCAGAAGATGGACATTGCGAAGGGCGAAGCGATATTGAAGACCCAGCAGCGCGAAATGCAGGGCCTGGCCGACGCATTCGGCATTGATTGGCGCACGGACGCTGAGCGCAACAAATTGCGACGCGACAAAGCCCTGAAAGACATCAACGCCCAGCTCGACGCGCGACTCGCCAAGGCGGAAGCGACCGAAGGTAGCGTTGCGCCGGCCCAGCAGCCCTGATCTTTCGGCCCCACGCTTGACCGGAACACTCGACGACCACCGTTACATGGCTGCGGCCATCGCCCTGTCGCGGCGCGGACGGGGGCTTTCCACGCCCAATCCCAATGTCGGCTGCCTGATCGTGCGCGAGAATCGCGTCGTCGGACGCGGCTGGACCCAGAAGGGCGGGCGCCCCCATGCCGAGGCGCAGGCGCTGGAGCAGGCGATGGACCGGGCGCGCGGGGCCACGGCCTATGTGACGCTGGAGCCATGTTTTCATCTGTCGCCGCGCGGGCCGCGCTGTGCCGACCTGATGGTCCGGGCGGGCGTTGAGCGCGTAGTGATCGCCCTGCAAGACCCTGACCCCCGCACCGACGGACAGGGCGCAGGCCATCTGAAGGCGCAGGGCATCACCGTCGAGATGGGGCTGATGGCCAAAGAGGCCGCCGCCGCCATGGCGGGATTCGTGCTGCGCCAAACGCAGGGGCGACCGCATGTAACATTGAAGCTGGGCCTCTCGCTGGATGGGCGGATCGCCCTGCCCGATGGGTCGAGCCGCTGGATTACTGGCGCGGAGGCGCGTGCGCATGCCCATGTCGAACGCGCGATGCATGACGCAATTCTGGTGGGCGGTGGCACATTGCGCGCCGATGCGCCGACGCTCGACGTGCGGGTCCGGGGTCTTGAGGATCGCTCGCCCCGTCGGCTGGTGCTGACGCGGGGAACAGTGCCGCAAGGGTGGAACGCGATTACCGCACCAGAACAGATATCCGCGCTGGAACGGGTCGATCATCTGCTGGTCGAGGGTGGCGCGGAAACGGCCGCCGCCTTCCTGCGCACGGGACTGGTCGATCGGTTGCTGCTGTATCGCGCGCCGATCCTGATTGGCGACGGACTGCCGGGGATTGGCGACATTGGCCTCACTGACCTCAGCACGGCGCATGGGCGTTGGCGGCTGACCGACACCCGGATGCTGGGCATCGACCGGCTGGAGGTTTACGAGGCCGTTCGCAGCGCCTAAGCGCACCTCAGCTTCATCAGGACGATCGACCCATGTTCACCGGCATCATCACCGACATCGGCGCCATCAATCAGGCAGAGCAACGCGGCGACCTGCGGCTGGCCATCGGTTGCAGCTATGCCATGGATTCGGTCGCGATCGGCGCGTCGATCGCCTGTTCGGGCGCATGCCTGACGGTCGTGGAGAAGGGCGACGACTGGTTCGCGGTCGACCTGTCGGCCGAAACGGTCGCGCGCACCGCGCCGGGGCTGTGGACCATGGGCGGACGCCTCAACCTTGAGCGCGCGCTCAAGGTCGGCGACGAACTGGGCGGGCATATCGTCACCGGCCATGTCGATGGCATCGGCACTTTGGTCTCCGCGACTCCGGTCGGCGATTCGATCACATTGGTGATCGCCGCCGCCGCCGCCCTCGCCCCTGCGCTCGCGGCCAAAGGGTCGATCACGGTTGATGGCATCTCCCTGACCGTCAACAGCATCGAGGATCAGGCCGATGGCAGCTGCCATTTCGCGCTGAATATCATCCCTCACACCGCCGCCGCGACGACGCTGGACCGGCTGGATGCGGGCCGTGCCTTCAACCTCGAAATCGACGTACTGGCCCGTTATCTCGACCGAATGCAGAGCCTTCAACGTCAGCAATGTGAATTTTGACTTGAATATATCACACTGTGGTGTGATATTGGTGGCCTACTGAATTGTTCAGAAGGCGCACATCATGTCCACATCGCTGATCGAAACCCTCCGCTCGCTCGTCTCCGAAGGGGGATTGTCGCGATCCGGCCTTGCCCGCGCCGCCGGGCTGCACGCCAACAGCCTGCGCCGTCTGGGCGAGACGGACTGGAACCCGACAGCCGACACGCTGGGCAAGCTGGAAGCCTATCTGCAAAAGCGCGAGGGCGGCACCGCCCTCGCCTCCCCCGAAGAAATCATCAACGAGGCCCGCAATGGCCGCATGTTCATTCTGGTCGATGACGAAGATCGGGAGAATGAAGGTGATCTGGTGATCCCGGCGCAGATGGCGACGCCCGACGCCATCAACTTCATGGCGACGCACGGGCGCGGCCTCATCTGCCTGGCGCTGACCAAGACGCGGGTCGACCAGTTGGGCCTGGACCTGATGAGTCGCGAGAACGGTACCCGCCACCAGACTGCTTTTACCGTGTCGATCGAGGCCCGCGATGGTGTGGATACCGGCATCAGCGCCGCCGACCGGGCGCGCACCGTGTCGGTCGCGATCGACGGGTCCAAGGGACCGCAGGACATCGTCACCCCCGGTCATGTCTTTCCGCTGATCGCCAAGGAGGGCGGCGTACTGGTCCGCACCGGCCATACCGAAGCAGCGGTCGACGTGGCGCGACTGGCGGGCCTGAACCCGTCGGGTGTCATCTGCGAAGTGATGAAGGATGACGGCACGATGGCGCGGCTGGACGACCTGTTCGTCTTTGCCGCCAAGCACCGGATGAAGATCGGCACGATCCGCGACCTGATCGCCTATCGCCGCCGCCACGACCATATGGTCGTGCGCCGGGCGGAGGCCAGCTTCACCAGCAAATGGGGCGGCCAGTGGAAGGCTATCACCTTCTACAACAAGGCGACCGAGACCGAGCAGATCGTTCTGCAAAAGGGGCGGATCGAGGCCGACAAGCCGACACTGGTGCGAATGCACCAACTTTCGCCGCTGAACGACATGTTCGGGCTGGAAGGTCCGCGCGGCGACCTGCTCGCCCGGTCGATGGAGATCATCGGCAAGGAGGGCGCAGGCGTGGTCGTCATCCTGGCCAACCGGAACGAGGATAATGACATGCTGACCCAGTTGATCCGGCATCATGCCGGCACGCATGATGGCAATATGGATGAGTTGCGCGACTATGGCGTGGGCGCACAAATCCTGGCGGAACTGGGCGTGCATGACATGGTGTTGCTGTCCAACAGCCATCACAGCCTGATCGCACTGGACGGCTATGACCTGGCTGTCGTAGGGCATCAGCCGCTTGCCCCCGTGCCGGTCACTCCGCAGCCGGTTGCAGCCTGAAAGGACAGACAAATATGGCGAAATTCCTGATCGTCGAGGCACGATTCTATACCCATCTCAACGACCTGCTGATCGAAGGTGCCAAGGCGGCGCTGGACGATGAAGGACATAAATATGAGGTGATCACCGTGCCCGGCGCGCTGGAAATTCCCGGCGCGATCGCGATGGCCGCGGAAACGGGACGCTATGACGGCTTTGTCGCGATCGGCGTGGTCATTCGCGGCGAGACCTATCATTTCGAAGTCGTGTCGAACGAGAGCGCGCGCGGCCTGATGGCGTTGAGCATGGATGGCATCGCCATCGGCAACGGCATCCTGACGGTCGAGAATGAGGCGCAGGCCCTGACCCGCGCCCGCATGACAGAGAAGAACAAGGGTGGCGAGGCCGCCAAGGCCGCCATCGCCATGCTGGGCCTGCGCGAGCGCTTCGCCTAAAATGCAAAAGTATCGGTCCGGTTAATACCGGACCGATACTCACTCTTCAGGCCATTATGGTCAAGCCGCTTGCGCCGCTTCCTCATCCAGCGTTGGAAAGTCAGTATAGCCTTCCGCGCCCTGGCTGTAGAAGGCCGCCATTGGCGCCTGATTGACCGGCGCGCCGATCTTAAACCGATCGATAAGGTCGGGATTGGCAAGGAATGGCCGGCCGAAGCTGATCGCGTCGGCAAGGCCGCTATCCAGATCCGCCTGCGCGCGCGCCAGATCATAATCGCTGTTCAGCACCAATGGCCCCGAAAAATATTGCCGAATCAGCGGCGACTGGCGCGGCACGTCGGTCGAGCCGAAGCTGCCGTCCGGGCCAGGCTCACGCAGTTCCAGAAAGGCGATGCCGATCGCGTCGAGCGCGCGCGCGGCGACAGCGAACAGACTGGCGGGATCACTGTCATCCACCCCCTGGCTATCGCCATTGGGCGACAGACGGACCGAGGTGCGATCCGCGCCAATCGCATCGGCCACCGCCTGCGTCACTTCGCGGAGAAGGCGAATGCGGTTTTCGGGGCTGCCGCCATAGAGGTCGTCGCGATGATTGGCGCCGTCGCGCAGAAACTGGTCGATCAAATAGCCATTGGCAGCATGAATTTGCACGCCGTCGAACCCGGCCTCCAGCGCGTTGCGCGCGGCGGTCACATAATCGGCGATCAACCCCGGGATTTCATCGACGCCCAGCGGACGAGCGACCTCAAAAGGCTGCTTGCCGTCATAGGTATGGGCGTCGCCCGGAGCGGCGGTGGCGCTGGACGACACCGGCTGCTCGCCCCCCAGCGAGGAGTGGACGATCCGGCCCATATGCCAGAGCTGCGCGACGATATGCCCGCCGCGCGCCTGAACGGCAGCGGTTACGGGCTTCCATGCCGCGACCTGCTCGTCACTCCAGAGGCCCGGCGCAAAGGGCCAGCCCAGCCCCTGCTGCGAAATGCCGGTCGCCTCACTGATGATAAGCCCCGCGCCCGCGCGCTGCTTATAATAATCCGCCATGATGGTCGTGGGCACATGGCCGCGCGTGGCGCGCCCGCGTGTCAGTGGCGCCATCAATATGCGATTGGGCGCGGCAATCGCGCCAAGCTGGATCGGATCGAACAGGCTGGGCATGGAATTTCCCTTATTTATATAGTTGCATATTGCAACGGGACTTGTGTGCCAAAGCCAGCTAGGGAGCGCGCATGTCGCATTCAACCCCCGCCGCGTCGATTGGTACACCGCGTCTGGCTTTTCCCGCCCTGATCCTGGGCAATATCGTCCTTGCCTTTGGCCCCGTGCTGGTGCGGCTGACCGATGTTGGCCCAACGGCGGCCGCCTTTTGGCGACTGGCGATCGCGCTCCCCTTTCTGCTGCTATTGGCGCGTAAGGAACTGACGCAAGCGCGGCTGTCGGCTGGCGAATGGGGCCTGATGGGCCTTGCCGGCCTGTTCTTCGCCGGTGATCTTGCAAGCTGGCATCTGGGCATCCTGCACACGAAAGTCGCCAATGCCACTGTGTTCGGCAATATCAGCGCCTTGCTCTTGCCCCTTTGGGGCATCGTGGTGCTGCGCCAGACACCGGGTAAATGGCAGAAGATTGCGATAGCCTTGGCTGCCGTCGGGACATTGGTGCTGATGGGCGGCAGTTATGAAACGTCGCCCCGCTATCTGAAGGGCGATCTGCTCTGTCTGTTCGCGGGCTTTCTCTACACCTTCTATTTCCTGCTTCTCCAGGGCGCGCGCCGAAAGCTGGGCAGTTGGTCCGTGCTGACGGTCGCGACCGTCGCCGCGACGCTGCCTACCCTGGCCTTCGCCATGGCGCTGGGTGAGAAGATCATGCCGACCGACTGGACGTGGGTAATCGTGCTGGCACTGTCCAGCCAGCTCGTCGGTCAGGGCCTGATGGTCTATGCGATGGGTTGGTTCTCGCCCCTGATCCTGGGCCTCAGCCTGCTGCTTCAGCCGGTGGTCGCAGCGCTGATCGGCTGGATACTGTTTGGCGAGACGGTGACGCCCACGGACCTGATGGGCGCAGTCGCCATCGCCATTGCGCTGATCCTTGTGCGGCTCCCGGTGAAGGCCTAGATTACCCCCATGACCGATCTGCCTGCCGATCCGACCCTCGACGAAATTCGCGCCGCGCTGGCGCCCGCCATTGCCCGCCATGCGGCCTTTGACGGCTGGCGCGCAGCGGTCCTGCCAATGGCGGCGGGTGACATTGGGGTGGATGCGGATGTCGCTGCCCTCGCCTTTCCCGGCGGCGCGATGGAGATGATCGACGCCTGGTTCGCGCATATCGATGCCCGAATGCTCGACGCGCTGCCGCCCCAAGCGCTGGCCGCGATGTCGATCCGGCAAAAGATCACTGCGCTGGTCGAGGCACGGCTGATGCTGCTGTCCCGCGACCGGGAGGCGCTGCGCCGGGCGATGGCGGTGCTGGCGATGCCGACCAATGTGGTGCGCGCAGGCAAGCTGGGCTGGCGCGCCGCTGATGTCATGTGGCGCGCGGCAGGCGACACCAGCACCGACTATAATCATTACAGCAAGCGCGCGTCGCTGGGCGCCCTCTATGCAACGACATTGCTGGCCTTTGTCGACGATGAGAGCGAAGGCCATGCCGACACGCGCGCCTTCCTTGCCCGGCGGATCGATGGGGTCATGCGGTTCGAGAAGACGAAGGCACGGCTGCTGGGTTCCGGCGATGGCGAGCGGTTAAGCCTGTCGCGTTTCATCGGGCGGCTGCGCTATCCGGTAATCTGAAACGCGTCAGTCGGGCACCACTTCCTGCATGTCGGGTGTGGGATTGAGAGGAATGCCCGCCATGGCCGCGTCGAAACGTTCCCGGTCCAGCCCCTTTTCCCAGGCTGACACCACCACCGTCGCGACGGCATTGCCGATGAAATTGGTGAGGCTGCGGCATTCGCTCATGAAGCGATCGACGCCCAGGATCAGCGCCATGCCAGCAACCGGCACCGACGGCACGATGGACAGCGTGGCTGCAAGCGTGATGAAGCCCGCGCCAGTAACGCCCGCCGCCCCCTTGGACGAGATCATCGCCACCAGCAGCAGCAATATCTGCTCCTGAAGACTGAGATGCACATTGGTCGCCTGCGCAATGAACAGCGCCGCCAGCGTCATGTAGATGTTCGTGCCATCCAGGTTGAAGCTGTAGCCGGTGGGCACGACCAGCCCGACCACGGACTTGCGGCACCCGGCCCGCTCCATCTTCTCGATCAGGCTGGGCAGCGCCGCTTCGGACGAGGAGGTGCCGAGTACCAGCAGCAGTTCCGCCTTCAGATAGCGGATCAGGTGCAGGATGTTGAAGCCCACCAGTCGCGCCACGATGCCCAGCACCACCAACACGAATAGCAGCGAAGTGAGGTAGAAGGTCGCGACCAGCCCCGCGAGGTTGAGCAGCGTCCCGACGCCATATTGACCGATAGTGAAGGCCATCGCTCCAAAGGCGCCGATCGGCGCCGCCTTCATCAGCAGGGAAACGAGCTTGAAGACAGCATGGCTGGCCGATTCAAGGACGGTCAACAGCGGTTGCGCCTTGTCGCCAATCATGGTCAGCGCGATTCCGAACAGGATCGCGACGAACAACACCTGCAGGATATTGCCGTCCGCGACCGCCGACACCATGGTCGAGGGTATGATCTCCATCAGAAAGGCCGTCAGCGTGCGCTCATGCGCCTGATGCGCGAAATCGGCGACCTTGCCCGCGTCGAGCGTCGCCGGGTCGATGTTGAGACCCGCCCCCGGTTGCAGCACATTGCCGACGATCAGCCCCACGATCAGCGCCAGGGTGGAGAAAGTCAGGAAATAGCCGAACGCCTTGCCCGCGACGCGACCGATGGAGCCGAGTTCCTTCATCCCGGCAATACCGGTGACGAGGGTCAGGAAGATCACCGGTGCGATGATCATCTTCACCAGCTTGATGAACGCGTCCCCCAAAGGCTTGAGCGCCGTGCCTGTCTCCGGCCAGAAATGCCCGATGAGAACACCCAGCGCGATCGCGACCAGCACCTGGACATAAAGCTGACGATAAAGCGGCAATGTGGGCGTCGTCTGGATCGGTGATAGTGATGGTTGCATGGCTGGCGCGTCCCCCTGGTGCAGCGCAACATATGGGATGCCCCTCCCCTGTCCAGCCCAATACCAGCCTAATATGATCTTTCTCACACATTCCCGCTTGCATGGCTCAAGGACCGCCGCTATGCGCTGCCTTCCCAAGTGGGCGTGTAGCTCAGTGGTAGAGCACTGTGTTGACATCGCAGGGGTCGCAAGTTCAATCCTTGCCACGCCCACCATGGAAAACCCGGCAAGTCTAACGACTTAGCCGGGTTTTTCTATACCTACCGCTTTTTGCAATTCCGGGGTGTTGGTGAATTTTGGGGTGAAATTGCTCGCTCCATCCCGTCACCGGAGCCCACACAGCGTAGTTTTTAGGAGCAGGGAATTTCCCGATACGGTTAGTACGAGGCCGCTGGAAAACTGATTCGCCTCCCAACTCTCCAAACGTTTCGTTCGAGAACGAAGAAGGAGGCACAAGCCAACTTTGCGCATCTCATCATTTACCCGCCATGTCCCTATTCGTTGATCTTCAAAATAATAGATGTTATTATATGATTTTTAAGAAGCCCGGCCGGCAGGACAGGCGTAAAATGAGGGGCGAGGATGACAAACAGGCTAACTCGGCGACGTTTTATCGGATCAACCCTATTGGGCGCGGGTACGCTAATGATCCACAATGGGGCGATCGAGAGCGGGGCATTCGCGCGAACGATTGCGCCGCGCCCCGATCCTGTCGCGCCCTATCGCACGCCCTATAAATATGACCGCCTAATACTTGCCGGTTCAGGCGTGAAAGGGACGTTCGACGAGAAGCTGGTCGATTGCCCGTTCGTCTTCAGCCATGATGGCAAGTTCCACATGACCTATGTTGGCTGGGACGGAGGCGGCTATCAGACCGGGCTGGCCGTGTCCGACGACCTGATACAATGGACCCGCAAAGGCATCATCCTCGGCCGCGATCCCGATGATGCCTATACGCGCTATAATATCGCGTCCGCCTCCACCCTGCGCGAAAATGACATGCACTCGCCCGGTCGCCTGCTTAAGGTCGACGGGCGTTATGTCTGCGCATGGCACGCCTATCCAAGCGCAGGCTATGAAGAAGGACCAGCAGTCATCGGCCTCGCCTTCAGCAAGGATCTGATGCACTGGGAACGCACGCCGCCGATCCTGTTCCCGCAGGACGGCGCGCCATGGGAGGAAGGTGGCCTCTACAAGCCCTATCTGATCAAGGAGGGCGACACCTATTATCTGTTCTACAATGCCAAGACCAGGGGCAAGCCATGGGTCGAGCAGACCGGCCTTGCCACCTCCACCGACCTCAAGACCTGGAAGCGCCATCCGGGCAGCCCGCTGGTTCGCAATGGCGAACCCGGCAAGTCATGGGATTCGCGCTTTGCCAGCGACCCGGTGGTGATGCGGCATGGAAAACAATGGGCGCTCTTTTACTTCGGCCTCGCCAGCGACGGCAAGGCGCGCGACCTGCTGGCGCTGGGTGACAGTCTGACCAGCTTCAAGAAGGTGGACGAGATACTGATCGACGTCGGGCCGCGCGGGTCGATCGACGACAAGTTCGCGCACAAGCCATCGATCCTCTATCATGACGACGCGCTTTATCATTTTTATTGCGCGACGGGCGGCGACTGGCCGAACGATGTGCGCGGCATTGCCGTTGCGCGATCGAAACCCTGGTAAAATGGCGGGGCGGCACAACGGCCGCCCCTCTTTTCATTTCCCCAGATTGAACAGTGCGACACCGTGCGCGGCCATCGTGCCGTTCGCCCAATCACCCTGCGCCAGCCTCGCTCCCGAAGGCGGCGTGAGCGGGCGCGGCTCCTTTCCATGATTGATGACGATCAGCACCCGCTTGCCGCCGCCCGCGCGCTCGCTGATTTCCAGATCGGGATGGGCCGAGGGAACAAGCGGCGCGATCTTCGCCTGAGCCAGCAGGTCATCGGCGATCCTTCGCATCGCCGCATCGTCCAGCCATGCACCCAGATAGCTGATCCGCCCCTTGCCCACCGCCCGGCTGAGCAGCGCGGGCTTGCCGTCCAGCCAGCCGCCCGGCTCCGAATAGGTGGCAAGAACCTGCGTATCGGGCGCGGTCGGCTCCAGTGCTTCTGCCCAGAGGCTTGCCGTCGCCGTGCCAAAGCCGCCCTTGACCCCAACCGTCTCGTCCAGCGCATAGAACTGACTAACCCGCCCGCCCAGAAGGTCGCCCAGCGGGCCAGGCTGACGCTGGGGCCAGAGCGCATTGGCGTCGTCCTTCATGCCCGATCGCGGCCCGAGCAGCAGATGCCCTCCCCCCCGCACATAGGCAGCCAGCCGATCGGCCTGAGCCTGCGTGATGACGTTGAGGTTGGGCGCAACAACGATCGGATAGGCGGACAGGGCGTCATCCACCGACAGGATATGCACGCCCTGCGACGCGACGCGGAAGGGACGATAGGTCGCGACGAAGGATTTGACGGGGTCGAAATCCTTATTGTGCCGCTGAATGTCTATCGCCCAGCGACTGTCATAGGAGAAGAGCATGCCCACCTTCGCGGTCGGCTGTGTATCGGCTAGCAGCGTCGCGGCGGCCGTCATGCCCTTCGCGGTTTGCGCGATTTCCGGCAATATCGGGTTGGGCTGCCCATCCTGCCCCAATATGGCGCCATGAAAGGTTTCCTGCCCGTTCATCGCCGAACGCCATTGCCAGTAGAGTACCGCATCCGCACCATGCGACACCGCCTGCCATGCCATTTCCCGTACCTGTCCGGGGTCGAGCGCCCGGTTGACCGGCACCCAGTCCACCCGGCCCGGCTGCGTTTCCATCAGCCAGAAATTGCGCCGCTTGTAACCGCGCACCAGATCATGATTGGCGCCGTTGGCGACCCAGTCGGGGCGACCGTCCGGGATATAATTGTCCCAGGAGGCAATATCGAGATCGCGGTGCATCTGGAAATGGTCAAAGCCGCTGTTCCAGAACATCGTGTTCGTGGTGATGAAGGCGCGGCTGTCGATCAGCGGACGCATGACCCGCGCCTGATCCTGCACATAGCCGGTCCAGGTCGCGCTGGTGAAATGTTTGAAATCCAGCAACAAGCCCGGATTTTGCTGGCCGGTCGCGTGCAAGGGCACAGAATCGAAATCATCATAATGCTGGCTCCAATATTGGGTGGCCCAGCGTTCGTTGAGGGTTTCGATGGTCCCATAGCGCTGCTTGAGGAACTTGTGCCAGGCGGCCACCGATTCGGGATCGAAGGACGGCGGGCCGACTTCATTGTCGATTTGCCAGCCAACGATGGCCGCGTGATGGCCATAGCGTTTCGCCATTTCCTGCGCGATCCGGCGCGCGAAGACACGGTAACGAGCGCTGGCGAAGGAGAAATGCCGCCGCCCGCCATGTCCGGCGCGTGTGCCATTTTCATCGACCCGCAGCGTGTCGGGATAGGCCTGCGTCAACCAGGCGGGCGGCGCGGCGGTGGGCGTGCCCAGCACCACCATGAAGCCGTGCCGCTGCGCCGCCGCAATGGCACGATCGAGCCATGCAAAATCGAAGCGGCCCTCGGCCGGCTCCATCCGGCTCCAGGCAAATTCCGCCAGCCGCACCGTGTTGAAGCCCGCCGCGCGCATCATCTTGAGATCCGTGTCCCAGCGCGCTTCCGGCCAATGTTCGGGATACCAGGCAACGCCTACAGCGATCGCGGGCCGTTCGGCAAAATTGGTGGCGCGGCCAGGATGCTGTGGAACCTGCGCCGCCAGCGGTGTAATAATCGTCGCCAGCATCAAACTCCATGCTGCAAACCGCCTCGCACGACGCATTCCCTACTCCTCTTGCAATTTATACTATGATATGCCTAAATGGTCGCAACGCGCAAGATCGCGCATAAATCTTATAATTAACGGGGACAGGATGAGCCACGGCCACCATATGGATCAGAGCCTTTCACGGCGGGGCTTCATGCAGTGCGCCGTATGCGCCACGACGGCGGCCGGTGCGGTCGGCGGCGGGTCGAGCATAGCCTTTGCCGCAGCGGCGGCACGCGGCGGCAAGGAAGCGCTGCATGAATTTCCCTATGGCGCGGTCCAGTTGACCGGTGGCGTCATCAAGGAACAATATGACCATATCCAGGCCCATTATCTGGCGCTGGACAATGACCGCGTTCTGAAAGTCTTTCGCGAGCAGGCGGGCCTGCCTGCCCCCGGCCCGGACATGGGCGGCTGGTATGACAAGAATGGCTTCGTCCCCGGCCTGACGCTGGGCCAGTATATTTCCGGCATCGCGCGCATCGCCGCGACCACGGGCGACAAGGCCGCCCATGCCAAGGTGGCCAAGCTGGTCGAAGGCTATGGCGAGTTCATCACCAGGACGAAGAACCCCTATGCCGGTCCCAAGGCGCAGGACCAGTGGGCCGCCTATGTCATGGACAAATATGTCGTCGGCCTGATCGACGCCTATCGCCTGAGCGGTGTGGAGCAGGCCAAGGCGCTGCTGCCGATTACGATCGAAAAATGCCGCCCCTATATCTCGCCCATCTCGCGCGATCGGGTCGGCAAGGTCGATCCGCCCTATGACGAAACCTATGTCCTGCCAGAAAACCTGTTCCACGTCGCGGAGATCACCGGCGACGACAAATATCGGGCGATGGCAGTCCATTATCTGCTGAACAAGGAATGGTTCGATCCGCTGGCGGCGGGGCAGGATGTGCTGCCGTCCAAGCACGCCTACAGCCACACCATCGCGCTCAGTTCAGGCGCGCAGGCCTATCTGCATCTGGGCGACCCCAAATATCGCAAGGCACTGGAAAATGCCTGGACCTTCATGGAGCCGCAGCGTTTCGCGTCGGGCGGCTGGGGACCGGAGGAGCAGTTCGTGGAACTGCATCAGGGCAAGCTGGGCGCCAGTCTGAAAAGCTCCAAGGCACATTTCGAAACGCCCTGCGGCAGCTTTGCCGACATGAAGCTGGCGCGTTACCTGATGCGCTTCACCGGCGCGCCGGTCTATGGCGACGGGCTGGAGCGGACACTGTACAACACCATGTTGGCAACCCGCTTCCCCGACAGCGATGGCGGCTATCCCTATTATTCCAACTATGGTCCGGCGGCCGAAAAGCTGTTCTACCATCAGCAATGGCCCTGCTGTTCGGGGACGCTGGTGCAAGGCGTCGCCGACTATGTGCTGAACCTCTATTTCCACGATGACGACGCGCTGGTCGTGAACATGTTCGCGCCATCCAAGGTGAAGTGGGACCGGGCCGGTGGCGCGGTCGAGGTGGCGCAGGAGACCGACTATCCGGCCGCCGACACGACGCGCCTGACCGTCACCAACGCGGGCAATGGGCGTTTTGCCATGAAGCTGCGCGTTCCCGCCTGGGCAAAGGGCGCGACGTTGAAGGTCAATGGCACCGCGCAGGCCGTACAGCCGGGCACGCTGGCAACCGTCAACCGCAACTGGAAAGCGGGCGACATGGTGGAGCTTACCCTGCCGCAATCGCTGCGGACGCTCGCAATCGACGACAAAAATCCCGATACAGCAGCCGTGCTGCGTGGCGCGGTCATGTATGTGGGCCTTAATCCCTGGACCGGGGTAGAGAGCAAGCCATTGGCCTTGCCCGGCGCGCTCTCGCCGGTGCCGGGATCGAAGATCGCCTATTCGACGGAGGTGGAGGGCCGCAATCTTGTCTTCGTGCCCTATTTCACGGTCGGGCAGGAACGCTACAACACTTACTTCAATATCGGCTGATTATGAGCGATACCGTCAGCGCAACCTATTGGATCGAGACTGCCTTCCCGTTGGAACAGGCAGCCGCGACCATGGCAGGTGAACAGTCGACCGGCACCTTCATCCGGGTGCCGGGCGAAACCGACGAGTTGCGAGAGGCGCATGCCGCGCGTGTGGTCTCGATCGAGGAACTAGGCGATGCGCCCGCGCCTTCTTTGCCCGGCTCCGGTCTGCCCAAGGGTGGCGGTGACGGGCGGCGGCGGACGGCGCGCGTCACCCTGTCCTGGCCGGTGCATAATTTCGGACCATCGCTGCCCAACCTGCTGGCGACGGTCGCGGGCAACCTGTCGGAACTGAAGGCATTTTCCGGGCTGAAGCTGGTCGACCTCACCCTGCCACCGGTCTTTCTGGAACGCTATCAGGGACCGCAATTTGGCGTTGCGGGCACGCGGGCGCTGGCAGGGGTCCAGGACCAGCCGATGATCGGCACGATCATCAAGCCCAGCGTGGGCCTGTCGCCCGAAGCGACCGCCGCGCAGGTGAAGGTGTTGGTCGAGGCGGGGGTCGATTTCGTCAAGGATGACGAATTGCAGGGCGATGGTCCGGCCTGTCCATTCGATGCGCGGATCAGCGCGGTGATGCGCGTCATCAACGATCATGCCGAAAAGACCGGCAAGAAGGTGATGTTTGCGGCCAACCTGACCGGCGACATCGACGAGATGCTGGAGCGCCACGATCATGTGCTGCGCGAAGGCGGCACCTGCATCATGGCCAGCATGAATTCGATCGGCCTGCCCGCGATGAAGGCATTGCGCGCCCATTCTCAATTGCCGATCCATGGCCACCGCAACGGCTGGGGAATGCTGGGCCGCTCGCCCGCGACGGGCATGAGCTTCGTCGCCTATCAGAAACTGTGGCGGCTGGCGGGGATCGACCACACCCATGTGAATGGCATCGACAATAAATTCTGCGAGGAGAATGAGAGCGTCATCGCCTCTGCCCGCGAATGCCTGACGCCGATGTTCCCAGCCCCGCATGCGGGCTGTGAGGTCATGCCGGTCTTTTCGTCGGGCCAATCCGCGCGACAGGTGCCCGCAACCTATGCAGCGCTGGGATCGACGGACCTCATCTTTGCAGCGGGTGGCGGCATCATGGCGCATCCGGGCGGCCCGGCAGCGGGCGTGCGCGCGCTGCGGCAGGCGTGGGACGCGGCGGTGGCGGGCGTGGACCTGTCCGATGCGGCCAGCAATGCCCCCGAGTTGCGCGACGCATTGTCCGCCTTCGCCGCTTGACCGGTTTCGCGGTCTGATGGGCGACCTGCTCTATACCTTTTACGGGGACGATTTCACCGGATCGACCGATGTGCTGGAGCAATTGGCGGAGGGTGGCGTCCCCGCCATCCTGCTGCTGCGCGAACCCGATGAGGCGCTACTGAAGCATTTCGGGAATGCGCGCGCTATCGGCATCGCAGGCGATGCGCGCAGCCAGTCGCCCGAATGGATGGACGCGCACCTGCCCCGCGCCTTCGCCGCGCTGGCGCAGACGGGCGCGCCGGTCGTGCATTACAAGACTTGCTCCACCTTCGACAGCGCGCCGCACGTCGGCTCGATCGGCCGGGCGCTTGACATTGGCGCGCGGGAACTGGGCGGGATCGTGCCGATCCTTGTGGGGGCGCCGCATCTGGGGCGCTATCTGGCCTTTGGCACGCTGTTCGCGCGGGCGGGCGATGTCGTCCATCGCATCGACCGGCATCCGACAATGGCGCACCATCCGGTGACGCCGATGCATGAAGCCGACCTGCGGCTGCATCTGGCGAAGCAGACCGACGCGCGGATCGCGCTGACATCAATCGACCGGATTCAGGCGGGCGAGGCGGAGAGCTTTTTCCTGCAAGCGGTGGATGATGGCGCAGACGCGATGCTGTTCGATGGCGTCGATGAGCCAAGTCTGGTCGCCGTGGGGCAAGTGCTGCTGGCGCATCAGCGCGAGCGTTTCCGGTTCGCCGTCGGTAGTTCGGGCGTTACCCGCGCCCTTATCCACGCCTGGCATGCGCAGGGCATCGTTCCCCCGCCGATTACCCTCCCCCGCGCCGCGCCGGTGGACCGATTGCTGGTGATGAGCGGCAGTTGTTCGCCCGTAACCGGCGCGCAGATCGCGGCCGCCCGCGCAAGCGGCTATGCCACACTCCAGGCCGATGTCGACGCGCTGTTGCAGGGTGCGACGGACGAGGAAGAGCGGCTGGTGGAGGCCGCGATCCGTGAGCTTGAAGCCGGACGCAGTCTGGTCATCCATTCCGCCGAAGGGCCGCTGGACGCGGACACGCCCGCCGCCGGTGCCGCCATCGGTGCAGCGCTGGGCCGGGTCAGCCGGACGCTCGTGCTGCGCTCTGGCCTCTCCCGCCTGCTCTTCGCGGGCGGCGATACCTCCAGCCATGGGATCGCGCAATTGGGGCTGGATGCGCTCAGTTGGGCCGCGCCGCTGGAGCGGGGTGCGCCGCTGGTGCGCGCCCATGCGTCCGAAGCGGCGCTTGATGGGCTGGAGCTTGTGCTCAAGGGCGGCCAGATAGGCAAGCCCGACTTTTTCGAAACAGTGCGCCTCGGCGGCTAAGGTCGTTTCGTAATCGGCCCGCACAGACGATCCGCGCGGGCCGATGGCGTTGTTCTATAGCTGCGCCGGGGCGATCGCGCCTTCCGTCAGCGTTGGCGGCGCCTTCTGGTCGAAACCCTTCGTGCAGTCGATCCGCGAGAACAGGACCGCTGCGATAAGCACCATCAGCGCCACGCCCTGCACCGGCAGGGTGTAATTACCGGTCGCGCCAATCATATAGCCAATGACGACCGTGCAGACGAACCCGCCAAGATTGCCGGCGGTGTTCATGACGCCGCTCGCCGTGCCGCCATATCGCCCGCCGATCGCCATGCACATCGCCCAGGCAGCGGGCAGCATCAGGTCCATGACCGCGAAGGCCGCGCCGGCGAAGATCACGATCATCAGCTTGCTGGTGGCAAGGCTCATCAGCACCAGCAGGATCGCGGTGCCCAACAGGCAGACGCTGGCGATGCGGCTATAGGCTTTGCGGATGCCGATCCGTTCGGCCAGCCGATCGCACAACAGCCCGCCCGCCAGATTGGCGACAATGCCCAGCAGGAAGGGTATGGAGCCATAAAGGCCCATTTCGGCGATGCTGAAATGCGCGCCGTTGACCATCCAGGTAGGGAACCAGTTGAAGAAGAACCAACTGCCAAAGGCATAGAAGCAATATGCGAGCGCGATCAGCCATAGCTGGGGGAGGCTGAGCAATTTGCGCCAGGGCGTCCCCGCATGGCCCGCACCGCCGTCGTCGCCAATTTCCGTAACCTCCTCTGCCGTGATTCCGGGCTGCTCGGATGGGCGATCATGGTAGAAAGCGCGCCAGCCAATGGCCCAGGCGAAACCGATGACCCCCAGCACGACGAATACGGCGCGCCAGCCGAACTGCGCCTGAAACGGCACCAGCAACAGCGGTGCGAGCGCTCCGCCAAACCGGCTGGCCGCCCAGATGACCCCCTGCCCCCGCGCCCGCTCCCGCGCGGGCAGCCAGCGGTAAAGGACGCCCGACATATTGGGATAGGCACCCGCTGCGCCCAGCCCGAAGAGAAAGCGCGCGCCCGTCAACTGCCAGAAATTGCGGCACAGCGCCGTGGCTGCTGTGAAGACCGACCACCACAGGGTGATGCGGGTCAACTCCTTGCGATAGCCATGTTTGTCGCCAAGCGCGCCGGAGGGTACTTCGAATACGGCATAGGCGATCACATAGGCGCCCAGCACCCAGCCCCATTGTTCGGGCGTGATCCCCAGATCCTTCTGGACCGCCGGGCCTGTGACCGCGATCGCCATGCGGTCGAGAAAGGTGATGACCGACAGGATGCCGAGCAGCCCGACGACAGCATGGCGTTTTTTCATTTGGGCAAGCCTTGCAGCACGTCACGCGCGCGCTCGACACCCAGTTCGGGGCTGGAGAAGACCGGCGCGGGCACGGCGCCTTCGGGCAGGGTCAAGAGGACGCGCGCCATCGACGCCTGCGCCAGCACGATGGCATCGACGCCAGCCATATGCCTGGTCAGCCCTTCGCCGACGATGCGGTCATGGGTCGCCCCATCCCCGGCCATCACCGCCTCGAACGCGCCTTCGCACAGATGCTCGACAATCTCGATATCGCGGCCCTGTTCCTGCGCGACACGGCGGACAAGATCGGCGGTGGGCGCAAGCGTGGTCGACAAGGTCGCCAGCACACCGACGCGCTTGCCCAGCGCCACGGCCTTTTCCGACATGGGACGATCCACGCGCAGCACCGGCTTGTCATGCAGCAGGGCCGCAATGTCGACCGCCGGACCGATGGACGAGCAGGTGACGAGCGTGGCGTCCGCACCCGCGTCAAAGGTCGAGCCGACCAGCGCGATCAGCCGTCGCATCGTCGCCTTTTCCAAATGCCCGGCGGCAATCGTGTTCTTGATCAGGCTTTCATCGACGAAGTGCAGGATGCGCACGCCCGGCATGATACGGGCGGTCAATTCGTTGAACATCGGACTGAGCGTCGGCGAAGTATGGAGAAGGGCGAGGGTCTGCATCATGTCTCTCCTGTCGGGCGGGCTTTCAGCCCTTCTTGAAACTTATACGAAGCGCATAGGGCATGGCGTCACTACCGTTAGCGGGCAAGGTTATGGACAGCCCCTTGTCGGTCTGCTGCCAAACGATCTTGCCGCCGTCGAGCAATTCGATCCGGTCGATCGGCTTTTCGAGATAGGGTGTGCCCGTATAGAGCGTCTTGATCAGCACCGCGCCATCCTTCGGCCGCTCCAGCCCCAGCGCATAAAGGGTGTCACCCTTGGTCGTGAAGCGGATGTCGGCGGGGGTGAAGCCCTTTGTCACGGACTCCTCGACTTGCCCACCGACGCGGACCTGCCCGGATTTGGTCGGGCCTTCGCCGAAATAGAGGTAGGGGCGGGTGTCATAGATCGCCTCGCCATTGACCTTCAGCCAGGCGCCCATGCCGCGCAAGACGGTGGAGATTTCCTCCGGGATCGTCCCGTCGGCCTTTGGCCCCACATTCAGCAACAGATTGCCGTTCTTGCTGACGATGTCGATCAGGTCGGCGATCAGCGACTTGGGCGTGCGATAGGTGTCGTCCTTCGCATAGCCCCAGCTATGGACGCTGACCGATGTGTCCGATTGCCACGGCGTCAGCTTCAGCGCGTCGGTTTTGCCCCGCTCCATGTCAAACATGGCGCTGCCTTCGGCGAACTGCGACCCCTTGTAGGCGATGATGCCGGGGGCTTTCCACGCGTCCGAGCGGTTGTAATAATAGGCCGCCGTGTCGCGCATCAGCGGCTCGAACAGGGGCGAGGAGGTCCACCAGTCGAAATAGATCAGCTCGGGCTGATATTTGTCGATCAGTTCCGAGGTGCGCGCCATCCAGTCGTTGAGGAACGGCTTGTTTGGCGGCATCCAGTTTTGCAGCAGATCGCTGTCAGGCCAGGCCGTCGGCTTGTCCGCAGGCAGGCCGGTGGGCGCCGCCGGTCCGTAGAGGCCCGCATATTTCGGATTATTGACATCGGAATCATAGCTGCGCCCGGCATGATACCACCACCAATGTTCCGCGCGGTGGGACGACAGGCCGAAATGCATGTTCTGCGCCCTCGCCGCCTTGGCAATGTCGCCCACGACATCGCGGCGCGGCCCCATTTCAGCGCTATCCCACTTGGTGAAGTCGGACGCATACATGGCAAAGCCGTCGCAATGTTCGGCAACCGGCACGACATAGCGCGCGCCCGCATCGGCGAACAGTTTCACCCAGCCATCGGGATCGAAGCGTTCCGCCTTGAACTGCGGAATGAAATCCTTGTAGCCGAACTTGGATTGCGGGCCGTAGGTCTTGATATGATGGTCATAAGCCTTGTTGCCCGGCGCATACATGTTGCGCGAATACCATTCATTGGCGAAGGCCGGGACCGAATAGACGCCCCAATGGATGAAGATGCCGAACTTGGCGTCGCGGAACCATTCGGGCGTGCGATAGGCGCGAAGGGAATCCCAATCGGCCTTGAACCGTCCGTCGGTTATACCGCGCTGGACCTTAGCCAACTGCGCCTCGACCGCCTTTGGCTTATAGTCCATCGGCCATGGCTCTGGCGCTGCCTTTTGCGCCAGAGCGGGCAGCGGGAGAAGTGCAAGGGCGGCGGCGGTCGCCAATAGTCTCTTCATCATTTGCGCACATCCTGCAAAACGGCGACCCCTTCGGCCGCCAGCGTGATGGAGGTCTTGCGACCACCCTCCAATATATCGTCCATAGTCCGGGGCAGCGTAACCGACCGATCTTCCCGTCCATGGTTGATGAGGATCACGATCGACCGCCCGTCCCCTTCGCGGGTCATCAGTTCGACGTCGGCCGGCACGGGGAAGTCTCGGGCGACCCCTGCCCCTTCCAGAGCGCCGTCGATCAGTCCCTTCATCAGTCCCTGATCCAGCAACGCACCGACATAGGTGATCCGCCCCTTGCCCACGCGGCGGGTGATGGCGGCAGCGTGACCGTCCAGCCAGCCATTCGCCTTGCCATAGCGCAGCAACGTTTCGACATCGGACGCCTTGATGGAGAGATCCTCCGCCCAGATCGTCGCCTTGCCCGACCCCACTTCGACAGGCTCGTCCAACGCGTAAAATTGCTCGACCTGTCCGCCGAGCAGATCGGCGAGCAGCCCCGGCTGACGGCGCGGCTGGAGCCGGTCATAATCGTCCCGTTGGCCCGATCGCGGCCCCAGGATCAGATGCCCGCCACCACGCACATAGGCGGTCAGCTTCTTCGCAAGATCGTCGTTGATGATGGAAAGGTTGGGAGCGACCACCAGCTTGTAGCGGTCGAGCGGTCCCTGCGCCTCGACAATATCGACGCTGCCCAGCGCATCCTTGAGCGGCGCATAATAATCGAGCAGCACCGATATCTGGTCATAATCCTTGTGATGCGGCTGAAAGTCGATCGTCCAGCGGCTGGGATAATCCTGAAGGATCGCGACCGGCGAAACCGGCGACGTGCCGACGATCGCGGGCGCGGCCTTTGCCATGTCGCGACCGATGCGGCTGACTTCCTCATACACCGGCAGCGGCTTACCGTCCGGGCCAAGGATCGAACCATGCATCGTTTCCTGTCCGTTCAGCGCATTGCGCCACTGCCAGTAAAGGATGCCGTCCGCGCCATGACCGATCGCCTGCCATGCCATCGCCCGCGTCTCACCAGGGTAAAGCATGTTGCTGACCGGCGCCCAGTTTACGAAGCCCGGCTGGATTTCCATCACCCAGAAATTCTTGCGCTTCCAACCGCGCACCAGATCATGCGTCGCGCCATTGCGATAGGATTTGAGGTGTCCGGTGCCGACATAATTGTCCCAGGACGCGAAATCGAGGTCGCGGTTGATGGCATAGCGATCAAAGCGGTTGGCCCAGCCAAGACCGCCCAGATTGGTGGTGATGAATTGCGCGGGCAGTGCATGGGCGCGGATCGCGTCCAGCTGGTTCTTCTGAAAGGCGACCCACTGGCTGGTGATGAAGCGCTTGCACTCCAGCATCCAGCCCGGATTGCCCTTGTCGGTGTTGAAGGGCACCTGCGTCCAGTCGCTATAGGTTTGCGACCAGTAGGCCGTCGTCCAGGCATCGTTGAGCTTGTCCAGCGTGCCGTATCGCGCCTTCAGCCAGTCGACCCAGGCAGCACGCGCGGCGGGATCATAGCTTTCGTCGGTATATTCATTGCCGATCTGCCAGCCGATCACATTGGCCTCGCGCCCCAGCGCCTGCGCCATGCGCGACACGATGTCGCGGCTAAGCTGGCGGTAATGGGGGTCGGAGATGGAGAATTGCCGCCGACCGCCATGACCCAGCCGTCTGCCGTCACTGTCGACGCGCAGCACTTCGGGATATTTCTGGGTCATCCAGGCGGGCGGCGTATCAGTCGGCGTGCCGATCACCACTTTTATGCCATAGCGGTCGGCCAGCCGCACCGCGCGGACCAGCCAATCCATGTCATATTGCCCCTCGATCGGCTCCATCCGGCTCCAGGCGAATTCGCCGATCCGCACGACATTGGCGCCATGCGCTTTCATCAGCCGCAGATCTTCGGCCCAGCGTTCTTCTGGCCATTGTTCGGGATACCAGGCGGAACCCAGCCAGAGATTGTCGAACTGCGCCTGCCCCGATGCCGCGCTGGCGCCGGGGGCTGGCGCGGCCTGCGCCATGGGGGCGGAGAAAAGCATCGCCGACAGCAGCAGGGCAGAGCCGCCAAGCCTTTGAAACATCCTGCCAGCTTTTCGCGACACGCGTGCCCTCCTTCAATTAGTATGTTTATATGATATTTCTTGCAGATGCGCTATTAGTATGACTAAAGAGAGTCAACCGCTTTTGCACTTATCCGTGTCGATCAGCGGCCATTTCCAGGCGCATGCCGGATCGAAATTTCGGGTTATCAGCAAGACAAGGGAGGGGCGTCATGAAGCGCACAAAGCTGGGCAAACTGGCAACAAGCGTGGCATTGGCCGCAATCAGCATCGGCACCGCGACAGGGCAACAAAGCGCGAGCCTTCCCGATCCGGAAAGTTTTCGCAATCCGCCCGCCGATGCGCGCCCCCAGACACTCTATTTCTGGATGAACGGCAATGTGACCCGGCAGGGGCTGGACGCCGACCTTGATGCGATCGCGCGCGTCGGCATGGGCGGCGTGCTGGTGTTCGACGGCAGCGACGATGTGCCCAAGGGGCCGGTCGATTATCTCAGCCCGCAATGGCTGGGACTGATGACGCATATGATGGACAAGGCGGACACGCTGAGCCTGAAAGTGGGCATGCATAATGCGCCCGGCTGGTCGTCGAGCGGCGGCCCATGGATCGCCCCGGCGCAAGCCATGCAGCAGATCGTCTGGACCGAGACGAGCATCGCCGGCGGCAAGCGGCTGCGCCTTGCCCTGCCCAAACCTTATGCCAAGCTGGACTATTACAAGGATGCGGCGGTGCTGGCCTTTCCTGCGTCGGATGGCGATGAGAGTCGCTATCGCGATGCTATCGCCGGGATGCGGGTTGGCAAGGGGGTCGACGCCAGAACACTGACCGATCGCGACCTGCACAGCGCGATCGAGATCGCGCCGGACACGCCGCTGGTCATATCCATGAAGACGCCCTTCCCCGCGCAGGCCGTGACACTTTACGCGGTCAAGGACGCACCCGGCTTTTCGGCAACGATCGAGGCATCGGACGACGGCAGCAACTGGACCCGCATCGGCAAAGTGTCAGTCGCGGTCGAGCGCGGCATTGAAGCGCCGGGGACGCTCAATTTTGCCCGCGTCTCCGCGCGTCATTTCCGCGTCACGCCCAGCGCCAAGGTGAAACTGGCCGAGGCGCTGTTCCATGCCACACCGCGCATCGAGGATTGGGACACCAAGGGCGAGCATGGCATCCGCATTGGCAGCGCGGTCGAGCGGCACCCATCGAATGCGGCCCGACCCGATGCGATTGATCCATCGCGGGTCATAGACATCAGCGCGAAGGTGGATTCGCGCGGGATGCTCGACTGGACGCCGCCCGCGGGTCGCTGGACGATCCTGCGCTTTGGCCATACGCCGACGGGCAAGCTCAACGTCGCGGCCTCCGACGCGGGTCGGGGGCTTGAGGTCGACAAGCTGAACATAGCGGCGGTCGATCATCAGTTCGAAAGCAGTGTGGGGCGCGTCATCAAGGCCGCAGGTCCCCATGCGGGCAAGGCCTTCGACATGCTGGAGATCGACAGTTTCGAGGCCGGAATGCAAAACTGGACTCCGACGATGCTGGCGGATTTCCAGAAGCGGAACGGCTATTCGCTGCTGCCCTATCTGCCCACGCTCACTGGCCGCATTGTGGGTGACGCCGATGTTTCCGACCGGGTGCTGTACGACTATCGCCGCACGCTCGCGGACCTGATGGCCGACAATTATTATGGGCGGATGCAGAGCCACGCCAATGCCGCTGGCCTGCGTTTCCATGCGGAAGGCTATGGCCCCGGCGCGTTCGACGCCTTGCAGGTCAGCGGCCGGGCGCAGGTGCCGATGACGGAGTTCTGGTCCCGCACACCCTGGACCGACAACCGCACGGTCAAGATGGTGTCCTCCGCCGCGCATGTCTATGGCAAGCCGGTCGTCGCGGCAGAGGCCTTTACGGGTGAGGCGCAGACCAGCCGCTGGCTCGACTATCCCTATGCGATGAAGACGCTGGGCGACCAGATGTTCGCGCAAGGCGTCAACCAGTTCTACTTCCATCGCTATGCCCATCAGCCCAATCCGCTGGCCAGTCCCGGCATGGCGATGGGTCCGTGGGGCATCAACCTGGAGCGCAGCAACACATGGTTCGCCCAGTCGCGCCCCTGGATGGAGTATCTGGGCCGCAGCCAATATATGCTGCGGCAGGGACGGAATGTCGCCGACATCCTCTATTTCGTCGGCGAGGAAAGCCCGAACCAGAGCGAATATCTGCGCCCCGACATATCGCCCGACAGCAACCCGAAGATCGGGCAATATTTCAGTCCGCAAGTGCCCGCAGGCTATAGCTATGACATGGTCAATGCCGAGGTGCTGCTGACCCGCGCGAGCGTGAAGGACGGGCGGATCCTCCTGCCCGATGGCGCAAGCTATCGGATGCTGGTGATGCCCGACACGATCGCCAGCATGACGCCGCAACTGGCGCAGCGGCTGCGCGATCTCGTGCGGCAGGGCATGGTGATGCTGGCGCCCAAGCCTGCCCGCTCGCTGACCATGGCGGGGCAGCCTGATGGCGACGCGGCCTTCCGCGCGGCAATCGACGATCTGTGGGGCACGCAGGCGGCCAACACCACGCCGCGCCGGGTCGGCGAGGGCCGTATCTTTGCGACGGGCGGCATTGCGCCTGTGCTGGCCGATATGGACGCAACGCCTGATGTGGCCTGCGAGACGGCATCACCCGACGGACAGGTCGTCTGGCTGCATCGCAGGCTTGCGGACGGCGACGTCTATTTCGTCGCCAACCGCCAGCGCCGGGCCGAGCGGCTGACCTGCACCTTCCGCGTAAGCGGCAAGGCGCCAGCATTGTGGGATGCGGAGTCGGGGGCGATCAGCCGCCCTGCCCTGTTCGATGCCGGGAAATCCACGACCCGTGTCGCCTTCGACCTGTCGCCTGCCGGATCGACCTTCGTCAGCTTCCGCGAACCGGTTTCCGGCGCGAAGCGGCTGGACTGGGTGGCCAAGGACGGCGCGCGGTTCACCGATCTTGATGCCAGGACGCCCGTTGTCGCGGCACCGTCCGACAGCTTCACCCTCTCGCTCTGGGCCAAGCCCGACATCGACCTGCGGCTTATGCCGAAGGAAAGCGTCGATGGGCGGATCAACGAGACAGGCAAAAATTATCTGGTCAATGCCCGCTCCGGGCGAGACACCCATGGCGATGGCACGGCAGTCGCCGGTCTTGCCATCGGCCGCAATGGCGCCTTCGTGATCGAGCGGATTTCACCCGACAGCGTGCCCGCCGTGCTCGTTTCGCACCAGCCGATCGCGGGGTGGAGCCATATCGCGCTGGTCTATGACAAGGGGACGCCCAGCCTCTATATCGACGGCAAGCTGGCGCATACGGGCCTGAAGAGCGGGCGTACCGTCTTTGCCGGCGGGTCGGACAAGCCCTCCCCCTCGGGCGTCACCTATTCTTTTGAGGGCAATGCGACACCGCTTCGCACCGACGCACGCGCGCTGGCCCCGGCGGAGATCGCCGCCGAAGCCGCCAAGGGACCGCCCGCGCCGATGACCAGCCTCAGCCCTGCGGAGATCAACCGCGCGGATGACGGATCACTGCGCGCGCTGGTGTGGGACAGCGGGCGCTACACGACCAGCGCCGGGCGCGGCTTTCGGGCCGATGTGCCCGCGCCGCACGCAATCGACGGGCCGTGGACGGTCCGCCTTCAGCCCGGTCGTGGTGCACCGGCGCAGATCACGCTCCCTGGGCTTCAATCGCTCAGTCATCACCCCGATCCTGCGGTGCGCCATTTCTCCGGCACCGCCACCTATGAGCGCAACATCAACGTGCCCGCCAGCGCGGTGAAAAAGGGCCAGCGTGTCTATCTGGACCTTGGCCGGGTCGAAATCCTTTCCGGCGTCAGCGTCAACGGCAGGGATCTAGGTGTCGTATGGAAGGAACCCTATCGCGTCGACGTGACCGATGTTGTCCATGCCGGGGTTAACAGCCTGTCGCTGACCGTCACCAACCTGTGGGCCAACCGCATGATCGCCGACGCAGCGCTGCCCGAGGAAGGCCGGTTCGTCGACAATGCCGACTGGACGATCGGCGAGCGGGCGAGCGCGGACGGGAAGATGACACCGGTGATGGCGCGCAAGATCGTGGAGCTGCCCGACTGGTACAAGGCGGGCAAGGCCAAGCCCGAGGGTGGGCGCGTAACCTTCACGCCCTGGACCTTCTTTCAGGCTAACGAGCCGTTGCTCGATTCCGGCCTGCTGGGTCCAGTGCGCCTGGTCTTTGCCCAGGACATCAGTCTCAAATAAAGAAAAGGCCGGTCGATCGCTGGCGTGCAGACCAGCGATCGACCGGCAGAAGGACGCACCCAGGGAAGGGTGTTGGCGCCCCCTATTTGCTATCGAGCAGAAGCACCCAGTCATTGCCCGGCTGCGGCGTGCCGGGCGGCGTGAACAATCGCTCGCCATTGTTGGTGAAGGTGCCGATGGGCTTGGCTACGCCCGTGCGTGGATCAAACCAGGCCGCGCTCACCTTCTGGCCCGCGATCTGGCCCATGCGAATGCGAAAAGGCCGTCCGGTATAGCTGTAGGCCATGGCATAGGCCTTGCCCCGCGTAGCGATCACCCGCTCATAGCCAGTGCCGTTCTGCCCCGCGATCAGTTGCTGGTCGGGCACGCGCTCAAAGAAGGGGCGCGACAGCATCAGGTCGCGCAGATGATGCATCTGCCCTGCCCCCTCCTGCTCCAACGCCTTTTCCCAATGCACGTCAGCGGCATAGGCGGGTTTGTCCTTGCCCGGCACGAACATCTGCATGACATCATTGCTGCCATAGCTATGCCCGAAGGCGCCACCGAACACGCTCCACCAGGCATAGCGCCGCACATCCGCCGCCAGCCAGCGCGGTGCCGTTAAGTCATGCAGGCCATGCGGGATATTTTCGTAACTCGGTTCGCCGTCGATCGTGGGTTTCAGCGGAGGGCGGGACAGATCTTCCGCGACATAACGCCAGTTATCCTCGGCGCGCGCGCCCTTCTCATCCTGCGCATAGCTTTTGTGGCCGGACTGGAACATGTTGAAGTCCAGCCAGGGCGCGCGGTGATAATACCATGCAGAATCGGTGCGGCCGATAGGATGGAAGGTCATCAAATGGCCGGGGTCCGCTGCCTTTATGGCCGCGCCCAGCGCTTCCCAGGTGGCGGCATTCTTTTCCCCCGGCGTGTCGCCGCCGTTCAGCCAGACGATGTTGGGCTTGCTCCGATAGCGTTCGCCCAGAAATTTGCCATAGGCAGCCGCACGCTCTGGCGGCAGCTTGCTCTCGACGACGATCGTACCCCAGATGGGCACCAGCGCGACATAGAGGCCGTGCGCGGCGGCGCGATCGACCACCCAGTCCAGATGGTCCCAATAATCATATTCGTCGGCGCGGGCCGGGTCGTTACCGGGCGTGACACGCGGACGCGCTGGATCCTTGTCCAGCATCGCCGGCGCGGCATAGCGGTTGGTCTGCTGATCGGTGTGCAGCACCATCACTTGTATGACGTTGAAGCCCTGCGCCGCCCGACGGGCAAGGTAGTGCTCTGTCTCCGCCCGATCGAGGCGACCCAGCAGCAGCCAGCCAGTGTCGCCCAGCCAGAAGAAGGGCCGGCCATCCTGCGTTGCGAGATAGCGGTGATTGTCGGCAATCCGCAGCGGTTGGGTTGCGGGCGCGGCGCTGGCTGCGACGCTTGCGGCCAGCGCCAGCAGGCTCAGCCCCAAGCCGACCAGTGTGTTGCGAGTCATCCCGAAAGCTCCTGACCGCCCAATGCGCAAATAGAAGAGAAGTCCCTGCGGCCGGGGCCGCAGGGACAGAAGGAAGAGCCTGAGTTTAGAATGTCACCCGCACGCCCGCCAGAACCTGGATATCATCCTGTTCCAGATTGCCGACCAGGGTTTCACGGCCATAATAGGTGTCCGTCTTGCTCCGCAGCAGATTGCTTCCTTCCAGCGAAACGGTGATATTGTCGGTCACGTCCAGATTGATCGACGCATCCAGCCAGCCATAAGCCTTGCGGTAGACGGGCAGGCCCACAACAACATTGTTCGTGAACAGGCCAGTCAGGAACTTGTCGCGCCAGTTATAGGCGAGACGGGCGGAAAGCGGACCTTTTTCGTAGATGCCGCTGACGTTGAAGCTATGCTTCGAAAGGTCGGTCAGCGGCGTGCTCAGCCCGGCAATCGAGGTACCGGTCGAACTATCCACAAAGGTATAGTTGGCCTGAACCCCAAAACCACTCAGCAGACCCGGCAGGAAATCGAAGAAGGTTTGGCCGCCGACCTCGATACCCTTGATCTTGCCCTGATTGCTGTTGGTGGGCGCCGAGATGCTATATTCGATGCCGTCGATGACCCGCAGGATGGTGCCGGTCAGAATGAAGTTCTGAACATTGCGGTAGAAGCCGGCCAGATAGACCGATCCCGTCGGTGCGAAATAATATTCCAGGCTGGCGTCAAGCTGATCCGCCTTCAAAGGACGCAGATCCGGGTTGCCCGAAGAACCGGTATTCTGCGCGGGAACGAGCGTAAGCGTAGGCGCAAGCTGCGAGAATCCCGGACGGGTCAGCACTTGCGATGCGGCCAGGCGCAACTGCAGTTTGTCGCTCAGCCCGAACCGGATGTTCGCACTGGGCAAAACGCTCAGATAATTGCTGTTCATGTCGATGGGCGTGGGTACAGTCTGGCCTGCGTTCAGGCGGTTGCCTTGCACCTGCAACCCGGTGCGGATCACACGAAGGCCGATATTGCCGTCCACCGGCACGGCGCCAAGGTCGAAGCCATATTTCGCCGTCGCAAAGCCGGCCATCGTCGTTTCGTTGATGCTGTAGATACCGGGCGTGCTGACCGATACCGGAGTGGTGATGCCCAACTGCTGGCGGATCGCGTCGAAATTGTCCAGCGGACGCAAGGCATCGGGATTGGCGACGAGGAAGTCCTGATTGATGTTCCCCGAACCGCTGAACATATTATTAAGCGGATTGGACATGAACAGATCGGAAAAACCTGCGGCGTTGACGCGAGCGGCAGCCGTGCCCGGCGTCTGGAAGAAGCGGACCGGCGTGAAATCCATGCCGCGCTTGGCCCAGCGCAGGCCGAAATTCAGCGACTTGAGGAAGTCACTTTCGACATCGAAGGACGCGTCGCCCTTCACCGCCCACATATCGCCCTTGAAGTAATTTTCGTTCCGCGTCATCGCCCCGATTGTATAGCTGCCAATGTTGTTGAGGTTGACGCCGCTCAGTAACATGCTCGGCACGCCGGCGCTGACATCCTGATCGGCGCGCGGGGCGACACCGGCAAGGTCAAGCTCGGAATAATAGAGGGTATTCTTCGATGTGGAATAGTTCACGTCGAAGTTCAGCCGCATCCCGTCGGTCACATAATTCACGCCGCCGGAATATTGGAAATTCTCGTCATAGGTGTCGCGCGCCACGCCAAAGGTGTTGAAGGCGACATTGTTGTAGGAAATGGAGCGAATGTCGTTTGTGCCGTCAAAGACAGTCGCCGTGCCCGGCACGGCGGTCCGTCCGTTGGTCGGGATGTTAAGGCCGAACTGGGTCTGGATCGACCGGAACTCCTGATAACCGACTTGACCATAGACTTCGAGTTCGGGCGTCGGCTTCCACTGAACCATGCCATCAATGCCGATGCGACGACGATTTCCCTTGATGGCGGGCTGGTAGGAGCCGTTCGGGGCGTTGACCGTCTGGCCCGCGATGATGTCCGTGCGACCGTTGGGTGCGCCGACATTGATGATGTCGGTTGCAAAGGCCCGCTCCTGATAGGCAGCGCTCACCAGCACACCGATTTCACCGATACCGGTGTCCCAGCTATTGCTTACCAGGACGGACGCCATCGGCTTCACATCATCGGCAAGGTCCGAATATCGCCCTCGGGCACTCGCGCTGAACACGAACCCCTTTTTGTCGAGTGGCTTGCGCGTGCGCAAATCAACCACGCCGCCGATGCCGCCTTCGATCAGATCCGCTGATGGCGTTTTGTAAACGTCGATACCGGCGAGCAGTTCGGACGGCACGTCCTGAAGGTTGAAGCCGCGTCCACCGCCTGCGGTAAAGACCTCCCGACCATTGAGCGTGGTCAGCACCTGCGACAGACCACGGATCGCGATGCTTCCACCTTCGCCACGGTCGCGGCTGACCTGTATGCCTGAAACGCGCTGCAATGCTTCTGCGACATTGACGTCCGGCAGCTTGCCGATGTCTTCCGCAACGATGGAATCCACGATCTTGTCGGAATTGCGCTTGAGGTTCTGCGCCGACTGAAGGCTGGCGCGGATGCCGGTGACAACGATGTCCGCACTGTTCGTATCAGGCGCAGATTGCGCGGCAGCCGATGCAGGCAGGAAACCGATGACACCGCAAAGGGCGACACCCGTTAGAATATGATTGGTGATGCGCATGAACCTCTCCTCCCAGACTTTGTTCTGATTTCGCGTATATTATAATATTATATTCAGGCAAGTTATTTGTATGAGTAATCAGATTGTCGCCATTTTCCATAGCTTTAGCGCAACACGCGGACCAGATAGCTGGTGGTGGCTGGCGTCCCGACCGGGATTTCCCACCCCGACTCGAGCATTCGTCCCTTGATATCCGCCCCCGCCGGTCGTCCCGCCCCATCCAGCGGCGTCGCGACGACGCCCAGCGCACCGTCCAGATCCTTGAGCAACAGCCAGCCCTTCACCGGTTCGATCCAGGTCGGGGCCGTGCCCCATTTTTCCAGCATCGTGTGACGCGCGTTCCAGCCCTGACCACTATTGCCCGCCTTTGCCGTAGCGGTGACGAGCAGGCGATCGGAGATACGGATCGGCTTGCCGTCGAGCGCGGAAGCGGTGATCGCCGCAAAGCCGTTGCCGATGTCGGCGGCCAGATGGGTCGTCGCCACCTTCGCATCGCGCACGAAGCCGACCAGCGCCTGACTACGCGGCGCATCGACGGACAGGGTGCTTGTCCCCTCCCCCGTCCGCCAGCGCAGTTCGCCCGTGTCCGATAGCAGCGGATTGGCGGGCGCCATCGGCGGCGCAGCGACCGGCGCGCAATCCAGGCATTTGACCCGCGATCCATGGACCAGCGGCAAGGCCATCGGGAAGCCGGGCGCGAAATAGGGCTGCCCGGCGCGCGGCATCCGCGCCGCCTGGTCGATCTGGGCGGTGGAATAGCTGCGCTCCACCATCTGCCGCGCCGAAGCGACATCTCCGCGCAGGAACAGCATCGCCCCCACCGGCATCTGCGCGATCTTCACCGGGTCTTGCGTGATGTCGAAATGATCGCCGATAACCGGGGTCGCCTGCCCGATCAGCTTGGCTTCGAACGTGTAGAAGAAGATGCCGTCCCAATCCTGCAACGCGGCGTAGGAGGCGAGGATCGGGATCATCTCTGCCCCATATTCGGACGGGAAAGGATGGTTCACTTCGCTGACGGTGAAGGCCTTGCCCGTCATCGCCGTGCGCGCCAATTTCACCGGGATCGACAGCTCCGGCGTGTTGACCATCGGTTCGTTGCGCTGACCGTAAATGGCGGGATGCTGCCAATAGACATGCGCGTCCATCACGTCGAACTTCGCGCCCGATCGCATCATCGGCTGGCCCGCGATGAAATACGTATGGTCGGCGGTGGGAATCAGGATGGATTTGACGCCGACCTCATCGCGCAGGAAGCGCGTCATTTCCTGCTGGAAGCCGATTTCCTCGCCAGTCAGAAAGGCGATTTCGGCGCGGAAACGCGCGTCGGGCGCATCGCGGAACGCCACGCGACGCAGGAAGGGCACCGGTGCATCCGTCGCCACGCCCGCCTGAACGCGCAGCGTGGCGACCTGCGCCGCCGTGCGGTTGCGCGCCAGCCAGTCATTATAGCGCTGCGTCAGCAGAGCCGCATAATGAGGTGTCAGGTCGAGTTGCAGATTCTGCCCGCCCTCGACACGCTCGCCGCGCAGCCAGCCTCGCTGCCAGAATTCCAGCAGGGAATTTTCGTTGACGATCTCCACGATCGCGACCGCCGGATCATCGGCATAGCGCAACCCCGTATAGGGATTGTGCAGGCCCAGCAGCGCGCGCGCATATTCCTTCTGCCGCTCGATCAGTTCTGGACCGAAATAGGTTAGCCCCTTGGCCACGCCGATCAGTTGATGATCGGGCACCCCATCGCCTGCGCGATAGGTGCGACCAACGTTCAAGTTGATATCGACATAGATGCCGCGTTTCTTGAACTGCGCGAACATATAATGGAGCCGGTCGACCTGCTCCGCATCGAAAGCGCGGCTGTCGTCGCGATCGCTGTCGATCAGACCCGAGGGCGTGTGGGTGATCGGCGCCAGCGAACCGCTGCCCCCCTCTCCATCCATCGTCCGCTGCGCCTTGCGCATATCCAGGAAGTGGAGGCGCACGCAATTGACGCCCAGCCTGGCGAGAGAGTCGGCATAGATCTCCGCCTCTTTATGAGGTGGGAGAAGCGCGGAACCCAGCGCCCAGCCGGTGATATTGACGCCCCAGCAGCGCAAACGCTGGCCATTGGCAAAGCGGAAATGGCCATCCTTCACGGTCAGGAATCCGTGCCTGCCTGCGGGGCCATCCAGCAGGAAGCGCATATCGATCAGTGACTGCTCACGCCCTGGATGGTCGACGACATAGGGAACGGCGTCGTCCGGCATGACCGGCACTGTAACGCCCTCGGCGACGGGCGTGGTTTTGGCGGACAGCAGGGCCGGCGATGACGCGGCCATCAACAATCCCACCGTCGTCCTGAAAATCCTCTTCCCCCGCATAGCCCTCTTCCCTTTTTTTCAATTTGTCATATGATATGATGTTCGTGATAAAGGCGCAAGACATGCCGACAGGCACCCGATGACAAAAAATGATGGCGGGGGACGCCTGGAACCGAAACAGGGAGAGGCCATGCCGCCAGCCGACAGGGCAGCGCTGATGGATCGACTGCAAAAGATTGTCGGCCGCCGACATTTGCTGACCGGTCGGCGCCAGACCTATCGTTTTCGCACCGGATACCGTTTTGGCGGCGGCGATGCGGCGGCGGTGGTTCGGCCCGGCAGCCTGATCGAACAATGGCGCGTGCTTCAGGCCTGCGCCTCGGCCGGGGTGGCCATCATCATGCAGGCCGCCAATACCGGGCTGACCGGCGGATCGACACCGGATGGCAGCGAATATGATCGGGATGTCGTGATCATAAACACGACCCGGATGACCACCATCCATATGCTGGACGGCGGACGCCAGATCGTCTGCCTGCCCGGTGCAACGCTTTACAGGCTGGAACAGATACTGCGCCCGCTGGGCCGCGAACCGCATAGCATCATCGGATCATCCTGCATCGGCGCCAGCGTGATGGGGGGCGTGTGCAACAATAGCGGTGGATCGCTGGTGCAGCGCGGGCCAGCCTATACCGAACTCGCCCTTTATGCGCAGATGGACGAAGGAGGCACGCTGTCGCTGGTCAATCATCTGGGGATAGCGCTGGGCGATGATCCCGAAACGATCCTCGACCGGGTAGAGCGTGGCGATTTCACCGATGCCGATGTCGTCAACGATCCCAAACGCCGCGCCTCCGACCGCGACTATGCCAGCCATGTGCGCGACATCGACGCCGTGACCCCCGCGCGCTTCAACGCCGACCAGCGCAATCTGTTCGAAGCATCGGGCAGCGCGGGCAAACTGGCCGTCTTTGCCGTGCGGCTGGACAGTTTCGTCAGCGATGGCGAAGTCGGCTCTTTCTATATCGGCACCAATGACCCCGGACAGCTCACCGACCTGCGGCGTGACATGCTGCGCGATTTCGCCAGCCTGCCCGTGGCGGCCGAATATATGCACCGTACCGCCTTCGATATTGCGGCGCGATATGGCAAGGACACGTTCCTGGCGATCCGCTGGCTGGGCACGGATCGGCTACCCTCTCTTTTTGCGCTCAAGTCCCGACTGGATGGCTGGTTAACTGCCGTCGGCCTTGGCGGGCGTGGACTGTCCGATCGCTGGCTCAACCGCCTCGCCGCACTGTGGCCCCAGCATCTTCCGTCCCGGCTGCTCGATTGGCGCGACCGCTACGAACATCATCTGATGATCAAAATGGCGGGCGTCGGCATCGACGAGGCGCGCGCCTATCTGCTGGGAAAACTGAATGACAATGGCGGCGCCTTTTTCGAATGCACGCCGGACGAGGCGGACAAGGCATTCCTGCATCGCTTCGCGGTGGCGGGCGCCGCGGTGCGCTACCGCGAAGTCCATCGTCGCGCGGTCGAGGATATCGTCGCGCTGGACATCGCCCTGCCCCGCAACGAACGCGACTGGTTCGAGCAGTTACCGCAGGGTCTGGACGAAGATGTGCTGCACAGCCTTTATTATGGCCATTTCTTCTGCCACGTCTTCCATCAGGACTATGTGGTCAGGAAGGGGACGGACGTTCATGCGCTGGAACATCGACTGCTCGCGCTTCAGGATGCACGCGGGGCGGAATATCCGGCGGAACATAATGTCGGCCATCTTTATCCGGCCAAGCCAGCGTTGGCGCGCTTCTACCGAGAACTTGATCCCGCCAACTGCATGAACCCCGGCATCGGCCAAATGTCCAAGGCGCCTGGCTATGGCGCCTGCCGGACCTGTGACGACGCTGCGCTTCCCGCAAGAGACGGACTGGCTTCACACGACGGGATCGCTTAACAACAACTGCGAGCCACGCCTTGACGGGTTCGGATATGGCAGGGAAAATCCTTTGGTGAAGCAGCAGAGTTCCGGTTTTGAATCCTATCTGAGACCGACATCATCGACCCATGATCAGGTCGCGCGCGCATTGGGCGCGGATATATTGTCGGGGGTTTATCAACCCGGAACCAAGCTGCCGTCCGAACAGGAAATCATCGACCGCTTCGGCATTTCGCGCACCGTGCTGCGCGAAGTGTTCAAGACGATGACCGCCAAGGGCCTGATCGTGTCCAAGACGCGGGTGGGTACGACCGTGCGCGATTCGCGGCACTGGAATTTTTTCGACGCCGACGTGCTGGCCTGGCGCGTCAGCCTGGGGATGGATGATGATTTCCGCCGCGGCATTGCCGAAGCGCGGCTGGCCGTCGAACCGCGCGCCGCGCAACTGGCCGCGACCCGCGCTACGCCGCAGGATATCGCCATCCTGCGCGAAACGGTGCAGCAGATGCGCGACGCGGTGGGATCACGCCAGCGCTTCGCGGAGGCCGACCTTGCCTTTCACCAGGCGCTGGCCGCTGCGTCGGGCAATTTCCTGCTCAACGCCTTTTCCACCGTGACCGAAGTGGCGCTGGTCGCCTCCTTCCTCTTGTTGCCGCTGGAAGAGGACGACATGCACGAGGAAACCGTCAATCGCCATGAACGCGTGGTGGACGCGATCGAGGCCGGGGCGGGCGACGAAGCCGGCCAGTTGCTGGCCGACATCATCGATTTTGGCGCGATCAAGGTCGCGCGCAGCCTCGCCCGCAACCGGAAAGACTGAAAGCGGTCGCGACCTCATGCCATCCCATCGGGATAGGAAAGCGTGCCTGCCATTCTGCCTGACCTTCTATCAAGTCAGGAGAATCTGTTAATTTGTCATACTTTCGCACCGGCTTTTATGGCTATCGCCATAAGGGGCACAGCATTTTCCTCTCTATTTAACCCGTATTTTCTATTATTTCGACTTGTTGTAAATGCTTCACAGGCGCGCAAATCTGCTTATAGTATTTGTCATGGATGGAAGAGACATCGAAGACAGGCGAGAGGGTGCGGGGCGTGCGGGGCCGAATGCCAATGAACTGGGCAGCCGTGGCGGCACATTGGCCGACAAGGTCTATGGCCAACTCTTCGAATGGATCGCCAGCGGCCATTATGTCCAGGAATCCAAACTGCCCAGCGAGCATGATCTGGCACGCGCTTTTGAAGTGTCCCGACCTATCGTTCGTGACGCACTCAAACGCTTGCGCGAAGAAGGCGTCATCTATTCGCGGCAGGGCGCGGGCAGCTTCGTCAGGGGGCAAAGCGTAGCGGAGGAGGCAGAAACACTGTCCGTCTTCCGTCCGGCAGAGACGATCGCCGACATTCAGCGATGCTTCGAGTTTCGCGAAACTGTAGAGGCGATGACCGCATCGCTGGCAGCGGCTCGCCGCAACGCCGCGCTGATCGACCGGCTGGAAACGCTGCTGGAGCGGCTGGTTCGGGCGACCCACGACGGAACGCACCGCCATGACATTGATTTCGAATTTCACCTGACGATCGCCAAGGCGTCGAACAACCAATATTTTTCGACCGTGCTGCTGGCCTTGCGCGATCAGGTCGCGGTCGGCATGAAGCTGCATGGCATGGCCCTGCTCAGCCCCACCGGGCGGCTGAACGAAACGACCGACGAGCATGTCCGCATCTTCAATGCCATTCGCGACGGTGATGCGGTCGAGGCGGGGGAAGCGATGCGCGCACATATCCGCCATTCACGCGATCGGTTGTTCGGTGGCGGACTGGTCGACCTGCGGCTTTGAGGAACAGGATCGCTATCCGCTGATTGCCGATACCCAGCAGCGACCAGACTCATCCCATGCATAAAAATCAGGCGCTGCCATTCCATGCAGGGAACGACAGCGCCTTGCGCACGTTATAAGGCGGCGCGATAAAGCCGGGCAATATCGTCCCGCGAAACCTCTCGCGGATTATTGTCGAGCAAGCGGCGGATGCCGATCGCTTCCCCCGCCATGGCGTCGATATCCTGTTCCCCAATCCCATGGGCCGCAAGGCCGGTTTCAAGGCCAAGCGACCGGCAAAAGCCGCTGGCCGCATCGAAGATCGCGTTACCGCCGACCCGGCCCAGCCCTAGTAGATCCAGCACTTCGCGCGTGCGCCCCGGTCGGGCGGAAGCGTTGAAGGCCAGCATGTGTGGAAAGATCAGAGCGTTGGCAAGGCCGTGAGAAAGGCCATGCCGGGTGCTGAGCGGGTAGGCGACGGCATGGCCGGCCGCAGTATTGACCGGCCCCAGGCAATAGCCGCCATAGAGCGCGGCCAGCGCAACCCCACCACGCGCCTCCAGATCGTCACCCTGCTCGACCGCGCAACGCAGATAGCGACCGATCAGCCTGATGCCCTCCCGCGCATAGAGATCGATCGCCGGGTGCGCCTTCACATTGGTGAACGCCTCCACGCAATGGGTGAGCGCATCAAGCCCGGTTTCGGCAGTGATCGCCGGTGGTACAGTCACGCTCATGCGCGGGTCGAGCGCGGCGATATCCGCCATCATATACGGGCTGTCGACCGCCAGCTTCGCGCCGGTGGCGGTGTCAGAAACCAGCGCGCGCGGCCCTGCCTCGCTGCCCGTGCCCGCCGTCGTCGGCACCTGCGCCAACACGGCCCGCCGTGGGGGTGCGCGGCCGATGCCGACAATCTCCTCCAGCACCACCGATGTTCCCGTCAACACCGCGACCAGCTTGGCTAAGTCCATGGCGCTACCGCCGCCAAAGCCCACGACCATGTCTGGCGCGAAGGCGTCCGCCACCGCACGCGCCGCATCCAGCGTGCGCGTGTCAGGCTCTCCGTCGATACCGTCGAACAGCGCAATTTCGCTGGTCAGTCCCAGTTCGCCGATCCGTGCGCGACAGGATCGCGTTGCGATCACCAGCGTCCGCTCGATCCCCCGCGCCGCCGCGAACGCGCCGACCTGCACCGTCACGCCTATGCCCATATGGATAGCAGCCGGACGTTCCAGCACGATGGACCGGATCGGATCGGGCAGGCTCACCAGGTGATGCCCGGCACAGCGGCGCCCGGCAGGTCGGGCTGTCCGGGGACATTGCCATGAATGAAGGTCACGTCGCTCAACATCTTGCCCTCCGGCGACCAGGTCCGCGCACGGCCATCGGCGATCTTGTCCTTCCAACCCGACATGCTGCGCATCGCGCCATTGGGCCACCAGCGGGTCCAGACCGATCGGCCATCGCCCTTGTGATCCCATTGGTCGATCAGGCGTCCGGTAGCATCGAACCGCTTTTCGATCCCCACCTTGCGCCCCAGTCGATATTCGACCTGCCAGACGGGTGTTCCGTCCAGGTAGAACCAGCTTTGCGGCCCGTCGAAGACCAGTGCGCCGTCGCTGCCCTGTCCGCCAGACCAGCGACCACGCAGCTTACCGTCGGGATAGCGTTCCTCCCGGTTTTGAACGCCGGTGACAGCCGTCACGTTGTTGCGCTCCAGTGCGGCATTGGTCGGGACCGGCGCATCCGGCACATCAAGCCACGCTTCGTTGAACGCCAGCGCGACCATGGGGAAGGTCGCGGTGGTGACGACATGGATGACCCCGTCCGGTCCCTGCGCGGCGCCGACATAGCCGACGGTGCCGCCCTCCATATCCTTTGCCCGGTCCGCGCGTTCCGACACGCCGATACCCGGCAGCGCCTTGAACGTCCAACTTTTCCCATCATCGGACGACAGAGCGACATAACTGCCCCGCTGCGGCAATGGCTTGGCGATCGGCTTGGTCCGCACATAGTCGCCGATCATCAGCAGCCGCCCGCTCTTCAGCCGAAGAACCTGTGGCCGTTGCCCGGAACTGAGCGCCGGGAAGGGCAGCTTCGACTTCACATAGGTCTTGCCCCCATCGGTCGATGTGCCCAGCGGCATGAAGCCGTCAATGTCGGTATTCTTGCCGCCAAAGGCCAGGATGCGGCCATCCTTGCCCTCCACGAACGTGGTATGCCGCCCGAAAGTCCGGCCACCGGTATCATACCAGCTTTTGCCATCATCCTCGCTGGCCCAGAGCAGCGACATATTGTCGGTATAGCCCGGATGGCGATCCGCCGCCGCGCCATCGCTGGACAGCAGCAGACGCCCCTTGCTGTCGCGAAAGGCGGTATTGATCGGTTGGCGATTATGCGCGTCGACTGCCCCCACCATCCGGGGATAGTGGATGCCCGACCAGGTTGCGCCATTGTCTGCCGAAGTCATGGATAGGAAAGGGAAATCCTTGGCCCCTGCCTCTGCGAAACCCGAATAGGGATTGCCCCAGAAGAAACGGATCGTGTCGCCGTCCCGCATCAGCAGCGGTGCATGATCGTTCACTCCAACAATATCGGCAAAGGGCGATGGCTCGTCCCATTCATCCGCGCCATGCCGCAGCCGGGTCGCGATGATCGAGCTTCCGGCCTCATATTCGCGATAGCTGGAATAGATGGCGATCAACACGTCGCCATTGGGCATCACGGTGATGCCGGGGCTGTGATGGTGATGGCGGAAGGATGCATCCCAGCCAGTTCGATCGGTCGCCCGTCCACCCGCATTGTCGGGCGGCGCGGGCAGGAAGATGCGGCGGCGGAAATAGGGCTTGGAACTATCCGGCCCCATGATTGCGGTCGATACATCCTGCCGCACGCCCATCTTGCTGATCGGCGGCGTCACTGGCTGGACATTGGCCTTGGGCGCTGGCCCCTCGACCAGACGCAGGCCGATGGAATGGAAACCGCCGCCCTGTTCCGCCCCTGCGTAGGGCGCAAAGCTGGGCGGAAAGGCCAGCCGCACCTCGGGCCGTCCATAATCGATCTCGACCTCCGGGTCGGTCTTGGCGCGGGCCGGGTTGAAGCCCATTCGCCCACCCCGCACAACGCGTAGCGATCCGGTGGCCGCGCCCGTCGGATCGGTCTGCGCGGCCACCGGATAAGGACCGAACCAGTCCAGCGTCCATTCGCGCGGCCCGGACTTCAGCCCGGCGATTTTGCCATAGCGCGTCGGCTCCTTTGCCGCGAGCCGGGCGACATATTCCCATTCCGCCTCGGTCGGCAGGCGATAGATGCGGCCCGTTTTCTTCGAGAGCCAGTCGGCATAAGCGACGGCATCCGTCCAGCTTATGCCCGCGACATAGGGTTTCTCATCGCTTGTGATCGGCACATCCGCCTTGAATTTGCGCCACTCGTCGATCGTCACTTCGTGAGTTGCGATGCGGAAGGGGTGGCTGATCGTCACGTCATGGACCGGGCGCTCATTATAATAGTCGCGCGACAGCCCGTCCTGCGCGCCCATCACGAAGCGACCCGCCGGTATATCGACCATCTGCGGCCCATCGCTGGCCGGTGGAGCGGCCGCCAGCGCAGGCGACATCGCAGCCAGCGCCGCACAGACCATCCATCGCGCTTTCATCATATTGCCCAATCCTTTTTCTTTTCATCGGCGGCGATCAACCCCGCGGCCTGCATCGCCTGCGCCATTTCCGCCTGTTGACCGAGCGTCAGCATCTGCATGGGCGCGCGCACCAGCGCCCATTCCGGTTCGCCCGTCCGCAGCGCATGGGCCGCCTTGAGCGCCGGGATCTGCGGCCATTGCTGGAACAATGCGCGCGCAGCCCCGATACGATCCTCAACCCGGCTGGCCTCAACCCGGCTGGTCGCGCCCCCCTTTTCTCCGCCTGTTATCCGCCGGTACAGATCGGCCAGCAGCGGTGCGATCAGGTTGGAGGTCGCGGTGATGCACCCCGCTCCGCCGATCCGCAGCAACGGCCCGGTCAGATGATCGGCGCCTGCGAACACCGCCAGTTCAGGGAAAGCCCGCAACAGGCCGAGCATATGGTTGATGTCACCGCCCGAATCCTTGATCCCGACGATGGTGCCGGGATAGCGGTCCATCAGCGCCGACAGCAGCCCATGGGTGATCGGCACGTCGCTATTTTGCGGGATATGATAGAGCAGCACGCGCAGGCCGGGATCGGCACAGCCGTCGATGACGCGGCAGAAATGATCGATCAGTCCCGCCTCGCTGGGCGTCGGATAGTAAAAGGGGGGTAACAGCAGGACGCGCTCCACCCCGCAGGCGCGAGCGTGACAGGTCAACTCCACCGTCTCGGGCCAGGAGCATAGACCCGTGCCCGGAATGATCCGGACCGGGTCCACGCCGCCTGCGATGACCGCTTCCAGCACGGCCTTGCGCTCGGCCAGCGACAGGCCGTTCGCCTCGCCCGTCGTGCCCAGCGAGGCGATGCCGTCGCATCCCGCCGCGATCAACCCGCGCGCATGGGCCGCCGTGCGCCGCAGGTCCACCGATCCATCGGGTCCGAAGGCGGTAAACGCTGCGCTGAACACACCGCGAAGCGGAGGCGCCCCGATCATGCCGCTACACTCCGCGCCGAAATCACACGCGGCGCGTCGGCAAGGCGGCGCGCATAGTCGAGTGCCGCCATCATGTTGATGTGAGACGCTCGCCCAGTCCCGGCGATGTCGAACGCCGTACCATGATCCACCGACGTTCGATCGATCGGCAGGCCCAGCGAGATATTTACGGTCGTGTCAAACGCGATCAGCTTGGTCGGGATATGCCCCTGATCATGATATTGCGCGACGACCAGATCGAATTCCCCGCATGAAGCCCGGTAAAAGACCGTGTCGGGAGAAATCGGCCCCTGCGCGTCGATACCGGCCGCCCGCGCCGCGGCGACCGCAGGTTCGATGAACCGCCCGTCCTCATCCCCGAACAGGCCATGTTCGCCGCAATGCGGGTTGAGGCCAGCAACGGCGATGCGCGACTGAGCCAGCCCCAGACGCCGCAAATGGGCCGCGCCCGCCTCGATCGTGGCCAGGACGCGCTCGCTCGTCACCCGGCGGATCGCCCCGCCCAGCGAGACATGGGTGGAGACATGGATGCTCGACAATTTTTCGGAAGCCAGCAACATGAAGGAAGCGGGCGCGCCCGTCAGATGCGCCAGCAGGCCAGTATGCCCGTCAAAGGCATGGCCAGCCGCGTTCATCGCCGCCTTGTTGATCGGCGCGGTCAGGATGCAGCCACCCTCGGCCCGCACGATCTCCACAGCGCGCACGATCGTCCGATAGGCTGCGTCCCCGGCAACCGGATCGACCTTGCCGATGGTGACAGGCGTCGGCAGGGCGATATCGTCCAGTAGCACGCCGCCCGATTCCATCGCCTCGGTAAAGCGGAGATCCACACCAACGAGTGCAGCGGCACGCTCCAGCACATCGCGGGGGCCGACAACGCGCGTCCTCGCGCGAGTCGCCCCGTCCATCTCGGCCAGTGTCCGGCAGGTAATTTCCGGCCCGACCCCGGCTGGATCGCCAACCGTAATGACGATCGGGTGCGGACTGGCATGTGCGGGGGACATCGACTCTCCTGTTCCCGCCTGTCTGAAGGCGTGATTTCGCCAGGATTGTCCGCAACCGGGTCAATTTGTCAACAACTTGTATACAAAACTTGTTCCCTACACCCAAATTTTCGATCTCGCCTAACCACATTGGCCCATTTAAAGCATCTTTTCGGGAAAGATGGCGTTGACAGGTTGTTTTGACATGTCATATTTCAACCTGCACAGACGGCGACAGCCGCATCCCTTTCGGAAGAGGATTCCCCTTGTCGACGCACATCGTTCTGGTCGCCGACGATTTGACCGGCGCGCTCGACAGCGTCGTGCCGTTCGCCGAACGCGGGCTTTCAACCCGTGTCGCCGTGGACACCGCGCATATCGACGCGGCGCTTGCGGACAATCCCGACATATTGGCCATCAACACGCAAAGCCGTTCGGAACCCGCGACCATCGCCACCGCCCGGATCGCTGCGCTGTGGGACCAGATAGCATCCTTTTCCCCTTCTCTGGTCTTCAAGAAAGTCGATTCACGGTTGAAGGGGCAGGTATCCGCCGAGATTGCCGCCCTCCTCCATGCTTCGGGTCGCAGCGAGGTCCTCGCCTGCCCAGCGGCCCCGTCGCTTGGCCGTGTCGTGATTGCAGGGCATGTACAGGGCCATGGTATCGACCAGCCGATCAGCGTTGCCGAACGACTGGGGGCCGAACGCCTGGGGACCGAACGACTGGGAACAGGCGATTTCCCCTGCCAGATACGCGATGCCCGAACCTGGGAGGATATGCGCGATATAGCCCGGACAGCATTGACCTATCCGTCTCGCACTCTGGTTGTCGGCGCCCGTGACCTTGCCGCCGCCATCGCCGAAAGGACCATGATATCGACCGCATCGGCGCCCGCACAGGCGTTACGTCCTGCCTTGCCGATCATAGTGGCCATCGGGTCACGCGACCCGATCACTCAGGCGCAGATCGACCATCTGCGGGCGCATTGCCCCGACCTGCTCGACTGTCCAGCACCCGATGGGATGGTGTCACCACCCACCGACAGGACCGAAGCACCCATCATCCTCGTCCGCGCAACGAAAGGCCGTGGGAATCCTGCGCCGGAAGATGTCGCGCAACGGCTGGCGATGGGCGTTGCAGGGATAATGGCGGCACGGCAGCCGCGCACCGTGCTGGCCTGTGGCGGCGACACCGCCTTCGCGCTCGCCGGGGCGTTGGATCATGGTGTCCTCACGCCCTGCCACGAACTGCTGCCCGGCATCCCGTTCAGCCATTTCGGAGATCATAGCGGCATGGCCTTCATCGCAAAGTCGGGCGGTTTCGGTTCGCCGGACGCCCTGTCGGCAATCGTCAGCCTCGCGTGCAGTGCCGCGCCCCGGATCGTTCCTGCCCCCGCCATCATTCCGGCGCAGGTCGCGCGATGACCATGCCCGATGACAAGGGGACAGCGGCCCTGACCGGCCTGCCGCAGCGGGCCGTTCCCCAGGGGTTTGGCGCGCAACTGCGCGGCTTTGGCCCCGGCCTGGTCCTTGCCATGACCTTCCTTGGTACCGGCGACCTCATCAGTTCCAGCATCTCGGGCGCCAATTACGGTTATGCGTTGATGTGGACGCTGATCGTGGCGTTGGGTGCGCGTTATTTCACCATATCGTCCATCGCGAAATACAAGTTACAGAACCGCTTTGGCGACCATTCATTGATGGCCGGATTTCGCCGGGTCTGGCGCGGCTTTCCCATGTTCTTCGCTATCACCATGCTGGCTTATGGCATGATCGTGCAGGCCGCCTTCCTGCGCGCCGGGACGGTTGGCCTGTTCGAGCTGACCGGGCGGAGCGGCGGTGAATGGGGACATTTCTGGTGGGGCGTGCCGATCGTGCTGGCAACGGCAGTCGCCCTGACACGCGGCAGCGCCTTTCGCTTTCTGGAGTGGAGCGCGCGGCTGGCTTCGATCGTCATCATCGGCGCCTTCCTCTTTGCACTGGTCAGCATCGGTCATGTCGACTGGTCAGCGCTGCTGCGCGGCCTGACCTTTGACATTCCGCCCGACAATGGTCCCTTCGACGCACTATTCATCGCGGTTGCGACCATCGGCACGATCGGCGGATCGGCAGCCAACCTTCTCTATCCCTATTTCATGGCCGAACGGGGATGGGATTCGCCCGAACATCGTCCAGCGCAGCGGTTCGACCTGATTTCCGGGATGCTGCCGCTGCTGCTCATCAACCTGATGATCTGGGTGGTCGCGGCCGAGACTATCCGGGGAACCGGCGTCACCATTTCCAACGAAGCGGGCCTGGCGAAGATGATGACGATGGCGGTGGGGCCTGCCGGCCCCTCGCTGCTGTGGATCGCCTTCGCGCTCAAGGCCTTCACCAGCTTTCCCGCTCAGGCACATGGCTTTGCGCGGTTGACGTTCGACGGCCTGCATCTGGGTACGCGGCGCGGCGAACACTTTGAGGGGGTGACGGCCGACCCGTGGTTCAACCGGGTGATGATCGGCTGCTTCATCATCGTGCCCCTGCTCGTTACCGTGCCGGGCGCGCCGGACCTTGTGCATATCAGCGTGTTCGGCACCAGCGTCGTCACCGCGCTGACACTGCCGCCGATCCTGATCGGTGTCCTCCTCATGACCTCCAGCCGTCGATTCATGCTGGACGCGCATGTCAACCGCTGGTGGGAGACGCTGATTCTACTGGTGATCGCGGCCATCGGCACCTGGTCGCTTTACGCCATCCTCACCAATCTGAGCGATGCAATCGCGCGGGTGGCGTGAGCATCGCGTTGGGCTGAACGACCGCCTGAGGCGGGCATAGACCGCGCAAAAGCGCTGGCCAACAAATTCATATTATAATATGAGTTTAAGCCTGACGGCCGCTGGCGAATATCAGCGGCACCGGGAGAGAGAGACATCATGACCACAGCCACCGACAGTCCCGTCATCCCGGATGATCGTACCGACTGGAAGAATACCATTCTTGCCGGCCTTGCCAATTATATTGACGCTGGCTCGATCGTGGCCGGGTCCGCCGCGCTGGCCCTGTGGGTCGAAACCTACAAGCTCAGCAACAATCTGGTCGGCATGATCGGCGCCTTCGGCCCCAATGCGATCTCGGCCGGTATCGGTGCGCTGATCGGGGGACGGCTGTGCGATCTGTTCGGGCGCAAGAAGATCTACCAATATGATATGCTCTTCTATGCCTTTGGCATGCTTTGGCTGGTCTTCGCGATGAATGCGTGGATGATCGTGCTGGGCTTTTTCCTGGTGGGCCTGGCCGTGGGCGCGGACATTCCAGCATCCTGGTCGCTGATCGCCGAAATGGCGCCCAAGGGTGCCCGCGGCAAGCATAGCGGCGTCGCGCAGGTGCTCTGGTATATGGGGCCGGTCGTCGTCCTCCTGATGTTCCTCGTCCTGACCCCGCTTGGCCTGCTGGGCGCGCGGATCGTGTTTGCGCATCTTGCGATCCTTGCCCTCGCGCTTACCTTCCTGCGATCGAAGATGCAGGAATCGCCGCGCTGGCTGGAGGCGCAGGCCAAGGATGCGGCCTCCACCGCGCCGCGCGCTCGAATGCGCGACCTGTTCACCCGCCAGCATCTCGCCTCCATGGCGTTCCTCGCGGGCATGTATGTCTTCTGGAACCTGTGGGCCGGGACCAACGGCTTCTTCTTCCCCTATATCCTGCGAACCGTGGGCGATCAGAGCCAGGCCATGGCGGTGGCGCTTCAGGCCGGCAGCTTCTTCATCGGCATGCTGTCGATCGCCCTCATCTTCATGCGTTATGCGGACCGGGTGAACCAGCGGACCCTGTTCTTCTGGTCCGCCGTCATCCAGGTGATCGGCATGGCCCTGCTGGCGCTGTTCCCGCTCACCCTGCCGATGGCGATCCTGCATATCTTCCTGATGGCCGTGGGCCAGGGCTTTGGCGCGCAGTCCTTCTTCCAGCTATGGAGTTCGGAGATGTTCCCGACCATGCTGCGCAGCACCGCGCAGGGCATCATGTTCGCAGTGGTGCGGATCGTGCTGGGCTTCTGGAGCTTCTTCGTACCCTTCCTCACCTCGACCGCAGGCTTCCACACGCTGGCATGGATATTGACCGGTTTCCTGATGATCAGCGGGATCATCGGCATGATCGGCGCCCCGCGCAACGAAGGGAAGTCGCTGGAGGAACTGGAAGCAGCGCGACAAGCGGCCTGACGGCGGCGGCGAGGCGTTACCGAACTAGGATAGGGCGGGCCTGCGCGGCTCGCCCTTTTTTATTGGGCAATCGCGGCTAATGACCATTATCGGTTATCCAGCGACGGATTCGATGCCCACCCAAGTGCGGACGGGCAGTTCTTCCTCGCTCAATCCACCGCATCGTCGTATTTTGAGCGAATTTGGAATTCGGCTGCGCCAGCGTAGCGCTTGGCGTTACGGCTTCACCTCAGAGCGCGTGACGAGCACGTTCGTGCTTGTCGACGCGGGTGGCGGCATCAACTCCCTGATCACGCCCCAATAGCCCCGCGTGATGTGCGCGTCCGCCACATAGACCGGATCGGTCATTAAATGCGCATGCAGTCGGCGCAGATTGTGCCAAGGCACCGATGGGAACAGATGATGTTCCAGGTGATAGCTCACGTTGAGCGGCGCGATCAGGAACCGGTCGAGCAGAGTAGGGATGACGGTGCGCGTGCCGTTGAGCTCCCGCTCGTCGGCGACACCGTTATGCTCGGCCATTGCCCGAATTCGGTTAAAGACGTTTACCCAGATGAATTGCGGGATCATGAAAAGACCCAGTAGCTGCCAACGCAAGGGTGACCACAAGATCAAGCCGTAGACCAACAGGGCCCAGGCCACATAGCGGAGCCGCAGCGCCAGGCGATAATCGAAACCGAAGCGTCCAGGATTGTGGAAATTGGCAATGGGTGCCCAGACCCGACCGGCCCGCGCCACGCGATAGTAATTGAGGCCGATCACACTGCGGACCAGCAGCCAGACCATGGCCCCCCCGGCTTTCGGGAAATGCTGGTCGGGATCCTTTCGCTGGACGCGATAATCGTAATCGCGGACCGTATTGGTATGGCGGTGGTGCTGCATGTGGTTTGCGCGGTACAGATCGACGCTCATAAGGAGCGGATAGGCGACGAAAAGGTCGCCAATAAGATCGTTGAGGCGGCGATTGCTGAACAGCATCCCGTGGCACGCATCATGCATCATCATGGCCAGGCATTGGATCCGCGATCCGATGACGAAACCGGCAGCCAAGTAAACCGGAATCCAATCGACGTGGATCGCGATCGCGCCGGCCGCAATCACGATCGCCCACTGCAGGACCAGCAGCAGTGCGTTACGGCGGTTGTCGATGACGGAAAGTTGCCGGAGCAGCGCCAACGTGCCACGCCGCGAATATCGATATCCGGGTGGACGCTCCTTGGCGATTTCTTCCATGGGAATATGCTCCGAATGCCGCACTAGCCTGCAAGGGATGGGTATGATTGGCGCGAACCGGCGTCAAGCGTTGTTCCCTGATGCGTGCGGCAGTCAACAGCGTATCTCCGCAGTCGACCCGATGATTACCCATAACAGACATCACCCTGCGAACCGGCACGGCCGAGTCTCAATCAAGCGCGCACAAAAAAGGGAGCGACGCTCGCGCGCCACTCCCTTTCTCGTCGCTTTTAAGCCTGTTTACAGCTTGACGCGGAAGCCTGTGTAGAAGCGGCGACCGATCGGGTCATAGGTGCCCGAGGCTGTCTCCGTGCCGGTCACGCTGCCCGAAAGCCCGGTAATGACCGGCGGCGGCCCGACGTCCAGCAAGTTGTTCACGCCGAAGTAGAATTCAAATTCCTTGCTGACCTTCAGACGCATCTGGGCGTCAGTGTAGAATTTGGACCCAACCTTGAAATATTTCTTGTCCGGCAGCGATCCGTCGGCGAGCAGGAAGCGCGCACGATATTGATCGTCGAGATAGGACGCTCCGATATATTGACCGTTCAGGGTCAGGCCGAAGCTGTCATTGTCATAGCCGAGCGTTACGAACACGCGGTCCTTGGGCGTGTTGATCTCGCCGTCCGTCCGGTCGAACGCCGCACCGGTGAGCGGGACGCCGCCCTGCTTGATGAGGTGGCTCCAACTGACGGAGACATTAGCGGTGCCGCCACCCATGCCTAAGTCCGTCATCGGCTGACGGAAAGACAGGGTTGTGTCGATGCCCTTGGTCGTCAAACCGCCGCTGTTGATCAGCTGCGAATTGACCAATTCGATCGAACCGGCGCTATACGGCCCCGAAGCAACCGTACGACGCGTAATCAGGCTGCAGAATTCCTCATTACTGTTGTTGTAGCATTCCTGAAGGATGAAATCGCGGCTGGTGCGCGCGATCGCATCGTTGAGCTTGATGTTGTAATAATCAATCGTCAGCGTCAGGTTGCGCAGCGCATGGATGGAAACGGGGTTGATGACGGCCCCCAATGTCCAGGTCCGCGCCGTTTCTTCCTGAATGTTCGGATTGCTGACATTCAGGCCGCCGACACCCTGACGATCCGTCTGATTGAGCGTGAACACACCGCCGTTTGCATTGATGTTGGCCAACACGCCGGGGCTGGCGCGGCAGACGGTGCTGGTCGTGCCCGTGCTCGTTGCGGTAACGCCTGCGCATGGATCATTGACGGACCCCACGCTGACCGACGGGGCCGCGAACAGCTCACCGATATTGGGTGCGCGCACGGCATGGGCATAGACGCCGCGCAGGCGAATATCGGCCACCGGCGACCATTCAACACCGCCATTATAGGCGTAGAAAGTGCCGACCGTCGAATAGTCGGACACACGGGCCGCGCCACGTAGCGTCAGGTTATGGAAGAAAGGCGTGTCGTGGATCAACGGCACGACGATTTCGCCATAGGCTTCCTTCACGTTGAACCGGCCCGATGTATTGGTCTGCTGCACATAGGAGTTGCGCGCCGCGATGGAGAGCGGATCGAAGGTCTCGCGGCTGCTTTCCTTGCGATATTCAGCACCCACGGCGACCTGAACGTCACCGGCAGGCAGGCTGAACAACGCGCCAGACAGGCTGCCCGCCGCGACATGCATCGACTGCTTCGCGTCGCGAAGCGATGTCGCCTGAAGATAGGAGATGGCTTCAGGCGACACCTTGCCCGCGCCATAGACATTGTAGGGAACACAGCCCTGCGCGCGCGCCTCTGCGCTGGCGCAGATCGCTTCGGTTAGATTGCCGTTGCGATTGATGTCATAGACGTCGGGAACCACGTCAAGCGCCTGGATGGCACGATCCTGATTGATCAGGCCGCTCAGGCTGCTCGACGCCTTTGTTTCGCCCCAGCTATAGGAGGCTTCCCAGTTCCATTTCGAGCCGATCTTGCCCTCGGCGCCCACAACCATGCGCAGGTTGGTGCGATCGAAGGTGCCGATGCGTGGACCAAATTCGTTGATGCGTCGCGTGACGCCGATATCGCGGAAACCATCACCATTGGTGTCGGTTGCAAGGTTGTAAAGCGCGGTCGGCACCAGCGGGTTGATGACGCGAGTGAACTGCGCCGGGTTGCTGGGGTTCGCAAAATTCTGTTCGATATTGTAGCGACCATTGCCCTGGCGAAAGAGGCCCAGCGCGCCGGTCGCGACCAGCGGCGAAGGCTCCAGCAAGGCGCGCGACTTCACGTTGGCATAGGTGCCCTCTGCAAACACGCTGATCGCATCGCTGACGGCATAATTTGCGCGCGCGGCAAAGACGCGGCGCTCCAGTGGAACCGAAATGGCCTGATAGGGCGTCCGGTCGAATCCGTCGGTCGCGGCGTTGAACGGCCGGACCGTGCCACTCGCATCGACGATATAATTGCCGGTGCCCGCGTTGAACGTACCGGCAGGCACGACCGTCGATTTGTTGAGCTGTGGCGTGAACAGATTCTGCGCCGCCGTCAGGTTGGCGTCGGTGCGGTTGTTGCTGCGCTGAAGCGCGCCGAGGCTGGTCTGGTCGGTCCTGCTGCGCTCCCGCGCGCCGGACTCGATGCCGCCCTGCTTGGACCATCCACCATAGAGCATGATGTTGCCGCGGCCATCATCGAAGTTGCGACCGACGGTCAGGTTGAGCGAATATTGCTCGTCATCACCCTCATCCGAAATGCCGGTCTGGGCGTTGAGCGCCAGCCCGTCGAAATCCTTCTTGTAGATGAAGTTGACCACGCCAGCGACCGCATCGGAGCCATAGACCGCCGAAGCACCGCCGGTCAGCACGTCGACGCGCTCGACGAACGGGCTGGGGATCATGGTGAGATCGACCTGCGCCGTTCCGGGCACGCCCGCCACCACGCGGCGGCCGTCGATCAGCACGAGCGTGCGGTTTGCACCCAGCCCGCGCAGGTTGACGGTCGAGATACCGGCGCTGGTCGCGCCGAAGTTCGATGTATTGCGCGTCTGACCGGGGACGCCGAAGGCCGGGTTCATCTGCAGGACTTCCTGCACGTCGATCTTGCCGGTGTTCTGGATATCCTCGGCCGTGATGGCCTGAAGCGGCGATGGCGATGTCAGCGTCGGGCTTTTGATGCGGCTTCCCGTAACGACGATGTCGGCCACGCTTGCATTGCCTTCATTCTGCGGCGCGACGGTGCTCTGTGCATAGGCGCCGGTGGCACCCAACAACGTCAGTACACTTGATCCCGCCAGAAAGACTGCGCGCAGCCGGGACGGCACGCCAGCTTGGCCCTTTTCAGACATATCCATAACCATTTCCCCTCCAAAATTCAGGCGGTGTCCGCCTGATGTTTGCTTGTTTTGCGACCGTTTTCCGGCGTCTTTTCTGAAATATATTCGGCGCTAAGCTGCGCCAGTCGCTCCTACCGCGCGCGCCACCGCATCCCGCCAGAGGCGCCAGATCCGCGCCCGATCGACGGGCAGCATGGCCGGGTTGAAAATCTCCGCTTCGCCGTGCCCCGCACCCTCGACAGGCAGACCCAGCGCCTCGCAGGCCAGACGCGCCACACCCAGAGCACTGGCTTCGGTCACGCCCGGTCGAACGATCACATGGTCAGCCAAGTCAGCCAGTATCTGCATCAACAGGTCGTTGCGCGCCGCCCCGCCATCGACGGCCAATTGCGACGCAGCCATGCCCAGATCCGCCTCTATCGCGGCCAGCACATCGCCGATCTGGAGCGCAATCGCCTCCAGCGTGGCCCGCGCGACATGGGCGGGGCGCGTGCCCATCGACATGCCGCTGATCGTGCCGCGCGCATCGCTGCACCAGTGCGGCGCGCCCAGCCCGGCAAGAGCGGGCACGAAGACAACGCCGTCGCTGTCGGCAACTGTGGCGGCAAGCGCGGTCAACGCCTGCTCATCCGCCAGCCCCAGCAGCGCCGTCGCAAAGGCGGCGGCATGGCCGGAGATGGAGATATTCCCCTCCAGCGCATGCTGCGGGACGCCGCCCCGATGCCAGGCGATCGTGCTGGACAGGCCGTGGCTTGAGCGCACCCGTGCAGGCGTCGCGGTCATCAGCGAACTGCCGGTGCCGATCGTCGCCTTGGTCGCGCCTGCCTCAGTCGCACCCGCACTATGGTGGAACAGCGCCGCATGACTGTCCCCCATCATCGCATGGACGGGGGTGCCGGGAGCCAGTGATGCCAGACCGACCGCAACCATGCCAAAGCGGCTGTCCGATCCCCGGATTTCGGGCAACAGGCTCATCGGCACATCGAACAGGTTCGCCAGTTCGGCGTCCCACGCCAGCGTCTCCAGATTGAAGAGTTGCGTGCGCGAGGCATTGCTGTGATCGGTAGCGTGGACGATTCCGCCCGTCAGCTTCCAGAGCAGCCAGCTATCAATCGTGCCACACCGCAATTCGCCGCGCTCTGCACGCTCCCGCGCGCCGGGAATCGCGTCGAGCAACCAGCCGATCTTCGCCGCCGGGAACAGCGGGTCGAGTCCAAGGCCGCTGCGCGCGATAATCGTCGCCTCATGCCCCGCTGCACGCAACGCCGCGCAACGATCAGCCGAACGGCGGCATTGCCAGATGATGGCCGGGGCGATCGGCTGGCCCGTGTCTGCGTCCCACAGCACCACCGTCTCGCGCTGGTTGGAAATGGCCAGGGCCGCCACGGTGACGGCAGGTTCGGCTGCGACCATCTCGGCGATCAGACCTGCGACGGCCTCCCAGATCGCATCGGCCGATTGTTCGGCCCAGCCCGGCTGCGGATATGTCACCTGCATCGCGCGCGAACGCGACAGCAGGATGCGGCCATCGGGCGCCACCAGCAGCGCCTTTGTGTTGGTCGTGCCCTGATCGATAGACAGGATGACCGGGGCGCTCATCAGCCGACCTTTACGCCAAGCAGATCGCGCGCCGCTGCTGCGATGCCATCCGCATTCAGTCCGAACCGGTCCATCAGCCAGGCGGCTGACCCGGTCGGCAAGAAGCCGGGAAAGCCCAGCATCCGCATCCGCACCGGCACATTTTGCGCGCAATATTCCGCGACCGCACCGCCCAGCCCACCATGCGCCAGCCCTTCCTCCGCCGTCACAATGGAGCCAGTGGCAGCCGCGTCGGCGATGGCCCGTGTGTCGATCGGGGAGACGGTCGCCATGTTGATGACCCGCGCCGAAACACCTTCTGCCGCCAGCGCTTCCGCCGCCGCAAGGGCGCGGTGGACGAGCGTGCCGTTGGCGATGATCGCAATGTCGCCGCCCGCGCGGAGCGTTTCCGCCTTGCCGATATTGAACACCGGCTTGTCGCGCGCCAGTTCCGGCACGGGCATCCGGCTGATGCGGATATAGACCGGCCCGTCATGGGCAACGGCAGCCTTGATCGCCTCTGCCGTTTCCCACGGGTCGGCGGGCACGATCACCGTCAGCTTGTCGATCGCGCGCAGCCAGGCGACATCCTCGATACTGTGGTGCGTCGCGCCCAGTTCGCCATAGGCCACGCCGCTGGATATGCCGCACAGCTTCACATTGGCCTGGCTATAGGCGCAGTCGGCCTTGATCTGCTCCAGCGCACGGGCGCTCAGGAAACAGGAGGCGCCGCTGACGAACGGGATCTTCCCGCCATTGGCCAACCCCGCGCCCACGCCGACCATATTCTGTTCGGCAATGCCGACATTGATCAGGCGACGGGGAAAACGATCCCGAAACTTGCCGAGCTTCGACGATCCGACAGAATCATTGACCACGGCAACGATCCGCTCATCGGCGACCGCCAGTTCCTCGATCGTATGCACATAAGCGTCACGGCAATCGAACATTCCCGTTGGGGCAGCAGCAGCGCTCATTGGCCCATCTCCGCTTCCAGCTCGGCGATCGCCTGCGCATATTGTTCGGCATTGGGGACGCCATGATGCCATGACGCCTGATTTTCCATGAAGCTGACACCGTGTCCCTTGAAGGTGTTGGCGATGATGCAACGGGGCTTGTCGCGCGGCTCACAGGCCGCATCAAGCGTTGCCAAAACGGCGGCATGGTCGTGGCCGTCCATCTCCTCAACTTCCCAGCCGAAGGCCCGCCATTTGTCCGCCAGCGGCTCCAGTGCATTGGTGTCTTCGGTGCCCGCGCCCTGTTGCAGCCGGTTGCGATCGACGATGACGGTGAGTTGCCCCAACCCGCGATGACCCGCAAACATGGCCGCTTCCCACATGCTGCCTTCCTGCAATTCGCCGTCGCCGGTGAGCACGAACACGCGATAGTCGGCCTCGTCGATCTGCGCGGCTACGGCAATGCCGACAGCGACGGGCAGGCCGTGCCCCAGCGGTCCGGTATTGGTTTCGACACCCGGCAGATAGGTCCGGTTGGGGTGGCCGTTCAGCCGGGATTCGGGCTTGAGATAGGTATCCAGATCGGCTTCGGGGAAAAAGCCAGCGCCCGCCAGCGCGCTATAGAGCGCGCCAGTGCAATGACCCTTGCTCATTACGAAGCGATCGCGGTCGGGCGCATTGGGCGCAGCCGGATCAATTCGAAGAATATCAAAATATAGGGATGAGATGACGTCTGTGGCCGAAAGGTCGCCACCAGGATGCCCCTGCCCCGCATCGACGATCATCCGCAACAGGCGGCGGCGCATCCAGTTTGCGCGCTCCCGCACATGCGCAGCGCGGTTTTCCAGCGATTCCGCGCGTGCCCCCCTGGAGCGCCTATCAACCGATACCATCAATCAGAATCCTCTCTCTTGCTCACTTCATAACTCTGCCCGAAATAAAGCGCAAGGAATGTACTTTCGATTTTTTTCGTTTCGTATAAATTCTAGAAAAATTGACAATATGCGAAAGGGCACGATAAACCGATCAAAGAGCGGTCAGGCCAGCAAGGACGATGGAGAGCGTGAGTGGCAACGAAAGTCCGGGCCGGATGAAGGGGCCGTCGCAAAGCAAACTGTTGGGCGAAACCCGTCGCGGCAAGATACTCGAATGGCTTCAGGAAGAGGGCAGCGCCCGCGTCCGCGTGCTGGCCGAGGCGTTCGCCGTGTCCGAAGTGACCGTGCGCCAGGATCTGGAGAAGCTGGAAGCGGAGGGACATATCGAGCGCGAGCATGGCGGCGCTTTCCTGAAGTCCGTGCCGCAGCAGGTCCGTTCCATGGCCCTGCAACATCAGGCCCATCTGGACGCGAAGGAGCGGATCGGCCGCGCCGCCGCTGCGCTGGTGCGCGACGGGGAGACGATCATCCTCGATTCCGGCTCTACCACCACCGCCGTCGCCGCCCATATGCTGGGCCGACGCGACCTGACGGTCATCACCAATGCCCTCAACATCGCGCTGATGCTGGGCGCCGAACCTGGGTTCGAGGTGCATATGACCGGCGGCCATTTCAAGGCGCCCACCCTGTCGCTCAGCGGGGAGCGGTCGGCGGATTATTTCAAGGGCCTTTATGTCCAGCGGCTGTTTCTGGCGACGGCGGCGCTCGACCTCGACAGTGGCCTCACCTACCCCGCCCTGTCCGACATCGCGGTCAAGCGCGCGATGATCGCGGCGGCCGAAAAAGTCTGTCTGGTCGCCGATTCCAGCAAGATCGGCCAGCGGTCCTTCACCGCACTGGGCGGCCTGGACCTCATCCACATGCTGATCACGGATGACGGCATCCGCGACGAAGACCGCCGGGCGATCGAAGCCGCCGGGATAGAGGTCATCGTCGCCTGAAAAAACCGGCGGCCCACGGGCCAGCCACAGAAACGCACGCAAAACTGTCTAGAAACAGGCAAGAGGAACTATCATGGGCAAGCAGAAATTCGGCGCGGGCATCTGGCATTTTGCGACCTATGTGGATCGTTACGCCACCGACGGCTATGGCGAGCCACGCTCGCTGATCGAGATGATCGACCTTGCGGGGCAGGTGGACGACCTGACCGTGGTCGACATCAACTATCCGTTCGTCGACACCAGCCTTTCGCTCGACACGGTGGGCGAAGCGCTGAAACGCAACAACCTGTCGGTCATCGGCATCACCCCGGAAATCTACACCCGCCAGTTCGCCAAGGGCGCCTTCACCAATCCCGATCCGGGCATCCGCCGCCTCGCCAATGAAATGGTCAATGATGCCGCCAATGTCGTGCGCCATTTTGGCGCGGACTATGTAAAGCTGTGGCCGGGCCAGGATGGATGGGATTATCCCTTTCAGGTGGATCACAAGGCGCTGTGGCGGATGAGCGTGGAGGGCGTGGCCGAAGTCGCCAGCCAGAATCCCGACCTCAAATTCGTGATCGAGTACAAGCCGCGCGAGCCGCGCGTGCATATGAGCTATGACAGCGTCGCCCGCACCCTGCTGGGTATCGAGCGGATGGGCCTGCCCAATGTCGGCATCCTGCTCGACTTCGGCCATTCGCTCTATGGCGGCGAATCCCCCGCCGACGCCGCGCAACTGGCGATCGATCATGGTCGCCTGTTCGGCATGGATGTGAACGACAATCTGCGCAACTGGGACGACGATCTGATCGCCGGCACCGTACATCCGATCGAGCTGTTCGAATTCTTCTACACGCTGCGCAAGAACAAGTGGGAAGGCGTGTGGCAGCTCGACCAGTTCCCCTTCCGCGAGGACAGCGTCGCCGCCGCCAATTCCGCCATCGGCTTTTTGAAGGCCGTGGAGCGCGCGCTGGACAAGCTGGATTTCGAGGCGATGCAGGCAGCGCAGGATCGGCAGGATGCGGTGGCGGCGATGAATCTGGCGCGTCAGGCGCTCTTTACCTCCTACTGAACGGAGCGGACAGGATGATGCGTCGGATGGCCCTTTGCGGCCTGCTCGCCTTTGCGCTTTCGCCCTGCCCGGCAGCGCTGGCGACCAGCGCCCCCATGCTCGCCTTTCCCGGCGCGGAGGGCGCGGGGCGCTTTTCGAGCGGTGGGCGTGGCGGGCGGGTGATTGCCGTCACCACCTTGGACGATTCCGGCCCCGGCAGCCTGCGCGCGGCGGTCGAGGCGAGCGGCCCGCGCATCATCGTCTTTCGCCTGTCCGGCACGATCGCGCTGAAGTCCGAACTGGTGATCCGCAACGGGCAGGTGACGATCGCGGGCCAGAGCGCGCCGGGCGACGGCATCACCCTGCGCGATCATATGCTGCACGTCGCCGCCGACGATGTCGTGATCCGCTATATTCGCTCGCGCCTTGGCAGCGCCTCCAACAGTCAGGAGGATGCGATCACTGTCAGCTATGGGCATCGCGTCATCCTGGATCATGTCTCTGCTAGCTGGTCGATCGATGAATCGCTTTCGACCTCGGCCGATTTTTCCAAGGCGGATGAAGGCATCTGGGACGTGACGGTGCAATGGTCGATCATCGCTGATTCACTTGCCCATTCGGTCCATGTGAAGGGCGATCATGGCTATGGCAGCCTGATCCGCGGCGCACACGGGTCGAAGATCAGCTATCACCATAATCTGTGGGCCAATCATCTCGATCGGATGCCGCGCCCCGGCAATTATACCCTGCCCGACAAGGACAGGGTCGGGCCGCAAATGGATTTCCGCTCCAACGTCTTCTACAATTGGGGCAAGGACCGGTCCGGCTATAATTATGATGTATCCACCGCGATCGGCTATAATTTCGTCGATAACAGCTATATCGCCGGGCCGGACAGCAAGGGCAATAGCGCGTTCGAGGAACGCAACCAGCTCGCCCATGCCTATTATCTGGGCAACAGCATGAACGGGGCGATCCCGGCGGATCAGCATGGTCTGGTCAAGGGCAATATTCCGCCCGGATACTGGCTCGACCAGCCGACAGACGTTGGCCCGGTCGCGCGCGACACGGCTGGACAGGCCTATGGCCGGGTGCTGGCCAATGCGGGCGCGTCACGAGTACGCGATGCCGTCGATCAACGGATCGTCGATGGCGTGCGGACCCGGACGGGACGGATCATCAACACGGAACGCGATGACGGCGGCTGGCCCGCGCTCAAATCCCTGCCCGCGCCCCGCGACAGCGATGGCGACGGCATGCCCGACGCCTGGGAACGGGCGCACGGCCTCAACCCCCGCCGCGACGACGGTGCAGGCGACCGCAATGGCGACGGCTGGACCAATATCGAAGATTATCTGAACGGGCTGGCAGGAGCATCACAATGAACATCGTCGACCTGCGTGCCGAACGGACCATAGACCTGCTGGGAACGCAGGTGACGAAGCCGCGCCTGTCCTGGCGCATGGAGGCCGAGGAGCGAGGCGTGATGCAGGCCCGCTATCGCCTTCGCGCGGCAGAGAGCATGGAGGTGCTCGCTGCCGATACGCCCCTGCTTTGGGACAGCGGCGCGGTGGACAGCGACGCCTGTTTCGACATCGCCTATGATGGCCCGGTGCTTACGTCCACGCAGCGCGTCTGGTGGGACGTCGAGATCACCGACACGCTTGGCCGCACGGCCCGCGCCGCACCCGCCTGGTTCGAAACCGGGCTATTGTCGCCGGACGACTGGCGGGCGGACTGGATCGAGGCGGAGGATGGGCAAGCCGCTGCCGATCGCGCGGCGGGCCTGCAATGGATATGGACCGCCAAGGCGCTGGACGACCGCCCCCATGCCTTCCGGCTCGATTTCGATGCGCCCGAGGATATCGTGCGCGCCGACATCCTGCTCGCGGGCAAGGATCATATGCGCGGCGTCTGGATCAATGGCGTGGCGAAGGCACCCGATGCCCTGCCAAATGCGCTTGGCTGGGACACGATGCTGCCTTTCTGGGGTTCGCTCCTGCCGTTCGAGGGGGAAATCCGCCCCGGCCACAACAGCATTTGCGCGCTGGTGGAGGCCGATACGACCGGCTTCTTCCCGGTCGATGGCGGCGCATTCGCGGCGCTGATCCGTTTGCATTGCAAGAACGGCCGGATCGACCGCATCGTCAGCGGGCCGGACTGGCGCGTCCGGCCCTCCCCGCCCGAAGGATGGACCGCCCCGGCGTTCGACGCACAGGATTGGGAACGCCCGGTCAAAAGCGGCTCCGAAGCACAGGGCGACCCGCGCCCAGCCGAACCGACGATGCTGCTGCGCACGGACTTCAAGCCCAAGGCTCCAGTCGTCGCGGCGCGGCTCTACGCGACCGCGCTTGGCGCCTATGACGCCCGTATCAACGGCCAGCGCGTGTCGAACGCCTTTCTTGCGCCCGAAATCACTGTCGCAAAGAGCCACCTCCTCTACCAGACCTATGACGTGACCGCGTTGATCGCGGAGGGCGACAATGTGCTGGGGGCGATCGTCGGCGATGGCTGGTATGCCAGCCCCTTTGGCTGGCGGGTCGAACGCTACGGCTTTGGCCCCGCCCCGCGCCGTTTCCGCGCGCAATTGCGGCTCGACTATGCGGACGGCAGCCATGAATGGGTCGCCACTGGTCCCGACTGGCAGATTGGTCAGTCGCCGATCGTCTCGTCCGAAATCTATGACGGCGAAACCTATGATGCGCGGTTGGAGCAGGCGGGATGGGACGCCCCCGGTTTCGATACCTCCGGCTGGGGTCAGGCGAAGGTCGGCGCGGCCCCGCAAGCAACGCTGATCGCCCAGACCTCGCCCCAGCTAGAACGGATGGGAACGCAGCGGGCGATCAGCATTACCCAGCCGCAACCGGGCCGCTTCATATTCGACTTCGGCCAGAATTTTTCCGGCTGGGTCCGCATCCGCGCCAAGGGACCTGCGGGCACCTGCATCACTGCTAAGTTCTCCGAACTCCTCTATCCCGATGGCACCGCCGACCTTTCGAACCTGCGGCTCGCCCGCGCGACCGATGCCTTCATCCTGCGCGGCGATGCGGCTGGAGAGACGTTCGAGCCACACTTTACCTATCATGGCTTTCGCTATGTCGAAGTGGAGGGCTATCCGGGCGAGCCGACAGCGGATGATATAGAGGGCGTCATCCTCTATTCCGCCTGCCGCAAGACCGGCGCGATGGACTTCGCCAACCCGCTGCTCCAGCAGATCTGGAACAATGGCGAGTGGAGCCAGCGCTCCAACTTCTTCGCGGTCCCCACCGACTGCCCCCAGCGCGACGAGCGCATGGGCTGGATGGGCGACATTCAGGTGTTCCTCGACGCCGCCGCCTTCAACATGGAGGTCGATCCCTTCATCCGCCGTTTTCTGCTGGAGGCACGCGCCGCGCAGCGACCCGACGGCGCCTATCCCATCGTCGTGCCCCAGCCCCTCTCTTTCCCCGATGTGGTGACGGCGGGCTGGAGCGAGGCGGGCATCATCCTTCCCCATGGCCTGTGGCAGCGCTATGGCGATACTGCCGTCATCGACGAAAATTGGGACGCGATGGAGCGGTGGATGGCCTATGTCGCCCGCGACAATCCCGATCATATCTGGCGCAACGATCGAGGACTGGATTTGGGCGACTGGCTGTCGGTGGACGCGATCAAGCCGGACGACGAGACGACACCGCGCATCCTGTGCGCCACCGCCTATTGGGCGTTCAGCGCGCAATTGATGGCGGAAATGGCGCAGGCGACGGGCCGCGCGGTGGCAGCGGCCCACTACGCCGCGTTGCGCGCCGCCATTGGCGAGGCCTTCGCCGCCGAGTTGCTGGATGGCGCGGGCAAGGCAGGCAATGGCAGTCAGGCGAGCCAGATATTGGCGCTTGCCATGGACCTTGTGCCAGCCGCCCAGCGCGCCCCCGCCGCGCAAATATTGGTCGATGATATTCGCGCACGGGGCATGAAGCTCTCCACCGGCTTCCTTGGCACCCCCTATCTGCTTGACGTGCTGGCCGATGCGGGCGCGTGGGACGAGGTGAGCGGCCTGCTGCTCCAGACCGCCTATCCGTCCTGGGGCTATATGCCATCTGTCGGCGCGACGACGGTGTGGGAACGGTGGAATGGCGATGTCGGCGACCTGTCGATGAACAGCTATAATCATTATGCCTTTGGCGCGGTCATCGGCTTTTTCTATCGCCGCCTTGCGGGGCTGGCGGCGGCTTCCCCCGGCTTTCGTCGTATCGCGGTGCGGCCTGTCTGGTTGCCACAGGTCGGCCGGGTAGAAGCGCGCTATGAATCGGCGGTCGGGACGGTCGCAACGACGGTGGATGGCGACGACGCAGGGCTTGCGCGGCTGGACCTCATCGTACCGGCCAACTGCGCCGCCGATGTCGAATTGCCCCGCGCTTTCGCGTGGAGCGAAGGCAGCCAGTCGGTGGAGGCCCATCCCGACATTCGCGACGTCCGGGTCGAAGGCGACCTGCTGCGCTTCACGGTCGGGGCCGGTCATTATGCCTTCGCGCGCTGAAGAACAGGGAATGGCACTGAACCGTCGCCTGCCTGCACTCGCCATCGTCATGGCCTGCCTCGTTTCGACGGCGGCGCCATCGTCCTCACCGATCCTGCAAAGCCAGTTCATCTACGACAGCGCACCCTATCCGCAGGCGCATGCCTCAACTCTGGCGGAAACGCAGGCTGGCACGATCGTCGCGGCATGGTTCGGCGGCACGCGGGAACGTGATCCCGATGTCACCATCTATGCCGCGCGCCGGATAAAGGATGTGTGGCAGGCCCCGGTGAAGGTCGCCGATGGCGTGCAGCCGGACGGCACCCGCCTGCCCACCTGGAACCCGGTGCTGTTTCAGCCGCCCAAGGGACCACTGATCCTCTTCTACAAGGTCGGTCCCAATCCCCGCGAGTGGTGGGGCATGGTGACGACCTCGACCGATGATGGCCGGACATGGAGCAGGCCCCGCCGCCTGTCCGACGGTATATTTGGTCCGATCAAGAACAAGCCCGTCGCGCTGCAGGACGGAAGCTGGCTTTCTCCGTCCAGCATGGAAGAAGGCGACGCAAAGACCGCCCGATGGTCGCTTCATTTCGAGCGCAGCGTCGATGGCGGCAAGAGCTGGACCAGGTCCGCTCCCGTCGCCTCCCCCGAAGGACTACAGGCGATCCAGCCCAGCATCCTGTTCCACAAGGACGGATCGCTGGAGGCGATCGCCCGCACGCGACAGGGCGCGCTCGCCGTGACATGGTCGAAGGACCAGGGCAAAAGCTGGTCGCCGCTGGCCGCGATCGATCTGCCCAATCCCAATTCCGGCACCGATGCCGTAACGCTGGCGGACGGGCGCCAGTTGCTGGTTTATAATCACAGCGCCCACAGCCGGGAACGGCCGGGCAAGGGATTGCGCTATCCCCTGAATGTCGCGCTCTCCAACGATGGCGTTCGCTGGCACAACGTTCTGACGCTGGAAAGCAAGGCGCTGCCCAGCGGCTATGCCTATCCCGCCGTGATACAGGCGCGCGATGGGCGGGTGCATATCAGCTACACCTATAACCGCGTCCGCATCCGTCATGTCGTGCTGGCACCCGATGCCCTGCCGCCCCTTCCTGTGGATCAACGCTGAAGCGGCGCACAGTCCAAATTCGTCAAGCGCCTGTTCACCACCGTCGCTAGCGTCACTCCGAAGAGAGATTTCGACAGGAGAAGATGTGTGACGACGCCAACGCTCGATTGCTCCGATATTGACCAATATCTTGGCAAGCCCATGCAGCCCGCCCGCATGGTCGAAGCCATTAATAATGGCGATATACGCCGCTGGGCACAGGCGATGCACTATGCCAACCGCTTGCATTACGACCATGGCTATGCCGCACAGAGCCGCTGGGGCAAGCTGGTCGCCCCGCAAAGCTTTGCCGTCACGATGGACTGCGCCCATGGCTCCGCGCCCGCCTGCATGGGTGGCATTCCCAATTCCCACTTGCTGTTCGGCGGCGACGAATGGTGGTTCTATGGCCCGCGCATGACGGCAGGCGACCGCATCTGGAACGAGCGCATCCCGTTCGACTATACGATCAAGTGTTGATTGCCGTTGAGAAGTGACCCGGGGAAGCCAGTAATTTCCACTGAGAAGTGACCCATGTTTGAACACGTCCCTGGCTTTGACGAGCGGGGGACCATGGAGTGTTGGACATGGCATTATTGAGCGTTATCCGGCGGTGGCATTACCGCGATCATCTATCGATCCGGGAGATAGCCAGGCGCACCGGTCTTTCCCGCAACACCGTTCGTAAATATCTGCGGTCGGACACGATCGAGCCGCAGTTCAAGGTGCCGGAGCGACCGAGCAAGCTGGACCCGTTCGTCGAGCGGCTGACAGCCTGGCTGAGGCGGGAGATGGGCCGTCCGCGCAAGCAGAAGCGCACGGTCAAGCAGTTGTATGCCGATCTGGTGAGCCTCGGCTTTGACGGTTCCTATGGCCGTGTCGCGGCCTTTGCCCGGGACTGGCGTGATGATTATCGCCGCCAGCAGCAGATGAGCGGCAGAGGCACCTTCGTGCCGTTGTCCTTCGCACCGGGTGAGGCGTTCCAGTTCGACTGGAGCGAGGACTGGGCGATCATCGATGGCGTGCGCACCAAGCTGCAGGTCGCGCACTTCAAGCTCAGCTACAGTCGCGCCTTCTTTGTGCGGGCCTATCTACTGCAGACCCACGAGATGCTGTTCGACGCCCATAATCATGCGTTCCGCGTGCTGGGCGGCGTGCCGCGACGCGGCATCTACGACAACATGAGGACTGCCGTCGACAAGGTCGGGCGCGGCAAGAGCCGGACCGTCAACGCCCGCTTCCTGACGATGGTGAGCCATTATCTGTTCGAGGCCGAGTTCTGTAATCCGGCCGCTGGGTGGGAGAAGGGCCAGGTCGAGAAGAACGTGCAGGATGCACGGCATCGCCTGTGGCAGCCTGTCCCCCAGACTCAGAGCCTCGACGCTTTGAACATCTGGCTGGAGGAGCGCTGCAAGGCGCTATGGCAGGATATTCCGCACGGAATCGAGCCCGGGTCTGTCGCTGATGCCTGGGCGGATGAGGTGGCGAGCCTGATGCCGACAGGCAGGGCGTTCGATGGCTTTGTCGAGTATGGCAAGCGGGTCTCACCGACCTGCCTCGTCCATCTCGAGCGCAACCGCTACAGCGTGCCGGCGTCGTTCGCCAACCGCCCCGTCAGCCTGCGCGTCTATCCCGACCGCTTCCTGGTGGTCGCCGAGGGACAGTTGCTGTGCGAACACCAGCGTATCATCGAACGATCCCACGATGGGCCGGGGCGCACCGTCTATGACTGGCGCCATTATCTGGCGGTGGTGCAGCGCAAGCCAGGTGCCCTGCGCAATGGGGCGCCGTTCCTTGAACTGCCTGATCCCTTCCAGCGGCTGCAGCGGCATCTGTTGCGGTCTCCTGGCGGTGACAGGGAGATGGTCGAGATCCTGGCCCTGGTGCTGCATCATGACGAGCAGACCGTGCTGACGGCCGTCACGATGGCGTTGGAGGGGGGCGTTCCAACCAAGACCCATATCCTCAACCTCCTGCACCGTCTGCTCGACGGCAAGCCGCTGACAACGCCGCCGGTCACGGCGCCACAGGCGCTGAGACTGGTCAGCGAGCCGATGGCCAATGTCGAGCGCTATGACGCTCTGCGTCGGGAGAGCCGCCATGCGTCATGATCCCGCCAGCGGCGCTATTATCGTCATGCTGCGCAGCCTCAAGATGCACGGCATGGCGCAGGCCGTTACCGATCTCATGGAACAGGGTGCACCGGCGTTCGATGCCGCCATCCCGATCCTGTCCCAGCTCCTGAAGGCGGAGACTGCTGAACGAGAGGTGCGATCGGTATCCTATCAACTCAAGGCTGCGCGGTTCCCGGCCTATCGCGACCTGGCAGGCTTCGACTTCGCCAGCAGTGAGATCAACGAAGCGCTGGTGCGCCAGCTTCACCGCTGTGAGTTTATCGACGTTGCCGACAACATCGTGCTGGTCGGCGGCCCCGGCACCGGCAAGACCCACATCGCGACAGCGCTGGGCGTTCAGGCCATCGAGCATCATCGAAAACGGGTGCGGTTCTTCTCCACCGTCGAGTTGGTTAATGCGCTCGAACAGGAGAAGGCCCAGGGCAAGGCAGGCCAGGTCGCCGGAAGGCTCGCCCACGCCGATCTCGTGATCCTCGATGAGCTCGGCTATCTGCCGTTCAGCGCCTCAGGCGGTGCATTGCTGTTCCATCTGCTCAGCAAACTTTACGAGCGCACCAGCGTCATCATCACCACCAACCTCAGCTTCAGTGAATGGGCCACCGTGTTCGGTGATGCCAAGATGACCACAGCGCTGCTCGATCGGCTGACCCATCACTGCCACATCCTTGAAACCGGCAACGACAGCTTCCGGTTCAAAAACAGCTCTGCTCAGCAGCCCACAGCGCGAAAGGAGAAAACCTCATCTTGACCCAACGGTGACATCCGAAACATAATCGCAAGGTGGGTCACTTCTCGATGAAAACCCCGGGTCACTTCTCAACGGCAATCAACAGTGTTGGGAGACATAACTCCCTTCTGTGTAGCTTTGCGCAGATCGTCGGTAAGTTTGATATCGATGCGGTCGTCAGACCTGTCAGTGGGCGTGTAATTCTCCGCAATAGTGGGCTTTGAAAATTCCCTGGTTGGCTGACCCGCCGGCCCATTTTGCCGGGGCTAGCCCCGGCAAAATGGGCTTCGCCGACATCCATGCCATCTCCGCATTGCGGGGAGGCGGTGTCGATGGTCCGACTTGGAGAACTGATGATGATTCTGGAGCTGCACCGACAGGGTGTCCCGATCACCGCGATTGCGCGGCGGACGGGGCGTGACCCGAAGACCGTCCGCAAATATATCGAGCGCGGTATCGAGGCACCGGCCTATGGTCCGCGTAGCGTTGGGCGGCCGAGCAAGCTGGCACCGTATCTCGACTTCCTGCGCGAGCGGGTAACCGCATATCCCGAGCTCAGCGCCGCGCGACTGACCCGCGAGATCCGCGAACTCGGCTATGTCGGCGCCTATACCGCGGTGAAGCGTTACCTCGCCGCGATCCGGCCCGAGAATGGGCCCAGGCCCTACGAGGTGCGGTTTGAGACGCCGGCGGGCGTCCAGGCGCAAGTGGACTTTGCGCGGTTCGTGGTCGACTTCGCCGACGATCCCGGCACGACGCGGATCGTATGGCTGTTCAGCCTGGTGCTGGGACACTCGCGGTTCCTGTTCGCCCGCTATGTGCTGCATCAGGATCTGCAGACGCTGCTGCGGTGCCATATGCAGGCGTTCGACGCGCTCGGTGGGGTGCCGATCGAGATCCTGTACGACCGGATGAAGACCGCAGTAACCGGCGAAGACGATCAGGGGCATATCGTCTACAATCGCTCGCTGCTGGCGCTGGCGCGGCATTACCGCTTCCAGCCGCGCGCTTGTCGACCATACCGGGCCAAAACGAAGGGCAAGGTTGAGCGACCGTTCCGCTACATCCGCCAGGACTTCTTCGTCGGGCGCCGCTTCCGCAATCTGGAGGATCTGAACGCGCAGCTGATCGACTGGCTCGACACGGTCGCCAATGTGCGCGTCCATGGCACCACCCAGCAAGTGATCGCTGAGGCCTTTGCTGCCGAGCAGGGCGAGTTGCAGACCCTGCCTGAACATCGGTTCGACGCCGTGCTCAAGCTCGAGCGGCGGGTCAGCCATGACGGGTTCGTCGCGATCGGCGGCAACTATTACAGCGTACCTGACCGGACTAGGCGCGTGGTCGAGGTGCAACAACTGCCGGACATGATCCGGATCCTCGACCTCGGTACTGTCGTCGCCGAACATCCCGTTATCGAGGGCCGCAAGCAATACCGCATCGATCGCAGCCACCGCACTGGCGGCAGCGGCAGGCGCAAGACAATGAGCGCGGCCGGAATCACCATCGGACGGATCGGCGACCATGTGCCGACGAGGCCGCTGGACATTTATCAGGCGATCGGCGCCCAGCTCGCGATCGGAGGCCGGCCATGACGCTCACCAGCAGCGCATCGCGGGTCGATAATATCCGTCACAGCCTGGTCGGGTTGAAGATGCCGCGCGCACTCGAGATGCTCGATGCTACGCTACGGCGGATCGAGCGCGGCGAGATCGACGGCATCGAGGCGATCGACGATCTTCTCACCGAGGAACTGTCCCTGCGCGAGAACCGCCGAATCAAGGCGGCGCTGCGGATGGCGCGGTTGCCGATCCTCAAGACGCTGGCGGGCTTTGACTTCTCGTTCCAGCCGTCGCTCGATCGGGGCCGCGTCATGGCGCTCGCCGGGCTCGACTTCATCAACCGCGCCGAGGTCGTCCATCTGCTCGGCCCGCCCGGCACCGGCAAAAGCCATCTCGCCACCGCGCTCGCGGTCGAGGCGGTCCGCGCCGGCAAAAGTGTCTACTTCATCCCGCTCGCCGACTTGGTCGCGATCCTCGCCAAGGCCGAGCGCGAAGGCGTGCTGCGCGAGAAGATCCGGTTCCTGTGCCGCTCGTCGCTGCTTGTGGTCGACGAGATCGGTTACCTCCCGGTCACGCCGGGTGGCGGCAATCTGTTCTTCCAGCTGGTCAACGCGCGATATGAAAAAGGCGCGATGATCCTCACATCGAATCGCGGCTTTGCCGAATGGGGCGACGTGTTCGGCGATCCCGTCGTCGCCACCGCTCTGCTCGATCGGCTGCTCCACCATGCCGTCGTCGTCCAAATCGAAGGCTCCAGCTACCGCATGCGCCAGCATGCCGACCTTCTACCCGAGCACAGCAGATCAAGCTCTCCCATCAACCCGCCGCCAACGCCGAAACGGCGCGGGCGGCCACCATTAAAGGCGCCATCCGATCAAGCGTACGGCTGATCACCGACATCAATCCGCCCAGCCAAAGCAGGGAATTTTAGGCGCCCACTTTTAGGGAAACTTCGGTGCCCGTTGACACAGACCATCGAAGGTTTGCTTGCCGATATGGGTCAGAACCCTTTTTAGGAGGAGGATACGATAGCGGACGGACAGCTGATCCGTCTTCGTTTCGAATCGGTCGATGTAGGCATCGATCCCGACAGAAACCTTCGTCCCTTTTTCGGTCTTACCTGAATAGGCTTTGACGAGTTGCTGGTGGTAAAGGTCATCGGCAAACCGATATGCCTGATGTTCGTCGGTGCTACGAGTTGAACGGTAGATATATCCCGTCTGCCCCGGTGCCTTGATCCGACACATCCAGATGGGTTTTTTATAATCTCCACGCAGGAAGAGATAGATCCCTCCTTCCCGAAATGTTTTGGATTCCAGCACATTCTTACCGGTCTCAGATTTTCCATCCGGAGAATCAGTCAGTAAATCCATTGGTTCGCTGGAATGAGATTTTCCCAAAATCCGTCTCCGATATCCGGTATCCGCATGCGATCCGTATACATGTATTTTTGGATTTTGGGGAACTGGGCACCTTGCGGATCGCTCCAGAAACCATTGATTTATCGATGATTTCTGGAGCGGGCGAAGGGATTCGAACCCTCGACCCCAACCTTGGCAACCCGATTTTCGGGGCTACGCCAGAATTCGCCAATCTACGATTTTCTACGCCTTTTCAAATGGATATTGCCATCACGGCTACGACGCAGTAACCTCTGATTTGCCACGAAACGACCGATTTTTATTACGTCCTTATTACTTTTCGGTTTTTCAAGGCTCGCGTAATAAAATGGAGGAGGTGTGCATGGCACAGGCCAAGCTCAACAAGCGAACGGTCGATGCTCTCAGCCCGCCCACGTCGGGCCAGGGGTTCGTTTGGGACACCGAGATCAAAGGGTTTGGGGTTCGCATAGGGCCGACCGGCACCAAGACCTTCGTTATTCAATACATGAACAGGGAAGCCCGCATCAGGCGCGTCAAGATCGGTCGCTTCGGCGTACTGACCGTGGATCAGGCGCGCGATCTGGCGAAGATCAAGCTTGGCGAGGTTGCTGCCGGCGAAGACCCTGCCGAAGAGGCACGTCGTGCGCGTAAGGAGATGACCGTCACGGAACTGTGCGATTGGTATCTGACGGAGGCTCGTGCCGGCAGGATTCTCGGCCGCAAGAACCGTCCGATCAAGAAATCCTCGCTGGCGATGGATGAAAGCCGGATCAAGACGCATATCAAGCCCCTGATCGGCAAGCGCATAGCGCGACATCTGACAATCGCCGACGTCGAGGCAATGCAGGACGACGTCAAAAATCATAAGACGCAGAAGAGCCGCAGCGGCGGGCGTGGTGGTAAGGCAACCGGTGGTCCCGGCGTTGCTGCGCGCTGCCTCGGAACGATCCAGGCGATCTTGGGCCATGCCAAGCATAAGGGGTTGCTTTCCGAACACCCCACCAAAGGCGCCAAGAAACTGGCAGGCAATAAGAAAACCCGTCGACTCAGCGTTGCAGAGATCGAAACGCTGGGCAAGGCGATGGTCTATGCAGAGCAGCAGGGCGTTAGTCCGACTGGGATTTCGGTGATCAAATTGTTGCTCCTGACTGGATATCGCCGTGAAGAAGGCCAAGCCATGGAGCGCGCATGGGTAAACCCGATGGGCGGTTTTGTCGCCTTCCCCGACACCAAAACCGGCGGGCAAATCCGGGCGATCGGACCAGAAGCAATCAAGGTAATCGTTGCGCAGCCACAGGTTGCAGGCAATCCCCATGTTTTCCCGGCCACAACAGGCGACGGCCCCTTCACGGCGGCCAGCGCCTGTCTTCAACGTATCTGCGGATTTGCAGGCATAGTGGGCGTTACGCCCCACACCTTGCGGCATACTTTCGCCAGTATTGCTGCCGAACTTGGTTTCTCCGAACTGACGATCCGCGCGATGCTGGGTCAATGTGACGCAGGACTATATTCACGTCGATGAAGCCCTGAAACTGGCCGTGCGACGCACGTCAGATGAAATCGCCAAACTGCTGGCACAAGGTGCCGCCAAGCTTGACCGCCTGCGACTGGTCGCCTGATGGCCGGCGCTAGACATATGGTAACGTATACGTTACTATAAAGGCTATGAGTTGATAGTTCAGGAATATATCCGCGAGAACGGTTCCTGTCCGTTCCGGTCATGGTTCGAAGGTCTGGATCCACAGGCGTCCGCCAAAGTGGCGACAGCCATAGTGCGGTTGGAGTTGGGTAACGCCTCGAATGTCAAATGGATCGGCGGCGGCCTGGGAGAATATCGGATCGACTGGGGGCCAGGCTATCGACTCTATCTCACTAAAGATAGCGATGAACTCGTCATCCTGTTCGTAAGTGGGACGAGAAACGGCAACAGTCAGACATCGATCAGGCTGGGGTGCTGCTGAATGAATACAAGGTCAGCAGGGCGACCGGCAAAAAAAGGCAGAAAGTAGCGAGATGGCGCTGACCCGAGATTTCAAGGAAACGGTGAAGGAACGCGCCACGCGCGACCCCGCCTTCGCCAAGGCCATGCTCGATGAGGCGGCAACCGCTTTCCTTAACGGCGAACCGCATGTCGCGCGCCTGATCCTGCGCGATCTGGTCAACGCTTCGGTTGGTTTCGAGGCACTGGCCGAGGAGACCAGACATCCGAGCAAAAGTCTGCATCGGATGCTGTCCGAAAAGGGTAATCCCAGCATGGATAATTTGGCGGCAATTTTCGGTGCCGTTCGCAAGCGACTTGGCGTGGCATTCGAAGCGCATACCGTGGAGGCCGCTTGAACCGCCCCAGGGTTTGCTGAAGGCCGTTTGGCTTAAGCTAGCGACGGTGGTGCGTTGCCCAGCTCTGTTCGGCTTCGGCAGCTGCATAAGACCCTTTTCGCAGTAATCGATAGAAAGCCTATCGAAAAACATGATTTGCGATAAATAGTTGTGGCTACTCGCGGCCAACATACGCCGTTTAGCGGCTATGGCACGAACGTCGGCTTACATCGTAACTAGACATTCGCGAGATAGACAGTGGCTGGGCGGCCAAGTGTCCATTTCGGTCGGCGCGTCGCTCACTTTATCAACCTCGCAACCTGCCATCTAATCTGTCCAATGGTTCTTGCTTCTTAAACTACACTTGGTACTTAAACCGATATCATTGCGGCTCTGCACGATCGATCTGCCCACCATCGAGCAACGGCGCCGCATCGATGTTTTGCGCATCCATCAACATGGCCAGCCGTTCGGTCGCAGCTAATATCATGGCCCGCTCCCACATGGGCAGAGCTTCAAAACGATTGGTAAAACGCATTTGCAGCGGGTCCGGCGCATCGGCCAGCGCCTTCATGCCCTCCGATAACAGGCTGAGATGAAACTGGCGCTTGTCTACTTCACTGCGCTGACGCTGGGCAAAGCCGAGGGACACGAGGCGATCGACGATCGCGGTAATCGTAGCCTGGCTGAACTGAAGAGCCTGCGCAATGGTTGAAGGTGTGGTTCGTCCGCGCAAGTCGATCTCGCGCAATACCAGAAGTTGAGAGGGCGTTAGACCGGTGGTCGTGGCTATCTGACGACTGCCGATTTCGGTGGCGCGCAGTACGCGCCGCAATGCGCGCAGGGTAAGCGTTGAAAGTTCAGCGTCCATAGATTTGCGACATAGCGGGAAAGGCGGCGCGCTGCCAATTCCCTTCTAATGATGGATATATTCCTTCACTCAATGAAATATATTTTTCCGCTATGGGTTGAAACACATGCTGCAATGCGTCATATACCCGCGCACCTCACCGGGACACCTCTGCCGTTCTGTTAAAATATAATTCGGGAGATGAACAATCTTTGATTCCCAAGCTACAGCGGCCCCCGCGCCGCCACGGGCTTCTGCGCGCTCCGAAGTGAGCGAGGGGCAGGACATCGACTTTAGAAGGCCCGTCGTCACCGATGGGCCAGCCATCAGCGGATTGATTGCGGCCTGCCCGCCGCTCGATCCCAATTCGGCCTATTGCAACCTGCTGCAATGCACCGATTTCGCCGATAGCTGTATCGTTGCGGAACGCGGCGGAGCGGTGGTTGGCTGGGTATCGGGTTATCGCCCGCCGGTCGCACCCGACACATTCTTCGTCTGGCAGGTTGCCGTGTCGCCCGCAGCGCGCGGCCAACGCCTGGCCGGGCGCATGATCGATGCGTTGCTGGCGCGCTCGGCGCAGGCAGGCGTCACGCAAGTGACGACCACCATCACCGACGATAATCGCGTATCCTGGGCCTTGTTCGAAGGGCTGGCGCGTCGCTGGAACGCCCCCTTCCAAAAGAGCGCGCGGTTCGAACGCGAAGCCCATTTTGCGGGCGCCCACGCCACCGAATGGCAGGCGCAGATCGGCCCTCTGCCGCTGTCGGCGCGCCCCTGAGGAGATTCCCCATGACCATCATTACCCACCCCAAACCGACCGCCGCCATTCCCGATACCGCCATTTATGAACGGCGTGAATCCGTGGTGCGCAGCTATGCCCGCGCCATGCCGCGCCAGTTCAACCGCGCGCAGGGCGTGTGGATGTACGACAATCAGGGGGGGCGTTATCTGGACTTCCTGTCAGGCTGCTCGACGCTGAATTACGGGCATAATCATCCTGTGCTCAAAAGCGCGCTGGTCGACTATATCGCCGGGGATGGCATCACCCATGCCCTTGACCTGCATACTGACGCCAAGGCGGATTTCCTGACTGCGCTGGAGGATGTGATCCTGACGCCCCGTGGCCTGGACTATCGCGCCATGTTCACCGGGCCGACTGGCACCAACGCGGTGGAAGCGGCGATCAAGCTGGCGCGCAAAATTACCGGGCGCGAGTTGGTGATCGCCTTTAGCAACGGTTTCCACGGCATGACGCTGGGCGCGCTCGCCTGCACCGGCAACGCTGCCAAGCGCGGCGGCGCGGGCGTACCGCTAAGCCATGTATCGCACGAACCCTATGACGGCTATCATGGCCCGGATGTCGATACCGCCGAGTTGCTGGAACGGCGGCTGTCCGATCCGTCGAGCGGCCTGGACGCGCCCGCCGCCATATTGGTTGAAACGGTCCAGGGCGAAGGCGGGCTGAACGCAGCCTCACCCCAATGGCTGCGCCGCATCGCGGACATTGCGAAACGCCACGGCGCGCTGATGATCGTGGACGACATTCAGGCCGGTTGCGGCCGGACCGGCAACTTCTTCAGCTTTGAAGGCATGGGCTTCACGCCTGACATCGTCACCATGGCAAAGTCGCTGTCGGGCATGGGCCTGCCTTTTGCGCTGACCCTGTTCCGGCCCGAACTCGACCAATGGTCGCCGGGCGAACATAATGGCACCTTCCGCGGCAACAATCATGCCTTCGTGACCGCCACGGCCACGCTGCGCCATTTCTGGAGCAGCGACAGCTTTCAGCAGGACATCGCCCGCCGGGGCGCAATGATCGAACGACGGCTGGACGCCATGGCCGCCGAACATGGCCTGTCCACGCGCGGTCGTGGCATGATGCGCGGCATTGATGTAGGATCGGGCGACGTTGCGCAAACCATCACCGCCGCCTGCTTCGCGCAGGGGCTGATTATCGAAACCAGCGGCGCGTTTGACGAGATCGTCAAGGTGCTGGCGCCCCTCGTGATCGAGGATTCCGTCCTGTCGGTCGGCCTCGACATTCTTGAGCAGAGCGTCCGTTCCGCCCTGACCGTCACCTATGGCCTCGCCGCAGAATAAGAGGAGATACGAGATATGCTCGTTCGCAAATTGCAGGACATCCGCAAATCCGACCGCAATGTGAAGTCCAAAGGCTGGGAAAGCGCACGCCTTCTGCTGAAGAACGACAATATGGGCTTTTCCTTCCACGTCACCAAAATGTACGCGGGCGAAGAATTGCACATGCACTATCAGAACCATCTGGAAGCGGTCCTAGTGCTGAAAGGCACAGGCACGATCGAGGATCTGGGGACAGGTATGACGCATCAGCTTGCGCCCGGCGTCATGTATGCACTCAACGCGCACGACCAGCATATCGTGCGGCCAGATACGGACATAGTGTGCGCCTGCACCTTCAACCCGCCCGTCACCGGCAGCGAAGTGCATGACGAAAATGGCGCCTATCCTGCCGACAGTGCGGACGCGCGCGAGCCTGCACTGACCACCTGAATTTTCGAACAAAAAGAAGGGGCAATTCCCTTGAAAGACATCTACCCATCCCGCCACGCACAGGTGGCGGAGTTTTTGCCGCGCCTCGACTCCGTCGTTCATAGCGACTGGAGCGAGGGTGCTCCCGTCACTCGTAGCCAGGCCGAACAGTTCGACCGCGACGGCTATCTGGTGCTGGAAGACATATTCGGCGACGACGAAATCGCCTTCCTCCAGCGTGAAGCCGGTACGTTGCTGGCCGATCCCGATGCACTGGAAGAGGAAACCGTGATTACCGAACCGGGGGGCAAGGAAGTCCGTTCCATCTTCCGCATTCATGCCCAGAGCCGGGCGATCGCGCGGCTGGCAGCCGATGTGCGGCTGGCCGGTGTCGCCGGCTTCCTGCTGGGCGATGAAGTCTACGTGCACCAGTCGCGGCTCAACTATAAGCCGGGCTTTCAAGGCAAGGAATTCTACTGGCACAGCGATTTCGAAACCTGGCATGTCGAAGACGGGATGCCACGCATGCGGGCCTTGTCCATGTCGGTGCTGCTGGCGGAAAACACACCGCATAACGGCCCGCTGATGCTGATTCCCGGATCGCACCGTCATTATCTGACCTGCGTCGGTGAAACGCCCGAAGATCACTATCGCCAGTCGCTCAAGAAACAGGAATATGGCGTCCCGGACGAAGACAGCCTGGCCGAACTGGCGCATAAATTCGGGATCGTCGCACCGACCGGCAAGCCGGGATCGGTGGTGATCTTCGACTGCAACATCATGCATGGGTCGAACGGCAACATCACCCCCTTCCCGCGCGCCAATGCCTTCCTGGTCTATAACGCGGTGTCGAACCGCCTGACTGCGCCCTTCGGCGTCGATACGCCGCGCCCAGCCTTCATTGCTGCGCGTGGTGAGCCGGATGCGATCACGCCCGTCACTGGACCATTGATAGCGCAGGTGCCGGCATGAGCAATATCCATAGCGTCGAGAAAATCGGCGGCACATCCATGGCCGCCACCGCGACCCTTTTCGACAATGTGCTGATCGGCGGGCGCAAGGATGCGGACCTCTATAATCGTATCTTCGTCGTGTCGGCCTATGCCGGCATGACCGACCTGCTGCTGGAGCATAAGAAAAGCGGTGAGCCGGGCGTTTATGCGCGCTTCGTTGCAGATGACAATATCCAGGGCTGGCGCCAGGCAATGGAACGGGTGCGCCGCGCCATGCAGGATCGCAACGCCGCCATGTTCGTGCGCGCCGACCGGTTGGCCGAGGCGAACGCCTTTGTCGATATACGGATCGACGCCGTCGCCGCCTGCCTGGACGATCTAGCTCGGCTGCGCAGCCATGGCCGTTTCTGCGTCAAAGAACAGTTGATGACGGTGCGCGAGTTGCTCGCTGGCCTTGGCGAAGCGCACAGCGCCCATTCGACGGCGCTGTTGTTGCGCGATCGCGGCGTCAACGCGCAGTTCGTTGACCTGACCCTGTGGGACCAGCAGGACATGCGCGAACTGGACGAGCGGATAAGCGAGGTCTTCGCGCCGATCGACCTGACCATCACCCTCCCCATCGTCACCGGCTATGCCGGATGCAGTGAGGGCATGGTGCGCCGCTATGCGCGCGGTTATTCCGAAATGACCTTTTCCCGTATTGCCGTCATGACGGGTGCGCGTGAGGCGATCATCCACAAGGAATTTCACCTGTCGAGCGCGGACCCGCGGCTGGTGGGCAACCACAAGGCGCGCAAGATCGGCCGCACCAATTATGACGTGGCGGACCAGTTGGCGAACCTGGGCATGGAGGCGATCCATCCGGGTGCGGGCCGGGGGTTGCGCCAAACGGATATTCCGCTGCGCGTGCGCAACACCTTCGACCGGGAGGATGGCGGGACGCTCATTTGCAGCGCTTATGTTTCCGACACGCCCCGCGTCGAGATCGTGACTGGGGTGCGCCATGCGCAGGCACTCCAGTTTTTCGAGCAGGATATGGTCGGGGTGAAGGGCTATGACGCCGCCATCCTCGAAGCGCTAACCCAACATGGCGCGTGGATCGTCAGCAAGGCGTCCAACGCCAACACCATCACCCATTATCTGTCGGCGGATGCGGCGACGGTGAAACGGGTGATCGCCGATCTTCAGGCGCGTTATCCCGATGCGGCTATCTCGGCCCAGCCGGTGGCGATCGTGTCGGTGATCGGCAGCGACATATCGCGACCGGGGCTGATGACCGACGCATTGCAGGCCCTGGCCGCCGCGCATGTGCCGATCGTCGCGATGCAGCACCAAATCCGCAATGTCGATGTCCAGTTCATGGTGGACGTCGATCATTATGATGACGCGGTAGGTGCCCTGCACCATGTTCTGGTGGAAGATGGGACAGGCAAAGCGGAGGCTCGGCGCGCGGCCTGATCCGCGTCCCGTCCGATATCATGTTCGCCGCAATCCATCCCGTCCGCAGCCTGCTGCTCGCCATCTTCATGTTGATGGCGGGCAGCGGCTTCCTGTCAACGCTGATTGGCCTTCGGCTGGAGCGGGCGGGGGCTGGCACCATGGCAATCGGTGCAGTCGCCACCGCCTATTTCGGCGGACTGGTGATCGGCGCGCTGCGTGCGGGCGGCATCGTGCGCGAAGTCGGGCATATCCGCGCCTTTGCCGCTTTTGTGTCGCTGCTATCTGCCAGCACGCTGGCTTACGCGCTTGTGCAGTTTCCACTCTTTTGGACGATGCTGCGACTGATCGACGGCATTTGCGTCGCCGGCGTGTTCATCTGCCTGGAAAGCTGGCTCAACGACCGGGCCGAGGCGGAAACGCGCGGCAGCGTACTCGCCGCCTATATGGTCGCGCTCTATTCAGGGCAGGCGGTCGGGCAATTGCTGCTGGCGGCGAGCGGCACGCTGCCTGCCGTGCCCTTCCAGCTGGCCTCCATCCTCATTTCCCTGGCGATCATTCCGCTCTGCCTGACGCGCAGCGCTGCGCCCGCGCCGGTGGAGGCGCAGGCCTTTTCGATCCGTGCCCTCTATGCCGCATCGCCGCTCGGCACATTCGGCGCGGTCACGACCGGGCTGATGCTGGGCGCTTTCTACGGCATGGCGGCCGTTCATGTGCGGCGGCTGGGGCTGGATCTGGGCGCGACTGCCAGCTTCATGACGATCGTGATCCTGGGCGGCGTGGCGCTGCAATGGCCGCTCGGTCGCTTATCGGACCGGCTCGATCGGCGGCGCGTGATCGTGGGCTGCTTCGCGGCCACCATGGCCGTTTGCCTGATGCTGACTATGCTGGTGTCTGCAGGGCCATTGCTTCTGGGTTTGGGAGCGTTGTTTGGCGGCCTCAGCTTCGCCCTCTATCCGCTGTGCGTCGCGCATTGCAACGACCGGCTGCTGGCTACGGAGCGAGTGGCGGCGAGCGGCCGACTGGTGCTGCTTTATTCGGTTGGCGCCGCGATCGGCCCGCTGGGTGCGGCCATGCTGATGAGCGTCGCTCCGGGGGGTGGCCTGTTTCTTTTCATCGCCCTGTGCGCGGGAGCGACGCTTGCGTTCGGCCTGTGGCGTCAGACCGCTACACCGTCCGTGCCGGTGCCAGACCAGCAGGATTTTCAGATCGTTCCGCGCACGACGCCGATGGCATCCTTGCTCGATCCCAATACCGCAGATGGACATATGTCATGACCACCTCCACACCTATCCATTCGCCACCTCAGGACAGGGTCGATGACGCCACGCTACGCCGGGCCATCGCCGCCTCTGCGCTCGGCAATGCGACTGAATGGTTCGACTATGGCATCTATGCCTATGGCGTCACCTATATTTCGGCCGCGCTATTTCCCGGCGACGTCGATGATGCCGTGCTGTTCGCGCTGGCGACCTTCGCCATTTCCTTCCTTGTGCGGCCATTGGGCGGACTGTTCTGGGGACCGCTGGGCGATCGACTGGGGCGCAAATCTGTGCTAGCGCTTACCATATTGCTGATGTCCGGCGCGACGCTGGCGGTCGGCCTCATCCCATCCTACGCGCAGATCGGTTGGGGCGCGCCTGCGCTGCTGATCGGGCTGCGCATGGTACAGGGCTTTTCCACCGGCGGCGAATATGGCGGCGCGGCAACCTTCATGGCCGAATATGCGCCCGACGACCGGCGCGGCTTCTATGGCAGTTTTCTGGAGTTCGGCACGTTGGCGGGCTTTTCCTTTGGCGCCGTGCTGATGCTTGGCTTCTCGCTGTTGCTGGGGGACGCGGCAATGCATGATTGGGGCTGGCGCATCCCATTCCTGGTCGCAGCCCCCATGGGCCTTGTCGGCATGTATCTGCGATCGAGGATGGAGGACACGCCAGTCTTTCGCGAACAGGCCGTCGAAGGCAGCGGATCGCCTCCGCTCAGAACGTTGATGCGCGACCATTGGCGACCAATGCTGGTCGTGAGTGGGTTGGTCGTGGCGCTCAACGTCGTCAACTATACGCTGCTCAGCTACATGCCGACCTATTTGCAGCGGCGCATCGGCCTCTCGCCGGACGAAGCGCTGGTCGTGCCGATCATCGGCATGGTCTTCATGATGTTCTTCCTGCCGTTCGCGGGCCATCTGTCGGATCGGATCGGGCGCAAACCGATGTGGCGCCTGTCGCTGATCGGGCTTCTGCTGAGTATATTGCCGCTCTACATGCTGATGGCGACGGGGTTCGTCGGTGCGATCATGGGCTTCGCGCTGCTAGGCCTGCTCTATGTGCCACAACTGGCCACGATTTCCGCGACCTTCCCGGCGCTGTTCCCGACGCCTGTTCGGTTCGCAGGCTTCGCGATCGCCTACAACATGTCCACGTCGCTGTTCGGTGGAACCGCGCCTGCAATCGGCAGCAGTCTGATCCGCGCCACCGGCAACGACCTGATGCCGGCATTTTACATGATGATGGCCTGCGTCGTCGGCCTTATCGCGCTCTGCTTCATGCCCGAAACGGCTGGGCGTTCGCTGCATGAAAATGTCTTCGCCGATCGGACGGGCACATGACATGGATGACTGACAATATCATGGCTGTCGTGACCGGCGGCCATTTCGATCAACCCTGGTTGCAGGCAATGTTGGCGATCATGCTGCTGATCGCGATCGCCTGGATAGCGAACTGGGTCGCAAAACGCCTTGTCCTCACATTGGTCGTCAAGCTGCTGGAGCGTCGGCCTTTCGCCCTGGAAGCCCAGCATCTGGGGTCGATTGTCGCCCGGCTTTCGAACATCGTGCCGGCGCTGATCATCCAGGTGGGGATCGAGAGTGTCCCGCACCTTCCCGGTTGGATCGCTCTTTTCATCCGCAGCCTGTGCGCAGCCTTCATCATCCTGACCATCGCGATCGCGCTCAGCGGCGGGCTTGGTCTGATGAACGATCTGTATCAGCGGCGCCCCGATGCCGCCAACCGACCGATCAAAGGCTATGTCCAGGTCGGCAAGCTGATCATCTACGCCGCGGCGGCCATATTGGGGATCGCGGCGCTGATGAACCAGTCCCCGTTGCTGTTGTTGTCGGGGCTTGGCGCGATGGCGGCTGTCCTGATGCTGGTGTTCAAGGACACCATATTATCCCTGGTGGCATCGGTTCAGATCGGCTCTAACGATATGGTCCGCGTGGGCGACTGGATCGAAATGCCGCAACTCGACGCCAATGGCGACGTGATCGATATCGCCCTGCATACGGTCAAGATCCAGAATTTCGACAAGACCATCACGACCATTCCAACCTACCGCCTGATCACGGAAAGCTTTCGCAACTGGCGCGGGATGCAGGAATCTGGCGGTCGGCGGATCATGCGATCCCTGGCCATCGACCAGAATAGCATTCGGTTTCTGGACGGCGAGGAACTGGCGGACCTGTCCCGCTTCGGCCTGTTGCGTGAGCATCTTGAAGCAAAGCGGGATGATCTCGATCGATGGAACAGGAAACATGCTCATGATCAGATACTCGATAGCCGTCGGCTGACCAACATCGGCAGCTTTCGGGCCTATATCCTTGCCTACCTCAAGGCACGGCCGGATATTGCGGTGAACAAGACCTTGCTGGTACGCCAACTTGCGCCGACGGAAGATGGATTGCCGCTGGAAATCTACGCCTTCGCTTCCACAGTCCTATGGGCGGAATATGAAGATATTCAGGCCGATATCTTCGATCACCTCGTTGCCATCATGCCAGAATTCGGACTGCGGTTGTTCCAGCGCCCTGCGGGTTCGGATCTGCAACGTGCAACGGACCGACAACTAGGCCGGAGCTGACCCAAATCAGCCGCTCGGCGATCAATCCTTGTTTTCCGGACTCTGACCGCCCGGCTTTCCATGTCTTGTTCGCAAAACAGCCTACCTTGACATAAGCTGCTCCCTAGCAATCATAAACGGCTTGAACCAACGCGCCATGTTGCACTGCGACAAATTTGCAGCTAGTGGGGCGGCAATCGCATGGACCCGGTGCAATTCCGGGTGGCTATTCCGGCCGCCGATCCGCCGGACAACGCACTTCGCACCCAAATATCATGCCGCTATTCAACGGCGGCGCAGCTGCGATTTTTGCGGAATAATCCATTTATGAACATCACGTCCTTAGCTCGGTACCGTGCTGAATGGCTCAACGATGCCATCGGCGCTCGTCGCGATATGTTGGCCGGCATGGTCGGCACTTTCGCGCTCATTCCGGAGGTGATCGCCTTTTCCTTCGTCGCTGGCATTGATCCTGAGGTTGGCCTTTTCGCCTCCTTCGTGATCGGCATTGTCATTGCTTTTGCTGGAGGCCGACCGGCGATGATCTCGGGCGCTGCTGGCTCGGTCGCACTCGTTGTAGCAGCCTTAGTTCATAGCCACGGCCTTCAATATCTTCTTGTCGCGACCCTTTTGGCGGGCGTCCTTCAGATCGTCTTTGGCCTGCTTAAGCTAGACGTCCTTCTACGTTTTGTTTCGCGCTCCGTCCGAACGGGCTTTGTAAACGCCTTGGCGATCCTCATTTTTTCTGCGCAGGTGCCGCAAATGCTTGGCGTAACCTGGCACACCTATGCGATGATCGTTTCGGGTCTCGGAATAATCTATCTGCTGCCTCGCCTAACGACGGCCATCCCCTCGCCGCTTATCTGCATCGTTGTCCTGACGCTAATCAGCATCGCTTACCCAATGCCGATCCATACTGTCTCTGATTTGGGTCGTTTGCCCGCGTCACTTCCCTCATTCCATGTTCCCGACTTTCCGCTCAATCTTGAAGCTTTCTGGATTGTGGCACCTTACGCTTTCGCAATGGCAGCAGTTGGCTTGCTGGAATCGATGATGACCGCGAGCGTGGTTGATGAACTCACTGAAACGACCAGCTCGAAGGCACAGGAATGTACGGGCTTGGGCCTCGCAAATGTTGCTGCCGGTCTTTTCGGAGGCATCGCGGGTTGCGGCATGATCGGGCAAACCGTTGGCAATGTGCGGTATGGCGGCCGAGGACGTCTTTCGACCCTCGTCGCTGGCGTTTTCCTGCTGGTCGTCATGGTTCCGCTGCGTTCATGGATCGCTCAAGTACCAGTCGCGGCGCTCGTCGCGATCATGATCATGGTTTCCATCAGCACATTCTCTTGGGGATCGCTATCTGACCTTGCACGACATCCGAAGGTATCCGGCGTGGTTATGTTGGCCACGGTGGCGGTGACTGTCGCCACGCACGACCTGTCCGCAGGCGTTGCCGTTGGCGTGCTGCTCAGTAGCGTGTTCTTCGCTTTCAAGGTGACAAAATTGATGCGCGTCAAGGAGGAACTCGATCCGCGAACCAGTACGAGAACATACATCGTGTCTGGTCAAATTTTCTTCGCCAGCGCAGAGATTTTTGCTGACCAGTTTGATCTGCGCGATACGGCGCAAAAGATCCGGATCGACCTCACGGCGGCGCATCTCTGGGATGTTACGGCTGTCGGCGCTTTGGAAAACGTCGTTACAAAGATGCGCCGACATGGGATGAGCGTGGAATTGATCGGTCTTAACCAAGCCAGTGCGATCCTAGTCGACCGGCACGCGCCGCTCGTTCGAGAGGCCACAGCCTAATGGTACGCCTCCGCCTATGATGTCGGTAGAGTCAGGAAGGTGACCGGCACACTTCCGTTACAAGCCCCATACTGCTGTGGTGCAATATCATGCCTCCTGACCTAGCGAGGCCAACGCTTTCCCGGGTCAACGTCAACCAGATTCAATTGACCGACATAACAGTCACGAATGGCTTTTATGCCCGACCTCGCGGTCATTCTATTGATTGTTAATTCCCTGCGTGATATTGACCGTTATGGCGGTCCTCAAGCTAGTTAATGACCGCTATAACAAGCATTGAGGCCAATATGAACGCGCATACCCGCACATATTCTCGCGTGACGCGCGAAGCGCTGACCATGATGGGTGGACTCATTCGTCTTGGGCGCAAACAGCGCAAGATGTCGGAAGCTGACCTTTCAGCCCGGATCGGCATCGCGCGCAGCACGCTACAGCTCATTGAGAAGGGTCATCCCAAAGTAGAAATCGGGCTGGTATTTGAGGCCGCGACTCTAGTGGGCGTGCCGTTATTCGTTGACGAACCTTCGCGGCTCGCTCCCGAGATTTCGAGGGTCAACGACAAGCTGGCACTCCTCCCGCAGGCGGTTCGGCATCCGCGCTCGGAGGTGAAAGATGACTTCTGATCGCCCTCGGCCTGTCACTGCGGTTGCCGCTCAAGGTCCTATCCTGCCAGCCACCGAAGCATTCGTGTGGATATGGCTACCGGGGTCGCTTGAACCCATCATCGCCGGGCGGATCGAATTGAACGGAGATGTTTATACCTTCAACTATGGTCGTTCTTATCTTGAACGTGCCGACGCTATGCCAATCTATGCACCGGAGTTGCCTCTCCAGCGTGGCAGGATCATCCCGCAAACCCCGCTGGATATAGCCGGCTGCTTGCGAGACGGCGCTCCGGACGCATGGGGGCGTCGAATCATCATCAATCGTCTAACCGGCCTTCGCAGCAACGCAGCGCACAATGTCGAGTTCGACGAACTGACCTACATGCTCAATTCGGGCTCCGACCGCATTGGCGCGCTCGATTTCCAGACGTCAGCCGATCGGTATCAGCCTCGTGAGCAGGACAATGCGGCGCTCGAGGAACTGCTGGAAGCGGCCGAACGGGTTGAGAGGGGCGAGCCCATCCCCCAGACTCTCGACAACGCGCTGTTCCATGGGAGTTCCATCGGCGGCGCACGTCCCAAAGCCTTGATCCAGGACGGCGAGGACAAGTTCATCGCCAAATTCTCGGCGACAAACGATACCATGGCCGTCGTGAAGGCCGAGTTTGTTGCCATGCGCCTGGCGGCAGAGGTAGGGCTGGACGTCGCGCCAGTCCGCCTGGCGAGGGCAAGTGGCAAGGACGTCCTGCTCGTTCGCCGCTTCGACCGCGAATGGAACGGTACTGGCTGGACACGCCGCGCAATGGTCTCTGCCCTGACCATGTTCGGGCTGGGGGAAATGCAGGCACGCTATGCCAGCTATGTCGATCTGGCCGAAATGGTGCGCACGCGTTTTACCGATCCGCAAGCGACGCTGCGCGAACTGTTCGGGCGCCTGGTCTTCAACGTGCTGACGGGCAACACCGATGACCATGCCCGCAACCATGCCGCTTTCTGGGATGGCGCCAACCTCACGCTGACAAAGGCATACGACATATGCCCGCAGCCACGTAACGGCCGGGAGGCCAATCAGGCGATGTTGGTGAATGGCGAGGATAAGCGCAGCCTTGTGGAAAGCTGCCGATTGTCGGCGTCAAACTTCCTGTTGAGTGACCGGGATGCCCGCGATCTGATCAACCATCAGGTCACTTCGATCACCCAATTATGGGGCGACATTTGCGACGAAGCCGAGTTGAGTAGGGTAGATCGCGGATATCTATGGCGACGCCAGTTCCTCAATGACTATGCTTTCGAAGGCTATGCCGATGGCGCGCCGCAGCTTTGAGCGCGGGTTGCGGCAGACATGGAAAAGCCAATATCCGTAAAAGCCGGTATCCGCGCAAGCGCATGGGCCACGATCAACTACTTATAAAGCGTAACGCGACCCCGTTCATGCAGTAGCGCAGCCCGGTTGGCTTGGGCCCGTCCTTGAAGACGTGGCCCAGATGTCCAGCGCAGCGCGCACAATGCACCTCCGTCCGCGTCATCAAGAGATTGTGATCGGTCTCCGTCGCGACTGCGCGCGGCAGGTGGTCGTAAAAGCTCGGCCATCCGGTTCCACTATCGAACTTGGTAGCGGATGCAAAAAGCGGCAGCGCGCAGCCGGCACAGACGAACCGGCCCTTGCGATGCTCGTCGTTGAGCGGACTCGAATAGGGACGTTCGGTACCGGCCTGGCGCAACACGGTGTAGGCCTGCGGCGACAGGCGTTTTCGCCATCGGCGTCGGTGAGATTGAACATGGCCGTTGTTGCAGCGCTTGCGGGCGATGATCCTGTATCTACCAGGCGCCATGCGACGGCGCCAAGCGCGGCGGTGCTGCACAGGGCAAGAAAATGACGGCGGTCGGAAGCGGAGAGCTGTGTCATATCGTAAATACGCGCCAGCCCCGCGATCGGTTACAGAACTTGCCGTCACGGCGTGTAACCAGCCGACCGCGTCAACCGTATAGATGGAAAGAACCTAAGGAGTATCGATCATGCCCCGCTTTACGCCCTTCGCCGCTGCGCTTCTTGCTGGAGGTGCTCTGCTCGCCGCGATGAGTCCCGGGCTTGCGACCGAGCAGGTCGTTATGGCGCCGGCCGCTGCTGTGACCGAACCGGCCACCGGCCTCAAGGAAACTGCGATATTCGCCGGTGGCTGCTTCTGGGGTGTCGAGGGCATCTTCTCCCATGTGAAGGGCGTGATCAGCGCGACGTCGGGCTATGCCGGCGGCAAGGCGTCGACGGCGGATTATGAAATGGTCTCGTCCGGAACGACGGGACATGCTGAATCGGTCCGGGTGGTCTTCGATCCCGATCAGGTGAACTATGCCGATCTCTTGCGTATCTATTTTTCCGTCGTGGCCGATCCCACTCTGGTTAATCGGCAAGGACCAGATACAGGCACGCAATATCGCTCTGCCCTGTTCCCGACGACCCCCGCGCAGCAGAAGGTCGCGCGCGCCTATATCGACCAGTTGACCGCCGCGCATGTCTACAGCCGACCGATCGCGACGCGGATCGAGAACGGTCAGGCCTTCTTTCCGGCCGAGGCCTATCATCAGGATTTCATGGCCCGCAACCCGACCTATCCCTATATCGTCCATAACGATCAACCCAAGGTCGAGGCGCTCAAGCGCTTGTTTCCCAAAAACTGGAAAGCGTAAGGCGAGGATAGCTCAAGTATGAGTCTGGTCGAAAGCGCGCCCAGTCGCTACTCATGCCGAAAATATGGGAGCTAGACATGGCGTTCACCCTCTATGCGGCGACGATTCCGTCCTATTTGCAGATACTCAGCTCCGTCGAACGCCTCGTCGGCAAGGCAGAAGCCTATTGCGCTGCAAATAACTTGTTGCCCGACGCACTGATCGACGCCCGGCTGGCTCCTGACATGCAGCCCTTCGCCTACCAGGTGAAATCGACGGCGGTGCATTCGATCGGTGCGATCGAGGGGGTGCGAAGGGGCAGCTTCTCGCCCGACATCGCCCCACCGCCGGCAAGCTTCGACGCACTTCGTAATCGGGTAGCCGAGACTATCGCCAGCCTGAAAGGGATGGATCCCGATGAGGTGGAAAGTTTCATAGGCCGCGATATGCGCTTCACCTTCGGCGATAATCATATCGATTTTCTGGCGGAAGATTTCCTCCTCTCCTTCTCCCAGCCCAATTTCTATTTTCACGCGACGACGGCGTATGACATCCTGCGGATGAAGGGGCTGGAGATCGGCAAACACGACTTCAACGGGCGAGTGCGCAAGAAGCTCTGACGGACAAGCGCCATCTCATGGACAGGATATATCCTCTACTTGCGGCAGATAGGCACCATAGTCCTGCGCCTCCATATCGTCGCGGTGGACGAAGCGCAGCGAGGCCGAGTTGATGCAATAGCGCAGGCCGCCCCGGTCCCGCGGACCATCGGTGAAGACATGACCCAAATGACTGTCGCCATGAGCGGACCTTACCTCGGTACGGACCATGCCGAGCGAGCCGTCCTTCAGTTCAGCGACATTGGCCGGTTCGATCGGCTTGGTGAAACTCGGCCAACCGCAACCCGACTCATATTTGTCGGACGAGGCAAAAAGGGGCTCGCCTGAGACGATATCGACATAGATGCCCGGCTCCTTGTGCTTCTCATATTTGCCTGTGCCGGGTCGTTCGGTGCCGCTTTGCTGCGTGACGCGATGTTGTTCGGGCGTTAGCGCGGCGATAGCTTCATCGGTCTTGCGATAGTCTGCCATGATATACCTCCATCGGATGCTATATATGGTGTGCCGGAAAGGCCTTCGCTACCTTGGCCTAAATCCCGGCATACCATTGATAGTCGGCCGAATCCTCCCAATAGCCGCCCTTGCCCGAACCGACTTTGGCGAGGTCGTCGACCAACTCGACCCGCATGACATATTTCGCCTGCTTGTAGCCGAGCTGCCGCTCGACGCGCAGGCGGAGTGGTGCCCCATGACCGACACTTAATAATTCGTCGTTCATGCCCCAGGCTAGGATCGTCTGTGGATGATAGACATCGATCAGGTCGATGCTCTCATAATAGGGTTCACCATCGAAATCGTCCGCACAATGGAAGACGGCGTAACGCGCTGCCGGCAAGGGACCAGCCCCGTCCATCAGCAGCTTTAGCGGCAACCCGCTCCATTTGCCGATCGCGCTCCAGCCCTCGACACAATCATGGCGGGTGATCTGGGTCCGCGTCGGCATGGCCCGAATTTGCGCGAGCGATAGAGCCAGCGGGCGTCGCACAAGGCCATCGACGACAAGCCGCCAGTCGACAAAGCGCTGCACCGCATGGGCCTGGTACGCCTCACTTGTCGGCATGCTGTTGCCGTTCACGCGAAAACTGGGGGACATGTCGGACGGCGAAAATTCGCGCGCTAGCGCATGTCGATCGGTCACGAGTCGCTGTGCCCGACGGGTTAGTCCTTCGCCTGCGCCCAAGACTTGCCTGACCGTCGGCGACGCAACGATCCGATCGCAACCCGCCAGCAGCAGACTGCCAGCCCCAACACCGATCGATCCGATCAGCTTGCGCCGTGTCAGGATCGTCATCGCGCTTTCTCCCGGGGCAATCGGTACCAACCGGTGATCATCGAGCGCAGTTCGTTCACCGGGCCGGCGAGCACGACCATCATAAGATGGACGATGATGAAGGCGACGAGCAGGCTGGCGCAGATGAAGTGGACCGAGCGCGCCGACTGGCGCCCGCCGAACAGATCGAGCAGCCACGGCCAGGCGGCATTCATGCCGGGCGACATGGTAAGGCCGGTCAGTACCATTGTCGGCAGCAACCCGAAGATCACGCCGACATAGCTGAGTTTCTGGAGAATATTATAGCGCCGCGCTGCCTCGCCCCTGGGGAAACGCAGACGGGCATGGTTCTTGACGTCCTGCCAGATGTGCCGTGGGCGCAGTTCCTGCCCTGTAGGGGCGAGGTCGCGCTGGACGTGCCGACTCGCCAGACCCCAGATCCAGAATAAGAGACCGGGAACGACAAGCAGCCACGCGAAGGCAAAATGCCACTGGCGAGCAGCCGCCAGATCATAGCTCGACGGGATCGTGACCAGCGCGGGAAAAGCCAATTCATTGTCACCGGAAATGCCGAGCACGCCGGTGGTAGGGATGGTCACTCCACCAATCTTGAGAAATCCTGCTCCCTCGTTGGCGCCGATCACCAGCCAGGGGGGGTCCTGGTTCGCTCCATATTGCCCCCAGTAGAGCATGGGATGGGCGTTGAAGATCATCAGGCCGCTCATCAGCATGACAATGACGCTAAAGGCGTTGAGCCAATGCCACAGGCGGACCGGTCGCCGCTGCAGGTAGATGAGATCGCTGCCCTCTGGCACGGAACGATCGGGATCGGACATGGCCGGTATCCTGCGTTGTAGGACTGGGGACGGGCGCGACCATATGCCGCACCCGTCAAAGCATGATGCATCAGTGGCCCGGCATCATCTTGTCGGACTTCATCATGGCATCGCCCTTCATCATGTCGGGATGCATCTTCATAATCTTCTTGCAGCCGGCATTCTTCATCATCATATCGTGCGACATCGCCTGACAGGATTGCATCTTCCTGGTGTCTGCGGCCGACATCTTCATCATTTTGTCGGACTTCATGCCGCCTTTCATCATCGCGTCCTGTGCTAGGGCAGGTGTGGCGGCGGCAATAGACATGGCAGAAATCGCTATAAGGGTGAGGATACGCATGGGGTCTTCTCCTTGATTTGGCGTCGTTTAGGGGGACCGGACCGCGACACCGTCGGCCACGGGTAGTGGTTAGAGTTTTCGGGCGGCGATGATGGGACCGCCTGCGCCACGCTGGACCAGTATGGCGGTCGACAGACCGCGTTCACGTGCTGGTGGAAGCGGAAAGGAAGTCGATGACCCGGACCAGTCGCCAAGCTTGGCCAGTTCGCGCACGATGTCGCGATGCGGCAGCGTGCGCCCGCCATTCTCGCCGGCCCGGATCGGAACGTCGCGCGATTTGGGATCATAGCGGACCAGCCAGACGGTCGCGGCCTTGCCTGCCGCTCCCGCGCCAATGCGGACCGACGTGCCATCGACCATAATCGCCGGACCGCCGCGTGGCGCGCCGGCCTTGGCGATAGCCGCATCGAATGCGGGCTTGTCAGCCCCGACCACGGCATGGCTGCCATTGACGATGATTTCAGGGGTAGCGACTTGCCCCCGGCCCGCAGCGGCATAATCCTGCTGTCGCGCGGTAAATCGAGGAGAACCGAACGTGTCCTTCCAGCCCAGCCGGTCCCAATAGGTGACGGCAAAGGACAAGGCGAGAACGTCGGGGCGATCGGCTATCGCGTTCAAATAGGCATTGGCCGGCGGGCAGGACGAGCAGCCCTGACTTTGGAACAGTTCGACAACAACCGGTTGTTGCGCGGAGCCCGACCCAACACCCACCTCGTCCGATGGGAGCGCCAGCGCAACGCCACATGCGGCGACAAGGCTCGCAGCGGAAACCATGCACAGCGCAAAGGATCGTGATCGATGGTTCGGCATCGCGGGACCGCCTCTGGTTTGAACGCCTGGCACGAGAATCGGGCTGACAATCCGGGTTCGTCGCCGACGCGAGTCTGGTTACAGCCGCAAAAATAAAATGCGCGCGAGCCGCAGGAGCGCTACTGGATGATGGCGGCGGTCTAGCGGGCCGATGCCGAAAAATGCGACCATGTGTAACGATTGCCGCGTTTCGCGCGAATGCGTTTTCAGGAGCGTGCATGCGGGCAAGTGAAGACCAGCTCAAGACATGGATGGTGGAAGGCCTCGATGGTAACGCATCGTCGCATGCCAGGCTGCTGCACGCGCTTGTCCCGCTCCTGCGTGATTTTTACCGCCGTACCATCCGTGACGGCCATGCCATCGAGGATCTTGTGCAGGAAACCCTGATCGCCGTTCATACCCGCCGCATGAGCTTCGATAGGAACCGTGCGTTCAAGGCGTGGCTCTTCGCTGTCGCGCGCTACAAAATGATCGACCAGTTCCGGCGTGCACGGCAGACCTGCTCGATAGACGATTTGGAGGATATTCTCGCCTCGGAGAGTTTCGAGGACGCCGCAAACGCACGCATGGACATCGATCAGCTCCTCGCAGAATTGCCCGACAAGCAGTCCCTGCTGATCCGCAAAACCCGCATCGACGGCCATAGCGTCGCAGACACCGCGCGCGAGACCGGCTTTGGCGAATCCGATGTGAAGGTATCGATCCACCGGGGCTTGAAGGCTCTGGCTGCCCGCATCATGGGGGAACGTCGATGAATACCGAATCCCTCATCGAATCCATGACCCGTGACCTGAAGCCCACCCCGCGCCATGCGCTGGAACGACGGCTGACGTTCGGGATGCTGGGCGGCGCTGTCGTCACGCTGCTGCTGATTGCCGTCGTCCTGGGTTTGCGCACCGACCTTGGCCTGGCCATGCAGGGTTTTACCTTCTGGATGAAATGGGCTTACACTATCTCGCTGGGCATCGGCTCCATCATCATGGTCGCGCGCCTGGCAAGACCTGAGCCTGTGAGGTTAACCGGATTCTGGCCGATCGTCCTTCCATTCGCGCTTCTGGCAGCCGTCAGCATGGCCGAAATGGCGCATGTCCCACCTGGGGACTGGTTCGCGATGTGGCTGGGAGATACTTGGAAGAAATGTCCCTGGCTGGTGCTGATGCTGTCGGCGCCGATCTTCGGCGGTTTGCTCTGGTCGTTCAGGCGCCTCGCCCCGACCCGGTTACGCGCGGCAGGAGCTGCCGCTGGCCTGTCGGCGGGGGCCTGGGCCGCAACCCTCTACTGCCTTCATTGCCCGGAGGTATCGGCGGTGTTCGTATTGACGTGGTATACGATGGGCATCCTGTTCGCTGCAGGCATCGGTGCGTTACTCGGTCCGCGCCTGCTGCGCTGGTAGCTGTCAGGCTGTTCCGCCAAGCCACGCCGGACTGTCACGCAACCGCCGCTGATAATCGGGTTCCGCCAGGGCGCGCAGCAGTTGGTCAGCGCGATCCTGAACCGCCGAGAGATTAATGCCGGTCAGCGAGTGTTTGGCCAGTTCCCTGAACGCCTCGACCTGGAGCCTTAGCGTGGCAATCCGACCGGGATCGTCGCAACTCAGCGCCACATCGCCGATGGCGTTGAGGAAGCGCTTGCCCGCGATCATGTCGGCGCTCGCATATTGGGCGAGCGCGCCGAATGCCCGGTCGATGAAACCGGCGAAAGTCATCGGATGCGCGATCACGCGCAAGGCGTCGTCATTATCGGCGCGCAGGCGCGATGGCAGGTCGCGGCGCGCCAGATCCGACAGGGCCGCTCCCAGCCAGTCCAGGCAGCTATTGGCGGTGAAGGGATCGTTTACACCCGGCGATAGCGCCCGCGCCGCGATCTCGACCAGTTCGTCGATCAGGAAGCGCAAATCCTGCAACGCAGTGCGACGCGATCCTATGGCGAACGCGCGTCGCAGCGCCTTTGCCACATCCTCGTCCACATGTTCACCGGGCCATGCCTCTGCCAGCACGCTGCCATGATGGACGAAATCGCCCGACTGATATTGAAGACGGATGACCAGATCGTGCTTCGCCGCCGTCTGGATCAGGCCATCCTCATCGATCAACTGGATGTAGCCGGTGTCCCTGGAGCGAACGGCCGCTTGCCGCTCATAGGCTTTCACCGATGCGTCGGGGCGGAAGGCGGGCGGGATGCGTGGGTCATCCTGCGCTTCCTCCAGCGGTTTGCCGACGAAGAGAGGAAAGCGGTTGTCGATCTCGGTGATCAAGCGCTCGCCGATTTGCTCGATCACGCTATTGATGTGGATGCGCATGGGGACGTGATGGATGAAGAAGATCAGCACTGCGATCGAGCAGAGCACCAGGATCACCGCGACCAGCACCGCCAGCTGCGGAACGAACGCGCCAACGTCCGCGCCGCTCTCACCCGGCGACCGGATAGTGCGCAGGATGATCATGGAATAGAGGAAGGTGGCGATGAAGGTGCCAAGCGTGACCTGATTGCCGCGATCGGACATGAAGTTGCTGAGCAATCGCGGCCCATATTGGCCCGACGCATAAACGACCGCCGCGATCGTAACCGAGAAGGTGGTGCCCGCAACGCCAATCATCGATCCGCCGATCGACGAGAGCAAGCTGCGCGCGCCATCAGGCCGGGCAGCGTAGAGCCATGGCAATCCATCCATCCACTCGCTGCCGAAATGGCTGTCGATATAGATCATCGCCAGCGCCAGCAGCAGCGCCCCCAGAGCCATGATCGTCGGCAAGAACCAGTAGCTTTCCCGCAACTGGTCGGCGATGCGGAGCAGGCGTGCCTTCATGACGTCTTTTCCGTTGGTTGCGCTGTCAGCTTTTCAAGCACCAGCTTGATGGTTCCGCCCTGCACGATGACCGAAAACAGCACCACGATATAGGTTGCCGCCAGCACTACGGACCGCGCCGGGCTGTCCGGCAGGCCAAGTGCCAGCGCGATAGAAATGCCGCCCCGCAGACCGCCCCAGATAAGCGTCACCGGCGCAACCCTGCCATAGTCATGGAGGGGGCGGATCACACGCAGCGGCAATACCACAGACACCGATCGCGACAGCAGGGCGAGCGGGATCGCAGCCACGCCGAGGACAACCAGCCGCATGTCGCCCGGTATGGTCACGACCTCCAGGCCGATCAACAGGAACAGCACCGTGTTTAGGATATCGTCGATCAGATCCCAAAATTTATGGAGATAATCGCGTGTCACGTCGCTCATCGCGTGTGCGACGCCGGCATTGCCGATGATGAGACCTGCCACCGCCATTGCCACCGGGCCGCTGACATGGAGCGGATGTGCAATCGCATAGCCGCCCATCACGACCGCAAGGCTGATCAGCACCTCGACCTTATAGTCATCGATGGAGCGCATCATCAGGAAAGCGATCCAGCCTATCGCCAATCCCAGAGCTATACCCCCACCTGCCTCGACCGCGAAGAGCGATGCGCCATGGCTTATCGTGAGCGGCTCGCCAGATAGCGCGGCGGAGAGCAGGATCGTGAAGATGACCACGCCGACACCATCGTTGAACAGGCTTTCGCCAGCGACGGTCGCCTCCAGTGTCGGGGACACACTGACTTTCTTGAGGACACCCATCACAGATACCGGGTCGGTCGGACTGATGAGCGCCCCGAATATGAAGCACCAGATGGCAGGGACAGCCAGACCGAGCCAGCCCGCCAACAGCATGAAGCCGCCACCGACGAGCAATGTCGAGAGCGCCACACCAAGGGTGCTGAGGATCAGGATTGGCCAGCGTCCCCGATGCATCTCGCGCCAGTCGACGTGCAGCGCGCCGGCAAACAGCAGGAAGGACAGCATCCCGTCCATCAGGGTCGTGTGGAAATCGATCCCGGCGATGAAGGTTACGATGTCGTGGCTGAAATCGGAACCCGGCATGAGCCGGTCGATTCCAACCACCATCAGCGACGCAACCGCGCCCATGACGGTCAGGCCTATCGAGGATGGCAATTTCAAAAAGCGATAGTTCAGATAGCCCAGCACCGCAGCCAGGACGATCAAGATCGCGGCAGCATCGAACGGCGTGAGCGCCAATCCGCCCCCGCTCAAGGCTGGTCTGTCCAATATGCGGGACAGGCTATCTGCTCAGAGCGTTCACCATTGCGACGCGACATGATCACCGGGTTCATCGTTAAAGCTGAAGCAGCGTGCCGAGGAGATGCTGTTCCATCTCGCCTTCGAGGATCGCTCCTAATTCTGGCGTCGCCGCCTTCATCGTAGGCGATTCCATATGCGCCGCCAGCGCCGCCTCATCGCGCCAGACTTCATAGGTCATGAAGCGGCCCGGACGTTTGATGTCTTCGTGCAGGCTATAGGCCCTGCACCCATCCTCCTGCCGGAATGCTTCGGTCGCGGGTATCAGCAGGTCGCGCAATGCATCCGCCTTGTCGGGTTTGCTGGTGAGGATCGCCACCACATAAAGATCGTCCGTCATTCCTCGTCTCCTTCAATCCGTGCGAGCGTTGTGCGCAGGAAACGGACACTGTCCGCAAGCACGGGCGCCTTGCCTCTGAAAGGCACGGACAGGGCCATCGCGACATTTTTATGGCTGAGCCCCGGATAATCGATATGCGCGGCCCGTCCATGCAGCTCTGTAAGACGGGCCGTCAGATTGTTTGCATTGTGCGCTTTAACCTGGACATCATCACCGGCAGAGATGAGCAGCATGGGCGCGGCGTCAGCGCGCGCGAAATGAATGGGCTGCGTCATCTGCGGATCGGGTGCGCCCTGCATGGCGTCGATCGCCCGTTTGTCGGTAAATGGATAGAAATCATATGGGCCACATAGACCCACAGCTGCCCTGATGATGCCGGGATCGACGCCCTCGGCGCGAAGCCATCGCTGGTCGAGCGTTAGCATTGCGACGGTATAGGCGCCGGCCGAATGCCCGGCCACGGCGATACGGCCAGCATCGCCGTCCAAGCCAGCGATATGGTCGCGGGTCCACCGAACCGCCTGCGCGCCATCTTCCAGAAATGCGGGGAAGCGGACCGCCGGCACCTTGCGATAGTCAGCAACGACTACGACAAAGCCCTGCTTCGCATAGGCTCGGGCTGCAAAGGCATAGGCCTCACGCGTGCCCTTCACCCAGCCACCGCCATACCAGAAGATGAGGACGGGCAGAGGCTGCTTTCCGCGCTGCGTTGCCCGCCAGACGTCCAGTCGCTGGCCGTGGGTGCCGAAGGCGATGCCCTGCCCTACCCGTTCGACGCCCAGCCCGCCGCCCATGACGCCATCCAGGATGCTGAGCAGCATCGGCGGCGACGTCAGGCTTGCGGCAACACCCAGCGCCAGCAGGATAGCGAGTGACCCGACGATAAAGGGATGGCGGCGGAGAAGCCCGCGCTTCGAAGCGGTCACGTCTTTCCCGCACCGATGTCCAGGCTTGCCAGGATAACGGTTGTAACTTTCATCATGCCCACCTCCTTCAGAACAAGACCGGATTTCCGACAGAAACGCACAGGAGATCGCGTAGGATCATGACGCTCAAGAAAATATCTCGAGGCGGGTTGGGTAATGGGACGCGACGATAGCCTAGCGATCCATCTGGTTTGTGACTGCCAGCCGGAAGCTCTGACCGGCCGGCGGAGCCGCGATAGCTGTTATCCCTTGTTGCTTGAGCAAAGCGGCAATGGCCAGCGCCCGACGCTGGGAAAGAACCGGCTTTTCCGGCATTTCGGACTGGAAACCAGGCACAGTCAGTTGGGGACTATTCCAGCGCCTGGCAGCCCAGGCAGACAGCAGCACAGCCTCACGGGCCGGCGCATCCAGCGTGTCGATATTGTCCGCAAAGCTGATGACCGGTAGCTGCGAGATCGGAGGCACGAGGGCGACTTGCCACCCCTCGATGGAATTCGCGGTACGCCGTTCTAGGGCACCATAGGTCGCAAGCTCCGCGCCTGGCAAAATGGCGGCGGTCGCCGTCACCCGCTGATGATCGCGGTCGATGGTTACCGCATCGGGCGCGACTCCGGCCGCGAGCGCCACCAGGCCAGCCACGCCATTCGCCTTGCCGATATCTCTTGCTACGGCATCATTGGCCTGTCGCAATTCGGCGCGCTGCGCTTCAACCGCGCCGGCCCCGGGATCGAGCAGAACCTGGTCGACCCGCAGCGCCACGGGGCGGCCGAGACGATCGCTGAGATCGGTCTGAAGCAGCGCATTGCTCTCCGCGCGCGATCGCGGCGCGATCACAACTGTGCGCACGGCCAATGGTGTCCGGTCGAAATCGACGTCCAACTGCGTGACCCTTGCCTCAGCGCCGAAGCGACCGGAGAGAAAGGAGCGGATCTGGCTGACCGCCACCGCTTCGCTGGCGATGTGACTGAGCGATATGGCGAGGGGTGTCCGTCGTCAGAACATTTGGCACACGTCGCGTCGTAAATTAGCGGAGTGCGGGCCTCGTCTTGGGGTTGATGTTAAGCGGCGAGCCTGCGGTGTTGCAAGCGCCGATATTCGATGGTCTTTCGCTTGATCCTTTCGCGCTGTTTGATGATGGCGGGAGCCCTGCCGAGGTAGGCGTCGGCGGGCGTCACGTTGTTCAGGCTCTCGTGGTAACGCTGGTTGTTGTAATGCTCGACGAAGGCCTCGATCTGGGCCTCAAGGTCGCCGGGCAGGAAGTAGTTTTCCAGCAGGATGCGGTTTTTCAGGGTTTGGTGCCAGCGCTCGATCTTGCCTTGGGTCTGGGGGTGCATCGGAGCGCCGCGTACATGGCTCATCTTCTGGGCATCGATGTATTCCGCCAGTTCGCCCGCGATGTAGCTGGGGCCGTTATCGCTGAGCAGCCTGGGCTTGTGCAGCACGGTGGCGCTGTCGCAGCCGGAAGCCTTAAGGGCCAGGTCCAGCGTGTCGGTGACATCCTCGGCGCGCATGTTGGTGCACAGTTTCCAGGCGATAATGTAGCGCGAGAAGTCGTCGAGCACGGTCGACAGGTACATCCAGCCCCACCCGATGATCTTGAAGTAGGTAAAATCGGTCTGCCACATCTCGTTCGGACGCGTGGTCTGGGTATGGAAGCGATCGGCGGCCTTGATCACCACATAGGCCGGACTGGTAATCAGATCGTGGGCCTTCAACAGGCGGTAAACGGTGGCCTCCGACACGAAGTAGCGCTTCTCGTCGGTGAAGCGCACCGCCAGTTCGCGCGGTGACAGCTCGCTGTAATCCAGCGCCATCTCGACGATCTGGCCCTGGATATCGTCGCCGATGCGGTTCCACACCCGACTCGGCGCCGATGGCCGATCTTCCAGCGCCTCCGGCCCGCCTTCGACGAAGCGATCGTACCAGCGGTAGAACGTCCGGCGGGGGATGCCGAGTTTGTCCAGCGTGTGCTTGGCGGGCAGGTGCGACTGCTCGACGATCCGGATGATCTCGAGCTTTTCGGATGCGGGATACCTCATTCGTCGTCGCCCCCATCCGCGATCATGCTTTTTTTAAGCAGGCGGTTTTCCAGCGTCAGGTCGGCCACGCATTCCTTCAGGGCACGGGCCTCGCGGCGCAGATCCTGCACCTCGCCAGTGGTCGCAGCACGGGCGGTGTCACCGGCCAGGCGCCGCTTGCCCGCTTCCATGAACTCCTTCGACCAGGTGTAATACAGGCTTTGGGCAATGCCTTCCTTGCGGCACAACTCGGCGATGCTGTCCTCGCCGCGCAGACCGTCCAGCACAATACGGATCTTGTCTTCGGCTGAGAAATGGCGCCGGGTCTGCCGCCGGATATCCTTCACAACACGCTCAGCAGGGGCCTTTGTCGGCGAATTTTTCAAGGAGGGTTTGGGCTTCATCTTCGTTCCTTCGTCACTACGACGAAGCCCAAACCCTCCTTAATTTACAACCTCAAATCTGTGCCATTGGTGCTGACGGCGGACAATGTGCAGCATTAGAACAAATGAAGAACGTAAGGGCAAGGCCATATCGATACGCTGCATCGCAGGGTCGCGCCCTGTCCATCCGGCATGATCCTGTACCATCTCGGAAGATGGTTCGAAATGGCGTAGCGCGGGCGATCTTGCGATAGCGAAGACCAGTTACGCAAAACCAGGCGCATTGCGACGATCCGAAGCGAAATGGCAGCGGGCACTGCATGCATGCAGCATTTGCGTGGAGATACGCCGGACAGCGCCGAACCGGCGCGCTCGCTGTGCCATGTGGATGGCGGGATCGGCGTCGGTTTGCACGCTATGACCTGGGGCGAATGCACGCTCGCGCAGCCGAACACGGCACGCTGGAGCGGCAGCCAGGCATGTCGCTCCCACTTCTATACGCACCGAGCCGGGCGGTTTGGACGCCTGCATCGATCTCGTGGCCGCCTTCGTGGTTCGGGTCGAGATGCCTCCCTCGCAATTTCCTGCGCCTCCTGTCCTCATCCGCTGCTGCGGCCTGCGTTCGATGGGCTGTCTGACCGGAACCGGCTTCGCCTCGACCGGCGGAACGCAACCGGCAGGGCGGGACTATTTTCCGCCGCCGACACGTCGGCTTTGCATCGCGAGGCAAAATAGCCCCGCCCGGCCGGTCCTCCGCTATGCTGCGGCCTTTCAGGTGCGCCGCCGGTCGCCCCGGTCCTGTCATTCCCATCGAGACCGCGACAGGCGCGGGTTCGAAAACAGGAGTATCTGACATGGCCATCATCGGCACCTTCACCAAGACCACGGACGGTTTCGCAGGCACGATCAAGACGCTGACCCTCAACGTCAAAACCACCTTCCGCCCCAGCGTGAAGGAGAATGACAAGGCGCCCGACTTCCGGCTGTTCCAGGGTGCCGCCGAATTCGGCGCGGCATGGGCGAAGACATCGGCCGCCGGCTCGGACTATATGAGCTGCAAGCTGGACGATCCGAGCTTTCCCGCCCCGATCTACGCGAGCCTCGTCGCAGCCGAGGACGGCGAGACCTACAATCTCATCTGGTCGCGCTGAGCAGCTCCGGCACCCCGCAAATGCGGGGTGCCGTTCGCGTCTCGACGGCCAGGCTTGTCCATGAACGGGGATAGCGTCATCTCGATATCGGGCCTTCCGCCCATCTGCCACACCGCCAGTCTGGCCGTCGCGAAAGGAGCGATGCGCGAAGGATGGCGAAGGCCGCAGACACCGCCTGGAACGATGCATCGCTCGACCGCTGCGACTATGCGCAGCTCTTTCTCGCGCGCTCGCCCGCCTACCGGCGCGGCTACGCGGCTCTCAAGACAGCGACCCGACAGGGACAGGAGGACTTTGCCCGGTTATGGGGCCTGCGCTTTCCCCTTCGATCCCGATAGAGCGCCAAGCCTGGCCCCCGCTTACTGGTTGCCGTCTGCCACCGGGGCCGTCGTCATCATCGACGCAGACACCGGTTTTTCGCTCCCGAGCCTCTCTGCCGGACGGCCTTTTTGCCGATCGGCCCCGGATGGCCGGCATATCGTGGCGCGCACCGGGCACCAGACCTATCGCCTGTGGATCCGCAGGCGCGCCACCCGATCCCCGCCCGCTTTTCATCTCCCACTCGATACTGCGTTCGAAGCGCGTCTAACGGCGACACGCCAAGCGCAGCCCTGGCTTGCAGGCGGCGATGAGATCGGCGCGTCCGACCCGCCGCTCTCGTCCTTTCAGGCCGCCCGCCTTACGCTCCTCCTGGCCCTGCTCGACGCCAGGGCGGCGGGCGCCTCGCTGCGTGAGCTTTCCCGCCTCGCCTATCCCGCCCTGCCTCCGCTATCGGCAGCGGAATTCAAGACGTCGAGCGAACGCCGCGGCACGCATCGGCTGGTCATGGAAGCCCAGCGCCTGCGCGACGGCGGCTATCGCGATCTCCTCGCCGTCGGCTGAACCAGCCTCATTCCATGCGGATCGCCCAGCTCGCGCGGGGTGACAATTTCTAAGCCCGCATTTCACCACTCCGGCCCCTGCGACGGGCTGCGCCATTCTGGTCGGCGACACCCCATGGCTGGCCAGCGCGCCGGTCCTCGAAGCTGGAGACCCGACATGGAAAGCGAGCTTGCGGTCGTTGCGCCGCGCTATCTCAGGACGCCCGACGCCGCCCTTCATCTTGGCCTGTCGCCGCGCACGCTCGAAAAGCACCGTTGCTTCGGCACCGGCCCTGTCTTTCGCAAACTGGGCGGTCGCATCGTCTACGCGCTGGTCGATCTCGATGCCTGGGCCGCGATCGGCACCCGCCGGTCGACGTCGGACCCGGGGCATGGCACCGTCTATCCGGCAAAGCGGCGCGACGGCAGCGCCCCGGTCCGGCGCTGACGCTATGGCGACCGCGACCGACAGACAGTTGGATCTGTTTCGCGCGGTGCGGGGCGATATCGCTCCGCGCGACGCCCAGGATCTCATGTCCTGGCCTTTCTTCAGCCTCGCCAAGAGCAAGAGGGTCGCGCCGATCCGTTTCCGCATGGGCGAGGTCTGGATCGAGGTCGAAGCCACGCACGAACATGGCATGGCGACGATCTGGGACGCCGACATATTGATCTGGGCGGCCAGTCAAATCGTCGAAGCCCGCGACGCGGGCCGCGGAACGTCCCGGCTGATGCAGGCCAAACCGCACGAACTGCTCCGCTTCATCGGGCGGGGAACCGGCGGGGACCATTATGACCGGCTCAAGGCGGCGCTCGACCGGCTGCAATCGACCACGGTCGCGACATCGATCCGGCAACCCAGCGAACGTCGGCGACACCGATTCTCCTGGATCAACGAATGGAAGGAGCATCTGGACGGTCAGGGCCGTGCGCGCGGCATCGAACTCATTCTGCCCGACTGGTTCTATGCGGGCATCCTCGATCGCGCGCTGATCCTCACCATCGACCGCTCCTATTTCGCGCTGACCGGCGGCATGGAGCGCTGGCTCTATCGCCTCGTGCGCAAGCATGGCGGCCGCCAGGTCAATGGCTGGAGCTTCGAGGTCGGCCATCTTCATCTCAAGTCCGGCATGCTCATTCCCCGCAAGCGCTTCGCCTTCAAACTGAGGGCGATCGTAAGCGCCCAATCGCTTCCGGGCTATGTGCTGTCGCTCCAGACCGTGGCGGGCAAGGACATGCTGCTTTTCCAGCCTCTTCCCGACGATCCCTTCGATCGGGCGCTTCGGCGCGTGCGCCATGGCCGGGGAGAAAAACGATGAGAAAAGCCGGCCTATCGGGAACCCCTCAATCCGGCCGATCGGGAACCGCAAACCCGGCCGATCGGGAACCGTTTTGCCCCGCAACGCCGCAGTTTCGCGACGATTCCTGGCCCCTTAACAATGCTAATAGAGAATCCTACGGATATTTTCTAACCCGCAGGCGAACGCGGCAAGGCGCGCGCACTCGCGGCGGAGCGGCGCGATGATCCTCGCGCTGGTCAATCAGAAGGGCGGCGCAGGCAAGACGACGCTTGCTTTGCATCTTGCCGGACAATGGGCGCGGCAGGGTATGCGCATCTGCCTGATCGACGCCGATCCGCAGGGGTCCGCCCTCGACTGGGCGGAGCAGCGGGCAGCCGAGGGCCATCAACGTCTGTTCGGTGTCATCGGCCTGTCGCGCGAGACCTTGCATATCGAGGCGCGCGAACAGGCTGCCAGCGTCGATCATGTCATCATCGACGGCCCACCCCGCGTCGCAGCGCTGATGCGCTCGGCGCTGATCGCGGCGGATCTCGCGCTCATCCCGGTGCAGCCTTCGGCGCTCGACGGCTGGGCCTCTGCGGAAATCGTATCGCTCGTCGCCGAGGCGCGCGGCTTCCATCCGAGCCTGGACGCGCGCTTCGTCCTCAATCGCTGCGATCCCCGCACGCTGATCGCGCGGCGTGCCCGCGCGGCTCTGGCGGATCGGCAGCCCGCGCCGCTCACCACCGGGATCGCCCAACGTGTCCTCTTTGCGCAGGTGATGGCGCAGGGGAGTCTTGCCAGCGAAGCCGATCCCGGCGGCCCGGCAGCGTGCGATATCGCCCGGCTGGCCGCCGAGATCATGGCGATCACGCGATGAGGAAGCCCGCTTCCGCTCACGGCTTTGCCACACGGCCCGGTGCCGCCGAGCGGTGGATCAATGCGGGGCCGACTGCGCCGCCCATGTCCGTCGCTGCCTTCAGCGCGCGGCTCACCATCGATGTCACGCCCGCAATGCGCCAGCGGCTGAAGCTGGCGGCGATAGCGCAGAACAAGACCGCCGCAGACCTCATGCGAGCGCTCATCGACCGGCATTTCCCCGACACAGGAAAGGAGCAACCATGACCCGTTCAGGCTTTCAGCAGACCCCATCTCGCCACCCCGTCTTCGCGGACCGGACTTTTGTCGAGCTGATATGGATTGAGGGGCGACTCGAACATTGGCTGCGCTTCGGCGATCCTGTGGGTGAGCAAATCCTCAGCCGCCGGACACGCGTCCTCACGCTGCTGCCCGGCAGCCACTTCGCGCTCGTACGCTGGGCCTCGAACGACCATGGCACCGTCCGCTCACGGATCGACATCGCGCGGAGCGTCGCGGCAGGCGAGGCCTATTCGACCATGCCCTTCGTGCGCCCGGGCGGCGAGATATTGCTCAGCATCGAGGGTTGGCCCAAGGTCGACAAGGTCCTGCGCGCGATCGACGGCGTGGAAGCCGTCGGTATCGATCCCGTTGCCGCCGCGCCCGATCACTGGCGCCACGTCCACAACCGGATCGCGGCGGGATATGATCCGCGTCCCTATTCGATGCAGCGCCATCGCGCGTTCGAACTGCGCCGGGAGATCGAACGATGACGCGGCGTCGCTATATCGTCGCGACATTCGTGGCTGGAACATCGGCGCTGATCGTCGCCTGTATCGATCCCGCGCCGCGTGTCGCCTGGAATGCGACGCCAAGCGCACCGATCGGCCTGTATCGCGTGTCGCCCGGACGCACCGGCGCGATCGGCGACCTCGTCCTGTCGATGCCCGAACCGACGCTGGGTCAATGGCTTGCCCGCCGCCATTATGTCCCGCTCGGCGTCCCGCTGATCAAGCCGGTGGCGGCAACTACAGGGCAAAGGATCTGCAGGGCCGGCGCGACCATCTCCATCGACGGTCGGCCCGTCGCACGCGCACGTCCCCGCGACCGGGTTGGTCGCCCTTTGCCGCAATGGAGGGGTTGCCGAACGATCGGTGCAGGTGAAGTCCTTCTTCTCAATGCGCGCGTCGACGACAGTCTCGATGGCCGCTATTTCGGCCCGACACCCGCGCCCAGGGTGATAGGGACGGTGACGCCGCTGCTTACGCGCGCGCATCCGGGGGCGTCGCTCGCCTGGCAGGGATGGCGGCCATGAGCGGCAGCAGGCGGCGCTTCTGGTACGCCATGCTGGCTGCTGCGATTCTGCAATGGGCGTGCAACGACAATGCAGTCAGCGCGCAGCCGCTCCGGTCCGCAGTCCCGCACAGCTATGCGGCCCATGTCGCTGAGGCTGCCCGCCGGTTCGGGCTTCCTGAACATTGGATATGGGCCGTCCTGCAGCAGGAGAGCGGCGGAAATGTCGGAGCGATGTCGCATGCGGGAGCGATCGGCCTGATGCAGATCATGCCCCCGACCTGGAACGAGCTTCGCGCTCGCCACGCGCTGGGAACCGACCCGTTCGATCCACGCGACAATATCATCGCGGGCGCTGCCTATCTGCGCGACATGTATGATCGCTACGGCGCAAGCGGCATGCTGGCAGCCTATAATGCCGGGCCTGGCCGATACGAAACCTATTTACGAGATGGCAGGCCGCTCCCCCGCGAAACGCAGACCTATCTGCGCCGACTCCTGCCATTTATCGGTGCCGAACCTGCCGCTTCGCCGTCCGATCCCACCCGCCCGCCTGCCATCCCATGGATGGAGGCGAAGCTGTTTCCCGCGCGCGGAAACGTCGGAGCATCTGTCATCGAGGCACGGTCCGACACAGACCTACCCTTGGTCCCATCTCGCGCACCCGGCGCGGCGTCTTCCCTTTTCGTCGCCCGCACGGAGCATAGGCCGTGAAGGGTTTTTGGGGATGGCGAGATAAAAGGCCCGCCGTCTGCCTGGGCTCATGTGGTTGGTTTTGGGGCATTTTAACGGGCGGCACTGCAATGGCCGCGACGGCGCTCGCATCAACTTCTGCCCTTTTTTCAACGGATCGGGGACTGGCAACGGTCATTTTGGGCGGGAATCCTGCATCATGAACCGGGACGAGCAGAGTTTCGACCTCCGACCCGGCCGGGCACGCGATCGTGGTGCTGGCCAGGGGCGACGCCTCGTATCGCTCGCCACCCAGGTCCGGCGCGCGGCCGCCAAGGCCGGGCATATGCGATTGCCAAGAGCCCGTCGGTCGAGCGGCACCGGCACGATTGGTCGGGGCGGGCTGGCGGCGGCATCCGCCCGCTTCCGTGCCGACGGGCGCAGAGTGGTCATCAAGGCGCGGATCGTGCGGCACAAGGGCACCCGCTTCCGCGCCGCGCCGCTCGCCCGGCATATCGACTATCTCGCCCGCGATGGCGTCACCCGCGACGGACAGGATGCCCGGCTGTTTGACCAGCGTACTGATGGCGTGGACGCGACAGATTTCGCACATCGCTGCGAGGACGATCGCCATCATTTCCGCTTCATCGTCTCGCCCGAGGACGGTGCCGACATGGAGGACCTGCGCGGGTTCGCCCGCGACCTCATGGCCGACATGGCGCGCGATCTCGACACCGCGCTCGACTGGGTTGGCGTCGATCACTGGAACACCGACAATCCCCATGTCCATATCCTGCTGCGCGGGCGGGCCGATGACGGCAACGACCTCGTCATCGATCGCGACTATATCAGTGAAGGCATGCGCGCTCGTGCCGAGGCGCGGGCGACGCTGGAACTGGGGCCGCGCACCAGCCAGGAGATTGCCCGGACGCTTGCCCGCGAGGTCGATGCCGAGCGCTGGACGTCGCTAGACCAGAGACTGCAGCGGCTGGCCGCCCGCAATATGGGGATCGTCGATCTGCGGCCCGGGCACGCGGGCTCCGAACCGAGCCAGCGCCATCATCCGGGACTGGTTCCGGGGCCGGATCGGGCGTCGGGATATGCTGACCCCGACAGCCAGCTACTGTTGGGACGCGCGGCCAGGCTCGAACGGATGGCTCTGGCCGAACCCGTTGCGCCAGGGATGTGGACATTGCGACCCGACTTTGAGGATAGTCTGCGCGAACTCGGCATGCGCACGGACATCATCAAGACGATGCACCGGGCGATGCAGACAAGCGGACGCCGCCCCGACCTCGCGACCTTCACCCTGCATGATGGCACGCCCACAGATCGGGTCATCGGCAGACTCGCCGCCCGCGGCCTTGACGACGAACTGATCGGAACGGCCTTTGCGATCGTCGAGGGGGTGGACGGGCGCACCCATCATCTGAGGTTCGAGGATCTCGAGATGACCGGCGATACGCCGATCGGCGGCATCGTCGAGCTGCGCAGCTGGACGGGCCGCGACGGGCGCGCCCACATGTCGCTCGCAACACGCTCCGACATGCTGCTCCACGCCCAGGTCGATGCGCTGGGCGCGACCTGGATCGACCGGCAGCTTGTGGGCGACGAACCCCTGTCCATGGCCAATGGCTTTGGTCGAGAAGTCCGCGACGCCCTCGACGCCCGGCGCGAGAAGCTGGTCGCGCTTGAAGTGGCGACCCGGCGCGGCGGACAGGTGATCCTGCCTTCAGGCATGATCGCCAGCCTTCGCGCGTCCGAGTTGCAGGATGCCGCCACGCGGATTGCGCAGGCGACAGGGCTTGCCCACCAGCCTTCCGCACCCGGCGAGATCGTGAGCGGCCAATATCGCGAGCGCGTCACCCTGGCGTCGGGTCGCTTCGCGATGATCGACGACGGCCTTGGGTTCCAGCTCGTGCCCTGGCGTCCGGCGCTCGACCGCCAGCTTGGGAGCCAGATGCTGGGCACGATGAGCCTAGGCGGACGGATCGATTGGTCGCCGGGCCGCAGTCGCGGGCTCGGCCTGTGACTTTCATCAATGACAAGGAGGTAAGACAATGTCGGGCGCACGCATACTCTGGGGTCAGTTGCTGCTCGTCGGCCTGGTCGTGCTGATCGCCATCTGGGGCGCGACCCAGTGGACCGCGGCTAGCCTTGGCTATCAGCCGGCGCTAGGGCCACCCTGGTTCGTGATCGGCGACCATCCCATCTATCTGCCGCCCGCCTTCTTCTGGTGGTGGTTCAGCTATGACGCCTATGCGCCCCATATCTTCGAGCGCGGGGCCTATGTCGCCGCATCGGGCGGTTTCGCGGCAATTGCGGTGGCGGTCGGCATGTCCGTCTGGCGCGCACGCGAGGCCCGCACCGCGGAAACCTATGGCTCTGCGCGCTGGGCTGTGCCTGCCGATATCAGGCAAGCGGGGTTGCTGAACGACGAGGGCGTCGTGCTCGGCAGGTCTGGTCCAGACTATCTGCGCCATGATGGCCCGGAGCATGTCCTGTGCTTCGCGCCGACCCGCAGTGGCAAGGGGGTTGGCCTTGTCGTGCCCACGTTGCTGACGTGGCCGGGCAGCTGTGTCATTCACGACATCAAGGGCGAGAACTGGCAGATATCATCGGGCTTTCGCGCACGCCATGGTCGCGTGCTGCTGTTCGATCCAACCAGTAGCGCGTCTGCCGCCTATAATCCGCTGCTCGAAGTGCGGCGCGGGCAATGGGAGGTGCGCGACGTCCAGAATGTCGCCGACGTGCTGGTCGATCCCGAAGGCTCACTCGAACGCCGCAACCATTGGGAGAAGACCAGCCATGCGCTTCTGGTCGGCGCGATCCTCCACGTCCTCTACGCCGAGCCTGATAAGACGCTGGCCGGGGTCGCCGCCTTCCTGTCCGACCCCAGGCGCACAATCGATAACACGTTGCGCGCGATGATGACGACGCCGCATCTCGGCAAGGCAGGCGTGCATCCGGTCGTCGCCAGCGCCGCGCGCGAACTGCTGAACAAGAGCGAGAATGAACGGTCCGGCGTGCTCTCGACCGCCATGTCTTTCCTGGGCCTCTATCGCGACCCCGTGGTGGCCCATGTCACCCGGCAATGCGACTGGCGTATCGCCGATCTGGTCGAGGGTGCCCGCGCAACGAGCCTCTATCTGGTGGTGCCGCCTTCGGACATCAGCCGGACCAAACCCCTCATCCGCCTCATCCTCAACCAGATCGGCCGCCGATTGACCGAGGAATTGAAGCCCGATGCCAAACGGCATCGCGTCCTGCTGATGCTCGACGAGTTTCCCGCGCTTGGCCGCCTCGATTTCTTCGAGAGCGCACTCGCCTTCATGGCGGGCTATGGCCTCAAGGCCTTCCTGATCGCCCAGAGCCTCAATCAGATCGAGAAGGCCTACGGCCCCAACAATGCCATCCTCGACAATTGCCATGTGCGGGTCGCCTTCGCCACCAATGACGAGCGGACCGCCAAGCGTATTTCCGACAGCCTGGGGACAGCGACCGAAATGCGCGCGATGAAAAACTATGCCGGCCATCGCCTCTCGCCATGGCTTGGGCATTTGATGGTCTCGCGCACCGAAACGCCGCGCCCCCTCCTGACACCGGGCGAGGTCATGCAGCTGCCGCCAAGCGAGGAAATCGTGATGGTATCGGGGATGCCGCCGCTGCGCGCTGCCAAGGCCCGCTATTTCGAGGACAAGCGTTTTACGGCGCGGCTGTTGCCGCCGCCGGACGCCGCGACGCTGGACAACGGCAAGCCGCCGTCGGACGACTGGAGCGATCGCGCCACCATCGTGGCGCCGGTGGCGAGGCCTGTTCCATCGATGCCTGCGTCACCAGAACAGCAAACGACCGATATGCAAGGCATCAGCACAGGGGGATCCAGCGATGGTCGTCGCGATGATCGGCCAACGCAGTCGGACACGGCCAATGCCGGTATCCGCCGGGAGCCCGATCTTCCCGAACAGGAGGAGATCATGCCGCCGCAGCGGTCCGCGCGTGAGGAGTTCGAATTCCACGAAAGCGACGATGACGAGGATGCGGTCCGCGCGCGGGCGATGAAACGGATGCGCCGGGCCGCGCGACAGGCCGCGCTCGATCCAGACGATGGCGTGGAATTATGAGCGGTCTCAAGGTCAAGCATACGATCCGCCTCTCTCCCGAGATTTCGATGCAGATGGCGGATTATGCGCGGCGCAAGCGCAAGCCGCAGGCGGTCATCGTCGAGGCCGCGCTTGCCTCTTTCCTGTCAGCCGACGGCTCCGATCGGCTCGAAGCCGCGATCGGTCGACGCCTTGATCGCCTGAACCGGGAGATGCAGCGGCAGGGATGGCAAAATGCCCTGAATGGCGAAGCGCTCGCCCTGTTCGTGCATGCGTGGATGCTACAGAATCCGGCATTGCCGCAGGAAGCGCGGCGCGCAGCCCTAGCAGACGCCAATATACGCTGGACAGGCTATGTCGAGGCGCTGGCGGCTCGCATGGAAGCCGGGCCGCGCCTCATCGACGAGATCGGGCAGGACTTCGGCGACGAGCCCTCGGATGGGGCGCGAAGTCGGTGACCGCGTGAAGCGGCCACCGACACCGATATCAGCCGTTCAGCTTGTCCTTGACCGTTTTTGCAGCGGAAAAGCCGAGCCCCTTGGAAGCGGGGATCGACAGGGGTTCGCCGGTCCGCGGATTCTTGCCCTCGCGCGCGCCGTTGAGCTTCAGCTTGAACTTGCCGAAACCGTTGACGGCGACTTCCTCGCCCTTGCCGGCATCGCCGATCGCGCCGAAGGTGGCGTCGATGATTTTCTTGGCGTCCGCCTTGGTGGTGCCGGTCGCGCTCGCCACCGCGTCGATGAGTTCAGAAGAGTTCATGCGTGCAGTCTTTCCTCAGTGTCTTGGATGGCATCGGTTGCCAATTTCGCGTGCCTTCGTCGAGCAAAATCGGGCTGTCGGCGGCGCTGGCGTAGCGTCCGACCAGGGCGCACCCCCATTTCTTGGTATGTGAGAGCCAGGCCCCTTCTGCTGTCCTTGCCGGACCTTACACAAGGGAGCCTGCCATGATGGAAATGACCGATGCCGGTCATGGCGTGCGCGAAAGCGCCGCCATGCGTGCGATGTTTGCTGCCCGCAAGGAGGTCTTCATCGACCTTCTGGGGTGGGATCTGCCTGTTCTTGCCGACCGGTTCGAGGTGGATCAGTTCGATACGCCCGATGCGCAATATCTGATCCTGCTTGGCCCCGATCATGTCCATCGCGCCTCCGCGCGCCTCCTGCGCACGCAGGGCGAACACATATTGGGGCATCTCTATCCCCATCTTTGTGCTGGCATTGTCCCGACCGGGCCGACCGTCCGGGAAATTACGCGCTTCTGTCTCGACCGGCATCAGCGATCGGTCGAGCGGCGCAGCGCGCGCAATCAGTTGGTGAGCACGCTGGCCGACCACGCCATCCGACATGGCATTACCGACTATACTGGCGTCGCCGAGCAGGCCTGGTTTGACCAGATTTCGCGGTTCGGCTGGGATTGCCGGGCGCTCGGACCATCGGTGCGTCATGGCCGTGACCTGTTGGTGGGCCTCCATATTCGTATCGATCATACCACCATCGACAAGCTGCGCGCGGGCGGCGTGTACGAGCCGATCCGCTTCGCCCTGATCGGTAGCGACGTCGAACCATCGGCACGCGGAGGAGACATGCTGTCATGAACCCGCTCGAAACGATCGATCATCTGGCCGCGGTGCAATATTGGACCGGTCGCCTCCTGCGTGACGGCTTCTGCATCATCCCCGACCTGCGTCCCCCTTGCGCGCTCCAGGCGCTGGAGCGGGATCTCTCGCCCATCTTCGAGGCGACGCCTTTTTGCGAGGGCGCTTTCTATGGCGAGCGGACCAAGCGTTTTGGCGGCCTCCTGCGCCGCAGCCGTCATATCGCGCCGCTAGTGGAAGATCCGCTCATCGTCGGAATCGCGCACGAAATATTGAGCCCCGCATGCGACCGTATCCAGCTCAATGTCGCCCAGGCCATCGAAATCCACCCCGGTGCGCTGACGCAGCTGCCGCACCGCGATCACGACATGTGGCAGGGCGCCAAAGGCTCGCATGAATATCTGCTCAATGTCATGTGGCCGATCACCCCGTTCACGGCGGACAATGGCGCGACCCAACTCTATCCCGCGAGCCATGGTGCAGCCGGCATGGCCCGGCAGGATTATGATGAGCCGATCGCGGCGACCTGTCTGCCAGGGTCCGCGATCCTTTTCCTGGGTTCGACGCTGCACGGCGCGGGCGGAAACAACACGAGCGAGGTCAGGCGCGCGATCGTCACCGGCTATTCACTGGGTTGGCTCAAGCCCTATGAGAATCCTTGGCTTGCCTATCCGCCCCCGGTTGCGCGGACCTTCTCGCCAGCGCTGGCCGCCCTGGTGGGCTATGCCCAGCATCGCCCCAATCTGGGCAATTATGAGGGGCAATGTCCCTCGATCCTGCTCAGAGACGAGATACCTGCACATATTGCCGCTATCGATGCGCTCCGGCCCGACCAGATGGATCTGGTCGATCATTACCTTAGCCGACAGGTGCCAGGGAACGACAGGCCCTGGCTTCAAGACAATGGCGCGGGCAAGGTCGGGTGAGTCCGGCGCAGATTCTCGAGCGCAGTTACCAGACGCTCAAGCAGCGCCTGATCGAGGGCGGATTCCGTCCTGGGCAGCGTCTGGAGGCTGCCCGGCTTGCAGACGACATGCATGTCAGCATCACGCCTGTCCGGGACGTTCTCAACCGGCTGACAGGGGAAGGACTGGTCGAAGCCATCGCAGGCGGCGGCTTCTACGTGCCGTCGCTCGACGAGAGTATGTTGCGTGACCTGCTCGACTGGAACGCAGCACTTGCCCTGCTGGCCATCCGCAAGCCAAGATCATCTATCGGCAGTGTCACGACGTTGGAGCATGATGCATCGGATGTGCCCGAACGGACCGCGCGTCTTTTTCTCCGTCTGGCCTTGAGGCAAGGCAATAGTGCGTTCACCCGCGCTGTTGAAAGCGCCAATGATCGGCTCCATGCCATGCGCCAGCTGGATGAACGCGTGATTGGAAACACGCGTGATGAACTGGCGGAATTGGAATCGGCCGCTGAAACCGCGACTGCATCAGCATTGGCCAAGCACGTCCGGCAGTTTCATGCCCGGCGAAAGGGCCGGCTCGCCACCTATATACGCCTGTTGCGAACTTCGCCCTCCGTGCCTGGAGTGTAATGGCCAAGGCGATGACCGACTATTGAGCGCGCGATCGCATCATCATGTCCATTCGGCAAGCAATGACTTTCCATAGCTTTACGCCGGCCATGTCTCCCGCAACGGCAATGGTACCGATCCGTTCGGCTGCCTTGGGCGGTGCTTGCTCACCATGCTGCTTCATCACTATGGACACCTTCCCCCACAAAAACTGGTCGTGCGTCATGCCAGGGTGATCCGTTCGACGGCAATCAGGTCAAAACCGTCACGCACGCCGATGATGGCAACGCGCTTGCCCAGCAGAGGCCGCCAGGTCTTGGTGATCTCCAGTCGCCATTCGCCGCCGTCGGATACACGCAGCACCGGATAGAAGTCGCCTTCCAAAAGAATGCCGGTCAGTTCATGGCGCGTTCCTCTCGGCATCAGCGGCACTGCCCGCGTGCATAACGATCCCATCGCAGGACAGTGCCGGACCTGATCATGCCGCAGCTTATGTCGCCCGTGCCTGGCAGCGTACACCATGCCGCCGTGCGACCGCCCCGCGCCGATCCATTCGACACGCAGCGCATGGCCGGCGCCGATACAAGAATATGGCCGGTACGCGCCTTGCCTTTCGCTCCGCCCAGCAGGCGCACCAGCCGGTCCCGTGCTGCAATAGCCGATGCCTTGGGACAGGGGTGCCCCTGTTTGCATGTGCCGTCCATCTCGCGGGCAGCTATACCGGCCAACCGTATCTTCGGACCTTCGGCACACCAGATAGGGCCGTCCCCGTCCCAGACATGGGTCGGCGTACAGGCAAAGGCCTGCCCGGATGCCAGAACGACCGCGGATAGGACGGCAAGCATGAGCCTCGCTTCAGCCTTCGGCCAGGATGGTCATGACGCTGTCGAGACTGCCTTTGACGACGAGATAATTTCCCTTCTCGAAATTGACTGCGCTGGTGTCGTTCTCACCGCGGTAGCGTCGAACGAAACTGACCCGATCGACATTGACGACTACCAATTCGCCCTCTGTCGTTTCCAAACGCACATATCCGTTCATACACATCCCGATCGCCTAAACCGCGACGCTAGCGTGGCTGTGGAGGATTGCACAGCCGCTATGCCGTCTATTGTTCAAGATCAGGAAAGCGGCAGACTATTCAGCACGACTGACCCTGTGCATAACCCGATCTACCGCGGGCTTACCGTCATAAAGGCAGCGTCATCTGGCGGACGTCAGGAATTGTCGGGGGATGCTCGATCGCCGCGATGACGCTTTGCGCCAGTTCCACCGCCGCCTGTTCGCGTAGGCGCTCGTTAGGTGCGGTGAGGGCGACGCGTGCCCAGGCCGGGGCGTGAAGCAGGCTCTGCGCGAGCCAAAGAGAATCAGGGTGAGTCATGACCTTGACCGTAGAGAACATATCAGGAACGAAGCAAGAGGCTTGCGATGAAATTGGCGATCGCTAGGCTGCCTGGATGTGCAATCATTATCGAACTGATCCGGACAATAAGTCCCCCGACTACACCACCCGCATTGCCGAGGTGCCGGCCGTAAAAGCCAGATGAGCGCAGCTTGCTGTTAGGGGTCGTTTACCCGATGTGACTGAATACCGCTTAACAGGCAGCCTTTCAGCAAGGGAGAACTGCCAATAAACCGTCAACGCTGCCCACGATTTGGCATGCAACAGCCCCCCCCTTCCCGGTCCAGCCCCGGCGCCATGATGCTGGCTCATGCGATAGATCCGGCACCACGCCGTTGTGCCAAGCATCCGTGGGTCATGGCAACTGCGAATGTTATCGACATTCTCCACACCCTCGTCCGTGATGAGGCCAAACGGCGCATGGCCAGGGGCGTTGGTAAACTGGCTTCCCACAGCATCTCCGCAACTGCAAATTTTGCAGCGGTGCGAAAGGCCGGAGGGCCGCTTACTGGAACTTGATGGCGCGATTTGCTAGGACGCGAGTATGGCGAACCAAGCGATCATCACTGACCCCCAGCGCGTAACCGAAGAGGGCACTTCGTTCGGGACGCCCAGCGGCGTCGAACAGGAGCTGCCGAGCGAGACCGGCAACGACCTGCAGATCGCCGAACCGTTCAATCCAGACGATATCGACGTTACGACGCGCTCGATGACCATTGATCTCCTCCTGTCGCGGATCCGCAGCAAGGCCATCGATCTCGAGCCGGATTTCCAGCGCCGGCGCGGCATCTGGACCGATCGTCAGCAGAGCCGACTGATTGAGTCACTGCTCCTCCGCATTCCCTTGCCCACGCTTTATGCCGCCGAAGACGAGGAAGAGGATTGGGCGATCGTCGACGGCATTCAGCGCTTGACTACGATAACGCGGTTCATCGATCCCGACGCGATCGAGGACACCCCACTCAAGCTGACTGGGATGGAATATCTCGGCGAATCCTTCAACGGCAAGCTGTTCGACGATCTTCCCGCGCGGCTGAAGCGCCGTCTGCGCGAAACCGAGCTGGTCGTTCACGTCATCCGCCACGGCACCCCGCAGGAAGTGAAGTTCAACATTTTCGCGCGGATCAACACTGGCGGCATGCCGCTCTCAGCGCAAGAACTGCGGCATGCGCTGATCCCCGGCAAGGCGCGCGAATATCTCGGCCGGCTGGCTGGACTCGAGGCGTTCAAGCAAGCGACCACCTATAGCATTCGCGACGAACGGATGGCCGATCGTGAAATGGTCTTGCGGTTCCTAGCCTTCAGTATGACCCGGCCCGAAGAATTCCGCGCCTATGATTTCGACCGCTTCCTCGGCGACGCGATGCGGCAGATCAACCGCCTGGACGATGTCGATCTGGAGGCGCTCGAGCACGGATTTACGCGTGCGATGGATAGCGCGCGGGAAATCTTCGGCCAGAATGCGTTTCGCAAACGCTATCGGGAGACCGATGGGCGGTTCCCGATCAACAAGGCGCTGTTCGAAACCATTGCCGTGTCGCTCGCCAATCTCTCCGACAGTGAGCGCGAGCGCTGCATATTTCGCCACAACGAGGTCCGCCGCCGGATGATGGAGGCGATGCAGGACCGCGCCTTCGAATCTGCCATTTCGCAAGGCACTGGCGATATTGGCAAGGTGCGCAAGAGGTTCAATATGGTGTCTACGATCTTCAAGGATGTCGCCAATGTTTGACGCGCTCACCTTGCATAATTTCAAGGCGTTCCGCGACATCCATATCCCCATGAAGCCGTTGACCTTGCTGTCTGGTTTGAACGGGTCGGGGAAGAGCACCACGTTGCAAGCGTTGGCCTTACTTCGCCAATCATGGGATACCGGCTTCCTGTCGAGCCAGGGCTTTCTCCTAAACGGCGACTTAGTCGAGCTCGGCACTGGCGTCGATGTGCTCAACGACCAGCATGACGACGAAGAAATCGGCATCACGCTCCATGGTTCCAAAGGGCAGGCCTTTGCGTATCGTGTCGCTTATGACCCGCGGGGCGATTTGCTGCATTTTGCCGTCAAGCCGGACTTCGGCTTTTACTCGGAGCTGGAGCATCAACGCGGCCTGTTCGGCCATTGGTTTCAATATTTGCGCGCCGATCGAGCCGGGCCCGAGGTGAGCTTTCCCAAGGCCTATCACCTCGTTAACGAGCGGCGGTTCCTTGGGAGCCGCGGTCAGTATACTGCGCATTTCCTGAGCCTGTTCGGCGACGATGAGGTCAATCCGAAACTTCGGCATCCCGACGAGGCGGCACCTGGTCTGCTCTCGCAGGTCAACGCTTGGATGAAGGAATTCAGCCCCGGCGTTGGGCTTGCGGTCGAGGACATCCCGCGCACCGATGCCGTGCGCCTCGATTATTTCTATGGCGGCAGCGCCGGGATCAGTGGGTCAAATCCATATCGCTCGACCAATGTCGGCTTCGGGCTAACTTACGTCCTCCCCATCATCGTTGCCTGCCTGGCATCACCGCCTGACAGCTGGCTCCTGATCGAGAACCCGGAAGCGCACCTCCATCCGCAAGGCCAGGCGGCGATGGGGCAATTAATGGCGTGGTCCGCCGCGACAGGCACACGGATTGTGGTCGAAAGCCATAGTGATCATTTCCTCAACGGCATCCGCCTCGCGGTGAAAAACGGCGCAATTCCGGCTGACGACGTTGGTCTCAATTTCTTCCGGCGGCCGTCCGGCAGCGGCCAGCCCGAGCGTGTCCATCCGGTTGTCACCCCCGAAGGTAGGCTCACAGACTGGCCCGAAGGCTTCTTCGATCAATGGGACAAATCGCTCGATCAGCTGCTAAGCTGAGATGACCTTTATCGCTTTCCTGAACGAGTTGTCCTTTCCGGCAGGCGCTGTGGATGCGGAAGCCGCCGAAGCGGCTGTCCTGGGTTTGGCCAAGACGCTACAATCTTTGCGACGGATCCAGTCGAGCGCGGCGCTCCACTCCTCAGTGCCGTTGGCGTCAATTTCGCTCGGCGATGATCGATGGCTAGGCACGGTTATGGCAAAGAGTGGTAGTCGCGACGAATGGCGGTTTTTGCGCGGCTTCGAGAACCGCGCGCCGTTCCGTGTCGATCTGGGTACAGCATTTGGTTTCGAAGCGGAATATCATTACGGCGACACGCTCGCCGAGGGTCTCGGGCTGAGCCATAGTGTCGGCACGCTCGGGGTAAGCTTTGCTAACGAGCCTTGGCTGGTCCCATCCGTGCCGCTGCGTCGCATCTCGCTCGATGAGGACGGCGAGTTCGACGAACAGGTCATCGAGGTTCATCACGCTGCTACGCCCGCGCATGTCACCGGCCATGACGAATGGCTGCGGCGGATGCCCGCCGAGCACGTGCGCGATGGCGACGAGCTATGGGCACGCCGCGCCGAGATATTCCCGCATTTGTTCTTCCTCCCGCGCACCGAGGCGCATTTGCGTGCGTTCAAGGCGGGCGAGCTTCGCTTGGCTTCGGCGCGGCACGCGCTGATGGATCTCGAGATCGCGACGGCGCGCTGGAATATCAATGACGCCGCAATGCCGACCTTCCTGACCAAGACCACGCCGGAAAAGGAACAGCGGAGTAAGCTATTCTATTTCAATGATCTGTCAGGCGTCGCACGCTGCTTCGACTGGCATTCCCGCTACACGCCAGGTGCCGGCAGGGTTCACTTCTGGTGTGACCGTTCGTCGGGCCGACTGACGATTGCCCATGTCGGCCAGAAAGTACCGGATTGATTGGGGCAGATACCGGGGCCGTCATGTGAGCGCCCAATAAAAGCCCTAAAATCTCTACCCGGGTTGTCGAGCGACTAGAGATTTGGTGGGGCGGCAATGCCGACCACGTCGCGGCGATGCTCCTGAACGCGATCGGTCGAGTCGAACGCAGTGATGTACCTGCGGGGCCGCGGGGCGTTGACGACCACGTCGGTTTCAGATTCGCTGACGGTACTCTTCCTTTTCCCCGTTCGCCAAACTACTGCGGTGCGCGACTGGGAAGTGCGGACGCGATAAATCGGTTATCTGCAATGTCTCGCACTGCACAATAACCTTGGACAAATATGACTTTGATGTAATATTCATCCTTCAAAGTTTGATTGATGCACGAGGATTAAAATGAAGGTCGTTGGCAAGGTATTTGAACCGCTACCGGACGGTGCCGAAGCCAAGGATGGCCACATTGGACGCAGTTTGCGTGAAATTCGGATCTTAGCTGGACTTACGCAAGCCCAGGTTGCTGAGCGTCTCAACATCGGCCAATCCGCCGTTACTAGGCTCGAAAATCGCAAGGACATCCGCGTGTCGACGTTGCGCGATTATCTCGGAGCAATGGGGGCGAAGCTCCGCATTCAAGCTCAGTTCGAACATGCCGCTGCGATGATCAACAGTCTGCGGGAGTCTCATTATCGCTTCGAACAGGTCGACGAGAATCAGCTTCTCCTGCCTATTATTGGGGAGGATCGGCTCCCACCCCATCGCGACGTCGTATTCAGCATCAAGCCGGAATATAGCCGGAAGATCGCCAGTGGCGAGAAAACGGTTGAGCTTCGTCGGCGTTTCCCGATGTCGGTGCCAGCCGGAACAACTGCTCTGATCTATGAGACCAGCCCGACGCGTGCACTTTCGGGCATCGCCGAGATTGGGGAGGTCCACAAACGGTCGCCGCTTGAAATCTGGAATGCATTTGGCGATCGTGCCTGCATTGCCCGTGCGGACTTCGACGCCTATTTTGATGGCGCTGACCGCGCTTATGCCATTGAGCTGACGCATGGCCGTCCGCTGCCTCGTCCTTTGGAACTGAGCGAGCTCAGAGACCGATTTAGCTTCGAGCCACCGCAGTCCTTCCTCTACGCGACGCCCAAAATGCGAGAAGCCCTTCTGTATGAGCGCGCCCAGATTCCTAATTGATACTAACGTCTTCATCGGCTTGGAAGACCATGCCGAGGTAGTCCCACACTTCGCTTCCCTGCAACAGCTTGCGGGGAGACATGGCGTCGAGATTTTCGTTCATGCAGCGGCGATTGACGACATTGGGCGAGACAAGGATGAAGCGCGTCGTCGCGTTTCACTCAGCAAAATCAAAAAATTTCCCGTAATCGGCAAGATGGCGGGTATCGACCAGACGGCACTTGAAGCGAAATATGGACGTATTCGTCGTCCCAACGATCTCGTCGATGCCACTCTGCTTCATGCCCTGGACATTGGCGTTGCCGACTTTCTTGTGACAGAGGATCAGGGCCTTCACGCACGGGCAGAAAGGACATCCTCGACTTTTGGCGCGCGAGTTCTGTACGTTGCCGACGCCGTCTCCTTCCTGCGAACCACCTACGAAGCAGTGGCTGTGGTCTTCCCCGCAGTGGTGGAGATGGAGGCCAACACCATATCCCAGGACGACCCGATCTTCGTGAGTCTGCGCGGAGACTATCCTGGCTTCGATGACTGGTGGCGCGAGAAGTGCGTCAGACCGATGCGCAAGTGCTGGGTCGTCATGGATGAAGGCAATGTGGCGGGTCTTCTTGTGCGCAAGGATGAAAAGCCTGGCAACACCGATGCCAGGCTTCCGGGACAGAAGATCCTCAAGATCTGCACCTTCAAGGTTCGCACCGAGAGCCGCGGAGTGAAGCTGGGCGAACTCCTGTTGAAGCAGGTGCTCTGGTACGCCCAATCGAACAACCACGACGTGGTCTATCTGACGACCTTTCCAGGTCAACAGACGCTGATGGCACTACTGGAATACTATGGTTTCCGCCATACGCACGATAATGCGAACGGTGAGAAGGTCTATGAAAAGGCGATCAATCGTGATCGGCTTGCACCGCCTGGAAGCACATCGCTTTTCGACCTCGCTCGCGAAAATTATCCACGGTTCGCAACCGGAGACGGTCTCGCCGCCTATGCGATTCCGATCAAGGAAGAGTTCCACGAAATTCTCTTTCCGGAACTGGTGAACCGCAGCCAGTTCAGCCTTTTTGGCGACACTGGTTTCCAACGGCCTGGGAATACGATCCGTAAGGTATATCTATGCCGGGCACCTGCGCAGCTTACCCAACCAGGGGCGCTGCTGTTCTTCTATAAAGGCAAATCTGGTTTTCAGCCTTCGCAGGCCATAACGACCGTTGGTGTGTTCGAGGAGATGAAGCTCGCCTACTCGACCGAGGAACTGCGCCGACTTGCAGGTGGCCGCTCGGTATACAGCGACGTGCAGCTCAGAAATCTCGCCGCGACGCAAAACCGTCCTGTGAAAGTGATCAACTTTCTCCTAGCCGCACACCTTGAGCCGCCTATGCAACTCGCCGCCCTAAAGAACAGCAGCGTATTCGCCGGACACCCGCCACAGTCCATCAAGAGACTCCTTCCGGCTCAACAGATGTCCGTTCTTGATCAGGGAGCTTTTGGTTTCACGACATGAAAAGGCGAATAGCTATCCTAGGCCTGTCTGGCGTCGGCAAATCGTCGCTCATAAAAGGAATTAATGATACCGTTCCTTTGCTTCATCTGCAGGCAAGCGATTTGATAAAGGCGGAACAGGCTTATCAAGAAAGTACCCCAGATAGTTCGGAAGAATTGCGGACTGGGGCAGTGGTCGACAATCAGTTACTCATGATTGCAGCCTATAAGCGGAAAACTGCTGCCACAGATCTGCCTGTCGTCTTTGACGGGCACAGTATAATCGACGGCCTAAATGGCCTCATCGAAATTCCGGTTTCCGTCTTCTCGGAACTTGAATTGGATGCGATCTGCTACATGGTGGCTGATCCCCATTTAATTGCGGAGCGCCGTCGCGCAGATGTCGGTCGCGAACGCCCGCATCGCGACGTTCCGACCTTAGTGCAACATCAGCATCTAGCCGAAACTAGAGCCCGACAAGTTGCAGAAGCGATTGGATGCCCTTTCATTCTCATCGGAGATGGCGAACTCGGCATCGTGGTGGATTTCATCAGCGGAGCAGGCGATCTAGCTATCCGCTGATGACGCATTGGCGCTATCCCGCTCTCGACCGTTTCTTGCTGCCCAGCCTTTCGCTTTGACGGCTCAGAAGCAGACCGAATTTTCAGCACGCGTCGTAGCTGCGATGGGCTGTTTGCTGTCAGGCAGCTTTCGTACGATCGAAGCGTGGAAGCAGCAGTTCGATCAAATGTTCGCCGATCGACGCTCGCGACCATTTGCCGTCAGCCTCAGCTGTAGAAATTGTCCTGCAGATCCGTTCTAAGGGTCTGCAAGGCGACGTCATTCCGGTTGACTGCAAAATAAGCATGATAATCTGCGGGAGAGCCGTCGCGTATCGGCGCGGGCAATCCATAATGCTGGAGAAAGCACGCCAAAAGGTTCGGCGTGTCTTCTGCTATATACTGCTCGTCCTTACGACCGATCAATGTCCCGACCAAGGGTAAACCGCTAAACGCGACAAGCGCATCGGCCGCGAAGCAGGGAGAATGCCGCTCCGCTGCGCGCGCGATCAGGATGGTGCGCACCGTCCAGGCGACCCGCTTGGCGCCTAGCGCCCCGTCGAGCGTGTCCGGGAAGTTTGCCAGATACCAGGCGAGGTCGGATGCCTTGCGGATTTCATCCGCATAATTCGGCTTGAACCGGAAGGCACCGGCGAGGCTCCCAAGCCGGTTTTCCGGATCATGAAGCGATCGGGCCTCGCGAACGATGTGGCACAGAAACAGGTCTCCGGCCTGCGCGTCGCGGAGCAGTGATGTCCATGGATAGAGATAGATCGAGAGCGTTCCCATGCTGACATGCCGGGCATGATCTTCGTCGGTAATCATCAGCAGATCGACATCGGAACCCGACACCGCATCGCCGCGCGCTTGGCTGCCATAAAGCGCAACCGCGGCAATCGTCATCGAACAACCCTCCCGGGGAGTGCGACGGTCATGCGGCCGGGCCGCGGCGTAGCGCTTGGTTGGTAAGCTCCCGTGCGACGCCCCGTGCCTGCTCGACCTCGACACGGTTGGTGAGCTGAAGCTGCTGCTTAAACGGGCTGAGGATGCCAGGCGCCACATCGAGATTAAGTTCGCTCATCAGATAGAAGCTCAGACTCAGCCTGCAGGGTACGAGAAGCTTATGATCGACCATGCGATATTCGCGGGCGATCGCCTCTCGCCGCTCTGCCGGTAGCGCCTCATTGGGGATAACCTCGAGATTGATCATGTGCGCCCACTCGAAATCGAGCGCAGGATCGATTGGACAGGGTCGTTCGTCGGCGACGGCTACTATCCGGCCCAGCACATAATCGCGAAAGTCATTATGCTCGCGTGCCCAAGAGCGGACATACCATTTGCCCCCGGCATAAGCGAACGCATGGGGCGCGATCGTGCGCGCTTCTGATGACGACCCAGTCAACGACAGATAGGAGATGTCGATCTCCTTGCGCTCTTTGATCGCCGCCAGGACGCTGAGCAGGATCGCCGTATCTGTCGGTTGGCGTTTAAGTGTGGCGACCTCGACGCGGGGCATCGCATCGAACCAAGTGTCCTCCATCCGCATCCACCCACCGGCGATCGCGACGATTTGAAGGAGATAATGGTCAGTGAAGGCGCCGACGAAGATGGGCGAGAAGGCCGGAGTTCTAACGAACGCTTTCAGCGTCGCATCATAAACGATATTCTCCGGCGCCAGCCGCTCATAATCCTTAATATCGGCCGATCCTTGCGGCGCAGAAATGCCGAACATGTCCGTCAGGTCGCTACGATTAAGCCTGCCCGACCAAAAAAGGCGGAACTCGATGAACTCCAGGCGACGGCGCACGCTCCAACGGGGGCTCGTAAGTGACTGCTCTGGCTTGATTTCTGACATTAGCTTTTCCTGTTTATCGGAAACACATAAACAAAGTTTATTGGTAGTCTGATTTCGTGTTATGTTTATCGCCTTATCAACGACTCGGGTCAACCAATTCGATGGGCGCATTGCAGGAGGAAGGGGCGGCAGACAACGGCGAGAAATCGCGCCAGCGCCCCTATCGTGTTCTTAGTCTCGACGGCGGCGGTATGCGCGGTATCTATACCGCTGCCTTTCTCGACCGGCTTCTGACGCAACACGCCGCCCGAACCCGGGGTCCCGCGCTCGACCTCGGCCTTGGCTTTGACCTGATCACTGGCACCAGCACCGGCGCGATCGTCGGGGCCGCTGCCGCAATTGGTGTACCGATGCGCGATATAGTTACTCTCTACCGCGCTTATGGTGCGAAGATCTTCCCGCACCGGATCAAGGGCAAATTGAGCGCCATCTTCCGCGCGATCACGGGCGGCCACTATGTCCGTCGGGGCGACGCTGCGCTCAAGATTGCGCTCGACGGGGTGCTTGGCGATATCACCTTGAGCCAAGTGTTCGACCAGCGCGGGATCGCGATGTCGATCCCGGCCGTGCGCATGAGCACCCATAAGGCTTGGGTGTTCAAGAAGACGCCCAAGAGCGGCCCGCGCGATGATCATTATCGGCTCGCGGACATCTGCCTCGCCTCGAGCGCAGCGCCGATCTATCGAGCACTCGCGGCCATTGACGATCCTTCCGGTAAGGAGGGCGGCAAGCAGGTATTCTGCGACGGGGGACTTTGGGCCAACAACCCGATCATGGTCGGGTTCACCGATGCGCTCGCCAACGCAGCTCCCGGCCAAGCGATCGAAATCTTTTCGCTGGGCACCTGCCCTCGCCCCGAAGGCGAACATATCCGCGGCGACAAGGTCAACCGCTCGATGCTGGGCTGGAGCCTGGGTGCCGATGTCGCCCCGCTTAGCATCTCTGCGCAAGAATTCGCTTATGACAATATGGCGCGGCTCTTGGCCATCGCGATGAGCGATTGCGGCCGCTCGATCAGCCGGGTACGCTTCCCCAACAAGCCGGTGCCCGCCAGCATGCTCGAATTTCTGGCGCTCGACGATAGCAGGCCCGAGGCGATGGAGCGCTTGATCCAGCAAGCCCACACTGATGCCGACGCGACACGCAGTGCTTGCGATGATCCTAACGACACAGATGGCCGTCTCATCCGCTCGATGCTCGAATCCCTACCACCGCTTGACCCGGCCAAAACCCTGTGCCGCGCCCCTGAATCTGCCTGAGAGGACCGATGATGTACGATTGCGACAAAGATATCCGTGCCTTTCACAAGGACGAAGTCACTCTGCCCCAGACTGAGCAGGACGCGATGCGCGATCGGCGTGATCGCAACCGCAAGCGCCTGCGCGAAGGGCTCAGCAAGGCCAGCAAGCCAGCCCCCGACGAGTTCGTCAAGCAGGGGTCCTACGCCATGAAGACGATGCTACGGCACCCGCAGAACGACTATGACATCGATTGTCCGCCGTCAGCACCAATGGCACAGATTTGAGGTTGTAAATTAAGGAGGGTTTGGGCTTCGTCGTAGTGACGAAGGAACGAAGATGAAGCCCAAACCCTCCTTGAAAAATTCGCCGACAAAGGCCCCTGCTGAGCGTGTTGTGAAGGATATCCGGCGGCAGACCCGGCGCCATTTCTCAGCCGAAGACAAGATCCGTATTGTGCTGGACGGTCTGCGCGGCGAGGACAGCATCGCCGAGTTGTGCCGCAAGGAAGGCATTGCCCAAAGCCTGTATTACACCTGGTCGAAGGAGTTCATGGAAGCGGGCAAGCGGCGCCTGGCCGGTGACACCGCCCGTGCTGCGACCACTGGCGAGGTGCAGGATCTGCGCCGCGAGGCCCGTGCCCTGAAGGAATGCGTGGCCGACCTGACGCTGGAAAACCGCCTGCTTAAAAAAAGCATGATCGCGGATGGGGGCGACGACGAATGAGGTATCCCGCATCCGAAAAGCTCGAGATCATCCGGATCGTCGAGCAGTCGCACCTGCCCGCCAAGCACACGCTGGACAAACTCGGCATCCCCCGCCGGACGTTCTACCGCTGGTACGATCGCTTCGTCGAAGGCGGGCCGGAGGCGCTGGAAGATCGGCCATCGGCGCCGAGTCGGGTGTGGAACCGCATCGGCGACGATATCCAGGGCCAGATCGTCGAGATGGCGCTGGATTACAGCGAGCTGTCACCGCGCGAACTGGCGGTGCGCTTCACCGACGAGAAGCGCTACTTCGTGTCGGAGGCCACCGTTTACCGCCTGTTGAAGGCCCACGATCTGATTACCAGTCCGGCCTATGTGGTGATCAAGGCCGCCGATCGCTTCCATACCCAGACCACGCGTCCGAACGAGATGTGGCAGACCGATTTTACCTACTTCAAGATCATCGGGTGGGGCTGGATGTACCTGTCGACCGTGCTCGACGACTTCTCGCGCTACATTATCGCCTGGAAACTGTGCACCAACATGCGCGCCGAGGATGTCACCGACACGCTGGACCTGGCCCTTAAGGCTTCCGGCTGCGACAGCGCCACCGTGCTGCACAAGCCCAGGCTGCTCAGCGATAACGGCCCCAGCTACATCGCGGGCGAACTGGCGGAATACATCGATGCCCAGAAGATGAGCCATGTACGCGGCGCTCCGATGCACCCCCAGACCCAAGGCAAGATCGAGCGCTGGCACCAAACCCTGAAAAACCGCATCCTGCTGGAAAACTACTTCCTGCCCGGCGACCTTGAGGCCCAGATCGAGGCCTTCGTCGAGCATTACAACAACCAGCGTTACCACGAGAGCCTGAACAACGTGACGCCCGCCGACGCCTACCTCGGCAGGGCTCCCGCCATCATCAAACAGCGCGAAAGGATCAAGCGAAAGACCATCGAATATCGGCGCTTGCAACACCGCAGGCTCGCCGCTTAACATCAACCCCAAGACGAGGCCCGCACTCCGCTAATTTACGACGCGACGTGTGCCAAATGTTCTGACGACGGACAGACATCGATGACGGCGTCTATTTCATGAAGGCCGATCTCGTCGGCGATCGCGGCGCTGAAATGACCTCGCTCCAGGCGCGACAGATGGTGCGCGATGCGGTGGACGATGGCGGCTTCAAGCGGAAGCCCGAGGTCCGCCCCAATTGCGTGCGCATCTTCTACGAGAAGGGCTATCATGTTGACATGCCGGTTTACCGGAAGGTCGAGGAGAATGGCACGACCGTCTATGAGCTTGCGTCGTCGAGCGGGTGGAAGCGATCGGACGCCCGCGATGTCACCAAGTGGTTCGACGACGCGCGAAGCAACAGCAATGATGGCGCCCAGCTGCGCCGTCTCGTGCGTGAGATCAAGAAGTTCGCTCGCAGCCGGACCAGCTGGAGCGGGTCGATCCTCTCAGGCTTCGGCATCACCGCGCTGGTCGTCGACTGCCAGCGCCTCAATGCCAATCGCGAGGACCGCGCCCTCTACGACACTATGAAGGCTGTCCGCGACCGGCTGAACTATAATCTGGTGGTCGCTCACCCCGTCACGCCCAACGACTTCATCACCAGCGGAAGCGACGACGCCAAGGCGCGGATGCTGCGCGACAAGCTCAGCCAGGCGCTGACTTGGCTTGCGCCGCTTTTCGAAACCGACTGTACGCGCTCCCAGGCTCTCGACTGCTGGGACAAGGTCTACAACACGACCTATTTCAGCGAACGCGGCGAGGACGAGGCCCGCGCCGCCGCGTCCTATGCCGCGCCGATTGCAACCTCGGCCGCGCTCATCGGCCTGGAAAGCTATGCCGGTGCGGCGGTCTCCTCGTCGGGAGGAGGCCGCCATGCCTAATGTCGCGGGCTTCGGCGCCCTCGGCTTCGAGCGTGCGATCGTACGTCTCGAGGCTGCCTTGCGCGAGCATCTGCCCGCCCCACATAGGCGGCTGACGACTGAGGAGGTCAAGGCGGCCTATCCGAGTCGGAGCTTCGAGCGAGGCTGGCGTATCGACATGCTCTGTAGCGATGATGTCACCCGCCAGATCGATCTTCTCGTCACTCGCGCCTTTCCGGCCGGATACCCGCGAACGGCGCTGGTCAACCCGCCCGACATGCTTACTTGGCCGCACGTCGAGCGTGACGGTATTTTGTGCCTGTTGCCGGTCTTAGCCGAGGTCGATGCCGAAGACCCTGGGCAAGTCGGTCTCAATCTGATCGGTCGCTCGGCGCGCCTGATCGAGGAATTGCTCGTAGGTGATATCGTCGAGCGCGACTTCCGGGAAGAGTTCCTAACTTATTGGTTCTATGCATCGGATGTCCGGACGAAGGTCACCAGCCTCATCGACCCTGTCTGCCCATCGCGCAAGATCCGTGTTTGGCGCGGCGAGGATATGGTCGTCGCCGGCGAGAATGAGGCGCAGCTCAATCATTGGCTGGTTAATCGCTTTGGCAAGCGGTCGGGCAAGAAGACCTTCCACACCGAATCCGCAGCCTTCCTTTGGTTGCCGCAGCCGCCACTGCCCTCGGACTATCCCCAGACGGGCGCCGATTTGATCGCGCTTGCCACGAGTGCCGGGGAAGTGGATGCTGCGATCCTCGCCGACGTCGCAGGGGCACACCACAAGGATGTCCTCGTTCTGATCGGCGCTGAAGGCCGTGGCGGCGCCGGGCTCGTCGCTGCCACGACCACCGCCGCCCGCAAGATCTCTTCGCGAGACGGTCATGTCGAAAAGCCTTTAACCAAGGGTTTTACGGCTGCCGGGATGCCGCCGGCGATCGCGGCCGCGCGGGTCTATTCGGCCGCGCGCGTGCTTAAGAGCGAGGTGTCGCGCGCCGATGCCGCCTGGGTCCATGGTCGCGGCAAGGATCCGCGCACTGCACGGCTTCTCGCGAAGCAGATCACGGTCATCGGTGGCGGCGCGATCGGCAGTTCGGTCACAGCGAGGCTGGTGCGGGCCGGGGTGGGCACCAGCCATATCGTCGACCCCCAGGATTTCGACTGGCCCAATATCGGGCGCCATGAGCTGGGGGCCAGCTCGGTCGGCAAGAACAAGGCGTTCGAACTGGCCGCGCGGTTCAGCCAGGATTTCCCGCATCTGGCGATCACAGGCCATAATGTCGGCGCGCAGCGCCTGATCGACGGCTATGAGGATCTCCTCGCCAACAGCGACTTGATCATCGCGACGACCGGCAGTTGGGACGCAGAAGGCGCTCTCAATCGGTGGCATGTAGTGAACGGGCGCAAGGTGCCGATCCTTTACGGATGGACTGAGAAACACGCAGCCGCCGGTCATGCCGTCCTCATCGAGGTTAAAGGCGGGTGCCTGCGCTGCGGGATGAGTCCAACGGGCACCCCAACCTTTAAAGCAAGCCTTTGGGCGGATGGCCAGAATACAGTCGAGGAACCGTCGTGCGGCAATCATTTCACGCCCTACGGCGCCGTTGAGCTGGGACATGTCGTCGATGTGATCGCTGAAACCGCGCTCGGGGCGCTTCTCGACCCGCCACTCGCGTCGCGGCATCATATCTGGCTTACCGGCACAGCCCGGCTTGAAGCTGAAGGTGCCATGTGGACGGACAATGTGACCCTGTTAGGAGAGGATCTTGCTGTCGGTCAGAAGATTCTATCGCGAGACTGGCCCGCACGGGAATGCCCTGCCTGCGCACTGGCCGAAGATGCCCTGATCGCCGCCGAATGATCTCGTTCGAAAGTATCCTGACAAAGGCACGACCGCATTTGAAAGCGTCGTCTCGGCGCTTGAATGACCGATACTAGGACGCAAAGCGGACATAGCGCCTCGTAGCCGGATCATCCGTTCTCTAGCTGTCGTTGCTCCAGAGCCAACTGAGCAGAATGTCCTATTTCCAGCCCCAAAACGGGTGGGCCTTGTCTAGCCTGCGAGAAAACTAGCAAACGGAATTTGCGACAGATCTTGGTCGCCTAAAGCCCATTCGTTTAGCTCTGGTCATAAGCATCCTTCTGAAGCTAAAATAGCAAAGATGCGTACCGATCTCGAACATCTTCCGGCCAACAAACAGCGTGAGCTCGACCGGGTAAAGCAGATCATCTTCGAGGAATTCGAGGATGCGCTGGCGCTAGCCCGGCATGATTGGAAAAAGAAGGGCCGCATTCTGAAGGTCATTCTGTATGGCAGCTATGCCCGCGGCGGATGGGTGGATGAGCCGCATACGGCCAAGGGCTATCAATCCGACTATGATGTCCTGATCATCGTCAACGATCAGCGTTTGACCGATCGTGTCACTTACTGGTCCAAACTCGATCAACGCCTCATTCTCGAACTGACCGTTACCAAAGGGCTGCGGACGCCTGTGAACTTCATCGTTCATACTCTGCAGGAGGTGAACGATGGCCTAGCCCACGGACGCTATTTCTTCATGGACGTCGCCCGAGACGGTATCGCGCTATACGAAGCGGAAGATACCGAACTTCATCAGCCCAAGCCCAAAACGCCGGTTCAGGCTTTGGAGATGGCGCAGGAATACTATGAAGAGTGGTTTCCGGCAGCTATGCGGAAATTCAAGCTTTCTAGGGACGCGATCGAACAGGAATTCGCAAAGGAGGCTGCCTTCCTGCTGCATCAGACGACCGAAAGTTTGTACCACTGCGTTCTGTTGGTGAACACGTTCTATACCCCCCACGTGCATAATCTCGGGTTCTTGCGGACGCAGGCCGAGCGCATCGATCGGCGTCTCGTCCACGTCTGGCCGGAGGACACGAAAAAGGATCGGGCGGCCTTCGAAAAGTTGAAGGACGCTTATGTGAAGGCGCGCTACTCCAAACATTATCGCGTCTCTCTCGAACAGCTGAACTGGCTGGCGGAGCAGATCGAGGAACTGGGTCGCGTCGTACATATGGTATGTTCGGAACGCTTGGCCGTCCTCGAAGGCGAGGTCCGCAAGGCGGGCTGACCCACCCTTGCATGCCCTTTGCCAAGTTGGCATGATTGCCGGGCACTACGGGATCGATCTGGCTACCGGGTGTAGGATTTCCCTGCCAGCATCATGCACACCTGTCCTGTCTGGACGGGTGGCCGTTTCGGGATAAGGCGCACACCGCGCTGGACGACGGCGACCATCGCTGATCTGGCTGTCCGGTTTTCCGGATATTCCAGCATGCCGCGTGGACGCTTTCCATGCCTTACCATTGCTGCCCGTCTGGGCGGACGAACTGCGAGCCATTGCCATGAGCGCCGGGCCAAAGGACAGGCCTGTGCTGACCGTGACCAGCGCGGACAGCGCGCTGCTCGACACACTCTTTCGGCAAGAGGCTTCGCGCCTGCTGTCCTATTTCCGGCGTAAGACCGGGGATGCCGAAGCCGCCAGTGATCTTGTCCAGGAGAGTTTCGTTCAGATCGCGCGCGTCCCGCGCATTGGGGATCTGGTCAATCCCGCCGCCTATCTGCAACGCGTTGCCCGCAACCTCCTCTTTGGCCGCGCCCGTGGACCGCGCCGAGCCTTCGAGCGGCAGATGGTAGCGCTTGAAGAGGACATCGACTGCGCCCATCCGCCACAACAAGAAATGGAGATCGAAGCCGGAGACCTGCTTGTCCTTTACGAAAAGGCTGTTGCCGGTCTAGCGCCAAAAACACGTGAGATTTTCCTGATGAGCAGGCGCGACGGCATGACCTACAAGGAAATTCAGGCGAAGGTCGCGCTGAGCATGGGCGCAGTGGAATATCATATGATGCGCGCCATAGCCCATATCGACCGTTATCTGGACGACCATGACCAACATGCCCGCTGATCCCGCCCCTGACCTCGACCCGCCCACCGCTGCGGCCATGTGGGTGGCAAAAATGCAGCGGCACGATGCCGCGCGATATCAAAAGGACCTGGACGCTTGGCTCGCCGCCAGCCCCGCCAATCTTGCGGCTTACAATAAGGCGGCCGGCCGTTTTCACGATGCGAAGATGTTGAGCCGGTCAACGCGATGGCAGCCAGCGCCGGTCGATAGTCCCGGTCACCGCAAGCCATGGGCCCTCGTCGCGGTCGTTGCCGTGGTATTGGGCGCAGCCTGGCCGCTCTGGAAGACGCTATCGCCCCCTCCCACCGTCGAGACCGATGGTCGACAGACCGCTGCAACCACCGCAGTTGTCGCATCGGCCACCATAGAAAACCTGCATGGTGCGATTTCCCGCCGGCGCCTGCCCGACGGATCATTCGTATCGCTAGATACGCAAAGCGTGATGCGGTTTGCCTTCAATCCGAAGGCTCGGGATATCTGGCTGGATGCAGGCCGTGCGCGCTTTTCCGTTGCTCATGACGGCCGCCCGTTCATCGTGCATGCCGGAACAGGAACAGTGACAGCAACCGGGACAGTGTTTGACGTCGCCATTGCGCCTGGCGGCGCGGTGCAGGTCAGACTGCTGGAAGGGGGCGTCGATGTGCAACCGTCGATCGCACGTCCAATGTCGCCGCGTAAGCTGAAGGCGGGTCAAGCCCTGACCTTCACCCGGACCGATCATGCCGTGCCGATCGCCGCCATCGGCCCGCGCGACGTCGAATGGGTCGATGGCATGATGGCATTTGAGTCCGCACCGCTCTCGGAAATCGTCGCTATCGCCAATCGGTACGCCCGCACGCCGATCCGCATCGAGGGGAGCGGCCTTTCTGACATGCGGTTGTCCGGACGGTTTCGGATCGACAATCCCGACCGGCTAGCTGCCAATCTGGCCCAAAGTCTCGATTTGACCGTAGAACATCAACCCTCTGGCGCGATCATCCTGCGACACTGAAATTATTTTACGTCCCCCTTAAGGTCTTCGCCTAACCCCGCATCGATCCCCTTGAACGACCGCCAACGGCAGGCGTCACAAAAGGGGCTGACTATGCGTATTTCCGGATTTCTGCATTCTACTCTTCTCGCCAGCGCTGCGCTGACCACGCTGGCGGTGTACCAATGTGCTGCGGCCCAAACCGACGTGGCGGTGCCTTTTCATCAGTCCAGCCAGCCAATGGCCGATGCGCTGCGCGAGGCCGCCGCTGCATCCGAGATGGAGATATTCTTCGTACCTGCCGATGTCGCCGGGCTTACGGCGCCGTCGCTCCAGGGACAATTCACGCCGCAGGTCGCCGTCGATCGATTGCTGGCCGGAACCGGATTGCATGCACGCATTACGGACGGGACTATCTTCATTCGGGGGCGAGACGCGGCGGCGGATGCCCTCGCCTCGGGTGAAGCGGCGAACGCGATCGTCGTCACGGGATCCCGGCTGAAGGGTGTTACGTCGCCATCGCCTACGATCGTGCTTGATCAGGAAGACATGCGCAACGCCGGGCAAACCAATCTCGGCGACGTCGTCCGGGGCATCCCACAGAGTTTCGGCGGCGGCCAGAATGTGGGTGTCGGACTGAATGTCCCCTCGGCCAGCGGCGTCAATGTCGGCTCGGGATCAAGCATAAATCTGCGCGGCCTGGGATCGGATGCAACCCTGACGCTGCTGAACGGTCATCGGCTGGCCTATAATGTGTCGCGGCAAAGCGTCGATGTGTCCGCGATTCCCATGCTGGCCGTCGATCGGCTTGAGATCGTGGCGGACGGTGCGTCCGCGATCTACGGATCTGATGCTGTCGCCGGCGTTGCCAACATCATCTTGAAACGCGACTTCGACGGCGTCAGCACCAGCGCCCGGCTGGGGATGTCGACCGATGGTGGCAACGAGCAGCAGCAATATGGCGTTATCGTCGGGGAAAAATGGGGCAGCGGCGGGGCGTTCATAGCCTATGATTTCGAACGCGACACGGCGATCGAGGCGCGCCAGCGCAGCTATACCGCCAGCTATGGCGCGCAATCCCTCTTTCCCGCTGTGAAACGGCATAACCTGATCATGAGTGGCCATCAGGCACTGACCGCTGACCTCACATTTTCGCTCGATGCGCTCTACAACCACCGCACCAGCCTCTACAATTATCCGCTGAACCCGACCGGTGACTATCGCCAATTGGGAACATTGCTGTTTCCGCGCAACACTTCCTTCGCTGTGGCGCCTTCGCTGGACTGGTCGGTCGGCCACGGCTGGTCCCTCTCCCTTGCTGGCATGTACGGCAAGGACAAGACGCACTATGATTCCGACACCTACATCGGCGGATCCCTCTTTTCATCGGTCCGCGCCTGCTATTGCAACGATGCCCAGTCGATCGAACTGAATGCCAGCGGGCCATTGATGCAGTTGCCCGGTGGCGAGGCCAAACTCGCCGTCGGCGGCGGCTATCGACGCAATGGATTTATTGCCTATCGGACAACCGGCTCGCCGCAGAACATCAATGTGTCCCAGGACAGCTATTACGGTTTTGCAGAACTGAACCTGCCGCTTGTATCGCGGATGATGGGCGTTCGCTTCGTCGATCAACTGACGTTCAGCGGCGCGATCCGCTATGAGGATTATCCGGGCATCGACAAGATCGCCACGCCCAAGCTCGGCCTGATCTACGCACCGACGCCCGATTTCTCATTGAAGGGATCCTGGGGGAAATCGTTCAAGGCGCCTACCATGTTCCAGCAATATTCCGGAAAATTCGTATCGGTCACCGCCGTGCGCAACGTGGGTGGATCGGGCTATCCGGCGAACGCAACCGCGCTGTTGGTGACCGGGGGGAACCCCGATCTCAAGCCCGAGCGCGCCACGAGCTGGACAGCGACGCTCGATCTCCACCCACGAGCGGTCCTAGGCCTGCAGATCGAACTGAGCTATTTCGACATTGCCTATCGCGATCGCATCGTCGCACCCATCACCTACAGCAGTCAGTCGCTGAGCAATCCCATCTATGCGGATTTGATCAATGTCTCGCCGTCCGAGGCTGACAAGGCGTCCGCTCTGGCAAATACCGAGTCGATCAATTATCTGACCGGCGCCTACAATCCGGCGACCGTTGTCGCCATTGTGGACAATCGCAACGCCAATGCTACGCGGCAGAATATCAAGGGCGTGGATCTGTCCGTTCGCTACGCGCTCGCCCTTGGCGGCGGGCAACGACTGACATTGAGTGCCAACGGCAGCTATCTCCATAGCACGCAAAAGCTCAGTGCCAGCCAGCCGCTCGTGGCTCTGGCAGGCACGATCTTCAATCCGCCCCATTATCGGGGTCGCGGTGCCGTCACCTGGACCAACGGCGCCACATCCTTGTCGACGACCCTGAGCTATATGGGATCGACGGAAGACCTTCGCTTCACGCCTGTCACCCGATCCGGCGAGATGACGACGATCGACCTTACGGCGCGGCATCATATAGGCGAGGCGGGTCTGCTATCGAACATGGATGTGGGGCTGACCCTTCTCAATATCCTCAATGAGAAGCCGGGGGTCGTGCGCCGCTCGCAAGTCTACGATCTGCCCTATGACTCAACCAACAATTCAGCGATCGGCCGCTTCGTCAGCCTTTCGATTACGAAGCATTGGTGATCGTCATGACATTGGCATGGATGAACTATCGCGCACGGTTGTTGATCGGGGGCATCGGCCTGTTCTTGGGCAGTGTCTGCGGGCCGCCAGCCATGGCATCGGAATGTGCGGATTTGCTACCCGGTCTGCGTCAGGACGTCGCGCGCGCGGTAACGGCGGGCGATATCGCGAATTTGCGGGACATAGGGCCAATCGGCGGCATGCCCGCAGGACAGAGTCCGCTTGCCCTGTCACCCGATGGGCGGTCGATCGCCTTCATCCTGACCCGGGCACATCCTGAGACCAACAGCTATTGCCAGGGCCTCGTGGTGGTCGATCTTCGGCCGGACAGCGTCGCCCGGCTCGTCGATCAAGGTGGAGAATTGATCCGGGTTACCTTCCAGAGCGAGCAGCGCGGACTTCTGACCGATACGGGTATCGCCGCGATCAACCAGCCGCGCTGGTCGCCCGATGGCTCCCAGATTGCCTATCTGCGCAAGGATCGGGGCAGGACGCAGGCATGGCGCGCGAGTTTACATGGCAAAAGCGGCACGCAGGTGTCCCATTCCCCCGTCGATGTCGAGGCCGTCGCCTGGTCGGATGACGGGAAGGCGCTCATATATGCCAACCGGCCATCACTGATCGAAGAAAATGCTAAGCTCGATCGGGAAAGCCTGACGGGCTACCTTTTCGACGATCGGGCGATGCCCATTTATGGTGACCGACCGATGATACGGGGGCCATTGCCCCTTCATTATGCCGCTGCAGACATTTCTTCGACGTTCTCATCGGATCGCTCCGCGACGCAAGCCGAGCGGACCGCGCTCGACAGGATCGGTCCGGGCATGCTGCTGGGACGTCCTTTGGCCATCACAGGGCCTTCTGGCGAGGAAGGATGGGTGAAGGCGGAATTGCCCGATCGTTATCTCAGTCCCATCCGCTTGTGGGGCAAGGACCGGCAGGGACGTGAATGGCAGTGTCAGCACAGCAGCTGTTCCGATGGCATCATCGGCATGTGGTGGTCGGCCAAACATGGTGCTGTCCGGTACCTGCGCCGCGACGGCTATGGCGGCAGTCGCCTGACATTCTATCTATGGACGCCAGGACGCGACGCTCCTCGAAAGATGTGGGGCACTGATGGCCTGCTGACGGGCTGCCTCCCTTTGGAGGATCATCTGATCTGCGCCCAGGAAGGATCGACCCAGCCCCGGCGCATCGTGGCGCTGGATGCCGATACCGGCCGATCATCGGTTATCTTCGATCCCAACCCGGAATTCCGGCATCTGCAGATGGGAAAGGTCCAGCGCCTTTACTGGAAGAATCCGTTGGGCTTTGAGACCTTCGGCGATCTTGTTCTGCCCGACAATTACCCCGTCGGCGCAAAACTGCCGATGATCGTCGTCCAATATCGAACACGCGGTTTCCTGCGCGGCAGTATCGGTGACGAATATCCCATCCATGCCTTTGCCGCGCAGGGCTTCGCCGTCCTGAGCGTCGAAAGCCCGCCATTCTTCGCTACCAGTCTAAAGCAAGGCAACTGGCGGACGTGGAAGGATGCCGAATCAGAAAATGTGAAAGGATGGCGGGAACGGCACAATGTGGCATCGTCCATCGTCACAGGAGTCGAGACGGCCATGGCGACAGGCGTGATCGATCCGAAGAGGATCGGCCTGACCGGCCTGAGCGATGGCTCGACCACCGCTTGGTATCTGCTCATCAATACCGATCTGTTCGCCGCAACCTCCGTCAGCACCTGTTGCGCCGACCCCAAGACGGACCTGATCATGGGTGGACCGGCCTGGGAAAAGGAACGGCGGCGTTTCGGTTACCCCGCGCCAACCAACGATAATCCAGCCTTTTGGCAACCCATCTCGCCCGCCATGAATGCCGCCAGGATCAAGGGACCCGTCCTGATGCAACTGGCCAGCGATGAATATTTACGCGCGCTCGAGGCCTATACTGCCTTCCGGGAGATCGGCCCGCCGGTCGAGATGTTCCTCTTTCCGGGCGATCACCACATCAAGTGGCAACCGGCTCACCGCATGGCCATCTATGCGCGCAATATCGACTGGTTCAATTTCTGGTTGCGTGATGCGGTCGACCCAGCACCGGAGAAGGCGGCACAATATGACCGGTGGCGGCGGCTGAAATCGCAACGTCGTCCATAATGGGATGGATTCATCATTGGCGCGCTGCCCATGATTGCGCCCATGCTTCGGCATCGACCAGGCGCATCAGCCGCCAGAAATCGCCGTTCCGAGTATGATGCGACCGATCGATGCTCTGCTCGATTGCGCCCATATCCAGAAGGCCCGCCTGTGCCAGAAGACCTTCCCGTAGCATGGTCGCAATGGTCTTCCGATGGGCTTCGAACAGGGTCGCTACGAAGCTGTCGGGCGTGCCTTTTGACAATCTCGCGATAAGCGGCGGGGGCAAGACATCTTCGAACGCCTTACGGGCGACGTTGCGATTGCGGCCGTCGCGGCACCAGAGCCAGGATGGAATTTTCAGGCAAAGTTCCACGATTGGCTGCGACAGCAGGGGCGAGATGACGGGCCTATTGAAAGCACGTTCGCTGTCGAGATGGTTCTGGATGCGCAAAAGCAGGGCGATGTGGCTCGCCGTTCCCGGCAGAGCACCATCAGGCGCGTCCAGCCAATCGTGCCTGCAGGCTGCAGTCGCTTCCTGCGTGGCAAAAGACGACAGAAAGCTCAGGTCCGGCTTCCAGACATAATGGGCTGCCTTTTGCCGACGCTTCCGCCAACCGCTTCTGGCGACAGACCAGATATCTGCATGGGCGAGCGCGCTCATGTCCATGATCGCCCGCAAGGTTCCACGACCGATGCCCTCGACCAGCATCTGATCGGCGATCGGCGCCCCGGATTGCAGATAGCAGAAGACATTGTCACCACCGCCGCCGTTGAAGAAGACATCTGCTCCGACCTCGTCTGCAAGCCCTATCCCCAGCGCGTCGCCTGCCTGGGCGAAGGATCGGACCGAGGGGCGTGGAAAGCGGGCGGCACCTGAGCGATGCAGGTCAACGAGGCCCACTTCCAGCATTCTTTCGAACAATGGCTGCCCGAGCTGATTGGTGAGTTGCCGGGCATAATCCCGCTCGTCTCCCGACGGATCGGCGGTCACCAGCGTCATATGGCTTGCGCGAACATCCTGGGGCATGGCCGCCGCAACGACGGAGGAATCGAGTCCCCCCGACAGATAGAGGAGGACATGCGCGAATGGCTGCGTCCACGCCTGGACGCAGTCCATGATGGTCTCGCGCAGCAGGCGGACGGCCTCAACCTCATCGCGGATGAGCGACAGGCGACCGGTGTGCTGCCACGGTGACCAAAAAGCCGCAATATCTTGCGAGCCCGTCTCGGCAACCCGTATATGCGAGCCCCCGGGCAGTTCGGTCAGGCCTTCGATACAGGTCTGCGCCGGACGCATTTGATCGGCGATCAGGAACCGCGTGAGTGCCCGCCAATCAATATTGGTCCCGACAAGACCCGCCTCGACAAGCAAAGCCGGCTCGGACGCAAACGCAATAATTCCTTTATGCAGCACATGATAACAGGGCACCATGCCGGAGGGATCGCGGGCGATCTCGATCGCCATATCGTCCGGGCTCTGCCGGATGGTGACATAAGCCCCCCAGTTCGATGACCCGCGACTGGTCGGCGGTGCTTGGGAGATGACCACGACCTGGCGGCTGCGACCGCCAACCTTTTCGAACATATAGCCCAGAATGATCCCGGCGCGGTCGTCCGCCATGACAAACGGGCCGCCGGGTTCAACCAACACGACCGCGCGGCCGAATGCGGCGACCTTTGTAAAGCCCGTCACGGCAATGACGCGATTCACCACGGTGTCGATGCTTTCGAGGAGATCGCCTGGAAAGACGAGCGCGATGTAGCGGAGCGCCATTACAGGACCAGTATCGGCTTGAAATGCCGCACATGATCGACACGATCGTCGAGAATGAGATCGTCTTGCTCGACCCAGCTATGCGCCGAGAAGGGATGCAACTGCACACCAAAGACCAGCCTCGCATCATGGCCTCGCTGCTGCGCGTGGCGGTAGAGGGCCAGTGCCCGGATGAGGCAATGATCGACTGGGAGATAGTAGCGACGCGACGATTCATAGGCAGCGCACAGGCGCCGCATGTCGGCCGCGGACGATCCAGGGACAACAGGCAGTGGCGTTGCTTCCCTAAGCCGACGCAGGGTCGTCGGCAAACCCTGCCGCTTTAATGTGCGACGCATAGCCGCCAAACGGACAATAATCTCAGGAATCTGGGCCGCCATGCGTGAGGGGCCATCCTCTTCGTCGAATATGCTGCGCCCGGCTGGTACATGCTGGCAGGGTGTAAGGGGCATAGCGCCTTCACCGTGGCCAGTGATTCCCGCAGCGCGCAGCGGCGCTATCTCCTGTTCCGTAATGCCCACATTGGAGGACTTCAGGAGCTTTTGAAGACTGTCGCGCGCAGGCCCTGTCAGACTGAAATAGCGATCCGCCTCATAATCCATGAAGATGAGGTGATGCTGGATTTCACAGAATGTCAGTCCGGGGCGAAGCGACAAGGCCATGAGACGCCTTTCCGATAACCGGTGCGCGGGAGCACCGCGCACCGGCAGTGGTGTCAGTCGTCGGAAAGGCCGACCGGGTTCTGCAGCCCGATCTCGTCACCCTGGCCAAGGCCCGGGCCCTTCGTCTCGACGCTGATTGCGCCAAGGTCGATCATATCGTCGTTGCGACGTTCGACAGTCTTTTCCATCACACGTTCCTCTTCGATAGACCGCGATCCATTTCGCGGCACCGACAAGGATGTGCCCGGCGATCGATTATAAGAATTTTATAATCCGATTATAATCGCGACCGACCTTCGATCCCCACGCATAATGGACCTCCGGGCGAATGCTAACAGGGAGAATGCAGCCTATTTCCGACGCGGGACGTGACCGTGCTGTGAGACATGAGTTGGGATCATGCGCCGCCGTCTTTAGCAAAGCCTGGACATTCACGACAGCGACCCGGTCACGCCCGCTCTGCCGGCGGCATTGATCCAAATCTATCCCGACATTTCTGCAATCGCAAATTCTGCCATCTGTAGGAGGTGCCGCGAGGGTTCGTTTTTCCCCCATTTCTGGGGATTTTCAGCATGAGTGAACCGCGAAACATTGGGTTTGTCTGAAGAACCAATGCGGCGAGGGTTGGAGCATGATCGAAATCCGTCACCTCCATTATGTCATAGCGACGGCGGAGCTTGGGAGTTTTAGCCAAGCGGCCGAGTCGCTGCGCATCAAACAATCTACGTTGAGCCAACGGATCCGTCATCTCGAGCAGCGGCTTGGCACCGACCTGTTCGAGCGCTCGACCCGCGGCGCCCGACTGACACGCGCGGGAGACCATTTTATATCGGGCGCGCGCCAGCTTGTGGCTGATCTCGACAGCCTTCATCGCGATACCATCATCTTTGGACAAGGGCGCCGCGGTGCGCTGAAGCTGGGCCTTTCAGGCGCAGTACCCAGCAGCGCGGTCCAGTCTCTCATGCTGGAATTCAGCAAACGCCATGCAGACATCCAGCTATCTGCTGCGGTCTGTGACAGACAAGCGCTTGTGCGCGACTTCGAGCGCGGCCAACTCGACGCCATCATCGTTGCAGGCCATCTGGCCCCGCCGGGCGCGGCCTATCACGCTATTGGCAGCAGCCGGCTTTTTGCCGTCATGGTCCGCGACAACCCTCTGGCATTGCGTGCGCCGCTCTTCTGGTCGGATCTGCGCGACCTTACCCTTCTACTTGCGGACAGCGCGCGCGGGGACGATCTGCTCTCCCAAGTTGCGGGACGTCTTAACATGGCCCAATCGCAGGCTGGTCTGGATCGCGCGGCGATCGTCCGTAGCCCGCTGAATTTGAATGGGCTCTACCAGCTGATTGATGCAGGCTGTTTTACCATCGTGCAGGAGAGCGCGTTCGCTCGCTTGCCCCCGCATCTGGTCGTCTTGCCCCTCCACGAGCCCCATGGCCATGCGCGCATCGATTTTGGCCTCTGCTGGCGCGAAGATGCTAGCAATCCTGCGCTTGCCCCTTTGCTTCGGACCATCATTACGGCTGCCGAGAAGCCTTACCGCTGCGATGCCTTGCAAAGGCGCGGTCCCCCGCCATGAACCGTTCCAACATGGGGCCGATGAGGCGTTCGGGAGAAACCTGCGCTTCACCCGTTTCAGTGGCCAACGCCGCAGCATAGCGCACAAGGTCGCGATGGACATTGGCAGGCAATTCCAGACTGATCTTGACGGGCTTGTCGTCCGCCAGCGATCCCAGGCGCAGCTTGGCCATCACCGATTGCCCAGAGGGGGAAGGACAAGGTCGCGCGTGATCATGACGCGCAGCGGATGGCCCGGCCGGATGGTCAAGGTCGGAGCTATCGCTACCTGACGCTGTATGATCTGTTGCCCGGCCTGATTGAAGCTGTCCTGCGACCCGCGGCGCAGCGCCCGGATGATGTCATTATCGCTATCGGCCGCCAATTCCGTGCCAAGGCCCAAAAGAGTAGAGATCATGGCAGCGCGCGCAACGCCACCCCAGTGATTGTTTACGCTGTCCTGCAAGCCCGAAAAGCCGCTGGCATCGGCGGCAGGTTGACGCTCGAGCATCATCGAGCGCCCGTCTGGCATGATGAGGCGCGTCCATGCCATCAGAAGCCGCGACTGACCGGCATCGATTTGCGAATCATACTCCCCGATCAACCTTGCGCCCTGTGGAATGAGCAGGATGCGCCCCGTCGGGCTGTCATAGACATTCTGCGTGACCTGGGCGCTGATCTGACCGGGCAGGTCGGATCGGATGCCAGTGATCAAGGCGGCGGGTATGATGCTGCCGGCCTGCAGGATGTTGGCGGACGCCACGGGTTCGACGGTAGATGAGGCGAGCGAGCGCGTGTCCATGGTGCCCGTCATGAAAGCACGTTTGGCCGCGCTACCCGATGCCGTCATTGCCGATGGGGCGACAAGGTCCGGCCCGAACGCTGGCGCGGTGGTCGGCGCTCCCGTGGCGACATGCTCCGGCGCGCTGCCCGTCGATTCGGCGCTCCCCTGTCCTATAAACAACTGGCTTGCCTGCGCAGCGTCCCGTTCCTGACGCGCCTTTTGCCGTGCTGCGACGGCCGGATCTATGGCGTGGCGATCGGATGGATAGCCTTGCCCGGAAACTTGGTTGTCGTTGCCGCCCTGTTGTGCAGCAAGGATCGGCCGTCCCAGGTCACCCGGCAGTGGCGGTCCCAATTGCGGAACCTGGCTATAGTCCTTGGGCACTGATCCCAGCCCGTCGGCCTTTGCCCGGCCCTCGGTCGCGTAGACTTCCTGGCCGACCGGTTTCTCCGGCGGCTGTAGCGCATAGATGAGAGCGCCCCCGATGCTCAAACCTGCAAACACGCCTACCCCGGCCAATGTCTTGCGCGACAGGCGCATTACCGTCGGCGCATCGCCTCCCAACTTGAACGGGGCCGCCGACGATGGCGCGGGCGAACTATCCTGATCGTTACGGCCGCTCATGGTCGGGTTCTCCTCCCGCTTGCGATCCGTGTCAGACGCACCCGCTGCGCCGTCTTCTTGTCCCCCATGCGCAACTCGGCTGCGCTGAAGAGTCGGTCGATGATGATGAAACGGTCCTGCACCCGATAATTGACGAGCTCGGCATTGCCGCCGCTTCCCAGGATGAAGACGGGCGGCATTTCGCCCTGCGCGACGCTTGCGGGAAACTCGATGAAGACCTGGCTACCGTCGTCGAATGCGCGCAGCGGTCGCCAGCTCGGCTTGTCCCCATCGATCGCGTAGCCGAAATCGAGCGAAGCGATGTTGATGCCAGCGGCGATCGGCGCCTTTGCGGCGATAGCGGCGTTGCTCCGTCGCAGCGCAATCAATTCATCCTGTGGGTAGGACCAGGATACCGACGCCATATAGGTGGTCGGGGTAGCGCGCAGTTCGAGATGATAGGTCCGCCGATCGGTGTTGATCACCAGGTTGGTCAGGAGATCGGGCCGGGTCGGCTTTGCCAGGATATGGACGCGTTGCGTCTCACCCGCACCGCTGAGCGTATCGCCGATAATCCATCGTACGGTATCGCCCGCAGCGACGGGCCCCGCGCCGACGAGCGTTTCTCCGGGCTGAAGGGCGATGTCCGTCACCTGTCCGGGTGCCGTGTAGACCTGATAAAGAGCGCCTTCCGCCCAGGGATATTGCTGCATGGCGTTGATGAAACCATTGCGCGCGGGCTCTATGCGGGCTGCGGCATTGGCAGCGACGATCCGGGTTTTGGGATCGGCAAGCCCCGGGGCGGGGGCTATGGGCGGCACCGGCTTGAGTTGCCCCGGCAACGGTAGCGGCTTGGCAACAGTCACGATCTCGACCTGTTTCTCAGGTTCCGCAATGCGCACTGCAGGCGTCTGCGTTGCCCCATGCAGGGCTGGGCGCGTCGCTGCGCAGGCCGTGGTCGTGTTTACGGAAATCAGCAAAGCCGCAATTGCGGCCCCGGAACGATGAACGTGCATCATTGGGAAAGCTCCTTCGACCAGTTGATGGCGTTGACGAACAGACCGAGCGGGTTCTTGCGCAGGGCATCGGGCGCGGAGGGTGGCTGGATCACGACCGTCACGATGGCCGACCACCGGCTTGTCTCAACCAGTGCCCCATCCTGGTATCGCCGCTCGGTCCAGGAAACGCGAAAGCTGCTGTCCGACGACCGGATCACGCTCGATATGTCGACCGCAACCTGCGTCTTGCCGACAAGCGCGAACGGGTCATTCGCCCGCGCATAATCATTGAGGACCATCGCGCCGCGATCCGTGGTGAAGTCATAGGCGCGCAGCCATGCCTGGCGCAGGACGATCGGATCGGCCGGGATGCTGCGAACCTCCTCGACGAAGCGCGCAAGATGGAAGGCGATCTGCGGATCGGTCGGACGGTATCCCGCATCGGCGGGGCCGACGGCCTGTGCTTCGCCGAACTTATCCACCTGCACGACCCAGGGCACGATCGAGCCGCGCGCCGATTGCCAGATCAAGCCGGCGGCAAGACCACCAGACAGCATCAGCGTGCCGAAAAAGGCGAGACGCCAATTGCGCGCCTGGACGCGCGCCGAGCCGATGCGATCGTCCCAAGCCTGGGCAGCACGCTGGTAAGGCGTGACCGGCTCCGGGGTCTGGCCGTACCGGATGGATGGTCGTTTGAACATGGTCAGTCCCTTCCGCTCAGATCGATTGAAGCGCCGCCACCACCGCTGTCGCCACCGCGCAATGTGTGGGCGGCGGTCGAAACCCCGTGGGCGATCGTCTGCCGCTGGCGCATTGCCGTCGCCCATTTTGGCGGCCCGGACGCAGCTTCAGCGCCACCACTGTTCGTCGATGCGCCCGATTTTCCGGCGTTGAAGCTTTGCTTCATTGCATCGGCAGCGCGGCGGAGTGGGGACGTGGCGGCAGAGCCGGCCGCTCTTCCCAACGCACCGATCCCGCCCGCGACGGCGTCTCCCCCGCTCTTGCCCGCTGCACCGGCGCTATAGGTGGCGCTGGTCGATCCGGCCGCACGGGCGGCGGCGCTCGATGCGCTCGCTACGGCCCCCCCGACAGCGCCTGCCGCGAGCCGGGCACCTGCGGCCCCGCCGGCCAGGGTGGCGCCGGCTGCAATCGCCGTACCCGCCGCTGCGCCTGCACCAAGCTGCGGGCCTCCGGTGACGATGCCATTGGCGATGCCGGGGCCGAATATGCCCAGACCAAGCAAGGACAATGAGGCGAGCGCGATCGACATGGCCTGTTCCGCAGTCGGCGCTGTTCCACCCAGCGCATTGATGAACTGGTCGAACAGTTCCGTGCCGATGCCGGTGATGACGGCGAGAACCAGGATCTTGATGCCGCTCGATACGATATGGCCAAGCACCCGCTCCGCCATGAATGCCGTCCGCCCAAAAAAGGCGAAGGGCAGCAGGACGAACCCGGCCAGCGTCACCAGCTTGAACTCGATCAGCGTGATGAACAGCTGTACGGCAAGAATGAAGAAGGCGAGGATCACGATCATCCAGGCCAACAGCAGCACGGCAATCTGGACGAAATTGGCGAAAAACGAGGTGAATCCCATCATCTCGGACGCGGACGTGAGAAGCGGTTCGCCTGCATCTAGCCCAACCGCGGCAACGCTACCCGGCTTCATGAACTCGGCGAGGCTGATGCCGGTGCCGCTCGCCTTAAGGCCCAGCCCGGCAAAGGACTGGAACAGGATTTGCGAGAGCGAGGAGAAGTTGCCGATGATGAACGCGAAAAAGCCGATATAGAGCGTCTTCTTGACCAGGCGTTGCAGGACATCCTCGTCGGCACCCCATGCCCAAAACAGCCCGGCAAGTGTCACGTCGATTGCGATCAGCGTGGTCGAGAGAAACCCGACCTCCCCGCCAAGAAGGCCAAAACCGGAATCGATATAGGCCGTGAAGGTCGCGAGGAACCCGTCGATGACACCGACATCATTCATGTCCGGTAGGCTCCTGCCCATCTGATCGGGCGTTGCGGCCATCATCTGTGCCGAAGAAGCGGCGTCGCTCGGCTTCCCAGGCCGCTTCGCAGGTTGGATCCTCTGCCGTGACGTGCCGACAGCGAACAAGGGCGGCCGCGCGATTCTCGGTCGACACCGGCATCGGTTCAGTGGGCGTGCCTCGCTGCTGGTGCATGACCGTGAGCACTGCAACCGTCAGCATGCCACCGCCTGCGATGCCCGCCAGCGCCAGGCGTCCGCTCCGCATCCTATTCGCCCGACCGCGCCATGAAACGCTGGAATCGGACGCGGCCCTCCGCCTCCGCCGTGGCTGCGCGTGCCGCTTCGATCGTCTGGGCGCGCCCCTGCGCTGCGAGCATGGCGGTGATATCGGCCAGTTGCTGGGACTGGAGCGCGACAAGCTGGTTCCCGGCCTGGGCAGCTTGCAACGCGCCCGATGCCGACTGGCTGGCTGAAACAAGATCGTCCATCGAGGTCCGGGTGCCGTCGATGTTGCCGACCACCCCGGCCTGGACCTTTAACGCATCCTCGAACGCATCGACGCTGGTGGACCAACGGTCCTGGGCACCGGCGACCAGATCGGCGTCTGAACTCGACAGCGCTATATCGCCATATTTGGTGGAGAAGGCCTGCTCGATCTGGGTCACGTCATAGGCCAGGCGCTGTGCTTGCCCCAGCAGACGCTGGGTCTGCCGCACCTGCTGCTGGAGCGCCTGAAGGCTGCTGAACGGCAAACTCGTGAGGTTTTTCGTGTCGTTGAGAAGCGAGGCCGCCTCGTTCTGCAATGACCGGATCTGGTTGTTGATCTGCTGCAAGGCGCGTGCCGCCTGCAGCACGTTGGAGGCATAGTTGGTGGGGTCATAGACGACGAGCGCCTGCGCGGGCGTCATGGCCAATGCGAGCGCAACAGCGCAGAGGCCAAGCGGGCGAACGATGAAGCGCGATGTCATGAACTTTGCTCCTTTGGCTCTTGCGTGGAAAGCAGGTCTGCCGCCCAGTCGTGACCGCATGCGCGCAGCCAGGCCGCGGCGAACTCTTCGTCGCCCGGTTGGCTCAGTATGTGGTCGATCTTCAACTGGTCGGACTTGGAGGACACGGCGGTAAAGGCGAGCGCCACCTCCTTTAGCCCTAAGTCCATCAGGCGATTGCCGCGCCGTGACTGGACATAATAATCGCGCTTTGGCGTCGCCCGCGCCAATATCTCGATCTGCCGGGCATTGAGCCCGAACCGGGCATAGATGGCGCTGATCTGCGGTTCGGTCGCCCGCTCATTGGCCAGGAATATCCGGGTCGGGCAGCTTTCGATGATGGCTGGCGCAATGGCGCTGGTTTCAATGTCGGCCAGGCTCTGCGTCGCAAAGATCACGCTCGCATTCTTCTTGCGCAGCGTCTTGAGCCATTCGCGCAATTGCGCGGCAAAGGTCGGGCTGTCGAGTACCAGCCAGCCCTCATCGATGATGACGAGGCTGGGCGATCCATCGAGCCTGTTCTCGATCCGGTGGAAAAGATAGGCCAGCACCGGAGCGGCTGCGGCGCAGCCCACCAGTCCCTCGGTTTCGAATATCTGAACATGGGCATCGCCCAGTTGTTCTGCCTCGGCATCGAGCAGGCGACCCCAAGCCCCGCCCACGCAATAGGGCTGCAGCGCCTGTTTGAGGGCTTGGGATTGCAGCAGCACCGCAAGACCCGTCAGCGTCCGTTCGTCGGGCCTCGCGCTGGCGAGCGATCGGAGCGCCGCCCACAGATGGTCCTTGGCCTGGGGATCGAGCGTGATCCCCTCCGCCTCCAGGATCGAACCGACCCATTGCGCCGCCCATGCCTGTTCGACCGGATCATCGATCCTTGCTAGAGGCTGGAGCGATACCGCCGCATTCTCGGCGTGAAGCCCGGTCCCCAGATCCTGCCATTCACCGCCCATCGCCAGCGCCGCAGCACGCATGCTGGCGCCAAAGTCGAAGGCGAAGATCTGTGCGCCCGGATAGCGGCGAAACTGCATCGCCATCAGGGCGAGCAGAACCGATTTGCCCGCGCCTGTCGGCCCTACCACCAGTGTGTGCCCGACATCGCCAACATGCAGCGAGAAGCGGAAAGGCGTCGAGCCCTCGGTTTTGGCATGGAATAGCGGCGGGCCATTGAGATGCGCATCACCCGGCGGTCCGGACCAGACGGCCGACAGCGGCATCATATGCGCAAGGTTGAGCGTGCTGATCGGCGGCTGCCGGACATTGGCGTAGACATGGCCCGGCAGCGACCCGAGCCATGCCTCAACAGCGTTGAGCCCTTCGGTCGTGCAGGTGAAATCCCGGCCCTGGATCACCTTCTCGACCAGACGAAGCTTCTCGGCGGCGATTGCAGGGTTGGTGTCCCACACCGTCACTGTGGCGGTCACATAGGCCTGGCCGATCATGTCCGAGCCCAGTTCCTGCAAGGCCAGATCGGCGTCTGCAGCCTTGTTCGATGCGTCCGTGTCCAGCAGGGTCGAGGCTTCGTTAGTCATCACCTCCTTGAGAATGGCCGCGACCGACTTGCGCTTGGCGAACCATTGTCGCCGGATTTTGCCGAGCAACCGGGTGGCATCGGCCTTGTCGAGCATGATCGCCCGCGTCGACCAGCGATAGGGAAAGGCCAGACGATTGAGTTCGTCGAGCAGGCCAGGATAGGTTGAGGTCGGAAAGCCGGTGACGGTCAGGCTGCGCAGATAGCTATTGCCGAGGCGCGGTTCCAGGCCACCGACCAGCGGTTCGTCCGCCAGGAGCGCATCGAGGTGCATCGGCGTTTCAGGTACGCGCACGTCCTGACGCTTGGTCGAGATCGTCGAGTGAAGATAGGTGAGGGTCGCGCCATCGTCGAGCCAGGCGATTTCCGGCAGGAATCCTTCAAGCAGCTGGACGATCCGGTGTGAGCGGTCGATGAAACCAGCGAGCAGTTCGGCTCCGTTGGACGTCGTTGTCGAACGGCCCTCGTAAAGCCAGCGTTCGGCCCGTGCGCTGTCCTCCGCTGGCGGCATCCACAGCAGGGTGGCATAGTAGGCGCTGTCATAATGTGCGCCCTCTTCGTGAAATTGCTCGCGTCGTTCCCGGTCCAGCAGTCGCGAGGCCGGATCAGGAAAGACGTCGTCGGGATAGTCGTTCGCTGGCACCCGCTGCGCCTCGGTGAACAAGGCCCAGCCTGAGCCGAGCCGACGCAGCGCGCTATTCAGTCGCGCGGTCGTCGCCACCAGTTCAGCGGGCGTCGCGGAATCGAGGTCAGGTCCCCGGAAACGGGCAGTGCGCTGGAACGAGCCGTCCTTGTTGAGGACGACGCCCGGCGCGACCAGTGCGGCCCAAGGCAGGAAATCGCTCAGGCTGCTCGCGGTCGAGCGATATTCACGCAGCGACATCATGCCCGTAGCCAGGTCGGATAGCGAACATGCCGCCGGGCCACATCGACGAAGTTCGGATCGTGGCGGGCGGCCCATACGCCCAGCACATGACCGATGGCCCAAAGCACGAGGCCTGCGATCCACAGCCGTAACCCGAGGCCGACGGCGCCTGCCAGCGTCCCGTTGACGATTGCCAGCGCGCGCGGCGCGCCGCCCAGAAGGATCGGCTCGGTGAGGGACCGATGCACCGGCACGTCAAAGCCTGGAACCTGTCCAACCCTATCCATCAGACGAGCGCTCCCCCGCCGAACGAGAAGAAGGAGAGGAAGAAGCTCGTTGCGGCGAACGCAATACTCAGACCGAATACGATCTGGATGAGCTTGCGAGCGCCGCCCGATGTATCACCAAATGCCAGGGTCAGGCCGGTTACCGTGATGATCATCACGGCGATGATCTTGGCGACCGGCCCTTCGATCGATTCCAGGATGGACTGGAGCGGCGCTTCCCAGGGCATCGACGATCCGGCCGCATAAGCCGGAATCACGGACGCCATAGCGAAGATGCCAGCGAGCGCCAGATGACTGGCACTCCGGCGGATTGGCATGACAGGCTGGATCATCAAACGTCTCCTTGGCTTGTGAGGGAATATTCGCCCTTGGGATTGAGGCCATCGACGCGAACAAGTTCGGCCAGACGGCGGCCATGGCCGTCGCGCACAAGCACCGCGACGATGTCGATCGTCTCGGCGATCAGGGCGCGAGGAACCGTGACGACGGCTTCCTGGATGAGCTGTTCCATTCGCCGCAGTGCGCCCATGCCCGATCCCGCGTGGATGGTGCCGATCCCGCCCGGATGGCCCGTCCCCCAAGCTTTGATCAGGTCGAGGGCTTCGGCCCCACGCACCTCACCGATCGGAATGCGGTCGGGCCGCAGGCGCATGGCGGATCGCACGAGATCGGACAGCGTGGCGACGCCATCCTTGGTTCGCATCGCGATCAGGTTGGGAGATGTGCACTGGAGCTCGCGCGTATCTTCGATGAGGACGATCCTGTCGGTCGTCCTGGCGACCTCGGCCAGAAGCGCGTTGGTGAGCGTCGTCTTGCCGGTCCCTGTGCCACCGGCCACCAGGATGTTCTGGCGCGTGGCAACGGCTTGCGCCAATATGTCGGCTTGGCGCGCAGACATGATATTGGCGGCGACATAATCCGCGAGCGTGAACACAGCGACGGCGGGCTTGCGAATGGCGAATGTCGGCGTTTGGACGACGGGCGGAAGAAGCCCCTCGAACCGCTCGCCGGTATCGGGAAGTTCGGCCGACACGCGAGGCGCTCCGTCATGAACCTCCGCGCCGACATGATGTGCGACCAGACGGATGATGCGCTCGCCGTCGGCGGCCGACAGGCAGGCCCCGGTATCGCTGAGGCCTTCGCCCAGCCGATCAACCCAGATATGCCCGTCGGGATTGAGCATGATCTCGATGACGCACGCATCGTCGAGCCAGCCGATGATCGCCGAACCGAACGCTGTGCGGAGCATGCGCGAGCCGCGTGTCCTGGCTTCTGTACGGAGCGGATATATGCTCATGGATCGACCCTGCCGATTGCCGGACCGTTGGCGGTCCAGCTCAGGGGATGAACAAGAAAGCCACATTACCCATGCCCGCAACATCCAAATCGCTTCGGCGTAATGTGGCGTAGAAAGACAGGGAAACGGCGGTTATGCGGATGCCGTTCGACGAGGGGACGGCGTTTCGTCCCCTCGTCCAGACGTTACCAATATCGATGTCGCTGGAAGATTTCGGAAAAGGAGATCAGGCCGTCGAACAGCGCCCGGATCACAAGCGACGTTCTCTTGCGCACGCCATAGCGCTCGCGCGCGAACTTGAGATGCTGGATCACTGTTTCCTTGGAGATGCCCAATATGTCGGCAATCTCGCCGTCGGTATTTCCACGAGCAGCCCATAGAACGCAGTCGCGTTGACGTTCCGTGATCGCGGAATCCCCAGACAGTGTCGTGCGGCCCAGAAGGCGTTGCCCGCGTTCGAACGCGAGCCCGCCGATGAGTTGCGCCGTCCAGATCTGATCGCGAGGCAGCGGCTCGTCGGCTCGTGTGACGAATGTACAGGATCCACTGACTTCGCCAGGGATGTGCGAGGGGACGGTAAATCCTTCGCCCAGCCCGTGGGCTTGACCGGCAGCTAGAACGGCGCGATCGGCAGGCGTCAGCGTGAGAAATCGTGGAATGGTGAGCCAGGCAAAGCCCAGATGGGTCCGGTGGCTGGCCCGTCGGATCGGATCGCGCGGCCCCAGGTCCCTGTCCACATAATAGGCGGCCCAGCCACGTGGATAATTGTGGATTTGAAGAGGTTGATTTTGTGGCATCCTCAGATCGATGTGCTCAGCCAGCGCGAAATAGTCGAAACCCATTTCCCGCGCGATCCTCGCCAGGAATTCGTATAGCATGTGCATATCCGATGCCTCCGCTAACGCAGCAGCAAGGGCATCCAACCGTCGATAACGACCCATGATAGTAGCATAATCGACCGCAAGGGCGTTCCCAACCCGCAGGTCTCGCGATTCGCCTTCCTCAATCTATGCGCTCCCCGTTCGTCCTCACAACGATCGGTGAAACGAGGTGAGCGGACAGCTTATGGCATTTTCGCTATGTGACAATTGCGTGACGGACATGTGGGATTGCCAAGCGTGCAACCTGGACCACTCAGTCCTCTCCAGCCGACGGCAGTCTGCCTCTCTTCCAAGCAGGTGATGGTCCATACGTATTGGGAAGAAGGATGCGCGATCGCCCGGCTGTCCGGCGATCCCCGTGACTATGCCGGCAGACGTACTCCTTCGGAAGGGTTCTCACCGCTACATTGCCAGGCCAGCTTCTGCGGAAACCGGATTTTCAGTGGCTCAACCTACGCCAGAACCAGCCGCAAATACGCGCGCAGCATATTACGTCCTTATTACTTTAAGTTTTTCCGGAGGTCGCGTAATATGAAAACTTGGCCCAGTCGCCCCAGAAACCATTGATTTTACGATGATTTCTGGAGCGGGCGAAGGGATTCGAACCCTCGACCCCAACCTTGGCAAGGTTGTGCTCTACCCCTGAGCTACGCCCGCTCTGGCAGCCGATTGGGAAGCCCTATCGGCGGCTGAGGCGTGGCAACTAGCAGCGGTTTTCAGGCTCGGCAAGGGGGAATGTTATAAAAATTCCGCAGCCACAAAATCTCTGGCGAAAGGGCACGGCTTCCTTGCGTCCCACCTTGCGCGCGCGGGGTGACGCTTCCCATATGGCGGGCTATAAGGATCGCAATTACCGTAAGCATTGGCAGGAGATAGACGTTGGCGACTTTGGGAATGAGCGAAAAGGACAAGGCTGCGGTGGAGGATTTCCGCCGCGATGTCGTGGACCCGTCGCGCACTTCGCTCGTCATCGTCGACTTCTGGGCCGAATGGTGCGGCCCCTGCAAGCAACTGACTCCTGTGATCGAAAAAGTCTGCGCCGAATATGAGGCCAAGGGCGTCAAGCTGGTGAAGGTCAATGTCGACGAAAATCCCTTCATCGCCAGCCAGTTTCGCGTCCAGTCCATCCCCACTGTCTATGCGGTGTTTCAGGGCCAGCCGGTCGCCGACCTCAGCCAGGCCCGGACCGAGGGGCAGTTGAAGCAGATGCTTGACCAGGTCCTTGGCCAGTTGCCGATCGAATCGGATGAAAAGGCACAGGCGCAGGAAATCGCGCCATTGATCGCAATGGGCGAGGAGGCACTGGCCGGAGGCGACGCCGACCGCGCCCGCTCCATCTTCGAACAGATCGCCACGATGGCGCCCGACAATAGTGAGGTCGCCTCCGGCCTCATTCGTGCGCTCATCGCCCTCAATGAACTGGACGCGGCAGAGGCGTTGCTCACCAGCCTGCCCGCAGAGGTAGCAAAGGAACAGCCGATCGAGCGCGCCCGCGCCGCGCTCACCCTTGCCCGCGATGTGCGTCCCGTCGCCGATCTGTCGGCGGTGGAAGCCAAAGTCGCGGCCGACCCGGATGATCACGCCGCCCGGTTCGAACTGGCGGGCGGCCTGATGGCCAATGGCGACCGCGACGGTGCCGCCGATGCCCTGTTGGAGATCGTCCGTCGTGATCGCGAATGGAACGACGGCGCAGCACGCGCGCAGTTGCTTACGGTGTTCGAGGCGGTTGGCCTGGAAGATCCCTGGGTCGCCGCGCAGCGCCGCCGCCTCTCACAGATACTCTTCGCCTGATCCCATGGCCCGGCAGCGCATCTCCATCTTCCCCCTCGCGGGCGCGCTGCTCCTGCCGGGGATGCAGTTGCCGCTCCATATCTTTGAGCCGCGCTACCGCGCGCTCATCCACGACGCGATGGCGCGCGATCGGCGGATCGGCATGATCCAGCCGCGTGGAGGGGGAGTGGTGCCAATGCTGTTCACGGTCGGGTGCGTTGGCCATATCGCCGATATCGAGGCGTTGGAGGATGGGCGCTTCAACATCGTCCTCAATGGCATCTCTCGCTTTCATGTCCTGCGCGAGTTGGACGTGACCACGCCCTTTCGCCAGATTGAGGGCGAGGTTGAGGATGTGACGGACGATGGCCACGACATATTGGCGGCGATCGAGCGCGCGGCGCTGGAACAGGAAGCCCGCCGCTTTGCCGAAGCGCAGGGCTATGTCGTCGACTGGACTGCCGTTTCGCGGCTGGACGACGCCTCCCTCGTCAACGGCATCGCCCAGATCGCTCCCTTTGACGCTGCGGCCAAACAGATATTGCTTGAGGCCGATACGCTGAGCGATCGCGCCGACAAGACCATCCAGTTGATGCAGTTTTTCGGCCGCACGGAACGCGACGGCAGCGCGACCATGCAATGAGCGACGCGTCTCCCATCGACCCATGGCTGCTGGCAAAACTGGTCTGTCCCGTTACCCGCACACCCCTGCGCTGGGACGCGTCGAGCGGTGAACTGGTGTCGGATGCCGCCGCCCTCGCCTTCCCGGTGCGCGATGGCGTGCCAGTGCTCGTCATACGCGAGGCGCGGACGCTTTAACGCCGCGACGGCGCCTTCGCCATCAGCGCATCCACAATCGCCTCCGTTTCGCCCGGCTCGATCGGCGCGCGATAGGCTTCGCGCATCTTGTCGACGGTGGCGGTCCATTGCTTGCGGTCGAGCGGCGGCTGATAACGGATCATCGTCACAGAATGACAGGCAAGGCACCTGCCGTTCAGCAAGGCCGCCTGCGGCCCCTCGCCAAATGTTTCTTCATCGGCAGGCAGCGCGATGCTGTCCGACCGGATCGTGGCGAGGGGCGCGACGGAGGCATCCGCCTCACCTGACGGCTCCCCGCCACAGGCGCCAAGCAGACCAAGCCCCAAAAGGGCGAACGACAGACGCATCGACATCCCCCTCAAACGATCATGACCGGGCAGGCTTCGACGCAATTGCGCATATAGCCGCCGGGGTTCCAGTTGGCCGCCATCGGCTGGACCGCGCCGTCGCTGTTGGTGCAGCGGCTCATCAACGTCATCGGCCCTCGCACCCGGATCGGCAAAGCGCTGGCAAAACGGCGGAAACTGTAGCGCCCCTCATCCGGTCCCAGCGTCGCGTCCTGCCAACTAGCACCGCCATCGGCGGACACCTCCACGCGCTTGACGCCCTTATCGCCGCCCATGGCAATCCCCCCCACCGGCAGGCGCGGACGATAGGCCAGCCGTGCGCCCGGCTCCACATTCGTGATCCAGGACCGCGCGTTCATCGCGCTGATCGGGGTCTTGGGGAAGGTCTCCGTGCCCGGCGGCACATTAGCGCCCGGTGTTGCGGGAATCTGATAGGCCTTCGCCATCCAATAATTCTCGTCCGGCCCATCGATCAGCGCGATATGGTTGAGCGCCTTGACCCAATAGGTCGAATACCAGCCCGGCACGATCAACCGCAACGGAAAGCCATTGAGCAGCGGCAACTGCTCACCATTCATGGCAAAGGCGACCATCACTTCGCCATCCATCGCATGCGGCAAAGCCAGCGATTTTTCGAATGCGTCGACATCGGTCAGCGGCTTGTCCAGCCCGCCAAAGCGTACCGCGCTTGCCCCCCGCTCGATACCCGCCGCCTCCAGCAGCGTTTTCAGCGCCACGCCTTCCCAAAGCGCATTGCCCATCGCCCCATGCGCCCATTGCGCGCCCGGCACGCGCGGCTGGAAAAATCCACGGCTGTTGCCCGAACATTGATTGACCGCCGCATAGGAGATGCGCGGCAGCTTCAGCAGGTCGGGCAGTGAGAAGGATAAGGGCCGCCTGCCCCCGGTGACGGACAGACGAAATTTTGTCGCATCGACATCCGTCGGAATATCGGCCCAATGCCAGCGCACGAAGAAGCGATCATTCGGGGTGAATACATTTTTGTCGAACACGTCCATCGGTGTTTCCAGCAGGGGCGGCCGGTTGCGCTGGACGATCATCGTCCCCTTGCCGGGAAAGTCGCCGGACAGTGGGCGCTGGTCCGGCCCGCCCTTCATCGCCAGCCGGACGAGGCCGTCCTGCGCCAATGCCGCACTTGCCGTCGCAACGCCCAGCGCGCCGCCAACCAGCAGGCGTCGCCGCGCTATCGTCCGCGCCAGCATCGAATCGAACCGGTCCATGCCCGTCTCCCTCGTTCGTTGCGGTGCTAAAGCGTCAGCGGCCCATGCTCGATATGCGGCAGCACATGGCGCGCAAACAGGTCCGCCTCCGCCGCATGGGGATAGCCTGACAGTATGAAGGCGTCGATCCCTTCGGCCTGATAGGCACGCAGCTTCGCCAGCACCTGATCGGGATTGCCGACGATTGCCGCGCCGCAGCCCGACCGCGCCCGGCCGATCCCGGTCCACAAATTATCCTCGACAAAGCCATCGCCGCCCGCTGCCGACCGCAGTTCCGCTTGTCGCGTCACGCCCACGCTGGCGCTGTCGAGCGACTTCTGCCGGATCGCCTCACCGGCGTCGGCATCCAGTTTCGACAGCAGCCGGTCGGCATAGGCGCGCGCCTCCTCCTCCGTTTCCCGCACGATCACATGGGCGCGATAGCCGAATTTGAGGCTACGGCCATGCTTCGTCGCGCGGGCGGTCATGTCGGCAATCGTCTCACGCGTCTTTTCCATCGTGTCGGGCCACATCAGATACACATCGCAGCCCTGCGCCGCCGCTTCGCGCGCATCTTCCGACAGGCCGCCGAAATAGAGCGGCGGGCATTTGCCCGACACGGTGCCGATCCTTGGCGGTGCGAGATCGAGATCGTAAAACTCGCCCTTATATTTCAGATACTCGCCGGACAACATGATCTTCAATATCTGCATGACCTCCAGCGTGCGCTGGTAACGCGGCTTGCTCTCCAGCTTCTCGCCCGGCAGGTCGGATGAGATGATGTTGACGGTCAGCCGCCCGCCCAATATGCGGTCCAGCGTGGCGATGCGGCGCGCCAGTTGCGGCGGCCAATCCTCGCCCATGCGGACGGCCCAAAGCAGGCGCATCCTTTGTACCAGCGGCGCGATCGCGCCCGCGAACATGGTCGTATCAATGCCCAACTGGTAGCCGGACGGCAGCAGGATATTGTCGAACCCGCCCTTTTCCGCCTGCATCACGATATTGCGGCAATGCTCCCAACTGGATGCAAGCATCGGATCGGGCTGGCCCAGAAATTCATAATCATCGTCGCACAGCGCCGAAAACCAACTTACTTCGCAGGCCCTGGCTTCGCTTGGACCCGTCATGCCAATGTCGTTCATGGAAGTGGCTCTCCTTTTGCTGCGACCAATACCGCGTACCAACGCGCGCGGGTCCAGCGGACCTTGAGCGCGTCGGCAGCTTCCGCGATCCGGTCTGCCTTTTGTGATCCAACGATGGGAATACAGCGCGCCGGGTGCGCCATGATCCAGCTATAGGCCGCCGCCGTCCGCGACACGCCAAAATCCGCCGCGACCGCGTCGAGCGCATCGGCCACCGCCTGCGCTCTCGGATCGGCTGGCGCGGCGATCCGCCCGCCACCCAGCGGCGACCACGCCATGACCGCCATGTCCATTGCGATCGCCTGATCCAGTTCGGCATTTTCGATCGGTGCCAGTTTCAGCGGCGACAGTTCGGGCTGGGTCGATACGATCGGCAGGGTCAAATATTGCTGCAACGTCGCAATCTGGCTGACGGTGAAATTGGACACGCCAAAGCTACGAATCTTGCCTGCCTTGTGCGCGTCCTCGATCACGCGCGCAATTTCCGACGGGTGCGTCAGGATATCGGGCCGGTGTATCTGCCACAGGTCGACATGACCGGTGCCCAGCCGGGCCAGCGATGCGTCGATCGCCGCACCCAGATAAGCCGCGCTCGAGTCATAGGGCACGCCCATCGAAATGCCGCCCTTGGTCGCCAGAACGATCCGGGCTCGCAGCCCCGGTTCAGCCGCCAGAGCACGGCCCAGCAACTGCTCGGACGCTCCGAACGGTTCCCCATTATCCGGCCCATAAATGTCGGCCGTGTCGATAAAGTCGATGCCCGCGTCCAGCGCCGCATGGAGCAACCGCCCGACCGCCCCCACATCGTCGCCGCACAACCGCCAGTTACCCCAGGCGAGCGCGGACACGGTAATACCGCTCTTGCCCAGCGGGCGGCGAGCGTCGGGAAGGGGCAGAAGTTTCATATCTATCCTGTCAGGTAATGATGTCGGGGTTGATCGTCGCGACGGACGCGCGCTCGATCAGTGCGTGGGGCAGCCGGCGGTGCGTCAACTGAACGCCCTCCAGCAGCAATTGGGTGGCGGCGAGCGCCAGTTCGCGGGTTGGTTGATGGATCGTGGTCAGTTGCGGCCAGACCATGCGGGCCAGCGTCGTATCATCGAAGCCCGTCACCGACAGGTTTTCGGGCACGGACAGGCCCATGTCATGCGCGACCGACAATACGCCCGCGGCCATGTCGTCATTGCTGGCGAAGATCGCGGTCGGGCGACGCGGGCTGCTCAGAAAATGGTGGGCCGCCGCGACGCCGCTGTCGAAATCAAACGCGCCCGCCGCGACCAGCGCTGGCTCGAACCCGATCCCCGCCCGGTCCAGCGCCCGGCGATAGCCGAACAGTCGCTCTTCCGACGCCATATGGTTGCTATGGCCCTTGATGAATCCGATCAGCCGGTGCCCCTTGTTGATGAGGTAGGTCGTCATGTCGTCGGCGGCCTGCGCATCATCCATGAACACGGACGATGTCATCGCATGATTGGTCCCCGGCGAAATCCGCACGAAGGGAATGTCCATGCCGTCGAGCGCCTTCAGCACCGGCACGCAGTCGGTAACGGGGGAGGACAGGATGACGCCATCGACATGCGTTTCCGTCACCAGCCCGCGCACCTGATCACCCACGGTCGCGTCGGTCACATCGACCGGCTGGGCCAGCAGCCGCATCCCCGCCTGATGACAGCCCTCCCAACAACCCATCTGGACCTGGTTCATATAATAGGGGCTGTGATTGTCGTAGATCAGCGCGATCTGGCCGGACTTGGTGCCTGCCAATATGCGCGCGGCGATGCTGGGCCGAAAATCCAGTTCCCGCATCGCCTTTTCCACGCGATCTTTCGTGTCCTGGCTGACATAGCGATGTCCGTTCAGCACCCGGCTGACGGTCTTTACCGATACGCCTGCGCGCGCAGATACGTCGCGGATATTGGATCGCTCGCTCATGCCCCTGCCCCCCCGGCAAAAGAGGCGAATAGTGGCGCGAAATCGCTCTGTGGGCGATAGAAAACCGGCGGCTGCCCATAGGACGCGTTGATGACATGCGTGCCAGGCGCATAATCCGCGCCCGACCAGAGATGACGCCACATCCCGTCGCCCGGCAGGATGACGGAACGCGCGCTCGCCTCCGCCTCGATCACCGGCGCGACCAGCAGGTCGGCGCCGTAAAGATATTGGTCCTGCACCCCGAACAGCCGCTCCTCGAAATAGTGGAGGAACAAGGGCCGTTGCACCGGCAAGCCGGTCGCCACCGCCTGATCGCTCACATGCCGCACATAGGGCGCAAGCGCCGCATGCACCCGCGACATGGCCGCGAACTGCGCCAGCAATTCAGGACTGGAATCGATCTGCATATTGTCGTCAGGCCTGTTGCCCTCATGGCTCCGCATTACCGGAGAAAAAGCGCCCAGTTCGCACCAGCGCATCATCAAATCGACGGTCCGCACATTGCCGTGCAGGCTGGTATAACCGCCCACATCGCTATGCGAGTAAGCATTGCCGACCAGCCCCGCCGACAGCGCGGCGGTGATAACCGTGTTGATGCCGTCATGCCGGGTGAAATCGACCGACTGGTCCCCTGCCCACAGCAGCGGGCAATGCGCCTGCACGCCCGAAAAGCCCGCGCGCATGAAGAACACCGCCTCGCCCGTCTTGCCGCGAGAGACCACCGCCCGCGCATTCGCCTCCGCCCACAACACCGGCCAGCGATTATGCATCAGCATCGGGTCGCTGCCATCATGCAGCCGCAGATCGACGGGCAGATATTCGCCGAAGTCCGCCATCCAGCCTGACAGGCCGAAATCCAGCATCTCCTGCCCGATCACCCGCTCGGCGAACCAGTCCATCGCCGCGGGGTTGGTGAAGTCCACGACCCCACAATCAAACTCGCCAAAATCGACCAGATAAGGCTCGTCACCCTCCTGCCGCAGCGCCAGATAGCCCCCGGCCACAGCTTCCTGATATTGCACGCCATCATTGGCCAGATAGGGGTTCACATAGCCCAGAAACCGCACGCTCCGCGCCGCCAGATCGGCAATGCGCGCAGGCAGGTCAGGGTAGCGCGCATCGTTCCATGACCAGTCCCAGAACAGTCGCCGCCCGAAACTGGTCTGGCGAATACCGATCCAGTCCTCGCACCACAGGCCACTGATTGCCGCCCCCGCTTCCATGATCGTCTCAAGCCGCGCGAAGCTCTTATCGCCATCCTTCAGGCCCACAATCGCCCCGCCGATCGCCCAGTCTGGCAAGGCAGGCTGACGGCCAAAACGCGTACTGAGTTGCCCAACCAGCCCAATCAGGTCCGGCGCGGTGAAAAATTCCAGCGTGACCCGCCCTTCCCAAACCTCCAGCCGGTGATGGTCGGGATCGGTAAAGTCCAGAACCGAATAAGCACTGCTATCGACATGGCAGGCATAAAGGCGCGACGACAGGAAGGTCGGCTGCGGATAATTGGTCCACCAATAATCGCCGCCCGCCATGCCCTGCTCATCCATCAGCCTGGTGAGATCCGTACTTTTGTCGCGTCCGACCCCCGGCTCGCTGGTCCAGATCGGGAAGCGGCGGCCCGACAGGTCGAGATAGCTCATCTGCTCGCCGCCGCCCCAGACATGCTCGTCCGGTTGCGCGACAAGCTCGATCCACAAACGGTCCCAACCGGGTTCCAGCGTTGTGATATCCAGCGCTCCGCCCGCCGCGCTTACCCGCAACAGAGGCGCGCCCTCCGCCTGCGCGGACAACAGCAGATCGCCCGCGTCCATCCGCGCATGAATCAGTGCGACTCGATCCATTGGCGCGTCGCTAATCGCAAAATTGCCCCGCACCATGCGAATGTCGGGTTGGCCCCGCGCGATCGAAAAAGCCGGGTGATCGGACGTGCTGCGCAGGATCTCCTGTCCAGCCAGCAGGCAGGCAAAGCCATCTTCCTGAAGGACAAAAGTCAGCGTCACGATCCGGCTCCCTATTGTGGTTCTTGTGCAGCAGGGCGCGCTGCAACCGCCCTGTCTGATATGACACCGCTTGACATAAATACCAGTCTCAATCAAGAGAACAACCAACCAACAGGACAACCTGCGGACATCAGGGCCTTTGGGTCGCATGGGTTTTAGGAGGGGAGAATGACGATTTCGGCACAGTCCACAGGCCAAAAGGCGCGCAACGCGCTCGGCCTCTCGGTTTCCATCCTTGCGCTGGCGGTGCTCTCGCCCGCTTACGCCCAGGTGCAGGATATTGTCGTGACTGCTCAAAAGGTTGAGCAGAATCTTCAGGACGTCCCCATCGCCATCAGTGCAGTCACCGGCGAAGCCTTCAATCGCGCAGGCGCAAAAAGCCTGGAAGACATCACTGCGATCGTCCCCTCCGTCACTTTCCGCAAGGGCACGACCAGCGCCAACAGCGCGATCGTGATGCGCGGCGTCGGCACCATCAGTTTCTCGGTCGCCGCCGAACCCAGTGTGTCCACCGTTGTCGACGGCATCGTGCTGAGCCGTTCGGGCCAATCCTTCCTCGACCTCGTCGATTTCGACCGACTTGAGGTTCTGCGCGGCCCGCAGGGAACGCTGTTCGGCAAAAATGCGTCGGCAGGCCTGGTCAACATCGTGTCAAAGGGCGGCACCAAGGATTTCGAAGCAGAAGCCAATATTTCCGGCACGACCGACGAGGAATATCGTGGCCGCCTGACCTTGTCCGGCCCGCTTGGTGAAAACCTCACCGGCCGCGTCACCGGCTTTTACGGCAATTATGCGGGCAACCTCACCAACATCTATGGTGGCCGCAAGAAGGATGTGAACGGCTACGAACATTATGGCGCGCGCGGCCTGATCGACTATGATGGAGAAGGCGGCCGCCTTCGCCTGATCGCCGACTATTTCAAGGCTGACGACAATTGCTGCGCCGAAGTGACGGGCGTGTCGCGGGGGCCGGTTATCGACGCGGAACTGGGCATCATACCGCAGGGCGAAGATACCCGCACCGTCAACCAGAACCTCGTCACCCGCTCGCTCGATCGGCAATATAGCTTTACACTCAACGCCGACATCGACACGTTCGCCGATCACACGGTCAGCATCATCACCGGCTATCGCAACTGGAAGAACACAGAAATCCGCGACGGCGACTTCCTGCCCCGCGCGATCGTCGGCACACCGGAACTGCACGACAATGGCACGGTGGAGACCGATCAGCTTTCCGCCGAAGTCCGCCTGGCTTCGCCCCAGAATCAGGCGCTGACCTATCAGGTCGGCGGTTTCCTCTGGTATTCGAAGAACAGCCAGGATTTCACCCGCCGTGACGTGACCTGCACGACGTCCACCTCGCCGGTCGATCCGGTAACGGGCGCGCAGCCGTGCAACCTTGCCGATCCGGTCAACACGCTTTTCCCCACCGCTACCTCGCGCAGCGACGTATCGTTCCGCAACTGGGCGCTGTTCGGCCAAAGCACCTATGAATTCACACCCGCGCTGCGTTTCACACTGGGCGGTCGCTATACGCATGACAGCGTATCCTACACCCATTTCCGCGCGCCCTCGGTGAACGCCACGACGGGCCTGCCCGCCGCTGGCGCAGGCCTTTCGGGCGTCGGCGCGGGCGGCACCATCGCCACCGGCGGCAACGGCACCAACCTGTCGCGGGGCAACACCAGCGCCAATAATTTCTCCGGCAAGGCGGTGCTGCAATATGATGTGGCGCGGGACGTCATGCTCTATGCCAGCTATACGCGCGGCTATAAGGGACCGGCGTTCAACGTCTTCTTCAACCACACCGCGCCGACCAACTCGACGCCGATCGACCCGGAAACCTCCAACAGCTACGAAATCGGCTTCAAGAGCCAGTTCTTCGACCGCAAGCTACAGGTGAACGCCTCCGCCTTTCTGGTCGACTATGACGGGTTTCAGGCGAACAATTTCGTCCTGCTGAACGGCGCGGTCGTCACCAACCTCACCAACGCAGGCACTGTGCGGTCCAAGGGGTTCGAGGTCGACGCCACCTTCGCACCGACCCAAGGTCTGACCTTCCGCGCCAACGCCGCCTATGCCGATGCGCGGGTCCGCAAGTTCAATCCCAACCCGCTCACCAATGCGCCCGACGCCCGCGACGGCACCCGCCTGCCGCTGGCACCCAAATTCAGCTACACCGTCGGCGCGGACTATGACGCTGATCTCGGCCCGCTGAAGATGTATCTGTCGAGCGATTGGCGCCACGTCAGCAGCCAGTTTTCGGATCTGGGCGAAAGCGGCCCGATCGATCCCTACGGCCTGTGGAATGCCAGCGTCGGCTTCTCCGACGCGGAAGACCGCTATCGCCTGACCTTCATGGTCAGGAACATATTGGACGACAGCTATGTGCTGCTCAACACCACGGCGGGCCAGCGTCTGATGATCCCCCGCGATGCCGATCGCTATGCGGGCCTGAATTTGCGAGTGCGGTTCAACTGAGCAGCGGGGCGACTGCACGTGCCCCGCTCCTTCATCGCCTCACAAAAAACCCCCGGCGTGCCCTGCGCCGGGGGTTTCCTTTTGGCCTGGATTTTTTGGCTTGCCGCGATTTCTTAACCGTCAGATGAAGTCATCTGACTGGAAATCACTCTAATCCTCCGCGGGCACCAGCCTGGGCTGCATCAGGTGAATGAACGCCAGCGCCACCAGATAGGCCGACCCGCACACCACAAACAGCGGCGCATAGCCAAGACCATGGTCCAGCGACCAGCCTGCAAATTCGATGATCCCCGTCCCCGTCAGATTTCCGCCAATCGCGCCCAGCGCGATGACCGTGGCGATCCGACGGGTGGGGATGATCTCCGTCGCCATGCCGAAAATATTGGTGGAAAAGCCCTGATGCGCGAACAATCCCAACCCGATGAAGAGCGCCGCGATCCACGGGCTTGACGCCGTCATCGCCAGCGGCATGACCAGCACGATCAGCGCAAAGGCCAGCATCGCGCCCTTGCGCGCGGCGTTGACCGACAGGCCGCGCAGCAGAAGCGCCGGGAACAATGCCCCGCTGCTCACTGCCCCCAAGGCCGCCAGCGTGAAGATGATCGCGATCGGCCAGCCCAGCGCGCCCTGGCTCAACCCGAACTGCCGCGCGAAGAAATCTGGGGTCCAGAACAGCACGAACCACCAGACCAGATCGGTGAGCGCCTTGGCCCCCACCACAGTCCAACTGCGCCGGTCGGACAGGATCGCCCGCCACTCGACCTTACCCCGCGTCGTCGCCGTCTGCCCCGCTATGGGCGTCAGCTTGCGCGTATTCCACTGCCACAGGATCAGCCACACCAGCCCCAGCCCGCCGGTGACGATGAACGCCGCCTTCCAGCCAAAGGCGATGGCGAAGGGCGGGATCAGCAGCGGCGTCAGGATCGCGCCGATATTGGGCGCGGTGTTGATGATGCCGATGCCGATGGAACGCCGCTGGATCGGCAGGTAGATCGCTGCCGTCTTCATCGCGGCGGGCGTGTTCACCGACTCCGCCGTCGCCAACACGGCGCGCGCGATCACGAATTGCTGTACGGTGGAGGCCAGTGCATGCGCCATGCCCGCCAGACTCCAGATTGCGACCGCAAAACCATAAGCGAACCGCACGCCGAACCGATCGACGAACCAGCCCACGCCCAGCAGCGAGGCCGCCGCCGCCAACTGGAAGATCGACCCCAGATGCGCGAATTGCTGGTCGGTCCAGTGGAACTCCGCCTCCAGCATCGGTTTCAACAGCGCCAGCACCTGCCGGTCGACATAGTTAAGCGCCGTCGCCAGAAAGATAAGGCCGATCAGCATATTCTGCGCACGCACCGCGCCCGGCTCGACTGCAGGCTGCGAGAGCGCTGACGGCGGTGATGTTGGGGATTCTGGCAACAAGGTCATGCATCGCTCTCCCACAGATCGTCGCTTGAGATCGACGACATTTTATGGCCCTATTTTGCGGGCGCGCACGCAAAGCTCTTGCTCCATTGCGCGCATCGCCATACACGTCGATATGACACCGCAGGACATACAGCAAGTATCTTCCGCAAGGTGCAGGACTAAAGGGGCGAGGACAGGTGAGCGCAGATCATGCCGGCGACCTTTATGGTGAAATGTTCCTGGCCGACCAGATCGGCCCGGCGCCGTCGCGCAGTCGCCTCGACAACTGGAAACTTCTCTGGCCCGGTATCGCCATCTGCGGCATCGCCAGCATCGCGGCGGCCTGGCTTTCTGAACATTATGGCGCACCGATCATCCTCATGGGCCTGCTCATCGGCCTCTCATTGAACTTCGTGACCAGTGAGGCACGGACGCATCCCGGCCTCGACTTCGCGTCAAAGACCTGCCTGCGCTGGGGCATCGTCGTCCTCGGCACGCAAGTCACCATCGCCCAGATCGGAGGGCTTGGCCCTATCCCCTTCCTGGCCTTGCTGTTGGTGATGGCAGGCGCGATGGGCGCGGCCCTGCTGGTCGCGCGGTTGACCGGCCAGAGCGCCGCCCTCGGCCTGCTTGCGGGTGGGGCGACCGCCATCTGCGGCGCGTCAGCCGCGCTCGCTTTGTTCGGCGTGCTCGGCGGCCGACGCATCAGCCAGGGGCAGTTCGCCCTGACGCTGGTCGTCATCTCGCTCGCCAGCGCGCTGGCCATGTCCTTCTATCCACCACTCGCAGGCCTGCTCCATCTGGACGACCGGCAGGCAGGCTTTCTGATCGGCGCGTCAATCCATGACGTCGCGCAGGCGATCGGCGGGGGCTATGCCTATTCCGATACGGCAGGCAGCTATGCCACCATCGTCAAACTGTCCCGCGTCGCCCTGCTCGCCCCGGTCGTCGCGATCGTGTCGGTGCTGGTCGCCGATGACGGTGCGTCGGGGCGTAGCTGGATCAGGAAACTCGCCATGCCCTGGTTCATCACCCTGTTTCTGGCGGTGGTGGTGCTGAACTCGCTCGTCGCCGTGCCGGCGCCGGTCGCCCATATCAGCCTGATCCTGTCGAAAGCGCTGCTGCTGCTGGCTGTCACCGCAACCGCAATGCGCTCGCGCCTCGACCTCATCATGCAGATGGGCTGGCGCGCGGCGATGCCTGTGGTTGCGGCGACCATTGCCTCCTTGCTCGTCGCGACGGCGTTCAGCATGATGATCCTGTGAAAAACGGTATGAACGACCCCCTTTACGATATCGCGATCATCGGCGGCGGCGTGAATGGCTGCGGCATCGCCCGCGACGCGACGGGTCGGGGCGCGCAAGTCTTGCTGCTGGAAAAGGGCGATCTGGCGAGCGGCACCTCCTCGGCCTCGACCAAGCTCATCCATGGCGGCCTGCGCTATCTTGAACATTATGAGTTCGGTCTGGTGCGCGAATCCTTGTCCGAACGCGAACGGCTCTGGGCCATAGCCCCGCACATCATCGGGCCGATGCGCTTCGTTCTGCCGCTTGTGAAGGGGTTGCGCCCCCGCTGGCTATTGCGCCTCGGCCTGTTCCTCTACGACCATATCGGCGGTCGCAAAGCCCTGCCCGCCACCCGGTCAATCGACCTCCATAGCCATGAGGCAGGCAAGGCGCTCAAGCCCGGCTTCGGCCCCGCCTTCGTCTATTCGGACGGCTGGGTGGACGATGCGCGCCTCGTCATCCTCAACGCCCGCGACGCTGCCGACCGGGGTGCTACCATCCGCACCCGCACCCCCGTCGATCGCATCGAACGGATCGGCGGCGAATGGCTGATCCACAGCGGCGCGGACAACTACCGCGCCAAAGCCATCGTAAACGCCGCCGGTCCCTCGGTCCTCGACCTGCTCGGCCGCGCGGGCCAACCCACCGACCGCAAAATCCGGTTGGTGCGCGGCTCGCACATCGTCGTACCGCGCCTGTTCGACCACCCCTACGCCTATTTCTTCCAGATCCCCGATGGCCGCATCTTCTTCGCCATTCCCTATCATCATGACTTCACCCTGATCGGCACCACCGACCGCGACCATCACGGTCCTTTAAGCGATGTGCATGCAAGCGCGGAGGAAATCGCCTATCTCTGCGACGCTGCCAACGCCTATTTCGCCAAGGCCATTACGCCTGCCGATGTGGTGTGGACCTATTCCGGCGTCCGCCCGCTGATCGACGATGGCTCAGGCAAACCCGAGGCGGCCACGCGCGGCTATAGTTTCGAGCTGGACCTGAACGATGATGGCAACGCCCCGCTTCTCTCCATCTTCGGCGGCAAGATCACCACCTATCGCCATCTGGCCAAGGATGCGGTGGAGAAGCTCAAGCCTCATATCGACGCGTTGACCGGCGATGACTGGACCGCCACCGCTCCGCTTCCTGGTGGCGATTTCCCGATAGATGGTATCGACAGGCTGAAGGCGGACCTTGCCCGCGCTTACCCTTTCCTCGCACCCAATAGCCTCGACCGCATCGCCCGCGCCTATGGCACCCGTGCTCAGGTCTGGCTGGACAAGGCGACCGACGCCGCAATGCTGGGCCAGGATTTCGGCTACGGCCTCAGCGCCGCCGAAGTCGATTATCTGACCGCGCAGGAATGGGCGACAACCGCCGACGACATCCTCTGGCGGCGGACAAAACTTGGCCTGCGCCTTGACGCCGCACAGGTCGAAACATTGAAAAACCATCTGGGTGAAGCGCTGTGAGCGGACAATATATCCTGGTCCTCGACGAAGGGACCACCTCCACCCGGGCCATTGTCTATGCGCCCGATGGCGCGATCCTGCACATCGCCCAGCAAGAACTGACCCAATATTATCCCCATCCCGGTCATGTCGAACATGACGCCGCCGAAATCTGGAACAAGACGCTGGCCTGCGCGCGGCAGGTGATCGCGCAAGCGGGCGGTGCCGACCGCATCGCCGCGCTAGGCATCACCAACCAGCGCGAAACGGTTGTCGCCTGGGACCGACAGACCGGCGAGCCGATCACCCGCGCCATCGTCTGGCAGGACCGCCGCACCGCGCCCCGCTGCGTCGAACTGCGTGAGGCGGGGCATGAAGACATGCTCCAGACCCGCACTGGCCTGGTCATCGACCCCTATTTTTCGGGTACGAAGATGCGCTGGATATTGGACAATGTCCCGCAAGCGCGCGCGCTGGGCGACCGGCTGGCGCTGGGCACGGTGGAAAGCTGGCTCGTCTGGAAGCTGACCGGCGGTCTCCACATCTCCGACGCCAGCAACGCCAGCCGCACCCAGTTGCTTGCCCTTGATGGCGCGGATTGGGACGAGGATCTGCTTGGCCTGTTCGGCGTGCCCCGCGCGGCGCTGCCTGCCATCGTCGACACATTGGGCGACCTTGGCCACTGCGACCCCGCCCTGCTGGGCGCAGCCATCCCGATTTGCGGCCTCGCGGGTGACCAGCAATCGGCGACCATCGGCCAGCACTGCCTCAGCGTCGGTGATACGAAGGCAACCTTCGGCACCGGCGCGTTCATCCTCACCAATATGGGGGCGACCCTCCCCCGCTCGTCCCACCGACTGCTCGGCACGATCCTGTGTCAGCAGGGAGGCCAGCGCACCTACGCGCTCGAAGGGTCGGTCTTCGTCGCGGGCAGCCTCATCAAATGGCTGCGCGACGAACTGGGCGTCATCCGCACGGCGGGCGAGAGCGAACAACTCGCCCGCGCCGTGCATGACAATGGCGGCGTCCTCTTCCTCCCCGCCCTCGCGGGTCTGGGCGCACCGCATTGGCGCCCGGATGCAAAGGGCGTCCTCACCGGTCTGACGCAAGGCACGAGCCGCGCGCATATCGTCCGTGCAGCGATGGAATCGCTCGCCCACCAGTGCCACGACCTGCAATCCGCTTTCGCCGCCGATGGCGCGGGCTGGACAATGCTGCGAATTGACGGCGGCATGAGCGCCAATAACTGGATGGCGCAGGATCTGGCCGATATTCTCGCCCTGCCCGTCGAGCGCCCCGCCGATACCGAGACGACCGCGCTCGGCGCCGCTATGCTCGCGGGCGTCGGCGCGGGCCTCTACGCCTCGCTGGAGGACGCCATCGCCATGCGGGGCACCGTGACGCATTTCACCCCGAACATGCAGGAAAGCGTCCGCACGGACCGCATCGCCCTGTGGCAAGATGGCCTGCGCCGCCATATCGGCTGAACAGCCTTTATCCCCGCGACGTGCATCGCTAGGGTCCGCCCCATGCGAACACTCCGAAGAACGGCCCGTACCGCCAGCGCCGCGACAGCCCTGTTGATCCTGTCCGCCTGCGCCGGCGGTAATTTCCGTCCCGTCAGCGACACGCCCGTAAAGATCGGCCGCCCCTATGCAGTACGGGGCACCACTTATGTGCCCGCCGCCGACCCTACTTATGACATGCTGGGTTATGCCAGCTGGTATGGCAGCGAGTCCGGCAACCGCACCGCCAATGGCGAGAAGTTTCATCCGGCCTGGATCACCGCCGCGCACACAACGCTGCCGCTGCCCACCTATGTCGAAGTCACCGCGCTGGAAACGGGCCGCCGCATCATCGTCCGCATCAACGACCGTGGCCCCTTCGCCCGCAACGGACGCATCATCGACCTGTCCCGCGGAGCCGCCGAACAGCTAGGCATCCGCGCCCGCGGCCACGCCCCCGTGCGCGTCCGCAACATCGACCCATCAGAAAAGGACCGCAAACGCCTCCGCAAAGGCAAACCGGCCCGCGACTTGCCCCCGGTGAAAGAGAAGACTCTGCAAAATCTGCGGACACAGCTGACAGCGTCAGGTAATTAAAAACGGCGCAGCCTCACCCAAAAGCTGGCCCCGCCAGCCCACGCGCATGATCCCGTACCCCGCTCGCCCACGCTTCAGTCGCATCCGCAAAGCCCATTGCATCGCGCGCATAAAGCGCCCGGATCGCCACTTCATACCCCGTCCGATCGCCCGCCATCGCCGTCATGAAATGATAGGCCGCATCCATCGCCGCGCGGGGCGTGGTGCTGCCTGCCTCCGCCTTGCGCGCCGCCTCGACCAGCTTGCGGAGGGTCGCGGATGCTCCCCCCGGTTGCGCCGCCAGCCAGTCCCAGTGCCGTGGCAGCAGCGTCACCTCGCGCGGTTGCACGCCCAGCTTGGGGCGTCCTCGCCCGCGCGGCGCCTCGTCGGACGCCCGCGCATCGCCGCGCAGGTCAATATCCACCTGCTTGCCCGTCGCATCGTCGAACAGCAGAACATTCTGTGCGCCATCTCCCAGCGCCAGCACCGCCGCGCGCACTTCAACCTCATCGCCGGTGCCGATCCAGATATCGCCTGCAAAGGCCGTCAAAGTCCGTAGCATGTCAGATCTCCTCTGACACAGTATTTATTACCCGGATTTTATTAAGTCAATATATCCGGGTATAATTACCCGACATCGCGCAAATTGATCCAGGTCGGCGCATGGTCGCTCGCCTTCTCCCGCCCGCGAAAATCCTTGTCCACCTGCGCGTCGACCAGCCGATCGGCGGCAGCCGGACTAAGCAGCAAATGATCGATGCGAAAGCCCGCATCCCGCGGCCAGGCATTCATCTGATAGTCCCAATAGGTCCATACGCCGCCCGCCGGATGGCGGCTCGCCAGCGCATCGGTCCACCCGTCGCCCATCATCGCGCGATAGGCGGCGCGGCTTTCGGGCTGCATCAGCGCGTCATTCTCCATCGCCTTCACCGAATAAGTGTCGCGGTCGAACGGGATGACATTATAGTCCCCTGCCAGGATCGCGGGCACTTCCTCGCCCCAGATTTCCGCCGCGCGCGCGCGCAATCGCTTCATCCAGCGCAGCTTATAGTCGAATTTCGGCCCCGGCTGCGGATTGCCGTTGGGCAGGTAGATACTGGCGACGCGCACGCCCTTCACATCAGCTTCCAGATAGCGGCTATGCTCGTCTTCCGGTTCGCCCTCCAGCCCACGACGGACCTCCACCGGTACCTCGCCGCGCGCCAAAATCGCGACTCCGTTAAAGCCCTTTTGCCCGTGCCAGATCGCGCCATAGCCCGCCACCTCGATATCCTTCTCCGGGAAGGTTTCGTCAGACGTCTTGATTTCCTGAAGGCAGGCAATGTCGGGCCGTGTTTCCTCCAGCCATTCCACCAGACGCGGCAAGCGCGCCTTGATACCGTTGATATTGAAGGTGGCGATGCGCATGGCCAAATGGTCTCCTCCCCAGCATCCCTAGAGAGGTGAAGACAGAGATCAAACCGAAAAGCTGGTCCCGCATCCACATCCGGCCGTGGCGTTAGGGTTCGTCACCTTGAACGCGGCCCCGCCAAGGTCGGAGACGAAATCAACCGCCGATCCGCGCACCAGGTCCAGGCTGACATCATCGACTACCAGCGTCACGCCATCGCGCTCGACCGCCAGATCGTCGCTTTCCACCATATCGGCCAAGCCGAACCGATACTGGAAGCCCGAACAGCCACCACCCTCAACCGCCAGACGCAGGATCGCGGGCTTGCCCTGTTTGGCGGCGATAGCGGCCACGCGAGCAGCGGCGGAAGGAGTCAGATCAATGTCGGCCATGCTGCTAAGATAGGGACAAGCAAAAGGCCCGGCAAGCCATAGGCTGCCGGACCTTTGGAAACTTCGAGAAAAGCGTCGAAAATATCGGCCTCAATGAGCCGCTTTTTCGTCCGCCTTGCTGGGACCACCCATTGCGATCGGCGGCTTGGTGTTCATCGCGACCAGATAGTCGGGACCGGCGACGAAGGGGATCGGGTTGATCGCCGCGCCATCGACACGGACTTCATAGTGGAGATGGCTGCCGGTCGAACGGCCGGTCGAGCCCATCAGGCCGATCAACTGGCCGCGCCGCACATAGGAATTCGCGGCAACGATCAGCTTCGACATATGGCCGTAGCGCGTTTCCATGCCACCACCGTGCGAAATCTGGACGAGGTTGCCATAGCCGCTGGCCCAACCGGCGCGGCTGACGATGCCGTCTGCGGTGGCGTAGATCGGAGTGCCGACGGGGCCGGGGATGTCGATGCCCTTATGCATGCGGGCGCCGCCATTGAAGGGGTCGGAACGGACGCCGAAATTGGAGGTCAGGGATAGTTTCGCAACCGGGCGGCCCGAGGGGATATAGGTCGCCGACTTGACCGCGCCGTCCATGCGCTGAAGGCTGGAAAACAGGTTGGAGAAGCCTGCATCGCCCTTGCCCAGCGCACTGGCGCTCGCTTCGGTCACATCGCCATAGGGATCGTCATCGTCGCTGGCCTGGGCCGGCGCGGCGGCGCAGAGCACCCCGGCCATCCCGGCAACCGCAGCAATTTTCGCTCTCCTGGATATTCGTTGGAACCAATGAGAATCGCGACCGTTGACACTAATAGAAATCGACATGCAGACCCCGACTTATGGACCCAGGGTTCTGTAATGCCCTGTGGCGTTCCCGAAAATTAATTAGCAGAGTTAACTGCCCCCGAGTGCAGAGTGCAAATCCGCGCTCATGTTGCAAGCGCAACATAGAAATCCCGCGTCAGACCGGCCTCATCGCGCGCCGAGTCGTTGAACGGTGGCTTAACAGCACCACGAAAGTGGCGCTTTACAAGGATTTGGTAATATTTGGCGGCATCCTGCCCCCTTCGGTTCGCCGCCCAGACGAACCATGTCGTCCCCGCCCGTACATGGCGAATCTCATCGCCCATGATGCGTTGCAAAATCCGCGCCGAGGGCGCGTCGCCCGCATCACGAAACCGCACGATCATGGACGGGGTAATGTCCAGCGCCCGCGCCTCCAACACCATGGGCACCACGGCCAGCCGCGCCAGCCCATCACCTGCCGTTTCCTCTGCCGCCTGCCACAGCCCGTCATGCGCAGGCAGCGCACCATAGTGGCTGCCCAACAGCCGCAGCCGCCGGTCGAGCAGGGCGAAGTGCATCGCCTCATCCGCGCCGACCCGCATCCATTCATCGATAAAGGCCGGAGGATAGTCGCGCCCGAAACGCCCGATCAGGTCAAAGGCCAGATCGATCGCCACAAATTCGATATGGGCGAGCGCATGGAGCATCGCGATCCGCGCCCGCTCCGTCCCGCCCTTGCCCCGCCGAGGCATTTGATTGGGCGGCAGCAGTTCCGGCGTCGCGGGCCGCGCGGGGCGATCGGGCATGGCGACATCGAACGCCCGTTCCAGCCGCCCCAGCCGCCAGTCGCGCGCCGCCGCCCGCGCCGCCATCAGCTTGGCGCGGGGATCCGCTGTCGTCAGTACCGTGCGACAGGCGGCAGCGACGCTCCTGCCGCTCACAACGACTTTCTCACAGGGCCTTCACGGCCTCCAACACTTCCTCGGCATGGCCCTTCACCTTGACCTTGGGCCAGGCGCGCAGGATGACGCCGTCCGCATCGATCAGGAAGGTGGCCCGCGCAATGCCCATATATTGGCGGCCATAGAGGCTCTTTTCGATCCAGGTGCCAAACGCCTCACAAAAGCCGCCCTCCTCATCGGACGCCAGCGTCACCGCCAGCCCATATTTGTCGGAGAATTTCTTCAACTTTGCGGGCTTGTCCTTCGACACGCCGACCACCGGCACGCCCGCCTTGGCGAAATCACCGGTCAGCGCAGTGAAGTCCTTCGCCTCATTGGTGCAGCCGGGCGTATCCGCCTTGGGATAGAAATAGAGGACCAAGGGCGCGCCCCGATAGCGCTCCAGCGTGAAGCTGGTCCCATCCGCATCCTTCAGCGCCGCACCGGGCACGCTATCGCCTTCGCTCAACATCCTGTCGTTCCTTTCAGCGCCTGCCACTCGTTACCGATGCTCTGGCGCGCCTGCGCGTAGCTTGCAAGCAGCGCGGGCCAATCGGCCTGCCCACAGGCCCGCGCCACCAACGGTCGGCTCGCTTCCCGAGGTTCGGTCGATTTGGGCGACACCAGCCGCGACACCACCAGAAAGCGGGTGATGAGATCATGCGCCGATACCAGCGAAGCCGGCAAATGTCCCGCCGCGACCAGCTCCCGCAGCGCCACGCCCAGATCGGGGTCGAACGCCATATGATGCCGGAACTGCATGACATGGATCAAAAATTCCAGATCGACCAACCCACCGGGCACCAGTTTGACGTCCAGTTCGCTCGCGGGCGGCTTATGCGTGGCGATGTCGCCCCGCATCTTCACCGCCTGCCGCGCCAGATCGTCGGTATCGCGCGGCCGCTCCAGCGTCTCCGACAGGATCGCGCCGAGCGCCGCCCTTGCAGCGTCCGGTCCGAAGACGGGCCGTGCCCGTGTCAGCGCCAGATGCTCCCAGGCCCAGGCTTCCTCCCGCTGATAGCGGGCGAAACTTTCCAGACTGACCGCCAGCAACCCCTGTGCGCCTGATGGTCGCAGCCGGGTATCGACCTCATAGAGCGGCCCCGCCGCGGTCGCCACCGACAGCGCATTGGTGATCCGTTGTGCAAGGCGGTTGAAATATTGGGTCGCGCCCAGCGGCTTCGCGCCATCCGATTCGGTCTGAAAATCGCCGGTGAACAGGTAGACGAGGTCAAGGTCCGACGCATGGGTCAGCACCCCGCCACCCAGCCGCCCCAGCGCCAGTATCAGCAACTCGCCACCGGGCACCTTGCCATGCTGTTCCTCGAACGCCATCACGGTGCCGCTGGCCAGCGCCTCGATCGCGCCTTCCGCGACACGGCTATAGGCCCGCCCCGCCTCCAGCGGATCGCCGCCCCGCACGATCTGCGCCCCGATCGCAAAGCGCCGGTCGCCCACGCGCTGGCGCACCCGATCGAGCAGCGCCTGATAATCCTCACCCGGCTCCAGCGCGCCAAACTGTCGCGCCAGCATCGCCACATCAGGCGGCGGATCGAAGGCTGAGGCGTCGATCAGTCCATCGAGCAATTCCGCCCGCCGTCCCAGCGCATCAGCCAGCGCAGGCGCGTGGCTCAATATCTCAGCAAGCAGCGCGACAAGGCCGGGTCGCGCCGCCAGCAGTTTGAAGAAATTGATGGCGCTCGGCAGGCGCCCGATCATGTCGTCCAGCCGATTGAGCGCCCGATCCGGGTCAGGCGCGGCGGCAAGCGCGCGCATCAGGCCGGGAAGCAGTTCCTCCAGCGCCTCACGCGCCGGGCCGCTGCGCAAAGCCCGCACCTTGCCTGTACGCCAATGGGCGATACGCGCCAGCGGCACCTGCGGATCGGCAAAGCCCAGCGCGACCAACTGCTCGCGCAGCCGATCATCATCCATCGACAGCGCGGCCTGTTCGTCATCGCGAGCGGGCGTCAGCTTGTCGTAATTGCCGCCTACCCATTCCACATGCGGGCGCAGCAATGCCAGCAAGGCGTCGCCATCGACCAGTCCGTGCAGCCGCGCGACATTGTCCATCGCATCCGCACCAGTTGGCAGTTCATGGGTCTGCCGATCCTCGACCATCTGCAAGCGATGCTCAATCGTGCGGAACAAGACATAGGCCTCGTCCAGCTTCTGCGCGACCTCTGGCTCGATCACGCCCGCCGCGCCCAGCGCCGCCAATGCCTCGCGCGTCGCGCCAGAGCGCAGCGACGGATTGCGCCCACCGTGGATCAACTGATGGACCTGCGCGAAAAACTCGACCTCGCGAATGCCACCGCGACCGCGCTTCAGGTCATAGCCCGGCCCGAACGCCTGCCCCTGCGCATAATGGTCGCGGATACGGCGGCTAATGTCGGTGATCGCGTCGATCGCCCCGAAATCCAGGCTCCGCCGCCACACGAACGGGCGAATGGAACGCAGGAAATAGTCGCCCAGCGCGATATCGCCTGCCGCCGCGCGCGCACGGATGAAGGCGGCCTGCTCCCATCCAACCGCCGTCGATTCATAATAGCCGATCGCCGCCTCCACCGGCAGCGCGATCGGCGTGGCCTCCGGTGAGGGGCGCAGGCGCAGATCGACGCGAAAGACATAGCCATCGCCATCGCGCGCCGACAAAATCTCGCTTACCCGCCGTCCGATCCGCACCGCCGCATCGGCCACATCTTCCCGCTCGCCGTGCGGCATGGCTCGCGGGTCATAAAGCAGGATGGGATCGATGTCTGAACTATAGTTGAGTTCCCGGCTGCCATGCTTGCCCAGCGCCAGCACCGCGAAACCGCCCGGCGGCGCGTCGGGATAACGCTCCGCCATGGCAGCCGCGATCGCCTCGTTAAGCGCGGTGTCGGCCAGGTCGGACAGGGTCCGCGTCACCCGGTCCATATCCCATGCCCCGGCAACGTCCGCGACCGCCGTCACCAGTGCCAGCGCACCCTTGCGGCGGCGCAGCGACTGGGCAACGCTTGATGCACCGTCCCCGGCCTGATGGGCCTGCGCCAGCGCCGCTTCTGCGTCACCGTCGGTCAGCAACGCGACCAGCGCTGGGTGGCGATCCATCAACCGCGACAGAAAAGGGGAATGAGCCTTCGCCCGCGCCAGCGCCTCTTGCCAGTCCGGCGCCTGAGACTGAGGTGGGGATTGAGGTTTTTGGGGCCGATTGACGGTCATGCCTGCTCCTTTTTCGATGGGCTATGCCTCGCTTTACCGAAATTGCCAGAAACTTTTGCGCGCGCGGGCCGTTCTAAACTCCATGGACATGCAGCGGAAACCTATCGGCCAGCGGAAACCTATCGGCCAATCGGCATTCGGACGCGATAATGGCGCGCGCCTCGTCGTGAACGTCGATCTGCCGCTGCCCTATGAAGGGATCGGTAACGCCTTGCGCGCCAGTTATCGCCCTGCGCCAACCGATCTTCCATCGGATATGCTTGATTTGCTGGGCAAGCTCGGCGGCATGTGAAGCGGCTACGCCACGTTACCGTTCAGCGCGGCGGAAGCACCATGATGGTCGAGGTACCATGCGCCAGCAACCGTCCATCCGCTCCCGTCAGCGTCGCCTCGGTCGTGATGATCTGCCGCCCCGGCGACAGCACCCGTCCCGCACAGCGCACCGGACCACTGTCGGCCATGATGGCGCGGGTAAAATTCGCCTTGGTCTCCACCGTCGTATAGCCGACTCCCACAGGCAGCAGGGTGAAGGCCGCACATCCACAGGCCGAATCGATCAGCGTCAACGCCCAACCGCCATGAACGGTGCCCAAAGGATTGAGCAAATCAGCCGAAGGCGTCCCCTCAAACACCGCAACACCCTCGCCAACCTCGATCAACGTGAAATCCAGCGTGCGGCCCATCGGCGGGATCGGCAACCGTCCCGCCAGCATGCCTTGCATCGCCTCCATACCGGTCAGGCTTGCTGTCGCCGACTGATCCAGCACCCCGAACGCCGAATCCGGCAGTCCCTTCAGACTCAAATCGAGCCTCCGAACGTGTCGCATTGCGCCGGATCGCCGGTCGACAGCCCCTTGCGGAGCCACTGCATCCGCTGTTCGCTGCTGCCGTGGGTGAAGCTTTCGGGAACCGGGCGACGCCCGGCCGATTTCTGCAACGTATCGTCGCCGATTGCCTCAGCCGCGCGCATGCCTTCTTCCAGGTCGCCCGGTTCCATCAGATTGGTGTCGCGCGCGGCCCAGACCCCGGCATAGCAGTCCGCCTGCAACTCCATCTTCACTTGCAGGGCATTGCCTTGAGCCTCCGACGCGCGCTGCTGCGCGGCCCGGATCTTGTTCGCCTCGCCCGTGATAGTCTGGATATGGTGCCCTACTTCATGCGCGATGATGTAGCCGATCGGGAAATCGCCCGGTGCATTGAAGCGCGACTCCATTTCCCTGAAGAAATCGGTGTCGAGATAGATGCGCTTGTCCGCCGGGCAGTAAAATGGTCCCATCGCCGATTGCGCCGCGCCGCAGCCCGACTGCCCCGCCTGACTGTAAAAAACCAGTGTCGGCGCGGGATACACCTCTCCATGCGCCTTGAAGATGTCGGCCCAGCGTCGCTCGGTGGATCCCAACACCTTGAGGGAGGTACGCTGAATGTCGGTCAGTTCCTGCGTGCCCGGCTGGCGCGTTTCGACCTGCGGGCTATTCCCACTGCCGCCACCCAGCATGCTGAGCGGGTTCCCACCCATCACCACCATGATGATCAGCACCACGGCGATTCCGCCACAACCAAAGCGACTGCCGATCAGCGGCAGCAACATGCCAAGGCCGCCGCCCAGACCGCCACCTCCACCAAGACCACCGCCGCCGCGACCGTCCTGCACCTCGAAGTTGGAGCTTTCCTGTTCGTCGTCCAGCCGCATGTCGCCCTCCTGTGTCTTTTGTTCCATAGCCCCCGCTTGCGAAGGCGACAATCGGCATCGTCCTGTTTGCAGTCTGACAGCGGGCGACATAATGTTGGAATGGTTCCGGCAAACACTATATTGCACTGCGACATGGCTGATAGTGACACCGAAGAACCCCCGCGCCGCCGCTCCGCGACGCCCTTGCCCCTGCCCCGTCAGGTTGCGCTTCTGCTTCAAGGCGGCGGCGCACTAGGATCATTCCAGGCGGGCGTTTTCGAACGGCTGGACGAACTGTCCATCGACATCCACTGGGTGGCAGGCATCTCGATCGGCGCGGTCAACGCGGCCATCATCGCGGGCAATCCACCGCACAAACGACTGGGCCGCCTCAAGAAATTCTGGCGCACCGTCTCCGGCGGGATGCCCAACATGATCCTGCCGGACATCGACCATATCCGCGAAGCCGCGCATCTGATGGCGGCGGGCGCGGTCGCGACCTTCGGCGTGCCGGGCATGTTTCGCCCGCGCTTGTGGCCCGCGCCACTGATGCCCGAAGGGTCGGCCGGCGCGATCAGCTTCTACGACAGCGCCCCGCTCAAGGACATGCTGGACGCCTGCGTCGACTGGGATCTGCTGAACGATGGCCCGGTCCGCCTGTCGGTCGGTGCCGTCGATGTGGAAACCGGCAATTTCGCCTATTGGGACACCCGCGGTCCGGGCGGCAATACGCGCATCGACGCGCGGCATATCATGGCGTCCGGCGCGCTGCCGCCGGGCCTGCCGCCGATCGAGATTGACGGGCGCTGGTACTGGGATGGCGGCATCGTTTCCAATACGCCGCTTGCCCATGTGCTCGATCATCAGTCCGATGACATGCTGATATTCCAGGTTGATCTGTTCCCGGCCGAGGGGCCGATGCCCCGGCAGATGACCGACGTCTATTCGCGCACCAAGGACATCCAATATTCCAGCCGCACGCGCCAGGTGACGGACCAGTATCTGCGTCTGCGCCGCGAGCATAAAACGATCGAAGCCCTGCTCAAGAAACTGCCATCCGACATGCAGGACGATCCCGACGTGCGCCAGTTGCGCGACTATGTCGATGTCGGCGCGGTCAACATCGTCCATCTCATCTACCGCAGCCGTGCGTGGGAAAGCGGCGCGCGCGACTTTGAATTTTCGCGCTCGACCATGCTCGACCACTGGGCGCAGGGCCGCGATGCGGTGGAGGAAGTGATGCACAAGGGCGACCTGATCGCCCGCAACATATTGGACGGAAAGAGCGCCACCTTCGACCTCGATTCGCCCGATCATCTCAAGGAGAAGACGGCATGAGTGGTTCCCTCGCTGGTAAGACTGCCCTTATCACCGGATCGACCTCCGGCATCGGTCTTGCCTATGCCAAGGCGTTGGCAGGCGAAGGCGCGAACATCGTCATCAATGGCTTTGGCGATGCAGCGGCGATCGAGAAAGAACGACTCGCCCTTGAGGAGATCAGCGACGCGAAGGCGCTCTACAGCGGCCACGACCTGACCAAGGTGGATCAGATCGAAGCGATGATGAGCCAGGCCGCCGAAACCTTCAGCGGTGTCGACATCCTCATCAACAATGCGGGTATGCAGCATGTCGCCCCGGTCGAAGAGTTTCCGATCGACAAATGGGATCTCATCATCGCGCTCAACCTCAATGCGGCTTTCCACACCACCCGCCTTGCCCTGCCCTATATGAAGCAGAAGAAATGGGGCCGCATCATCCAGACGGCCTCGGCCCACTCGCTGGTCGCCTCCCCCTTCAAGTCCGCCTATGTGACCGCCAAGCACGGCCTCGCGGGCTTTACCAAAACCGTTGCCTTGGAAGTCGCAACCGACGGCATCACCGCCAACTGCATTTCGCCCGGCTATGTCTGGACGCCATTGGTCGAAAACCAGATTCCCGACACGATGAAGGCGCGCAACATGACGCGCGAGCAGGTGATGAACGACGTGCTGCTGGCCGGGCAGCCGACCAAGCAGTTCGTAACGGTCGAACAGATCGCGGCAACCATGATGTTTCTGGTCAGCGATGCGGCTGCGAATTTCACCGGCGCGAACCTCTCCGTCGATGGCGGCTGGACCGCGCAGTAACGCGCTGGCAACAGCCCTCTGGAATGGCCCGAAAATCTCCCTATGCTGACATCAGCTAGGGAGATTTTTTTGATATGCGTCGCATGATGACGGCCTTGATGGCTGCAACCGCCTTTTCGTCCACGGCACTGGCCAAGCCGCAGGCGACGCCCCCCGTCACACCCGTCGAAGCTGCTGCAACGCCCACCGGTCCCGCCAGCATGATCGCACCAAAGATTGCGCAGGACATGGAGGGGCTGATGACCCTCTATCGCGACCTCCACGCCCATCCCGAATTATCGGAGCAGGAGGTCCAGACCGCCGCAAAACTGGCGAAGCGCTTGAAAGCCATGAAGTTCGACGTAACCGAGAAGGTCGGTGGCACCGGCGTCGTCGCGGTGATGGAAAATGGCAGCGGCCCGGTCGTGCTGATCCGCGCCGACATGGACGGCCTGCCCGTGGTCGAACAGACGGGTCTGGAGTTTGCATCCAAGGTGAAAGCCAAAACGCCCGAGGGCGTCGAAACGGGCGTGATGCACGCCTGCGGCCATGACACCCATATGACCGCCTTCATCGAGACGGCCAAGCTGCTGTCATCCATGAAGAAGGAGTGGAAAGGCACACTGGTCCTGATCCTCCAGCCCGCCGAAGAGGTGGGCCGGGGCGCACGACTGATGCTGGAGGATGGGCTATATACCCGCTTCCCCCGCCCGACCCATGCGCTCGCCTTCCACGACGCGGCCAATCTGGAGGCCGGGAAGATCGGCTATACGCCGGGCTATACGCTGGCCAATGTCGATAGCGTCGACATCGTGGTGAAGGGCATGGGCGGGCACGGCGCCTATCCGCAGACGACGAAAGACCCGATCGTCATCGCCTCGCGCATCGTCGGCACGCTCCAGACGCTCGTCAGCAGGGAGCAGGACCCGCAGGACCCCGCCGTGGTGACGGTCGGCAGCTTTCTGGCCGGGGCCAAGCACAATATCATCCCAGACGAAGCAAAACTGTTGCTCACCGTCCGCAGCTATTCCGACGACACGCGCGCAAAGCTCATCAAGGGGATTGAGCGGGTCGCGCGGGGTGAAGCGATGGCCGCTGGCGTGCCCGACGACCGGATGCCGGTCGTGACCGTGAAGGACGAATTCACCCCCTCCACCTATAACCCGCCCGCCTTTGCCGAGCAGATGGCGACCGTCCTCAGAGGGCACTTCCCCGCCGACCGTGTCGTTCTGGCTCAGCCTGCCATGGGTGGCGAGGATTTCGGTCGCTTTTATCGCGCGGACAAGTCGATAAACAGCTTCATCTTCTGGGTCGGTGGCGTTCCCGCCGACGCCATGGCGAAGGCCGCCGCCGGGCAGACCTCCCTCCCTTCGCTCCACAGCCCCTTCTGGGCACCCGATGCGGAGAAGGTGATCTCGACCGCCAGCGAAGCCATGACCTTGCTGGCACTCGACATCATGAAGCGGCATTAGTCGCATATCCGACTCGCCCTGCCCCAGTATCAGTTGCCTGAACGGCCCGTCGATTCTAGCCCCCGACGATTCAGGATTTCAGGGCAGGACAAGCAACATGGTTCGTACATTCGCAATGGCGCTGGCTGCATTGGCAGCGATCGGCTTCACCTCGACCGCGCAGGCCGAGGGCATCGGAGTCGAAGGCGGCTACAGCCGCGCCGATGGGCATTGGGGCACGGAACTGGGCGCAGGCTATGCGCTGGGCGTAGGCGGTTTCAAGCTGACGCCCAGCGGCGGCGTCTTCCTGCGCGATGGCGGCACACGCCTCTATGGACGGGTCGAGGCGACCTATACGATCCCCCTCTCGCTGACCCTGGGCGCTGGCGTGCGCGTCAGCGGCGACAATCTGCGCCCCTATGGCACGGTCGCTATGCCCCTGATCCCGATGCTGAAGCTCAAAGGCAATGTCGGACCCAAATATTATGGGGTTGGCCTGACCTTCGGTTACTAAGCGGGACGATGGCCCTTGCGCCATTTGGTGAACAAATGCCGCGCCAGCATCGCGGGCGGCATCCGCAACCAATGGGAGCGGACGAAGAAAGCGAAGCGGAGCAGCTTGTGCGTTTCCCGCCCCCAACCGTCACGCGCCAGCAGGCGGACAATAAAAAGCCTGTCACACTGTTTAAGCCGATAGTCCACGGTAATAGGCGAACTATAGGCTTTCACCGGCGTCCCATAAAGATGATATGCCAGCCGCAGAGCGCGCCAAACCGGCACTAAAAGACCGTGATACGCAGCCTCTTCAAACAGGCTGATATAGAAATCCTCTTGCGCCGCGCCGAACTCGCAGCACAGGCTGTGAATATCCCACAGGTTGCGAAGCCCCCCGGCTAGATCGCCATCCGCCAGCATGTGCGCGGCGGCGTGGCAGACCATGTGTTCAGGCGACAGAATCAACAGCCCATCCGGCAGCGGCACAGCATCCGTGATCAGCGCCGCCGCATCAGGCGTCTGCCGCGCGGTCAACGGCAGGATCGTGTGATGCACATCGATCATCCGGTCGCGAGTCTTGTGGATCATCGGCGGCAGTTCATGCATCCACTGGCGATAATAGGCGTCGTCATAAGGATCAGGCTTCACCCATTCCCATCCCGCCGCGAACAAAGCCGCCTCGACCGCATCCAGACTCTCGCGCGGCACCAATATGTCGAGGTCGCCGATGAAGCGCCCCTGCCCTGCCCGCAAATCCGCGGCCGCATAGGCCGTGCCCTTCAGCAGCACGACCGGCACGTCCAGATCCTTGAGCGCGGCGCGGGCGCGATCCGCCTCCCACAAGGCCTGCTTCGCCTCCCGCGCCGCCTCGTCCAGCGCATCCGTGACGATGGGCTGTACCGCGTCCGGTAAGGCGCGATCGGCCATCCGCACCGCCAGCGTGCCGATCAGCCGCTCGCCCCGCGCTGCCGCGATCAGGCTATTCCACTGCGCCGCGTCCAGCCCCTCGACCGACGTCGGATCGCGCAGCGCGCACACGAGCAACCGCGCACTCATGCCAGTTCTTCCCAAAGCTGCTCCACCAGCGCGATGGCGGCCTCTCCGCAAGGAAAGTCGATCGCCCGCGCCGGTACGTCGCCCACAAAACGCGTGAGCGCATCAAACCCCCGCTCCCCCAGCGCGACATAGTTGGTCGACGCCTGCGTCAACCGCATGAACGCCTCCCCCTGCCCAACGGGCCGCACCGCACGGTCATGGCCAAAACGCGGGAACAGCAGCAGCGCGGGCGCGCCGCCTTCGCCCATCCGGGCAACGGCATCCGCGCGCGGAACAAGATGCCGAATATCCCCCTTCGCCGTGCCCTGCATCATCGGTCCCATGCGCGGCGCATCAACCTCCGCCTCCATCACCGCAATCGCGCTGTTCTTGAGCGAGACGAGGCGTGGGAAAGGAAAAATCTGGCCCGTCTCCATATCCAGCAGCGCAAATTCGTCGCCCATCAACCGCCAGCCCCGTTCGCCCAGCATCGCCGCCAGCGTAGACTTGCCCGACCCCGATTCGCCGGTCATCACCAGCACGCGCCCGTCCTTCTCCACACTCGACGCGTGGAGCAGCAGATGCCGCCGCCAACCGAGTGCCATTTGCAGGTTCATCCCCATTTCCGCCGCCAGCAACCCATGCGCCAGACTCATCGGCGCGGCGTCCGCCAGACCATGATCGCCGGTGATGAAGATGGACGAGCGAACCCAGCGACGCAGGAACGCGGCCGGTTCCAGCCGCACCGTGAAATCCGCAACCCGCCCCGACGCGTCGGGATAGGCCGCATAAAGGCGCGCAAGCTGGGCGATCGGCTGGGACCAGGCCGAACCGATCCGAAAAGTCGCGGGGCCGATATTCAGGGTAAGGCTATGGGTCACAAGCGTCGCACCAGCCCCAACTGCGCCATCTCCTCCAGATGGCGTGCGATCGCTGCCTGCGCCGCATCAGGCGCACCCAGATCAAAGGATATAGCCAACCGTCCATGTACGGACTCGGCATCCCCCGCCCCGTCTGCGCGCAGCGCGGCAAGGATTTCCGGCACGGGGCTGACAACCATGTGCGTCTGGCCCGAAGGACGATGATAAAGCAGCGTGATGTCGTCCAGCACCCGCTCGACAACCGCCTCTTCCGGTTCGGCAAGATAGCGATTCGATGCTGTCATGCGCTGGCTTCACCCCCTGTTGCCACACCCCCGTAATGCAAAGAGGTTAAGGCAGAGCCAAGCGTTGACGGCAAGCTTCGTAAAAAAAGGGGTCGTCAGCGCGGCATTTGCAGCGAGGCATAGCAGGTAAAGCCGCTGGTCCCCGACTGAAGGCGACGGATATAGTTGAGATAGGCCTGATTTTGCTCGTAACCCGTACCTGGCAACCGCCCACCGCGCAGCGCCTGCTTGACCTGTTCACCCGTAAAGGCACGACCTCCGCCGGGGAAAGCACCTTGCGTGCCGGGCGGCACGACCCTGCCATCGGGCGCGACATAGGCGCTGCCGCGACCGGGATCGGGCACGGGGATCGAGCAGTTGAGGACGGACGCAGCCGTGCTGGCCAGTGCCGGACGGATCGACACGATCGCCGACGCCGCAACCGCACCACCCATCAACAATTGGCGACGCGACGTGACAACATTATCGGGGATGATGCCGTCGACCGTTTCCGGTACTTCTTGTTCGGGCCTGTCTTCACTCATCTGACTATGATCCGACAACCTGCTTGCCAAAGCGTAAAGCACGCCCTCATCTATGCCCGCTTGTTGCAGCAAAGCGGCGAATAATCCAGCGCGGTAACCATGAATCGACTGACGACTGCCCAAATCACCTGGTCGCTTGGCCTGCTTTTGCTGTGCACGGGAACCGCACTGCTGACGGGCGCGGCGATTCACGCCATCGCCCTGCCCGTTCTGGCGGGGCTGGGCATATTGACCATCGCGGCCTTCGGCAATGCAGGCCCGAACGAACCGGCAATGACCGCGCAGGAGCCATCGGACCTGCTCGACGATCCCGCTTTCGCCAGCATGTTGGAGGGGATTGGCGATCCCCTGATGGTCATCGAGCGCGGCCGGATCGTGCGCGCCAATCAGGGAGCCTTGCGCCTGCTGGGCGCTCATATCGTGGGGGAAGATGCCCGCATCGCCATCCGCCACCCTGCCGCCGCCGAACGGCTGGCGAGCAATGCACCGATGGCCGAACCCTATGCGATCGAGCTGGTGGGCCTGGGCACGCGCGACCAGCGCTGGCGGATGCGGGTCGCGCCCTTGCCGTCCGCCGCGATTCAGGACGCCCGGCGCATGGTTCACCTCGTCAACCGCTCCAGCGCCTATGCGGCCGAGCGGATGCGCGTCGATTTCGTCGCCAATGCAAGCCACGAACTGCGCACCCCATTGGCAGGGATATTGGGCTTCATCGAGACATTGGCCGATCCGGAACTGGGCAAGGATGATGAAACCCGCAACCGCTTCCTGAAGATCATGGATGGCGAAGCGCGCCGGATGCAGCGGCTGGTGGACGACCTGATGTCCCTTTCCCGCATCGAGGCGGAGAAATATCGCGCACCCGACACCGCCGTCGACCTGTCGGAGCTTCTGGCCGAGGTGGTAGGCGTTTTCAGGTCCAGCCACGGCGATCGCGGGCGCGAAGTGGAGATGGAGATCGAGCCGGGCCTGCCCATCGTGCAGGGCGATCGCGCCCAATTGTCGCAGTTGCTGCACAACCTCATCGGCAATTCGGCCAAATATGGTCGCCCCGGCACACCCATCAGCGTGCGGCTGATCGGCGGGCCGACCGGCATGGCCCGACTGACGGTCGCGGACGAAGGCGAAGGGATTGGTCCCGATCATCTGCCCCGCCTTACCGAGCGATTCTATCGCGTCGATTCGGGCCGCAGCCGCGCAATGGGCGGCACGGGCCTTGGCCTTGCCATCGTCAAACATATCGTGGAACGGCATCGCGGACGGCTGGATATCGCCAGCACATTGGGCAAGGGAACGACGATCACCGTCCTCGTTCCGCTTGCCCAGGCGACAGAAGTGGATGCAAAACAGGACGTATAAAAACGTGCCGTCGGGAATCGTGTCATCAAACTGCAACCTCAATGTCACAAAGGCGCGGTGAAGCATGGTTAGGTCGCAAACCCAAGGGGGCAGCGACCAGCGAATCGCCGCCATGTCATTGATGGAGGTTTTCCGTGAAGCAGTTCGCCAGCCTGGCCGTATCGGCCCCCACCCTTCTTGCCGCCCTTCTTGCCCTTTCCGCCTGCGGTGATCAGGCTGGCGGCGGCGCAGCAGGCGGAACCCGTGACCAGATCCGCGCGGTCGGATCCTCCACCGTCTATCCCTTCGCCACAGCGGTCGCCGAACTGTTCGTTCAGGGCAATCCCGGCATGAAGTCGCCCATCATCGAATCCACCGGCACCGGCGGCGGCATGAAGCTGTTCTGTGCGGGCGTCGGCGCCCAGCATCCCGACATCGCCAACGCGTCGCGCCGGATGAAGAAGGCCGAGTTCGACCAGTGCCAGGCCAATGGCGTCAAGGACATCATCGAGGTGCAGATCGGCGTCGACGGCCTCGCTTTTGCCGAATCGAACAAGGGCCCCGGCCTCAAGCTGACGCCCTTGATCGTCTACAAGGCGCTGGCCGCCACTCCGTTTGGCAAGGGTCCGAACAAGACGCAGACCTGGAAGGATGTCGACCCCAGCCTGCCCGCCATCACCATCTCCGTCTTTGGCCCGCCGTCCACCAGCGGCACCCGCGATTCGCTCGCCGAACTGATTCTGACCAAGGGGTGCGAGAGTGATCCGGCGATGAAGGCGCTCAAGGAAAAGAATGAGGACGAGTTCAAGGCCACCTGCACCCGCGTGCGTGAAGACGGCAAATATGTGGACTCGGGCGAGAATGACAATCTGATCGTCCAGAAGCTGGGCGCCAATCCCAATGCAGTCGGCGTCTTCGGCTACAGCTTCCTTGAAGAGAATAAGGACAGCCTGAAGGATATTCCGATCAATGGGGTAGAGGCGACGTACGAAACCGTCTCGACCGGCCAATATCCGGGCGCGCGTCCGCTGTATCTCTATGTGAAGAAGGCGCATTTGGCCGCGATCCCCGGTCTTCAGAATTACATGAACGCCTTCAGCACCAACTGGAACCCCGACGGCATACTGACCAAGCGCGGCATGGTCGCCGCGCCGGAGGCTGCCCGCACGGCCAGCGCAGAGGTCGTCAAGACGCTCACGCCCCTCGACGGTTCGGCGCTGAAGTAAGCGACGGAGCATGACCGGACCCGCCATATTGCTGCTGCTTGCTGGCCTGGGCGCAATCGCCTGGGTTAGCGGTCGCGCCCGCGCCCTGCGCCTGAAAGCCAGCGTGCAGGCGCAGGGTACGCAGCGCGCGCCCCTGCACAGCCTGCCCGGCTATCATGGCTGGTATGTCGCGCTGTGGACGGTCGTCCCGGCCTTCCTGTTCCTGGCCGTCTGGGCCAATGTCACCCCTGCGCTGGTGACGGGGGCAGTGCTGGACAGCCCGGCTGCACAGAGCCTGCCCAGCGACGCTTTCTCGCGCGGGGCCATATTGGGTGAGGCGCGCGCCGTGGCCAGCGGTTCGCAGGCAGCCGTGTTCAACCCGTTGTCGCAGGCGCTGGTCGAACCCTATCGGGCCGCGACCAGCCGCTACGGGATAGCGGGCGCCATCCTCGCAGCCGTATTGGCCTTTGCGGGCGGCGCCTACGCTTTCACCCGTATCCGTCCCGATTTCCGGGCGCGCACGCGGGTCGAGCGGCTGGTCATGGCCGTGCTGCTGCTTGCTTCTCTGATCGCGATCATCACGACGCTGGGCATTGTCGCCTCGCTCCTGTGGGAATCGCTCCGCTTCTTCTCGATGGTCAATCCCATCGACTTCCTGTTCGGCACCAAATGGAGCCCGCAGTCCGCCGCGCTCGGCTACGGCAATGACGATGCGTTCGGCGCGGTGCCGCTCTTCTGGGGCACGATCTTCATCGGCGCGATCATCGCCATGATCGTCGCCATTCCGCTGGGCCTGATGAGCGCCATCTACCTTACCCAATATGCCCAGCCATCCGTCCGCAAATGGATGAAGCCGATCCTTGAGGTGCTCGCGGGCGTGCCCACGGTCGTCTATGGCTATTTCGCCGCGCTGACGATCGCGCCTGCCCTGCGCGACTTTGCGGTGTCGATCGGCATCCACAGCGCCAGTTCGGAAAGCGCGCTGGCCGCAGGTCTTGTCATGGGCGTGATGATCATTCCCTTCGTCTCCTCGATGGCCGATGACAGCATCGCCGCCGTGCCGCAGTCGATGCGCGACGGCAGTCTGGCGATGGGCGCGACCACCAGCGAGACGATCCGCAAGGTGTTGATCCCCGCCGCCCTTCCCGGTGTCGTCGGCGGCGTGTTGCTGGCCGTCAGCCGTGCGATCGGCGAGACGATGATCGTGGTGATGGCCGCGGGCCTTGCCGCCAACCTGACCGCCAATCCCTTTGCCAGCGTGACGACAGTGACGACCCAGATCGTCCAGTTGCTGACCGGCGATCAGGAGTTTGACAGCGCCAAGACGCTGGCCGCCTTTGCCCTTGGGCTGGTCCTCTTCATCGTCACCCTGCTGCTCAACATCGTGGCCCTGCGGGTCGTGAAAAAATATCGCGAGGCCTACGAATGACCGCGCCCCTCCCCTTCCCCAAAAGGCTCCCCACCGACTGGAAATCGGATGCGATGCAGAAACGCATCGCCCGCCGCTATGCATCGGAACGCCGGTTCAAGGCGTTCGGCATGGCTGCCGTGCTGGTCAGCGCCGCTTTCCTCGCCTTCCTGCTCTTCTCGATGATGGGCAACGGCCTGCGCGGCTTCACCCGGACAGAGATCGCGCTGAAGATCGACTTCCCGACGTCGCCGCTATTGCTGGACCCCGCCACGATCAGCGATCATGCGCTGGCCAACGCCAACCTGCCGATGGTGACAAGTCAGGCGGCCCAGAAACTGCTGGGCAAGGACGCCGACGCGCTCCTCTCACCCAATGCCTGGTTGTCGATCCGCGACGCGATCAAGGCCGACCCGACGATCCTCAGCCGGGTCGCCACGATCTCCGTACCCGCCTCGACCGGCCTCGACCTTGCCGCCAAGAGCACGGGATCGCCGGACAATGAAGCCGCCTATCAGCGGCTGAAGACAGAAGGCCTTGTCTCCACCGGCTTCAACAGCACCTTCCTGACGTCGAGCGACGGCACCGATCCAACCCAGGTCGGCATCTGGGGGGCGTTCAAGGGGTCGCTGCTGACCATGCTGGTGACGCTGATCCTCAGCTTCCCGGTCGGCGTCGCCACGGCGCTTTATCTTGAGGAATATGCGCGCAAGAATTGGCTGACCGACATTATCGAAGTGTCGATCAACAATCTCGCCGCCGTCCCCTCGATCATCTTCGGCCTGCTGGGCCTGTCGATCTTCCTCAACCTGCTGCACCTCCCTCGATCAGCGGCGCTGGTCGGCGGCCTGACGCTGGCGCTGATGACGATGCCGGTCATCGTCATCGCCGGGCGCAACGCGATCAAGGCGGTGCCGCCCAGCATCCGCGACGCCGCGCTTGGCGTGGGCGCTTCCCCGGTGCAGGTCGTGTTCCACCATGTCCTGCCGCTGGCCCTGCCCGGCATCCTGACCGGCACCATCATCGGCATGGCCCGCGCGCTGGGCGAAACAGCGCCGCTGCTGATGATCGGCATGCGCGCCTTCATCGCCACTCCACCCGGCGGCGTGACCGATCCGGCGACCGTGTTGCCGGTGCAAATCTACCTCTGGTCCGATGAAGTCTCCAAGGGCTTCGTCGAAAAGACCTCGGCCGCGATCATCGTTTTGCTGGTCTTCCTGCTCGCGATGAACGGCCTCGCCATCTATCTACGCAACAAGTTTGAAAAACGGTGGTAGACGCCTCAATGACCGAAGATCAAGAAAGCCTGATGCCCTCCAACCCAAAGATGACCGCGCGCGACGTGCAGGTCTTCTACGGCCAGAAGGAAGCGATCAAGGGCGTGTCGATCGATGTCGACATGGACCATGTCACCGCCTTCATCGGCCCGTCGGGTTGCGGCAAGTCGACCTTCCTGCGGACCCTCAACCGCATGAACGACACCGTGGCCAGCGCGCGGGTAGAGGGCGAGATCACACTGGACGGCGAGAATATCTATGCGCCCAGCATGGATGTGGTGCAGTTACGCGCCCGCGTCGGCATGGTGTTCCAGAAGCCCAACCCCTTCCCCAAGTCGATCTACGAAAATATCGCCTACGGCCCCCGCATCCATGGCCTTGCCCATGCCAAGGCGGATCTGGACGTAGTGGTCGAAAAGTCGCTGCGCCGCGCCGGCCTGTGGGATGAGGTGAAGGACCGGCTGCACGACAGCGGCACCGCGCTTTCGGGCGGCCAGCAGCAGCGCCTGTGCATCGGCCGCGCGATCGCCGTCGAACCCGAAGTCATCCTGATGGACGAACCCTGCTCCGCGCTTGATCCCATCGCGACCGCCAAGATCGAGGAACTGATCCACGAACTGCGCGGCCGCTATGCGATCGTCATCGTTACCCATAATATGCAGCAGGCGGCGCGCGTGTCGCAGCGCACCGCCTTCTTCCATCTGGGCGATCTGGTCGAATATGGCGTGACGTCGGACATCTTCACCAATCCGCGGCAAGAGCGGACCAAGGACTATATCACCGGTCGCTATGGTTGAATTTGGGGCTGATCCGGGCGGGAGAGACAGACATGGCTGAACATACGATCAAGGCGTTCGACGAAGAAATCGACAATCTGCGTGGCCTCATCGCCGAAATGGGCGGCCGCGCCGAAGCGGCCATCGAAAATGCGATGATCGCTCTCCAGCGCCACGACAAAGTGCTGGCGGCGGAGGTCGTCGCCGACGACAAGCGGATCGACGCCATCGAGGCGGAGGTCGAGAAGTTGGTGGTGCAGATTATTGCGCTCCGCGCGCCGATGGCCAACGATCTGCGCGATATGATCGCCGCACTGAAGATCGTCAGCGTGATCGAGCGGATCGGCGACTATGCCAAGAATATCGCCAAGCGCGTGCCGATGATCGCCACCAACAAGCGGACGTTGGAGCCGATTTCGCTCCTCCCCTCCATGGGGCAGGTGGCGAGCGAGATGGTGCATGACGCCCTGAACGCCTTTGCCGCGCGTGATCCCGATCTCGCTTTGGCGGTGATCGAGCGCGATACGGTGGTCGACGATTTCTACAACAGCGTCTTCCGCACGCTCGTCACCTTCATGGTCGAAAATCCCAAGACGATCAGCGAGTGCGCGCACCTGTTGTTCGTCGCCAAGAATATCGAGCGGATCGGCGATCACGCGACCAACGTCGCGGAAATGGTCTTTTACGCCGCGACCGGCAAGACCCTGCCGGAACGCGAACGCGGCGGCGCTATGGGCCCAGAGGAATGAGTAGCATGAACCGTGCAAAGATGCTGCTGGTCGAGGATGACGCAGCACTCGCCGAACTGCTGATCTGGCATTTCAAGCGTGAGGATTTCGAAGTCACTCATACGGTAGACGGCGAGGAAGCGTTGCTGTTGGCGCAGGAAAGCGTGCCTGACATCGTCCTGCTCGACTGGATGGTCGAAAGCCTCTCGGGGATCGAGGTGTGCCGTCGCCTGCGCCGCATGACCGGCACCGCCAATGTGCCCATCATCATGCTGACGGCGCGTGGCGAGGAAGAGGATCGCGTGCGCGGCCTGGAAACCGGCGCCGACGATTATGTGACCAAGCCCTTCTCCCCGCGCGAACTGGTCGCCCGCGTCGGCGCGGTATTGCGCCGCGTGCGCCCGGCGCTGGCGGGCGAAACCTTGACCTTCGCCGATGTCGAGATGGACACGGTGGGGCATAAGGTCCGCCGCAGCGGCACCGTGATCCCGCTCGGCCCCACAGAGTTCCGCCTGCTCAAGCATTTTCTGGAGCATCCGGGCTGGGTCTTCTCGCGCGAGCGGCTGCTCGACAGCGTATGGGGACAGGACAGCGACATCGAATTACGGACCGTGGACGTCCACATCCGCCGTCTCCGCAAGGCGATCAACGCCGATGACCGAGCCGACATCATCCGCACCGTCCGCTCGGCTGGCTATGCGCTGGATACTGACGGGGCGGGTTAATTTCAGGGGCTGAAGATCAGCACCAGATAGACGAAGAACAGCGAGAGGTGGACCGCCCCCTCCAGCATGGTCGTGCGCGATCCTGAAAAGGTGAGCGAGTTGAGGATCAGCGTCGCGACCAGCAGCACCATATGCGCCGAGGCAAGGCCCAGCACGACCGACTGGCCAGTCCACAGGCCGATCAGCAGCACGGCAGGCACGGTCAGGCCCAGCGTGGAGGTGGCCGCGCCCAGACACAGGTTGATCGCGCGAGTGAGTTGATTGGCGGCCACCGCCTTCAATGCCGAAATCCCCTCTGGCGTGAACACGATCATGGCGATGATGATGCCACTGAGTGCCGTTGGCGCGCCCAGCGCCGCGATCCCCTGATCCAGCAGCTTGGCGAGGCTTTTCGACAGGATGATGATCGGCAGGATATTGGCCAGCAGCAGCGCGATATGCCGCCCGGTGGAGCCTGCTCCTGGCTGATGATGTGGCATCGGCGAGCCGCTTTCCTCCTCGCCATCGCCGCCCAGGGGCACGAAAAATCCCTTGTGCCGCCCGGTCTGGAGCCAGATGAAAATGGCATAAAGGGCAACCGTGAAGATAGAGAAGAACACCGCCTGCACGGTCGAAAGCGTGCCTGCCGAGGTGGTCGTCGTGAAATTGGGCAGGACCAGCGCGATCACGGTCAGGGGGATGATAACCGCCAGATAAGCGTTCGCCCCCTGCAGGTTGAAGTTCTGCTGATGATGGCGCAGCCCTCCGATGAGCAGGCCAAGACCGACAACGCCGTTCAGCACGATCATCAGCACCGCGAACATGGTGTCGCGGCCCAGCGTCGGCACGTCGGTCGATCCCAGCATCACCGCAGCGATCAGCGCCACTTCGATGATGACGATGGACAATGTCAGGATCAGCGTGCCGAACGGCTCGCCCAATCTTTCGGCGACTTCCTCCGCCTCATGCACCACGCCAAAGGCCGACCAGATGATGACGCCGAAGAGCCAGGCGAACAGGAGGGCTGACAGCGCGCCGGTGGCAGAGGCGGTCATCGCCGGGCCAATGCCCAGGAAGATCGCGACGGTGCCCCAGGCGGCAGCGAGACGCAAATTGGATGAAGTCATGCGTTTCATCTAGGGCATGACAGCGTGAGGTCCATAGCCACGCAGAGATTTTCTGCGCCCTGCATCACGACTTATCGCTCAGACATTGCACAGAAACACGGGTCCGCAATCGCGAAACACCCGTATCGCCAATTCGGTGTCAAGCCGCTGCCTTGCGCGCCTTCATCAGCTTCTTGATAAGCATATCGCGCTTCAAGCGCGACAGATGATCGATAAAGAGGATGCCCTCCAGATGGTCCATCTCATGCTGAAGACAGGTGGCGAGCAGGCCTTCCAGTTCCTCCTCGTGAATCCGTCCTTCGCGGTCCATCCAGCTTGCGCGGATGGTGGCGGGCCGCTCGACCTCGGCATATTGGTCGGGGACCGACAGGCAGCCTTCCTGATAGACGGACACAGTGTCGGAACCAGAGAGGATTTCCGGGTTGATGAAGACCATCGGCTTCTTGATGGCCGGGCCTTCCTCTTCCTCGGGTTCCTGAAGGTCCATGACCAGCAACCGCTTGGGCACACCCACCTGAATCGCCGCAAGACCAATGCCGGGCGCGTCGTACATCGTCTCGAACATGTCGTCGATCAGACGCTGGAGATCATCATCGATCGATTCCACGCGGGTCGATATGGTGCGCAGCCGTGGATCCGGCGTTTCGAGAATAGGGAGTATGGCCATGGAACAAAAATAGCCCGAACGCCGCCAAATATCAAGCGTAGCAGCGCGTCACCCCATTGCCCCTATCCTACTGGCCTGCGTGCGCGCAACGCCTGCGCCAGCGTTCCTTCATCCAGATAATCGAGTTCGCCACCCACCGGCATGCCATGCGCCAACTGGGTCAGCCGTACCGGAAACCGCTCCAGCCGCTCCGCCAGATAATGGGCCGTGGTCTGCCCCTCCAGCGTGGCGTTCATCGCCAGCACCACCTCGTCGATGCCGCCCGCCTCGACCCGCGCGACCAGCGTGTCGATGCCCAGATCCTCTGGCCGCACCCCGTCCAACGCCGACAATCGCCCGCCCAGAACATGGAAACGACCGGGAAAAAGCCGCGAGCGGTCCAGCGCCCACAGGTCCGCCACATCCTCCACCACGCACAGCGATCGCGGATCGCGCCGGTGATCCGAGCAGATGCCACACGGATCGACCGTATCGACATTGCCGCAGGTCGAGCATGTCACCAGTCGCTCATTCACCCGCTCAAGCGCACGCAACAGCGGTTCCATCGCGCTTTCCCGCTTTTTCAGCAGATGCAGCACCGCACGCCGCGCCGATCGCGGGCCAAGGCCCGGCAGGCGGGAAAGCGCCTGCGTCAGCGCGTCAATCTCAGGAGAAGCCATGGGCATGAGATAAGGGCTTGCAAGTCATGGGCACAAGGGGTTTGAGAGGGACCATGCGGATCATCTACATGGGAACGCCCGATTTCGCGGTGCCTGCGCTCGACGCCCTGTCTGCGGCGGGGCACGCTATCGTCGCCGTCTACAGTCAGCCGCCACGCCCGGCGGGCCGGGGGAAAGCGCTGCGCCCCTCCCCCGTCCACGCCAAAGCGGAGGAAATGGGGATCGAGGTGCGCACGCCCGTTTCGCTGAAGGAAGCGGATGTGCAGGCGGCTTTCGGCGCGTTCAACGCCGATGTCGCGGTAGTCGCGGCCTATGGCCTGATCCTGCCCCGCGCGATTCTGGACGCGCCGCGCCATGGTTGCATGAATATCCACGCCTCCCTGCTGCCACGTTGGCGCGGGGCCGCGCCAATCCAGCGGGCGATCCTGTCGGGCGACAATCTGTCCGGCGTCACGATCATGGACATGGAGGCGGGGCTGGACACCGGCCCGATGCGCGCCAAGCATGTCACCCCGATCGAGGACAAGACCGCCGGCGCGCTGACGCAAGAACTGGCGCAGGCCGGAGCGGAATTGATGGTCGAGGTCTTGGACGACCTTTCGCTCCATCCGCCCATGCCCCAGCCTGCCGAGGGCGTCACCTATGCCGCCAAGATCGACAAGGCCGAATCGCGGCTGGACTTCACCGCCGACGCGCATCGGGTCGAACGGCAGGTCCGGGCCTTCAACCCCTGGCCCGGCGCCTGGTTCAGCTATGGTGGCGAGCGTTTCCGTATCCTTTCCGCCCATGTCGAACCGCACGAGGGGCCAGCGGGGGAATTGCTGGACCATAGCCTGCTGATCGGCTGTGGCCATCACGCCATCCGTCCCACGCTGGTCCAGCGCGCGGGCAAGGGGGCGATGTCGGCGGGTGAGTTGCTGCGTGGCTTCGACATGCCTGCCGGGTCACGCGTGGATGATTGATCCCATTCCTGCCGCCGCCGCATGACCCGTTTCGCCTTCACCGTCGAATTTGATGGCCGCCCCTTCATGGGCTGGCAGCGGCAGGCCCATGGTCCCAGCGTCCAGCAGGCGATTGAGGAGGCCATTGCCCGCGTCACCGGCGAAGCGGCGGTCGTCCATGCCGCCGGGCGCACAGACGCGGGGGTCCACGGCCTGGCCATGCGCGCCCATGCCGACATCGCCAGGCCGATCACCGCCTTTCGGCTGATGGAGGCCATCAACGCCCTGATCCGGCCCAACCCGGTCGCCATCCTTGATTGCATGATCGTGCCCGACGACTGGCACGCCCGTTTTAGCTGTACCGGCCGCGCCTATGTCTATCGCATCGTCAACCGCCGCGCGCCGCTGACGCATGAGGCGGGGCTTGCCTGGCGCGTGACCCAGCCGCTCGACGCAGACGCGATGCATGAAGCCGCGCAGCATCTGATAGGGCTGCACGATTTCACCACCTTCCGATCGGCCCATTGCCAATCGGCCAGTCCGGTGAAGACGCTCGACCGGCTTGATGTGGCGCGCGACGGTGATCGTGTCGCCATTCATGCACAGGCGCGTTCGTTCCTGCACCATCAGGTGCGATCGATGGTCGGGTGCCTGGGGCTGGTGGGCATGGGCCGCTGGTCGCCGCAGGACATGGCCGACGCATTGGTCGCTGCGGACCGATCGCGGCTGGGCCTCAACGCCCCGCCTGACGGCCTCTATTTCGTCCGGGCAGACTATCCGGCCAGCACCACCTGATTGCGGCCAGCGCGCTTGGCCTGCAACATTGCTCCGTCCGCGCGGCGGATCATGGCCGCCAGATCCGTGTCGGCGGTGGGAACGGTCGTCAGCAGGCCAAAGCTGCCACTGACGCCCACATCGTCCATCCAGACAAGCTGCGAAAGAGAAACGCGAAGTCGTTCGACCAGTTCGGTCGCCGCGTCGTCGGTCAAACCCGACAGCAACAGGACAAACTCGTCGCCTCCGATGCGGGCGGCGACATCCATTGGGCGCACATAGGCCTTCAGCAATGTGCCCACGTCGATCAGGCACTGGTCCCCCGCCTCATGTCCGAAGCGGTCATTGAGCATTTTGAACCCGTCAAGATCCAGATAGACAAGGCTGACAGGCTCCCACGCATGGACCGCCTGATCGATCATAGCCTGAGCGCGGTCGGCGAAGCCCCGGCGGTTGCGCAGCCCCGTCAGTGGATCATGCGTCGATTCATGATGGGCCTTTCGCACCTCCGACAGATCCTCGACCACCGCGACATAGAGTTCCGGTTCGCCGTCTTCATCGCGCATCATCGACACGGTCAGATTGATCCAGACGATTGCCCCATCCAGCCGGATATAGCGTTTTTCCATCGAGTAACGGGGAATCTCGCCTCGGTTCAGACGAGCGAGCAAAGCCTCGTCTGCGCGAAGATCATCGGCATGGGTGATCTGCTGAAAACCCGAGCGCATCAGCGCATCGGCGCAATAGCCGGTAATCTCGCAGAAGCGCGCATTCACCAGCAGAAAGCTGCCGTCCATCCCGACATGAGCGATGCCTACAGGCGCGTTATGGAAGGTCGCCTGGAACCGGCGCTCGGCCAATGCCAACGCGGTTTGAATCGCCTGCATATCAACCGCAGAACCGGGGACCATGGGACCGGCGACTGCGCATGGCAGACCCTCTGCACCCTTCACTCCCAGGGCCGACCGGTTTCCATCGAATATGGAGGCGAAATAATAGGACAAGGACAACCCGCTCTTTCTACAAGTTCCCTTCATGCCTGCAGAGGGTAAAAAGAGCGTTTAGCAGTCCCTTCAACGGCCTCGGTTCGTCGCGAAAATCAGACCCGCGTGCGGAATGGGGTGAAATTCGTCCCTTCATCATAGATGTCCAGCCCCTCGCGCCGCTTGAGGAAACCGACCACGGCATAGGTCACAGGCGTCAGAACCGCTTCCCAGCCCACCTTGAGCGCCCAGTTGGTGACCATCACCGTCGCCACCTGACCATTGCTCCAGACACCCAGAAAGGCCAGCGGATAGAAGAACAGGCTGTCCACCCCCTGCCCCACCACCGTGGACCCGATGGTCCGCATCCACAGATGCCGCCCCCTGGTCAGCAGCTTCATCTTCGCCAGCACGAAACTATTGGCGAACTCGCCCGCCCAGAAGGCGATAAGAGAGGCGAATACGATCCGCCAGGTTGCACCGAACACCGCCTCATAGGCTTTCTGGTCCGGCCATCCCTCTGCCGCGGGAAGGGCGACGACCACCCAGCTCATCACCGCCATGAACAGCATCGCGGCGAAGCCTGCCCAGACACAGCGCCGCGCGCGGGCATAGCCATAGACTTCGGTCAGCACGTCGCCGATTACATAGCCCAACGGGAAAAACAGGATGCCCGCGCCGAAGGTAAAGCCCCAGAGCGTCGCCAGCTTCGCCGCGCCGATCAGGTTGGAGAGCAGCAGGATCGCGACGAAGGCGGCCATGAAGAAATCGAAATAGCGCAACGGCCGCCCGACGATCTGCCCCGCATCCAACTTTTCGACCATCAACCTTGCCCCCGCCCGCTCATCCACTCCTGCATAGAGCGCGCGCGCCGGGATGCAAACCGCGCCAGGCGATTGCGCGAACGCCCACGCCTCGCTATCGAGCCATCGGCGATGGCACACCCTTCGCCTGGATCTTGAGGCCCCGTAGCTCAACTGGATAGAGCACCCGCCTTCTAAGCGGGATGTTGCGTGTTCGAGTCACGCCGGGGTCACCACTTCCGTGCGAAGCGACGGAATTGTGCGGAAATCATCCCTAAATCAACGTTTCATTCGCTGCCCCGTGGTACGAAAGGGTAGCCGCGCCAGCTACAAAGGCTACTGACGGAGGCACGCTGAAAATCGGAATGCCCGTAAGCGTCAGGGCAGCGATCGCGAGTGCGACTTGAGCGAGCCCAAGGCCGAAGATCTGGCCGCCCGTCGCCCCTCGCTGCCTCTGTCAAGCCGTGCCTTCCCCTCCCCCCTTTGTGGAGAGGATCGGGAACGCCTGCAACGGGCGTCGAAAGCCGAGTTTCAAAATTTCGCGATGTAAAGACCCCGTGTGAATTCCCATACCATATTGGTATAAAGATAAATTGAAATTTGGTATAAACAAAATCTTGAAATAGGCATATTCACTTGCTAGGCCAGTGACAAATATCGCCAGAACGGGTTTCTGGACTGTCGGGGAAGGATGGCGCAGGCATGAGGAAAAGGCCGGGGAACTGGGCCGCAGCAGCGGCGTCGCTGTGGGCGGCATCCACGCCGGCCCTGGGTGCAGAGCATCTTGTCCACGACCAGGCCGAATATCGGCAAGTGATGAAAAACGTGAGAGCCGGTGACGTCATCCGTCTGGCAGATGGCGTCTGGCAGGATTTTCCCGTCCTGTTCGAGGGGCGCGGCACAGCATCCGATCCAATTACCCTGACCGCTCAGACGAAGGGCAAGGTCATTCTTTCGGGCGGATCGAGCCTGAAGATCGCCGGCACATATATGGTTGTGTCTGGCCTCGTCTTTCGCAATGGCCATGCGCCGGGCGACGAGGTCATCAGTTTTCGGCGTGATGCCCGCACCATCGCAAGCCATTCGCGGCTCACCGAAGTCGTCATCGATCATTTCAACAAGCCCAGCCGGCGGCAGGAAGATCGCTGGGTCTCCCTCTACGGAACCGACAATCGGGTCGACCACAGCTGGTTCGCGGGCAAGGGCAATGCCGGCGTCACTCTGGCGGTCGTCAGGCCAAAGGGACAACCGCAGGCCAACCGCCACCGCATCGACAGCAATTATTTCGGGCCGCGTCCGCCGCTCGGATCCAACGGGGGCGAGACTTTACGGATCGGCACCAGCGATGAATCGCTGTCCGATTCCGCGACCATCGTGGAAAATAATTATTTCGACCGATGTGATGGTGAGGTGGAGATTATCTCCGTCAAGTCAGGTGGCAACATCATACGCGGCAACACGCTCTTCCAGTCGCAAGGCTCGGTCGTGCTGCGACATGGCAACGGTAATCTGGTCGAACGCAACATATTCCTGGGCGGTGGCAAGCTGCATACCGGTGGTGTGCGCATCATCAATGCGGACCAGACTGTGCGCCACAATTATATGGAAGGGCTGGCGGGAACGGATTTCACGAGCGCCATCGCGGTAATGAACGGTGTGCCTGGATCGTCGATCAACCGTTATCATCCGGTGTCAGGCGCGCTGATTACGCATAATTCCCTGTTCGACATTGCCCGGATCACGCTGGGCGCGGGTGCCGATGCCGAGCGATCGGCTCCGCCAAAGGACAGCCGTTTCACCAGCAATCTGGTCAGCGGTGCCGGGGAGCAGGACATTATCCAGATAGATGCCGATGTGCGTGGAATCCGCTTTGTCGACAATGTCGCCAGTGGCGGCGTGCCTGTGGCATTGGCCACGGGCATAGCCCATCGCCCGATTGCGCTGTCGCGCGCGAAGACCGGCCTCCTTGTGCCCACCGACCCGTTACTGGCCAGGCTGGGCGCGCCAGCCGATTTGCAGCCGGTTGGCAAGGATCAGACGGGACCGACCTGGTATCCCAAGGATGCGCCGAAGGTGGGTTTTGACAGCGGGCATAGGCTGGATGTAGCGCCCGGCGTGCTTGGTGCCGCCATTGCGAAGGCGCAGCCCGGCGACACGCTACAGCTTTCGGCTGGCCGCTACGATGTTGCAGCGCCTATCGTCGTCACCATCCCCCTGACCATAGCCGGGCCGAAAGAGGCGATGCTCTCCTTTGCCGGAACGACGCTGTTCCAACTGGGTGAAGGCGGAAGTCTGCGGATAAAGGGACTGTCGATCCGTGGCGATGCGGCCCCTGGCCAGCCGGGCAATGCGGTGATCCGTTCTGCGCTGGTGCCGACCATCGCCAACTATGCGGTGGAACTAAGCGGCACGGCCTTTACGGGGATGGACAAGGCGCCGGACTTCGACATCATGGCGACTACGGCCGGAACTTTCGCCGATCATATCAGCATCGAGAATGTGGTGATCAGCGGCCTTTCCGGCACAGTAGTCGCTGCTGCGGCCGAAACGGGCGGCAAGGGCTACTACCCGGCCGAACGCATCAGCATAGCGGGATCGCAATTTGCCGATGTCGGCAGGATTGCCGACGTTCTGCGCGGTGGTACGGACGAAAGCACCTTCGGCCCGGCTTTCGTCCTGCGGAACAACGGCATCATCGATGGCGGCCCATCTGCGCTGACCCTGTCCGGGGTGCAATCGACCCTGATTGCGGACAACCGGTTCGTCCGGGCCGGAGCGATCGACATCGCGCACAGCGTTGGCGCGCCCGAAACGCGCATCGTTCACAATCGCATGGCTGCAACGCCGCAGCCCCGGATCACCCAACTCTATCCCCAAGCCATGCCGCGGGTCGAAATGGCTGACAATATCGCCACCGGAGTTGCGCAATGAACATCCGAACATCCCTGATTGCGGCCTCGCTGCTGGTGCTGGCAACAACGCCCGCCTACGCACAGGATGCGGCGACGCGGCCTGTCCTGATCGACGCGGCCAGGCTTGCCACTATGTCCGCGCAGGCCGATCGCTATCCGCTGTTCGCGCAGGAACTGGCCCGTACTCGTAAAGGGGTGGATGCCGCGATCCGCGCAGGCATCGACGTGCCAGCCCCCAAGGACCCAGGGGGTGGCGCGACGCACGAGCAGCACAAGCGTAATTACACGGCACTCTATGGCGCGGGACTGCTCTACCGCATCACCGGCGAGCATCGTTACGCCGATTATGCGCGCGACATGCTGCTCGTCTATGCAAAGCTGTATCCCACGCTTGGCCCGCATCCCGCCGCATCGAACCAGGCGGCCGGGCGACTATTCTGGCAAAGCCTCAACGACAGCGTCTGGCTGGTCTACGGCATCCAGGGCTATGATGCGATCCGCGACACGCTGACCCCCGCGCAGCGGCAGTTGATCGACGATAATGTGTTCCGCAGGATGGCGGCCTTCCTTTCGACCGGCTCGCCCAAGGTGTTCGACCGGATCCACAATCATGCGACCTGGGCCAATGCCGGGGTTGGCATGACCGGCTATGTCCTGCGCGATCACAATCTGGTGGAAATGGCTTTGAAGGGACTCGACAAGAGCGGAAAGGCCGGCTTTCTGCGTCAGCTCGATCAGCTTTTTTCGCCCGACGGCTATTATGCCGAAGGCCCCTATTATCAGCGTTACGCGCTGCACCCCTTCGTCATTTTCGCTGCCGCGATCGAAGAGAACGAGCCACAGCGCAAGATATTTGCCTATCGCGACGGAATCGTTCTGAAGGCGATCCGCACGACCATTCAGCTAACCTATGATGGCCTGTTCTTCCCGCTGAACGACGCCATGCCGGACAAAAGCCTGCGGACCGAGGAACTCTATCAGGCGGTCGCGACCGGCTACGGCGTGACGAAGGACCCGACCCTGTTGTCGATCGCGCAGTGGCAGGGCCGGACGGTCCTCAGCCCGGACGGGCTGGCGGTGGCGCGCGATCTGGCAGGCGGCATGGCCAAACCCTTTCCCTTCGCATCGATGCTGCTGCGCGACGGGCCGAATGGGGATCAGGGCGCGCTGGCCATCATGCGCGCGGGACCGGGGGACAAGGACCAGCTTCTTCTCGCCAAAAATACCGCGCAGGGTATGGGCCATGGTCATTTCGACAAGCTCAACTGGCTGCTCTATGACGGCGGCAATGCGATCGTCACTGATTATGGCGCGGCGCGCTTCCTGAATATCGAGGCGAAGGATGGTGGTCGCTATCTTCCCGAAAATGACAGCTGGGCGCAGCAGACCGTTGCCCACAACACGCTGGTCGTGGGAGAGGTCAGCCATTTCGGCGGCAATGAAAAACTGGCCGACACGCTGGCGCCCCGACAGATTTACTTCTCCGGCGATGCGCCGACGCGGATCAGCACGGCCGAGATGACGGACGCCTATCCCGGCGTGACCTTTCGCCGGACACTGGCGCAACTGGTGGTCGAGGGCCTGAAAAGCCCGATCGTCATCGATCTTTTGCGGGTGAAGGGAGACAAGGCGGCGCGCTATGACCTGCCGCTCCATTTCGCTGGCCATCTGATCGATACCGGCTTCGCCCTGAAGTCCAACGTCACGATGCGACCCGTGTTGGGCAAAGCCAATGGCTATCAGCATCTTTGGGTGGATGCGACGGGCATGCCGGGCGCTGACAATGGTGTCGTCACCTGGATCGAGGATGGCCGTTTCTACAGCTATCGCGTCGCGACGCCCGGTGTGCAGATGATTTTGGGCGAAAGCGGAGCCAACGACCCGCGCTTCAACCTTCGTCGCGAGCCGGTGGTTATCCAGCGGCTGGACAATGCGAAGGACGCTGCCTTCGTCAGCCTGATCGAGCCGCATGGCCGTTATGACGCCGCGTCGGAAACGACGACGGGCAGCCGCAGCGCCGTCAAGGCCTTGCGCCATGTACGCGAAGGGGATGCCGATGTCGTGACGGTGGAAATGCTGGACGGCAGCCGCATCCTGCTGGCCGTGGCCGAGGATGCCGACCCTGACAGGGCGCATCGCGTGACCGTCGATGGCCGTCCGCTTGCATGGAAAGGGCATTTCGGCCGCTTCGACACGGCGAAGGAGACCGCCCGATGAAAAATATGCGCTGGATGGTCATCACCCTGATCGGGCTGGCGACGGTCATCAACTATATCGACCGCAATGCCCTGGCCGTGATGTGGCCTGCGGTTTCCAAGGATATTGGCGCGGACAAGTCCGATTATGCGCTGCTCGTGACGATCTTCATGATCGCCTACGCTTTTGGCCAGTCGGTGTTCGGCAAGATATTCGACGTCATCGGCACGCGCATGGGGTTTGCCGTGTCGATCCTTTTCTGGTCGCTGTCGATCGGGTTGCATTCCATGGTCCGCTCGCTGGGCCTGCTGGCGTTGCTCCGGGTGACGCTTGGCGTAAGTGAGGCGGGCAACTGGCCGGGCGCGGCCAAGGCCAATGCGCTATGGTTTCCACAAAAGGAGAGGGCGCTCGCACAGGGCATATTCAATGCGGGCGCGTCCCTTGGCGCGATCGTGTCGGCGCCGCTCGTCGCCTTGCTCTTCACCGGGTTCGGCTGGCGCACGACGTTTCTGGTGATCGGCCTGCTGGGTTTCCTGTGGCTGGTGCCCTGGCTTTGGTTCTATCGCGCCGATCCCGATGCCCATCCCTGGCTGACGCAGGCGGAGCGGGATCATATCATGGGGACCGGCGAGAATGCAGCCGATGCCCCGCCAACCGGCTATGCGCCCGGCTGGACGCAGATGCTGCGGCACCGGCAGAGCTGGGCCATCATTCTGGGCCGTTTCTTTCTTGACCCCGTCTGGTGGCTGTTCGTGTCCTGGCTGCCCATCTATCTGGCTGAAACCTTTGGTTTCGATGTGCAACAGATCGGCCTGTTCGCCTGGGTGCCGTTCGTAGGCGCCATGCTGGGCAGCCTGACCGGCGGATGGCTGTCCGGAGCGTTGATCGCGCGTGGCCGGTCGGTCAATTTCGCCCGCAAGTTCGCGATCACGCTGGGCGGGATCATCATGCTGCCGCCATTGCTGCTGACCATGCATGCGGCAACGCCCCTCTATGCCGTGCTGCTGATCGCCGTCATTCTCTTTGGCTTCCAGATGGCGATCAACAATATCCAGACGTTGCCGGCCGACTATTTCGGCGGCGGCACCGTCGGCTCGCTGGCCGGGCTGGGCGGCACCGCCGCGATTGCGGGTACGCTCATCACCACCTGGCTGGTGCCGTCCATGACGGCCACATCCTATGCGCCGATATTTGCGCTCGCCGCTGCGTTGGTGCCGGTTTCCCTCCTGTGCATCTGGCTGCTGGGCGGCCGGATCACGCCCCTATCATCTCCAGAAAATGAGGTTTGAGCATGCGTTTCAAGGATAAGATCGCCATTGTTACCGGTGGCGGACGGGACATCGGCAAGTCGGTATCGGTCCGGCTGGCAAGCGAGGGCGCGAAGGTCGTCATCAACTATCGCAGCAACGCGGCGGAGGCTGAGGCAACCCTCGCGCAGATCGAGGCTGCGGGCGGTGTCGCGATGATCCATCGCGCGGACGTGACCAGGGCCGAGGACGTCACTGGCCTGATCGCCGCGACGACCGCGGCCTATGGCGGCCATGTCGATTTTCTGGTGAACCTGGCTGGCGGCATGGTCGCCCGCAAGACGCTGGCGGAGATGGATGTAGCCTTTTTCGATGAGGTTATGGACCTGAACCTCAAATCCGCTTTTCTGGTGACCAAGGCGGCGCTGCCGTATCTGGGCAAGGGGAGCGCGATCGTGAATATCGCTTCGCTGGCCGGGCGGGACGGCGGCGGGCCGGGTGCGAGCATCTACGCCACGTCCAAGGGCGCGATGATGAGCCTGACGCGTGCCTGGGCGAAGGAACTGGGGCCGCAGGGCATCCGGGTGAATGCGCTGTGTCCCGGCCTGATCGGCACCAGCTTCCACGACATATTCTCCAAGCCGGAAGGGCGGGCGGCGACCGCTGGCAACACGCCGCTGCGGCGCGAAGGGCATCCCGACGAGGTGGCGAGCGCCGTTGCCTATCTGCTGTCGGAGGACGCGGCCTTCCTGACGGGGGTCAACCTCGACATCAATGGCGGGCTGTTCTTCTCCTGAAGGAAGGCAAGACTATGCTGAAGACATGGATTGCGGGGATGGCGCTGGTGGCGCTCATCCCCGCCGCGCAGGCGCAGAACGCCGACGGGCGCGAGGGGCCTGCCGCCCGGCGCACCGACGCCGAACGGCTGGTGCCGTACAAGATCGTGCTGGTGGGCGATTCAACCATGGCGCCGATGAGCGGATGGGCATCCATGTTCTGCGCGCACCATGTCAAATCGTCGGTCGCCTGCCTGAATGTCGGGCGCGGCGGGCGGTCGACGCGCAGCTACCGGCAGGAAGGGTCATGGGACATCGCGCTGGCCGAAGCCAAGGTGCCCGGCTATCGCAAGATCTATGTGCTGATCCAGTTCGCGCATAACGACCAGTCGACGGCCGCCGAACGATGGACCGACCTGAACGGCGAGTTTCCCGCCAACCTGCGTCGCATGGTGGAGGAGGTTCGCGCCATCGGTGCCGAGCCGGTACTGCTTACGCCATTGACGCGACGCGCGTTCCTGCACGGCAAGCTCGATCACAGGCTGGAGCCATGGTCGGCCAGTATCCGTTCAGTCGCGAAAGCGATGAAGGTGCCGCTGGTCGACCTCAATGCGCGCAGCGGGGCGGTGGTGCAGCGCATGGGGGCGGAGCAGGCAATGACGCTGGCACAGACCGGCCCCAATGACGCTGAACGGGCCGCAGCGAAGACGGGCACCACCCTCAAGCCGCGTTCGGCCGAACAGGCACGCCTGCCTGATGTGCCGACGACCCCTGACGGCCCGCAAGGCCAGTTCCAGCGCAAGTTCGATTACACCCATGTCGGCGATGCTGGGGCACAGCTTTTCGCCCGGCTGGTGGCACATGACCTTGTCGCCGCGGTGCCCGAATTGCGTCACCAGATCGCGCCCTGACGGCTGTTTCGCTCGACAGGCTGTGTTTTCGAGCGGGGTACGTCTTCCGGCCCCGACTGTGTGGATTTCGCCAAGCCTGTGGTGATGCCACATGCCGGGATGGCTTTGCGCATACCGCATGGATTAAAATTGGTATAAATAAAATGTTAAACTGGACTGCATCTTTGGATTGACATTTGGCGTCATATTGGACAGCTAGATGACAAAATGCCCAAAGGGGAGAGGACATATGACGTACTTCGCCAGCATCGGACTGAACCGCCGTAGCGCTCGCCGCCATCTTCTGGCCGGAGCAACCCTTCCCATGCTCTTCGTGCCGTCCGCCTTTGCGCAGATGAGCAGCACTCCCCCCGCGGAGCAGGGCGATACCAGCGTCACGGATATCGTTGTGACCGGTGTCCGCGAAACGCTTCAGACGTCCATCAGCGCAAAGCGCAAGGAAACGGCGATCGTCGATGCGCTGTCCTCGACCGAAATTGGCGATCTGCCCGCCCTATCGGTGGGTGAGGCGATCCAGACGATCACAGGGGCGACCACACATCGGGAAAAGGGTGGGGCCTCGGAAATATCGCTGCGCGGCCTTGGCTCTTTCCTCAGCAACACCACGTTCAACGGACGGGACGCTTCCAACGGAAGCGGCGACCGGGCGGTGAATTTCAACCAGTTCCCGTCCGAACTGGTCAACGGCATCAAGATCTACAAGACGCAGCAAGCCGATCTGGTCGAGGGTGGCGTCGCCGGCTCCATCGAACTGGAAACGATAAAGCCGCTCGATTTCAAGAAGAGTCGGCTGCAACTGGAGGTGAAGGGCAATTACAGCCCCTACCAGGATCGCATCGTCGGTTCGGGCGGCTGGGGCTGGCGCGGCACGGCGAGCTATGTTGACCAGTTCGACGTTGGCGCCCTTGGAGAGATCGGCATCGCCGTTGGCGCTCAGCGCAACAAGACCAATAATCCCGAAGAAACCTATGCCGCCAGTTCCACCTGGGTCGCCTGCAACCCGACCGTTACCGTCGCCAACGGAAACTGCACTGAAGTGGGCCGCGAGGCCGGTGCTGCAGGCGCCCCCTTTGCTCTCGTCCCCAATGCCGCGACCTTCCGCCAGATCAGCGAAAGCGACAAGCGCGATGCCATCTTCGGCGCGATCCAGTGGCGACCGAGCGCGACGCTGGATATCAATGTCGACGTTCAATATTCCAAACGCGACTATTCGGAAGACCGGCGCGATCTCAACCTGTCGGAATTGCGTTACGGCCTCAGGAACATCGCCCATGATGACAATGGCGTCCTGACCCATGTCGAAGGGCAGACGTCACTCGAAGCGGTCAGCACTTTATTGGAGCGCAACGAGGAATATCTCGGCGGCGGCTTCGACGTTGCATGGAAACCGACCGATCGCCTGACGATCACGGGCGACGCATCCTATTCACGCACGATTCGTACCGATGTGGAACGGTCCGTTCGGCTGCGGACCGATCCGCTGGACATCTTTGGCAACCGCACGCCGATCAACAACCAGCGCGTCGGCTATGTCTATGATGTTGCGCCCGGCAGCTATGCTCCGGCAATCACCTTAGATCCGCGTTTCAACGTCAACGATCCGGCGCTGTTCAGCGACGATGCGCGATTGCGCCGCGACGAACAGCAGCGCCGCAACAAAATCATCGCGGGTCGTCTGGACGGGGCTTATGAGATGGACGGATTCCTGCGCAGCATCGCGGCAGGCGTGCGTTTTTCCAAGCTCACCTATTCCGACTATGACGACCGGGTAGAGATCACGCAGGACGATCGCGCCGTCGATCGTGGCGTCAACCTCGCCTGCCGTACCGTCTTTCCCCAGACGGGCTATCTGTCGAACGCGCCGGGCGATCAGTTGTCCAGTTGGGCGACCTTTGATCCCGTCTGTCAGTTTCAGGGCTATCTGGGCACGGAAGATCCCGGCCGGAATGACGATGTGCGGTCGGTGGCCAATCGCGACGTCACCGAAAAGACGCTCGCGGCCTATCTGATGGCCAATTATGAAAGCGATCTGGGTGCCATGCCCGTTCGCGGCAATTTCGGCGTCCGCGTGGTGAATACCAAGGTGACGTCGAACGGACTACGCAGCGACCTTGAGGTCGTCAACAATCCTGACGGGTCGATCCGCCTTGTTGAAAGCGGTGTGTTCGACACCGTGACGATCAAGAGTCAGTCGACGAAATTCCTGCCTAGCCTCAATGCGATCTTCGAGGTGAAGCCTGACCTGCTGGTTCGCCTGGCGGCCTATCGCGCCATGTCCCGCCCGGCGCCCAGCGCGCTTGGTGCGGGACGGACGATCCAGTTGGAGGATGGCAATAATTTCAGTTCGGTGGCTGACGCCATCAGCCTGATTACCGCCAATGGCTCGCCACGCCTCAAGCCTTTGATGTCGTGGAACGCCGACGCTGCGATCGAATATTATCTCAACCGTGATTCGCTGTTCTCCGCCACCGTCTATTACAAGCAGTTCAGCGGCGGTTTCATTCCGGTCGTGCTGAACGAGAACTTCACGATCGGCGGGCAAGATTATTCCATCCCCGTGGTGCAGACCCAGAACAGCAGTGACAAGAGCAGGGTCTATGGCCTTGAGGTCACGCTTGCCAACCGCTTTTCCTGGTTGCCCGCGCCATTCGATGGCCTTGGCGGCAAGGTCAGCTACAATTATGCCAATTCCAACTTCAAGAACGAAGATATCCGCCTGGGCGCGGTATATGATCCGGTCACGGATACCACCACGCCGGGCATGATTCCTGCCGCCAATCTGTCTGGCTATTCCAAGCACGTCGTTTCCGGGCAGCTTTACTATTCAATGGGTGGCCTGAACCTGCAGGCGATCTATAATTACCGCTCCAACTATTATCAGGATTTCGTCGGCGGCAATTCACAACTGCGCTATGTGCGCGGCAACGATACGCTGGATCTGCGGGCTTCCTACGACATCAACAAGACCATGCAGTTGCAATTCCAGGCCGTAAACATTTTTGACGAACCCAAGATCACCGACATGCCGGTTAGCGGTAGCATCCGGCAGTATCATTATTATGGTTCGCGCTATTTTGTCGGCCTGCGCGTGCGCTTTTAATCGGTATAAAGCGACTGGTCAGGCAATTGCTTCATTTTGGCATGGACGCTATCGTAAATCCCATGACCGAAGAAAAGAAGGACCGTCATGGCTGATCGCCTGTTTCAGGGCATTGCCGACCAGATCGTCGCACTGATCGCGGAAGGTGTTTTCCCGCCGGGATCGCGCCTGCCCGGTGAACGCGAACTGGCAGAACGGTTCAATGTGAGCCGCGTTACCATTCGCGAAGCGGAAATTGCCCTTCAGGCGGTTGGCATGATCCGTATCAAGACGGGCTCAGGTGTCTATGTCTCCGAAAACGCGGGCAAGGAGGAGGAAAAGCTGCCGCCGGTCAGCGCCTTCGAACTGACAGAGGCCCGCTCGCTTTTCGAATCGGAAGCGGCGGCACTGGCGGCTCCGGTGATTTCCGACGAGACGCTGGCGCAACTCGACGAACTGCTCGACGCGATGGCGAAGGATGATGGCGACGACGAACAGTCGACCCAGGTCGACCGTGATTTCCACATGGCGATCGCGTCGGCGTCAGGCAATGCCGCCATTACCCATGTCATCCGTACCCTGTGGCGCCTGCGAACCGAATTGCCCGAGGTGCGCAATACCCATGCCAGTGTTTGCAAGCATGACGGCATGACGCGGCGTCAGGAACATGCCACGATCGTCGATGCGCTTCGCCGCCGGGACCCGCAGGGAGCACGGCTCGCCATGCGCCAACATTTCCATCGGCTTCTCGAATCCATGCTGGACGCGACCGAAGAACGGGAAATTTCTGAACTGCGGCGCAAGTCGCAACAGAGCCGCGAGCGCTTTTTGATGAGCGCCCGGATCGGTTGATCACATCCGTCAACAACGCGCCCAGCTCAGGCGCCGATCGCTGTCACCTGAAACCGGTCATTCCAGTTGGCCACGGCCAGCAGGTCTGGCAGTGAGACGCTTTTCAGAATGAAGGTGTTGGAACGACGACCAGGCGATCGGCCTTTGCTGCGTCCGACAATCATTTGGCGTCGATTAACGTAATATGCAAAGGGCGCGGGACGGAATGCGGGACGAAACCGGAGATATGATGCAGGGTCTGGAAACATCCGGTGACCGATTGGTAATGAGCCTCATTCAACGTCATATAGGTGCAACACGCGCTGAATTGACGAAAGCATCATCCTTCACGCAACAATCAGTGTCGCGTATCATCGACCGCCTTGCAAAACGCGACCTCATCAGGATCGGAGAGATTGTCCGCAACGGTCGGGGCCAGCCCAGTCCGATTGTCAACCTCAATCCGGATGCCGCATTCTCGCTTGGCTTGTCGATCATGGCGGATGGCGTGAAGCTGGTCGCCATAAACCTGTGCGGTGAGGTGATCTGCGAGAGCGCGATCGGCGTTGAATCTCCAAGTCCTTGCGATGTGCTGGAAATGGCCAGCAGCTTCATTGCCAATTTGGCTGGACAAGGACATGCGCTGACTGCGCTGGCCGGGTTGGGAATCGGGATTACGGGCTATTTCGTCGTCGACGGCAGTCAGGTCAATCCGCCCGCCCTGGATGATTGGGCGTCGAAATAGGCCGCGTGTTCAAGGACGCGCTCGGTATCCCTGTGTGGGTGGAAAATGACGGTACGGCCGCCGCAGTGGGAGAATCCTTGCTCGGCTATGGTCGTGAGGTCGATGACTTTGCCTATTTGCACTTTGCTGCCGGCTTCGGCGGAGGTCTGATCCGCAATGGGAGAGCGGTTCGCGGCGTCAGCGGCAACGCCGGTGAATTCGGTGGCATGCTGCCGCCCGATTATGCCTCCCCATCGCTGGGCAAATTGACGCAGATCGTCAAGGCCGAGGCGGGACTGTCCTATCCAACCTTGCAGGCGTTTCTGGACGCTTTCGATCCATCATGGGCGGGGGTCTCGACCTGGCTCCAGGCAGCGGAACGCTCGCTCACCCTGATCGTCAACGGCATCGGGTCTGCGGTGGACCCGGGCATGATTATCCTTGGCGGACGACTACCGGAAGTGTTGGCCAGCGAGTTGATCGAGCGGTTGCACTTCTATCCCGCAGAACGGCGAGGCTTTCGCCGTCCATCTCCACCGCTTCGGTTCGCCGCATCCCTGCGCGACCCCGTCGCTGTCGGAGCAGCGATGCTCCCGCTCCAAGCTGTATTTTTTTGACATCAATGCGTCGGTACCGCGGCTTGATTCGGCTCGCACCGCTGAGGAGCGCCTGCGCCAAACAAGGGTAGGCCTGCATCGCTGTATAAAATATTGTTTTATTTCTTCATGTTAATCTGTAATTTTGCTTTATCACACTTGAGGTGACCCAGACCGACGCGCCGGAAATGCTCAAGGAATTTATCGCGCGCCAGCGTTCAGGCGAGGCGTCACATCGCTGACGCATATCGGCGCTAGCGAGCCCGCGTGCGCCGGGATTTGAAAGTTTTGCCTCGGGAAGCGCTTACCGAAAGCCAAGCGTCGCTGGTGCCCTATGGCGTGGCGCATTTCGGAAAGAGCCTTTTCTGGTATTCAAGCGAGTTGGTCTTTGCCTTCTTCCTGACCGAGCGCGCAGGGCTGCCCGCCGCATGGATGGGGGGCCTGCTGGCCGGTGGACTGGTGCTGAGCGCGCTGATCGACCTCGCCATCGGCTGGCAATTGCGCGGCGCCTCGTTCACACTTGCCCGCGCCTGCCGGTTGCAGTTCATCGGGGCTTGCGCGAGCGCGGCGGCGATCACCCCCTGTTCGCCGCAGATCTGCTGCCCGAGGCATGGCGGCTGATCTGGGCGGTGCTGCTCGCGACCCTCTTTCGTATTGCCTATGCGCTCTATGACATTCCACAGAACGCCACGCTGGGTCTCGCCACGCGCAATGCCAGGGAGCGCGCGCGGCTGGCGGCATTGAGGCTGTCCTGTAGTGGCATGGCGTCCATCGCGGTCGCCACCGCGCTCGCCTGGCTGGTCAGCGGCGGGAGTCAGAACGGAAGCGGCCGTTTTGCGCTCGTGACGCTGGGGATGTCCGTGGTCGCCATCGGCTCGGCCTGGTATCTGACGCGACTGCGCGGCCACGTCCTGACGCCGACTGCGCCGTTCCGGCCGCATCGCCCGCTTCGGACACCGGCATCGACCTGATCCCGCTGCTCCTGCTGATGTTTCTGGTATCGATAGCGACATCGGTGTTCGGCAAGCTCGAACCCTATTATGTCGCCTATCGCTGGCAGGGCCAGGGCGGGACGATCATCATCGCTGCTTCGGTCGGCCTTACCTTGGCGCAGCCTTTCTGGCTGATCACATTGCGCCGGATGGGCCACCTCCGCACGCTCTGCGTGGCGTTCGTCCTTCTTGGCGCCGGGGCGATCGCATTCACGCTGGCCGAGATCGCTGGCTATTTTGCGCAGGCGGCCTTCGCATTCCTGTTCGGCGCGGCCAATGGAGGCATTGCCACGCTTTTGTGGGCGAGCTTCGCGGATCGGGTTTCCGCCGAGCGTCCGACCGCGCCCGCCTCCGCATTTGCGCTGTTGACAGCGATCTCGAAATTCGGGCTGACGGTCGCGGCATGGCTTTTCCTGGTGGACTATCGCGTGGACGGCACGGGGCTTGACCTCGCCATGGCGGGCATTCCGGCGGCCGCCGTGGCAATGTGCCTGGCCGTCATGGCCTTGTCGTCACCGATCCGAAACGGCGGACGGCTCCGCATTATGCCCCGAATCTGATCGGTAACGACGTGCAGTGTCTCCGGCCAAACAGCATTGCGGCAAGAGGATGCAATCCAGTGCGCGCCGGCGGCGCCTATGGCCATGTCGACACGGGCGGCCAGATTGCCTGATTGCCCCCTCACGTCGGGGTCACCACTTCCCTCTCCATTTTTGCCCGAGAGGCTGGGCAAGATTTGCGCGCTCTTGAAGCCTGCACCCACTCTGCTCCGTCGATATCTTTCAGCCTCCATTTACGTTTCGCTAACGCAACACGCCTATCCTGCCCCTCATGCGCGAAACCAATTCCGTCCCGATCCATGCCCTGATGTGGAACACGAAACGATCGTCCATTCGACATAAAGTCGAGCGGTGGTCGACGTTGCGAGCCGGCAACGGTGCGCCGCAGGACGTCGCGATAGACGATCTGTCCCTGACGGGCTTCCGCATGTCAGGGGTCGATGAAATGACCAAGGGCGACCTGATCATGGTTGGCCTCGCAGGCGTCGGTGCCCGCGAGGCTTCCGTAGTCTGGGTTGGCGACGGGGTTGCCGGGTGCAGTTTTTCTTCCCCGATAACACCCCTCCAGTTCGAAAAGACCATTTCCGCCAATACGGTCGTGGAGGCAGACTTCGGTCCTTATTCATCAAGCGCCGATGAGATGGGCAAAAGCGAAGGCTCCGGCCGAGCGATGTCGGGCAGGCGCGCGCTGGTCACGATCATCGCGGCGGCTGTTCTAGCCTGGGCCGGCTTTATAGCGCTGGGCTATGTGATTGCGTTGCTGGCGGGCGTGGCCTAGCGCCACCGGATCAAAGGGCAGCAGCCTTCACCGCTTCATTGATCCGCGACGCCTTGCAAAGATTATGCGCCGGGCACATCCAATATCCGCGCTTCATCCCTGATCCGCCCATTCTGAGCAGGATTGGCTGTCCTTGCCGGCTGATGGGCCGCCGGGGCTTCCAGAACGGGAACCATCCCCTCGATCATCGCAACTCAGCCCGCAGGAAATCCCTTACATCGGCATTATGACCATCCAGAGCGCCATCCCGACCATCATCACGTTTTCGATCAGGGAAACGAAACCCAGCGGCACATTGCTGTCGCCGCCGACACAGGCGCATTTCAGCTCACGCCGGTCGATATAGACCGCCTTGAACACCGATACCGCACCCACGCCACCGATGAACAAGGCCACCGGGACAGACAGCCATCTGGCGCTGCCGGAAATCATCAGCACGCCGGCCAGCGCCTCGGCAAAGGGATAGAGGAACGCATAGGGCACCCAGCGCTGCGCCAGCAGGTCATAGCCCAGGAACATGGTCGCGAACCCGCTCACATCGCGTAGCTTCTGGATCGCCAGCACACACATGGAAAAGGCGATGAACCATTGCCCGGCATGGGCCGTAAAGGGCGTGCCGAATATCGCATGGCTGGCCGCCAAGGCCATCAGCGCGGTCATCGCGAACATCGCGATCACGGGGCGGTAGGTGACGGCCCTGGGATCGCGGACCACCATGTTGAAATGGCGGCGCAGATCGTCAAAACCACCGATCCGGGCACCGTCGATAAAGGTCTGGGGTGTCGTTTGCACGCCATGGTCTGCCTTGAAGGCGTCGATCTGCTCCCGACTGGTCAGCCAGCGATCCTCGACCTGAAAGCCCTTGCGCCGCAACAGATGGAGCGCGCGCAAGCCCCAGGGACAGACATGCTTGTCCATCACCATGCGATAGAGGATCGCTTGTCCCTGGGTCGTTGCGGCGGGGGCATTCATGGCCGGATATCCTTCTTCAAAACCGATGTTACCCACCCCATATGGGGTCCGTAGCATGGTACGGAGTCAAGCATGAACGGCATGACCATAGGACGGCTCGCAAAAGCAGCCGGGGTCGGCGTGGAAACGATACGCTATTATCAGCGGCGCGGCCTGCTGGAGACGCCCGAACGCCCCCATGGCAGCGGTTCGGGGGGATCGGTGCGGCGCTATGACGATCAGGACGTCACGCGCCTGCGCTTCATCCGCGCGGCGCAAGGAGCGGGCTTTACGCTCGCGCAGATCGACAACCTCATCGCTCTGGACGCCACGCAGGACCGGGCGCGCGCCCGCGATCTGGCCCGGCAGCAGATCGCCGCGCTCGACGCGAAAATCGCCGAGCTTGTTGACGCCCGCGATGCACTGGCGCGGCTGGCGGTGGATTGTGAAACGGGCGGCGCGGGGCCGTGCCCCATCCTCACCGCCTTCGAGCCGGGCCGGATGCAGGGATAGGCGGACGGTTAATCCCCGCCCGCCCGTCCCCTATTCCATCAACCGATGGTCTGGCCGGTCTTTGCCCAGTCGGCAAGAAAGCCTTCGATACCCTTGTCGGTCAGCACATGGTTGAACAGCGCCTTGATGACGGCGGGCGGCGCGGTCATCACGTCGGCGCCGATGCGGGCGCTTTCCAGCACATGGATGGGGTGACGGACCGACGCGACCAGGATTTCGGTGTCGAACTGATAGTTGTCATAGATCAGGCGGATGTCCTCGATCAGCGCCATGCCGTCAAAGCCGTTATCGTCATGACGACCGACGAAGGGCGAGATGAACGACGCGCCCGCCTTGGCCGCCAGCAGCGCCTGATTGGCCGAGAAGCAGAGGGTGACATTCACCATCGTTCCCTCGTCGGTCAGCGCCTTGCAGGTTTTGAGGCCGTCGATGGTCAACGGCACCTTGATGCAGACATTGTCCGCGATCTTCTTGAGGATCGCGGCTTCCTTCATCATCGTCTCATGGTCGAGCGCGACGACCTCTGCGGATACCGGACCATCGACGATGCCACAGATTTCCTCGACCACTTCCAGAAACTTGCGACCCGACTTGTGGATCAGCGAAGGGTTGGTGGTGACGCCGTCCAGCAGGCCAGTGGCCGCCAGGTCGCGGATCTCGTTGGTGTCGGCGGTATCGACGAAGAATTTCATGGGGATTGGCCCTTCCAGCACTTTGCAGGTGATTCGTTGGTCGGGGCTATAGCGTCATCCGCCCTGCCTGTCCTACATGGGCGCACATGACCCGCGCCCGTGTCCTCCTTTTGAATGCCGCCCTTGGGCCACTCGACTATCGGGTGCCCCACAATATGAGGGTTTTGCCCGGCAGTATCGTCGTAGCGCCGCTGGGACCGCGCCAGTTGGTGGGCGTCGTCTGGGATGAGGGCAGCTTTCCCGATGTCGAGACGGTGGGTGACAATCGGCTTCGCAATTTGCTGGACGTGCTCGACGCGCCACCGCTCCCCGAAACACTGCGCCGGTTGATCGAGTGGACCGCGGATTATTATCTGTCGCCGCCCGCTGCCGTGCTCCGCATGGCGCTCGCCTCGATGTCCGCGCTGGAGGGCGCGCGCACGGTGATCGAATATCGCGCCACCGGCGACATGCCCGATCGCATGACCGACCAGCGCACACAGGCGATGGAACGCATTGGCGACCGCCAGGGGCTGATCCGCGAACTGGCGATGATCGGCGGGGTCAGCGACGCGGTGATCCGGGGGCTGGTCAAGGTCGGCGCGTTCGAGCCGGTGGAGGTCAGCGTCGACACGCCCTTCCCCGATCCCGACCCTGGCTTTGCGCCGCCCGCCCTGTCGGACGCGCAACGCGCGGCGTCGGCGACCTTTGTGAAGGCGGTCAACGCCCACGCCTTCGCCCCCTTCCTGCTCGACGGCGTCACCGGCTCCGGCAAGACCGAGGTGTATTTCGAGGCGATCGCCGCAGCCATCCATGCCGATCGCCAGACATTGGTGCTGCTGCCTGAAATCGCGCTGACCGAACCCTTCCTCGAACGTTTCGAGAAACGCTTCGGCACGGTGCCGGTCAACTGGCACAGCGGCTTGCGCCAGACCGAACGGCGGCGCGCCTGGCGGGCCATTGCCAGCGGGCAGGCAAAAGTCGTGGTCGGCGCTCGCTCCGCCCTGTTCCTGCCCTATCCCAAACTGGGCCTCATCATCGTCGATGAAGCGCATGAGGCCAGCTTCAAGCAGGAGGAAGGCGTCCATTATCATGCCCGCGACGTGGCGGTGATGCGTGGCCTGATCGAAAAATTCCCGGTCATCCTCGCGTCGGCCACCCCGGCGATCGAGACGCGGCATCAGGTCGATCTGGGCCGCTACAAGGAGATAAAGCTGCCCGCCCGCTATGGCGGCGCAGAGATGCCTGAGATTGTCGGCGTCAACCTGCTGACCGACCCGCCAGAGCGGGGCCGCTGGATTGCGCCGCCGCTGGTCAAGGCGATCGACGAGACGATGGCGAAGGGCGAACAGTCACTCCTGTTCCTCAACCGCCGGGGCTACGCGCCGCTCACCCTCTGCCGCCATTGCGGCTATCGTTTCCAATGCCCCAACTGCACCGCCTGGATGGTCGAGCATCGCCTGACCCACCGGCTCGCCTGCCACCATTGCGGCCATGTCGTCCCCGCCCCGCGTTTCTGCCCGGAGTGCAAGGAGGAGGATTCACTGGTCGCCTGCGGTCCCGGCGTCGAGCGGATCGCCGACGAGGTGAAGGCCCTCTGGCCGCAGGCACGGACCGCCATCGTCACCTCCGACACGCTCTGGTCTCCAGCCAAGGCGGCTGAGTTTGTAAAAGCGGTGGAGGCGGGCGACATCGACCTGATCGTCGGCACCCAGCTTGTCACCAAGGGCTATCATTTTCCCAACCTGACGCTGGTTGGCGTGATCGACGCCGATCTGGGGCTGGAGGGGGGCGACCTGCGCGCATCGGAACGCACCTTCCAGCAGATCGTCCAGGTGGCCGGGCGCGCCGGGCGGGGGCAAAAGCCGGGCCGCGTGTTCATTCAGACCCGAATGCCCGAAACCGGCGTCATCCAGGCGCTGATCGACGGCGACACCGAACGTTTCTACGCCGCCGAGACGGAGAATCGACGCCGCGCCAACGCCCCGCCCTTTGGCCGTTTCGCCGCGATCATCGTCTCCAGCGAGAAAGCCGATGAAGCCGCCGAGATTGCGCGCCTGATCGGCAAGTCGGCGCCAGCAATCGAGGGGCTGCGCGTCTACGGCCCCGCCCCCGCGCCACTCTCCGTCCTGCGCGGTCGCCATCGCCACCGGCTGCTGGTCCACGCCACCCGCGCGATCGACGTGCAGGACGCCATCCGCGAATGGCTGGGCAATATCGTCTGGAAATCCAGCACCCGCGTCGCCGTCGACGTCGATCCCTACAGCTTCATGTAAGGGGCCGATCGCCCCGTTTCAGAGCTTCAGGGCACCATCGCATCGGCTGGCGTAACCAGAATCACAACGCGCCTGTTTTCCTTCCGCCCCTGCGCTGTCGCATTATCCTCGACCGGGTCGCGTTGTCCCATGCCGACGACCCGGATCGCTCCGCTATCCATTCCGCCCCCCGCCATCGCCGCCGCGACGGCTTGCGCCCGGCGGCGCGAAAGGGCGTCATTATAGCGCGCCGCCCCCACCGAATCGGTGTGCCCCTGCACCTCTGCGCCATGAATGCCGACCCCCACCAATGCCGACACCATCCGACCCAGCCCCTGCTGCCGGCTGGGCGGCAGAACAGCTTCATCGGTCGCAAATAACAGCCTGTCGGCCATGCCCAGCTCCCAATTATCCCCTGCGGGGCTAAAGCCGTTGCCGGCAAGCGCTGCGACCTGCTGTTGCGTGAACGCGGAACGCACGGGTTCACGAACAGTCTGACAGGCGGCCAGCGCCAACAAGGCAAACAGCGGCATCATCACTTTACGCATTCGTTCAATTCATCCTGTCTTCGTGTCCAGACCGCTCGCTCTGCTTGGCGGCATACATGGCCGCATCAGCCTGACGCAGCAGGTCTCGCGGGTCGCTGCTCTGACCATTGCTCAGGGCAAAACCGATGCTGAGCGACGCCTTCAGACTTTCGCCATTGGGCAGCATGATCGGTTCGGACATCGTGTCCTGAATATGCGCGATCACGCCATCCACATCCTCACGCCCCGCGGGCGCCGACAGCAACGCGGCAAATTCGTCGCCGCCCAGACGGAAGGCCAGGTCGCCCCGTCGGATGCTGGCGCGCAAACGGGCGGCGATCACCACCAGCATCACGTCCCCCGCGTCATGGCCATAGGTGTCATTGACCCGCTTGAACCGATTGGCGTCCATATACAGGATGGCAAAGGACTGGCCCGTCAGCCCCGCTTCGTCCGATGCGGCCCTCAACCTGTCCTCAAACATGGCGCGATTGCCCAGCGCGGTCAGCGGGTCGTGACTGGCCTGACGAGCGAGCGCCCGGTTCTCCCGCTTAATCCCTTCGTGCCACCCCTGAAGCTCTGCCAGCAGGCTGTTGAAGTCGCCTGCAAGACTGTCGATTTCGGCAATGGCGGACGACGACGCCCTGCGGTCAAACGCCCTGTCCACCCGTACCGCATGGGCAACCTCTGCAATTTCCGCCAACGGCTCGGTCACGTCGCGACGCAGGCGGCGCGCCAGCAAATAAGTTGCCAGCGCCGTAATCGCCAGGCACCCCAGGCTGGTGAGCAGGCCCGACAGGATATAGCGGCCGATGCCGCTGGTATCGCCCTGCAGGCGCACTTCACCGATGACGCGGCCTTCCTGTCGAACCATGACCCGTGCGGGCGCGGGCCAGATCAGGCGGCTGGCTGCGCCGCCCATCTCCGCCAGCCAGCCCGCCTCGGGCCGGGTCCAGCCAGCGATGCGGCGGCCATGCGCATCCATCACCTCAACCGATCGGACACCTTCAGTCGCCGCGACCATCATCATGCTGTCGCGCACGGCGGCATGATCATCAAACAGGATGGCGGGTTCCACGGTATAGCTGACCGTCTGGGCGATCAGGGCAAGGTTGCGGCTGGCATAGCCCTGCATCGCAAAGGCCCCGGCCGCCGTCAGCGTGATTCCCGTCGTCAGGATGGCGAACATGATGAGGCGCAGATGCGCGCGCGCCAGCAATTGATGCAGCGTCAGCAATGGACTTTTCACGGGCTGGTTGGTCACGGGCTGGTTGGCGGGGATGTCCATGGATCAGCCCCCTCCCCGCGACAGGCGTAGCACACGTGGATCGATCCTGACTGTCGAACGCGACACCGCATCAATATTCAATTGGAAATTCAGACTGTTGGCGGAAAATAACAGGCAGAACATCGCCCCGGCCCGGCATCCCGTATCGGTTTCCGCAATCGTGACGACCGGCCCGCCACGCGCATCCGCGATCAGCCGCCTCGCACGCGTCGCATCCATCGCGCCCAGATAGAGGGCATCGCAGGACTCTGGTAGGGCATCTTCGCCAGACGGCAGCATCCGGCGCTCCACGGCACGCGCGCCGTCTAGGGTGATAGTATCAAGTTGATCCGCATAGTTGGCCTTTCCCGCCACGCACAACCCGATCGTCGAACGGGGCGCAGGCCAGCGGGTATAGGTGAATATCGCATCGACCATGCGCGCAACGGCTGCGGCAACGCGATCAGGCTGGTCGGGCAAAGGCATGAGCGCGGGCACCACCATGGCCGACCAGGGGGTTTCGGCTGCCAGCGTCACGGCCGGAGCCATCATCAATGCGGCCAGCAGCCAATGTCGCACGTCACCCCCCTCAATAGAGGCGACACGCCCCGACATCGTTAATCAATCGTAAAATATCGGGCAGATACAGGATTTAGTCAATCATTCCGGTTATGCAACCATCAGCATGAAGGTTTCCGTCCGCATCCACTGGACTCGCGTTCAAACAGGCACCGCCGCGCCACTATTGGCCCTGCGCGCCCGACGCCTTTGCCGCGTCATAGTCCGCCTTCAATCGCAGCGCCTCGTCGCGCATCGACGACGAGTGCGGTGAATAGGCCAGCGGGTCCAGCAATATCGACGCCGTGGCATAATTGCCCTGCACAGCAAGCGCCTGTGCCTCGGCAAAGCGATATTCGGGATTCTGGGGCAGCAACGCAAATGCCTTGGCCAGACCATCATAGCCCACCTGCGGCATCTTGCCGCCCTTCATCCTGTGGTAGCGATAAAATTGGGTGAGCGGCACCGGATCCTCGGCATCCGCGCGATTTGCCTTGATGATCGCAGAGAGCGCCGCCTTCCAGTCCTCCGGCTTGTCGCTCTGATGCGCCCGCGCCAACAATATGTCCGCGCGCAGGCTGTGGGCGCGGGCCAGCGTGGGATCAATCGCCACCGCGCGATCAACCGCAGCCAGCGCGGCATCCTTGTTTTCGCCAAGCCATTCCGCCTCCGCCAGCAGCGCAGCGGCATAAGCGTTGGAAGGCAGCTTCGCGACGGCGGCGCGCACCGACGCGATCAAGGCAGGCCGGTTCTTCTCCGGCACGCCGACCGTCAGCTTCAACTCCTGGTCGATCAAGGCCCCGCGCGCGGGATCGAGCGGCGCAATCGCGACCGAGACTTGCGGCAGCGTGCCGTCCTTATATCGCGTCGCAGGGATACGGCCGCGTTTGAGATAGGCGCGCAACTCCCTTTCCACGGCCAGAAGGCCGCCCGCCAAGAAACTGTCCAGCTCGACATTCTTCTCGCCGGACGCAAGAGCGCCCAGATAGCGCGAGAATTCTGCCCTGCGCGCGGGCACATATTGGAAATAATGGGTGAGCAGCCAGGCCGTCCCATAATAACGGTCCCCCTGCTGCGGATCGCGCCAATTGGCCTGGCTGGTCAACAACTGTTTGAGCGGCAGGATGGGCATCATCCGCAAGGTGGGCACCCGTGCGAGGGGCACATTGCCAAATGTGGTGCGCCCGTCGGAAGCGAAGGTGACGACAGAGAAAAATTCGGCGAACCCCTCGACGTACCAGGCTGGATAGGCCGCCGGAAAATAATGCAGCATGAAATGATGAGCATATTCGTGGAACAGCACTTCTTCAGGACCAAGATCGTAACGCCATGACTTGGGCTCGCGCGAAAGGACCGCGAAGCCTGAGCGCCCTGACGTGCTGTAGAAACCAGCGACATTGGGATTGCGCGCCAGCGATCTCACCTCGCCATCGTCCGACAGCATGAACACCTGCACCGGATTGGTCAGCCCATCGTCCTTCATGCCGGTAACCAGGCGTAGCAGCGCATCGAATTTTTCAAGTTTCGTTGCAAAGAGTTGCAGGGTTTCCGGCTTAGCCTCACTGTAAATGGTAAAATGCCGCGTTTTCGCCTGACTCCAGGCGGCTTGCGCGCTCCCCGGCAACGCAAACGCACCTACCATCATCGCCAAAGCGCCGAACCGTCCGATCATCTCATTCCCCCTGTCCGCTCGCCCCCGGGCGGACCCCCTATGTGCCCTGCTCAGACAAGGTCGGGCAAAGGAATGCAATGCCAAAAGCGCCATAGCCCCTATCGATCGCGTTCACGCTCCAGCAGGCGCTTTTTGCGCGCCACCCCATAGGCATAGCCACCCAGACCGCCATCGCTGCGCAGGACCCGGTGGCACGGCACCAGCACGGCCAGCACATTGTCTCCGCAGGCGGTACCGGCCGCCCGTACCGCGCCGGGCTTGCCGATGGCGGTCGCAATCTGTTTGTAGGACCGCGTCTCGCCGGGCGGTATGGCCCGCAGCGCATCCCATACCGCCTGCTGAAACGATGTCCCCTGCACATCGACCGGAAGATCGCCGCGCTGGTTCCCATCTGCGGGATGTTCGACCAGCGCCGCCACCTGACGCGCCAGCGCCGCAAAGGCCGCATCCGCGGGCAGAATGTCCGCATGAGGGAAACGGCCACGCAGATCGCCTTCATCTTCATCGAAACTGATCCGCACCAGTCCCCGGTCGCTCGCCGCTATCAGCAGCGGGCCAAGACTGGTCGGTGCGATCATGTGGCGGATCACCACCCCGCGCCCGCCCGCTTTCCAGGCGCTGGGCGTCATGCCCAGATGCCGCACGGCATCGGCATAGGCGCGGCTGGGCGCATTATAGCCCGCGTCATAGATGGCCTCCGTCACGCTGCTCTCACCTTCCAGCGCCTGCTTTAATCGGTCGGCGCGAATCGTGCGAGCATAGGCGGCGGGGGTCAGGCCCGTCTCGCGCTTGAACAGGCGATGGAAATGATGGGGGGCATAGCCGACATGGGCCGCGATCGCATCCAGCGACGGGGGTGCCTCCGCCCCTTCGATCAACGCCAGCGCCGCTTCCACAGCCAGCCTGTCGCGCCCTACCTCATCCGGGCGACAGCGCAGGCAGGCCCGAAATCCCGCCGCCCGTGCCGCTGCTGCATCAGGATAGAAGTGAATATTTTCCCGTTTCGGATGCCGGGCGGGGCAACTGGGCTTGCAATAAATGCCCGTGGTCAGCACCGCCCCGATGAACTGCCCGTCCATGCGCCTGTCGCGGCGAGAGAAGGCATCCCAGCACACATCATCATCAGGCATCGGGGGCCGGTTGGGGCGAAGGGGAGTCATCTGGTTCATGGTCATGGAATAGCGTGGATCGCTTGACCATACTTCCCGCCGCTTGCGTTCAAAAGGGGGGCGGCCACTTTCCCGATTGCCTAACGCCCGCCTTCGCATATGTATGCGCCTCACATGCTGCGCCTGATCCGCTCTCTTTTCATCCTCTTCGCCCTGGCAAGCCTGACCGGCCCCGCCCGCGCCGAACAGCAGGACATCGCCGCCGCCGCCCGCGGAGTCGTGCGCGTGGCAATCGTCGCGACCGACGGGTCGGAGGCCTATTTCGTCGGCCATGGCAGCGGCTTCGCCGTCGCGCCGGACAAGATACTGACCAACGCCCATGTGGTCGAACTGACCCGCGAGGAAAAAAATCTCGTCATCGGCGTCATCCCGTCCGAAGGGCGCAAAAGCTATGGCGGACGCGTCATCGCCTATTCGCCGGGCAACGACCTGGCCCTGATCCAGCTGGACGAAGGATCGCTGCCGGTCAGCACCTTCTACGCCGGCGCCGTCAGTGACGGCAGCCATGTCACCGCCATCGGCTATCCCGGCAATGTCGACCGCGCGCAGGGCCTTGGCCTCAAGCAGATGGTGGAGCCGCTGGGCACGGTGAAGACCAGTGGCACGATATCGGCAGGACGATCGAGCCAGACCTTCGACACACTCCTCCACACCGCGCCCCTCGCCGCCGGGAACAGCGGCGGGCCACTGGTCGACGATTGTGGCCGGGTGCTGGGCGTGAACAGTTTTGGATCAATGTCGGATGGCGCGGACGCGGAGTTCGGCTTTGCCGTCTCCTGGCGGGAAGTGGCGTCCTTTCTGCGTCAGGCGGGCGTCTCCTCGCTCCACACGATCGTCCCCTGCCGTTCGTTGGCGGAAGCCGACGCCGCCGAATCGGCGCTGACCCAGCGGGACGCGCAGATGACCGAAAGCAGCGCCCGCGAAAAGCAGGACGCGCAGGAAGCCGCACTCGCCAAGGCCCGCGACGCCGCCGAGCGCGACGTCATTTCGGGACGTGAAAATGCGATGGCCGGCGCCGCCGTGCTGTTGGCCTTCGCCGTACTGGGACTGGGCGCCGGCGGCCTGTTCTACACCCAGGGCAGGGAAAAGCGGGCAAGCTGGTTCATCGGCGGCGGCGGCGTGCTGTTGCTCGGCGCCCTCCTGCTCTTCTTCCTCAAGCCCAGCTTTTCCAGCATCGATGCGCGAATCGCCCAGACGCAGGACAGCGGAACCACCTCCAATCAGGCCTTCGCCTGGGGTGGCGACAATATCTGCCGCATCGACCTCAACCGCAGCCGCGTCACCGTGTCGCAGCCAAATGACATCGGCTTCAACTGGACCGAGGGCGGATGCGTAGATCATGGGCGTCAGTTCATATCGGCAGGCACCCAATGGCAGCATAGCAGCGTTCCCGAAGACCGGCAGGTCGTCACCGACAGCCGCTTCGATCCCGCCACCGGCCTGCTGCGCGTCCAGCGCTGGTTGCCCGACTCCGACGTGATGGAGAAGGCGCGGGCGCTGGCCTCCGAAAATGCGGTCAAAGGCTGCACCAGCGACCCGGCCGCCCTGGCGAAGATCGCGGCGCTTTCGTCCGGCCTCGCCGCGCTGCTGCCCGCCCAACCTAATGAACGGCTGGTCTATCACTGCCAGAAGGGTCTGCTGGCCCCGAAGGACGATGAGAAGGAGGCCATCACACCCAAGCAGACGGCAGCACCTTAATCGCCCCACCGGAGTTGGTTCCGGTACCATCCGTTGAATCGGTCCGCGCGACTTGCATAGTCACAATCGCGCTGCTAACCGCGCCGCAACAACGGGGAACGGCATGGCCGCGCCCCTTCTTTGCATGACCGGCAATTCAAGTGGAGGACGGTAAGCGCGTGGAGACATCCGGCGGCATTCAGGCGAGCCTTAGCGGCCGCTACGCAGTGGCCCTGTTCGACCTTGCCCGTGAGGGCAAGAGCCTCGACACGGTCGCGGAAAGCCTTGCGGCGCTTAAGGCCGCGCTTGGCGAATCATCCGATTTCAAGGGCCTGATCAACAGCCCCGTCCTTAGCCGCGAGGCTGCGGCAAAGGCAGTTGCCGCCGTGGCCGCGTCGATGGGCCTCGATTCGCTGACCACCAACTTTCTGGGCGTGCTCGCCCAGAACCGCCGCCTCGGCCAACTGCCCGCCGTCATCCGTGCCTATGAAACGCTGCTGTCGAATCACAAGGGTGAGGCCCGCGCCGAAGTGACGAGCGCGCATCCGCTGACCAAGACGCAGATCACCGCCCTGAGCAAAAGCCTCAAGGCGCGTGTCGGTCGCGACGTCGCGGTCGATGCAAAGGTCGATGCCGCGATCCTGGGCGGGCTGGTCGTCAAGATCGGCAGCCAGATGATCGACAGCTCCATCCGTACAAGATTGAACACGCTCGCCCAAGCTATGAAGGGTTGAAGACCCTTAAAAAGGTCCGATGAAAGGCTAAGTCATGGATATCAACGCCGCAGAAATCTCGAAGGTCATCAAGGACCAGATCGCCAATTTCGGCACCGAAGCGCAGGTCAGCGAAGTCGGTTCCGTTCTGACCGTCGGCGACGGCATCGCCCGCGTCCATGGCCTCGACAATGTCCAGGCCGGTGAAATGGTCGAATTCGCCAATGGCGTGCAGGGCATGGCCCTGAACCTGGAAGCCGACAATGTCGGCGTCGTGATCTTCGGCTCGGACAGCGAGATCAAGGAAGGTGACACCGTTAAGCGCACCGGCACCATCGTCGACGTTCCCGTCGGCAAGGGCCTGCTGGGTCGCGTGGTCGATGGCCTCGGCAACCCGATCGACGGCAAAGGCCCGATCGTGTCTGACCAGCGCATGCGCGTCGAGCGCAAGGCGCCCGGCATCATCCCGCGTACCTCGGTCCATGAGCCTGTGCAGACCGGCCTCAAGGCGATCGACACCCTTGTCCCTGTCGGCCGTGGCCAGCGCGAACTGATCATCGGCGATCGCCAGACCGGCAAGACCGCCGTCGCGATCGACACCTTCATTAACCAGAAGGGCGCCAACGCAGGCGATGACGAGAGCAAGAAACTCTACTGCATCTATGTCGCGATCGGCCAGAAGCGCTCGACCGTCGCCCAGATCGTCAAGCAGCTCGAAGAAAATGGCGCGATGGAATATTCGATCGTCGTCGCCGCGACCGCTTCCGAGCCAGCCCCGCTCCAGTATCTCGCTCCGTACACCGGCGTGACCATGGGCGAATATTTCCGCGACAACGGCATGCACGCCGTCATCGTCTATGACGATCTGTCGAAGCAGGCCGTGGCCTATCGCCAGATGTCGTTGCTGCTGCGTCGTCCTCCGGGCCGTGAAGCCTATCCCGGCGACGTTTTCTATCTCCACAGCCGCCTGCTTGAGCGCGCTGCGAAGATGAACAGCGACAATGGTTCCGGCTCGCTGACCGCGCTGCCGATCATCGAGACGCAGGCGGGCGACGTGTCGGCCTACATCCCGACCAACGTGATCTCGATCACCGACGGTCAGATCTTCCTCGAAACCAACCTCTTCTATCAGGGCATCCGTCCGGCCATTAACGTCGGCCTGTCGGTGTCGCGCGTCGGCTCCGCCGCGCAGACCAAGGCGATGAAGAAGGTGTCCGGTTCGATCAAGCTGGAGCTGGCCCAGTATCGCGAAATGGCGGCCTTCGCCCAGTTCGGTTCGGACCTCGACGCGTCGACCCAGAAGCTGCTGAACCGCGGTGCGCGTCTGACCGAACTGCTCAAGCAGGGCCAGTTCTCGCCGCTGCCCTTCGAAGAGCAGACCGCCTCGATCTTCGCTGGCACCAATGGCTATCTGGACTCGATCCCGGTGAAGGACGTGACCCGCTACGAAGAGTTGATGCTCGCCTATCTGCGCCACGATCACCCCGAAGTGCTGAGCACGATCCGCGAGAGCAAGGATCTGGGTGACGATACCAAGGGCAAGCTGAAGGCTGCGCTCGACAGCTTCGGCAAGACCTTTGCGTAACTAAGACGCGATGCTGGCCGCTCATTCCCTTCTTGCCTGGACCGTGATGGCGATCGGTCTGGTGCTGTTGCCGGGGCCGGACACCATGTTGGTGGCCGGTCACGCGGCGCGGCGCGGGCTGAAGGCGGGAATGGCGGCCATTGGCGGCATCCAGTTGGGCGGTCTGTTCTACATGGCGCTATGCGGCTTCGGCTTCCTCAGCGTGCTGAACGCGGTGCCCGGCCTGTTCATGGTGGTGAAGGTTGCAGGTGCGCTCTATCTGGCGTGGATGGGCCTTGGCCTGTTGCGGGGCGCTATCAGGCCTGCCCCGGCGGCTGAACCGCCCAAACTCCGTCTGGGCGCTTCGCCCTTCACGCAGGGCTTTATCAGCACCGTGCTGAATCCGAAGGTTGCGATCTTCTTTCTGGCCGCCCTGCCGCAATTTGTCGGCACCGGCCCGGACGCGCCCTTTCAGGGCATGCTGTTGATCGCGATCGTCTATGCATTGGGTTTCCTGTGGTGCGGGGCGCTTGCGCTGCTCGCCACCCATGCCGGCCGCAAGGTTGGCCAGAGCCGCGCGATGCGCTGGTTCGAAGGCGCCATGGGCGTCGGTTTCTTTGGTCTCGCGGGCCGTCTGGCCCTTGCTCGGAACGTGTGATTTATGGCTAGTCTCAAAGAATTGAAGATCCGCATCGGGTCGGTCAAATCGACCCAGAAGATCACAAAGGCGAAGCAGATGGTCGCTGCCGCAAAGCTGCGCAAGGCGCAGGCCGCGGCTGAGGCCGCCCGCCCCTACAGCCAGCGGCTGGAAGCGGTCGTCGCATCGCTCGCGTCGAAGATTGCGGGTGGATCGGGCGAAGGCGCATCGCCGCTGCTGGCAGGCACCGGCAAGGATGACGTGCATCTGCTGGTCGTCGCCAACTCCGACCGTGGTCTGGCTGGCGCGTTCAACGCCAACATCGTCAAGGCCGCGCGCATCAAGGCCGATGAGTTGATCGAGCAGGGCAAGACGGTCAAATTTTACCTGATCGGGCGCAAGGGCCGTCCGGTCATCAACCGCACCTTCCCCGGCATGATCGTCGCCCAGTACGACACGACCGGCGCGAAGCAGCCCGGTTATGATCAGGCCCAGACCATCGCGCACGAGTTGAGCGAGATGTATCTGAACGGCAAGTTCGACGTCGCGCACCTCTTCTACTCGCGCTTCAAGTCCGCTCTCGCCCAGATCCCGACCGAGCAGCAGATCATTCCCGTAAAGATCCCGGCCGACGCCGACCGCAGCGCGATTCCCGCGACGGTCGAATTTGAGCCGAGCGAAGAAGCGATCCTGGACGATCTGTTGCCCCGCAACATCTCGATCCAGTTGTTCAAGGCGCTGCTGGAAAACAACGCATCCGAACAGGGCGCGTCGATGACCGCAATGGACAATGCGACCCGCAACGCCGGCGACCTCATCAGCAAGCTGACCATCCAGTATAACCGCAGCCGTCAGGCCGCGATCACCACCGAACTCGTCGAAATCATTTCGGGCGCCGAAGCGCTCTAAAGCAGGACCGTAAAGGCAAGGAACGAAGTCATGGCAACCACCAACAATGTAGGCCGCATTTCGCAGGTCATCGGCGCCGTCGTCGACGTGACCTTCCCTGATGCGCTGCCGTCGATCCTCTCGGCGCTGGAAACCAGCAACAACGGCCAGCGCCTGGTGCTGGAAGTCGCCCAGCATCTGGGTGAGAACACCGTCCGCACCATCGCGATGGACTCGACAGAAGGCCTGACCCGCGGCCAGGAAGTGACCGACACCGGCGCGCAGATCAGCGTTCCCGTCGGCCCGGCCACGCTCGGCCGCATCCTGAACGTCATCGGCGAGCCGATCGACGAGCGCGGCCCGGTTCTGACCGACATGCGGTCGCCAATCCACGCACAGGCTCCTGCCTTTATCGACCAGTCGACCGAAAGCTCGATCCTCGTCACCGGCATCAAGGTCATCGATCTGCTCGCCCCTTATGCAAAGGGCGGCAAGATCGGCCTGTTCGGCGGCGCGGGCGTCGGCAAGACCGTGCTGATCCAGGAACTGATCAACAACATCGCCAAGGGCCATGGCGGCACTTCGGTCTTCGCGGGCGTCGGTGAACGGACCCGCGAGGGTAATGACCTGTATCACGAATTCCTCGACGCGGGCGTCATCGCCAAGGATGCCGATGGCAATCCGATCAGCGAAGGATCGAAGGTTGCGCTGGTCTATGGCCAGATGAACGAGCCGCCGGGCGCCCGTGCGCGCGTTGCGCTGTCGGGTCTGACCATCGCCGAATATTTCCGCGACGTCGAAAATCAGGACGTGCTGTTCTTCGTCGACAACATCTTCCGTTTCACCCAGGCGGGCGCTGAAGTGTCGGCTCTGCTCGGCCGTATTCCTTCGGCCGTGGGCTATCAACCGACGCTGGCAACCGATATGGGCCAATTGCAGGAGCGCATCACGTCAACCAACAAGGGGTCGATCACCTCGATCCAGGCCGTGTATGTTCCTGCAGACGATCTTACCGATCCGGCGCCTGCGACATCGTTTGCGCATTTGGACGCGACCACCAACCTAAACCGCGCCATTTCGGAACTGGGTATCTATCCGGCCGTTGATCCACTCGACTCCACCAGCCGAATGCTCAATGCGCGCACCGTGGGTCAGGAACATTATGACACCGCCCGCGCCGTCCAGTCGACCTTGCAGAAGTACAAGTCGCTTCAGGACATCATCGCCATTCTGGGCATGGACGAGCTGTCCGAAGAGGACAAGCTGACCGTCGCCCGCGCGCGCAAAATCCAGAAGTTCCTGTCGCAGCCCTTCCACGTCGCCGAAGTCTTCACCGGCATCAGCGGCAAGTTCGTTCAGATCGAAGACACCGTGAAGTCGTTCAAGGCGGTCGTCGACGGCGAGTATGACCACCTGCCCGAAAACGCTTTCTACATGGTCGGTGGCATCGACGAGGCCATCGCAAAGGCCAAGAAGCTGGCCGCTGAAGCGGCGTAAGTCTCAAAAAGTCCCCTCTCGCTTGCGGGAGGGGTTAGGGGAGGGCCTGTAAAGGCAAGTCCTCCGCGAACATTCCCTCCCCCGACCCCTCCCTAAAGGGAGGGGGGAGAAACGTGAAAATGGCTCTGCATTTTGAACTCGTGACCCCGGAAAAGCTCGTCCGTTCGCAAGAGGTCTATCAGGTTGTCGTACCCGGCACTGACGGCGATTTCGGCGTGCTGGAGGGTCATGCGCCCTTCATGTCGACCGTGCGCGACGGCATGATCCAGATCTATGCCAACGCCGGGTCCGCCCCGGAAAACATCTCCGTCGAGGGCGGCTTTGCCGAAGTGAATGAAAAGGGCCTGACAGTCCTGGCGGAGAAGGCGGGCTAGAGCATTTTCCAGGCAGATGGCATCATCTGCTGACTTACGAAAATGCGGAAAACAAAAGATAAATGGAGCATGATCCTATTCAGTCTGATCGGATCATGCGCTAGGCCGTGGTGACGATTTAATCATTTGATCCAGAGCATGATGCTGGCGATTTTGACGAAGCCCAGGAAGTTGCGGCGAGTTTGTCGTAGCGGGTTGCGATGCGTCGCCATTGCTTGAGTTTGGCGCAGAAACCCTCGATGCCCCGACGCTGCTTGTAGGCGATGCGATCATGGTGGTGCTGATATTTGCGATGGCGGCGGGGCGGGATGACCGGTTCGCCGCCTTGGCTGTAGATGAGATCATGCAGACTGTCGGCGTCATAGGCGCGATCAGCCAGAATCTTTTCAACGGGGATGCCCCGGATCAGATCGCAAGCGTGTGCCATGTCGTTTTGCTGGCCGGGACCCAGAATGAAACGGATCGGCAAGCCGAGGGCGTCGACTACGGCATGGATTTTAGTGCCGAATCCAACTCTGGATCGCCCGAGAGCCTGGGCTTGAGCGCCCCCCTTTTTACCCGTGCCCCGGCCGCCTGGGCCTGAGCGCGGATTACGGTCGCATCGATCGCCAGCCATTCGATGTCGGGATCGTCCGATACAGCCTCGAAGATCCGGTCGATCACGCCTTGCTCGACCCAACGGTAATAGCGTCGTTTGGCCGTCTGATAGGGGCCGAACTTCTCCGGCAAATCACGCCACCGTCCGCCCGAACGTGCCAACCATAGCAACGCATCAAGAAAGCGCCGCCCGTGTCGCTACGCGGGCCACGTCGTCCCTTGCGACCACCCGGCACAAACTCGCATAGTCGCTCCCACTGATCGTCTCTGAGAACATCGCCTTCCACACCAGCCTCCAAAAGCCAGCGTTGAATCAGAAATCCTCAATCCCGTGAATCCCTAAAATGTCACCACGGCCTAGAGCGATTTCCAGTCGGATGGACTTATCTGACGGTTAGGAAAATCGTGGCAAACAAGAAACCACGCTCTCGCGATGGCCGAACGGCCGTAAACGATACCCAAGAGGCCGGACGCTCAAAAGCGCTTCGGCCTTTTTCCATGCTCGACCTAGTCCGCCCCACCCCCTATGCCTGCGCCATGGGGACGCTTTCCTTCACCAACGACAGTGAATATCCCGCGACACCAAGTGGCGGACGCAGCACTGCGCCATCCATTCTTGCCCGCCCGATTCCGGCCGGCTGGCTGGCTGGCTTCGTCACCGCATGGCTCGGCTCGACCCAGTTTTTGCTATGGCGCTTCCTCGATTGCGCACCCCTCTGGGCCTACCCCCTCGGGATCGCGCTGCTGGCACTGCTGTGCATCGGCATTCACAAATCGATGACGCCTCATGGCGGCCCCAGCCCGGCAACATTGCTGATCAGCCTTGGCACGGCGTTCCTTTTGCTCATGCTGGGTGGAGAGGGCCGCTTCTTTTACGCCAATATCGATTGGCAGGTCCGCGGCGCGGTTCTGCGCGACATGGGGATCAACCCCTGGCCCTTCGTCTATACGGCCCGGGACACGCCAGATGTCCTCCGCGCGCCTATCGGTATGTTCCTGTGGCCCGCCCTTGCTTTCAAGGCCTGGGGATCGCGCGCCGCCGACATTGCATTGTTGCTGCAGAACAGCGCACTGCTGGGCACATTATTGGCGCTTGGCTCAACCCTGTTCCCCACCCATCGCGCCCGTTGGGTAGCGCTGGCCGTCGTGCTGGCTTTCAGCGGCCTCGATGCGCTGGGCCACATCCTGATGCGAGGCGGCCTCGCCGATCATCTCGAAGGCTGGGCCGGCCTTCAATATAGCTCGACGATCACGCTGGCCTTCTGGGTGCCGCAACATGCGCTGTCGGGCTGGATCGGGGCACTGGCCTTCCTGTTATGGCGAAGCGACAGGCTGTCGCTGGGCGGGTTTCTTGCACTATTGCCACTAACCGCACTCTTGTCACCTCTGGGTCTGATCGGAGCCATGCCCTTCGCCGCGCTCGCAGGGATCGAGACGCTCCTGCGGCGCGCGCTCCGTCCAAGTGACATCGCCCTACCCGCCCTGGCGACTTTGATCAGCCTCGCCAGCCTTGCCTATCTGGGCGCGGCCGATGATGCGGTGGGCATGAGGCTCATTGCTCCGCCGCCGGGGCAATGGGCCATGTTCGAAGTCCTGGAGGTGCTGGTATATCTGATACCACTCGTCTTCCTGGTGCGCACCGGCCGTTTTGGCATCGCAACACTGGCCGTTGCCGGCCTGTCGCTGCTCATCCTGCCTTTCTTCCAGATCGGGTCTTCAATTGATCTGATGATGCGCGGCTCTATTACCGCGCTCACGATCCTGGTGGTCATGATCGCCGACGCACTGATCGCGCCCAGCCGCGTCCGTCTGTGGCTAACGGTCATGCTGCTAATCGGCAGCATCACCGGCCTGTTCGAGATTGCCCGTGCAGTCCGCCATTCGCCGATGCCGGAAATCCAGTGCAGCTTCTTCAAGGCGTGGGACCAAAGTTTCAGCGACTTTCCCAAGGACAGCTACCTCGCGCCGCTAGCCCGAATGCCAGCGCCAATACGGCCAACGCATCCCATCCATGTAAGCGCCGTCGAACCGGCCACCTGCTGGGACGGCCATTGGTATCATCCCGGTGAAAAAGAAATCTAAAGCATTTTCCAGGCAGATGGAAAGGCAGTTCAGCGCAGCCAATCACCTGACGATGCGGAAAAATATGTTAAATCAAAAGGCTAAAGCAATCGAGCCGACGCTATCGACCCAGTTGCTTAGTCCGAAAGCACAGCATAGAGCGACAGCCCGATGGGAAAGTTCACCCGGCCCAGCATATGCCGCTCCGCTGCGAACACCCGCTGGAGCGCGGCATTGACCGTCGGCGATGGCCGCGCATCAAGCGGCGCGGCCCGGCGCAGCAACTGGTGCGCCATCCGCTGCGCCATCGCCAGCGGGAATAACAGGCTGTTGAAATAGCCCGATGCCTGTACGGTCAGGCCTGCGTTTCGCGCAACCGCGCTCAGCCCGTCCTGCGTATAGCGGCGCTTATGATGATGCAGCACGTCATGATCGGACCACAACCATGGCACAGCGGGCACCGTCACCAGCATACGCCCGCCAGCCGCCAGTCGTTCGCCCAGCGCGCCCAGCGACGCCACATCCTCATCCACATGCTCCAGCACGTCGAGCAGCGCGATCATGTCATAGCGCGTCTCGCCAAAGCCGATCGCGCCCGGCAGTGCCCCCGCCTCGATCCGTCCGATCCCGCGCGCCGTGGCGAGAGCGCGGGCATCGGCATCATATTCCAGCGCGTCGAGCGTTCCGTGATGCGCCAGCAAGGCCAGATTGCCGCCCGTGCCGCAACCCGCCTCCAATATGCGGGCATCCGGCCCCAACGGGATATGCGCGGCGATCAGGCTGTCGATGATGGCACGACGGGCGACGAACCACCAATGCTCGCCCTCCTGAGCGTTCATGCTCGCATAGGCTGCGCGGTCCATGCGGTCTCCTCTTCGGTTCTCACGGGGACGGGAGGCGGCGCTTCGCCACCCTGCTCACTTGCCACGACATAGAGCGGCCGGTTACGTACTTCGCGGGCCACCCGGCCCAGATATTCGCCGATAATGCCCAGACTCATCAGGTTCAGGCCACCCAGCATCAGCACCGCGACCATGATGGAGGCATAGCCGGGCGTGTCGATCCCCGTGACCAGCGTATGCCCGACCAGGAAGGCCGCATAGGCAAAGGCCAACATGGCAATCGCGCCGCCAATATAGGACCAGATGCGCAGCGGCATGGTGGTCGATGCCGTGATGCCGTCGATGGCCAGCGACCATAATTTACGCCAGCGCCATTTGGTGACACCGATACGGCGCGACACGCGTTCATAATCCACCGTCGCGACACGAAAGCCGATCCAGGAAAACAGCCCTTTGGTGAAGCGCGACTGCTCGCCCAACTGTTTGATCGCTTCAACCGCCTGCCGGTCGAGCAACCGAAAATCGCCCACATTCTCCGCGATCGGAAAATCCGACATGCTGTTGATCGTGCGATAGAAGAGCGCCGCGCTCGTCCGCTTGAACCAGCCGTCGCTGGAACGATCCGCCCGCCGTGCATTCACGACCTGCGCGCCCGCCAGCCAGCCGCGCACCATGTCGACGATCACATCCGGCGGATCCTGTAAATCAACGTCGATGGGAATCACCGCGTCACCGGCCGCATGGTCCAGCCCCGCCGCCAGCGCCGCTTCCTTGCCGAAATTACGCGACAGGGAAATATGCCGGACATCGGCATTCAGCCGCGAAAGAATAGACAGAACAGCGCCGGTCTGGTCCGTGCTGCCGTCATCAACGAACAGATATTCGGCATGGCTTCCCGCCCCGATCAACGCGAGCGCGCGATCCACCTGTGGCCGGGCCGCTTCCAGAAACAGCGAGATACTGTCCTGCTCGTTGAACACAGGAATGATGATCGAAAGCGACGGTGCCTTATGCATATCAGCCAGCCTGCGCGGAAGGGATGATGCCCACCCGCCTGTTCCCATCGCTATCGCCCGAAAATGGTTAACGATTCGTCACCAGCACCCGCAAAGCCACACGTGCGACGTCATTTATTCTTCGTTCACCATTTTTTGAAATCTAGGCCTCTGTTTCGACGAGCCTGACCATGGGCGGCGTAGTTAATGGGAATCTCGATGGACAGCATATTGCTTCGACGGCTCGGCCTGTTCGCGATCGTGGCGGCCATCATCATGATGCCCACATTTCTTTTCGGCCCCGGAGACTCCCACTCGGTTGCGTATAATTATATCTGGACCAGCCAGTTCGGTACGGAAATGGCGCATGGCAACTTCTACCCGCGGTGGCTACCCGGCAGTTTCGAGGGGCTGGGCAGCCCCACCTTCTATTTTTATCCACCGCTCGCCTACTGGATCGCGGGGGCATTCGACGCGATCGGTTTTTCGACCTTCGCCGCCATCAACATCACCGCATTCCTGGTGCTGACATTGTCGGGTCTGGCCATGTACCAATGGCTGGCGGAACGCGGGACATGGCCCCGGCTCGGCGCGATTCTCTACATGGCGGCCCCCTATCACCTCATGGATTTCTACGTCCGGGGTGCGCTTGCGGAATTCACCGCCTTCATCTGGCTGCCCCTGATCGCGCTCGCCATTGCGCGGATACCGCAGCGGCGGGGGATATGGCTGCTGGGACTCTCCTATGGTGGTCTCATCCTCACCCATCTACCCGTTGCCATGCTGACCGGCCTGTTCCTGATCGCCCCGCTGGCCCTGCACCGGGTCGCAAAGGATCGCACTACGCTGCTCCCACTGCTAATCGGTGGCGCACTCGCAATCGGTCTTGCTTCCTTCTACCTCATTCCCGCACTGACGATGCAGGGGGACATCTCGTCCGCACTGCTCTGGGAGGCATTCTATCGCCCCTCGTCCTGGTCGCTGCTCGCGCCAAACTCGCTGTTGAAAATACTTCCGATCCCCGCGCTCGCCGCAGGACTCGTCGTGCTCGCGCTGCCCTCGCGTTCAATCTGGACCGCCATCGCCGTGCTTGTCGGCGTTTCAGCGCTCGGCCTTATCCCCTATATGTGGGACATCGCGCCGCTCAACAGGGCGCAATTCCCTTGGCGACTGCTGGGGATACTGGAATTTGCAAGCATCACGGCCCTGTTGTCCCGCAAGACTGGGCCGATCGTGCTCGGGCTTGGTTGTGGTCTCATCTTCTTCGTCTATTATATGTGGATACTCGAATCCGCGGATTACCTCGTCAAACCGGTCGACTATGCAATGTTGGCGAGAGAGCTTCCCGATGCGCCGGAATATCTGCCGGCAGGCTTCGACACCCGACTGGTGCGCGAGATCGACCGCAAGGCCGACCTACGCGCATGGCGGCGCATCCCGCCGGGCAAAGAGATCAACGTGAAGCATTCCGGCGACGTCATGATGCGCCATGCGGCCTTCCCCATCTGGAGGGTGACACGCGATGGCGTCGAGGTTCCCCATAAAGGCCCCATCATCCACTTCCATGCCGAACCCGGTCGCTACCGGATAGAACGCATATTGGTCTGGCAGGAGATTGTCGGCATGATCCTTACGGCCCTCTCCGTGATCCTGCTTCTTTGGGTGGCCTTTGGCGCGCAAAGGGGCCGCATTAGCCTTTTATCAAAGTTTCCAGCCTATTCACCCTTTTCAGCCATATCTGGTTGGCCCGGCTTTCTCTGGCTGGGTCGCCTGAAACGTAGCGGCGGAGCACAATGAGCGCATTTGGACGGAAAAATGGACCCGCCGGCATCAAGTCCGGCTTTGGCGTTGCCCGGCCTATGCACGGCGGCGGCCCCTCCCCCAAGGAGGAACCACGCGGCGGCGACCAGTTCCCGCCGCTTGATCTGGCGGCCCTGCCCGGCGAATCGCAGGCAGACCCGCTGACCGCGCCCTCCAGCGCACAGCAGCGCAACGCTGATGCCATGTCGCGCCTGTCGGATCGCGCCAATGCCGAACATATGCCGGACGCTGGGCCGCAAGGCTTCGAGGCATCGGTCCACAAGATCAAGGAGCAGGTACTCCCCCGCCTGCTGGAGCGCGTCGATCCCGAAGCGGCTTCGACCCTTACCAAGGATGAACTGGCCGAGGAATTTCGCCCGATCATCATGGAGGTGCTGGCCGAACTGAAGCTGACCCTCAACCGCCGCGAACAGTTCGCGCTGGAAAAGGTGCTGGTGGACGAGCTTCTGGGCCTTGGTCCGCTCGAAGAATTGCTGTCCGACCCGGACATTACCGACATCATGGTCAACGGCCCGGATCAGACCTATATCGAAAAAAAGGGCAAGCTGATCATCGCGCCGATCAAGTTTCGCGATGAGGAGCATCTGTTCCAGATCGCGCAGCGGATCGTCAACAAGGTCGGCCGTCGCGTCGACCAGACGACGCCGCTGGCCGACGCCCGCCTGCCCGACGGCTCCCGTGTCAACGTGATCGTGCCGCCGCTCAGCCTTAAAGGCACGGCCATCTCGATCCGTAAATTCTCGGCCAAGCCGATCACCATCGACATGCTCGCCCAATGGGGCGCAATGTCGCCGAAGATGGCAACCGCGCTCAAGATCGCGGGGGCCTGCCGTTTCAACGTCGTCATCTCGGGCGGAACCGGTTCGGGCAAGACGACGATGCTCAACGCCCTGTCGAAAATGATTGATCCGGGCGAGCGCGTGCTGACGATCGAGGATGCGGCCGAACTGCGCCTGCAACAGCCGCACTGGCTGCCGCTGGAAACCCGCCCCCCGAACCTGGAGGGGCAGGGCGCGATCACCATTGGCGATCTCGTCAAAAACGCCCTGCGTATGCGGCCTGATCGCATCATTCTGGGCGAAATTCGTGGCGCGGAATGTTTCGATCTGCTCGCGGCCATGAACACCGGCCATGACGGCTCCATGTGTACGCTCCACGCCAACTCGCCTCGCGAGTGCCTGGGCCGTATGGAAAACATGATCCTGATGGGCGACATCAAGATCCCCAAGGAGGCGATTTCCAAACAGATCGCCGATTCGGTCGACCTCATCATCCAGGTGAAGCGCCTGCGCGACGGGTCGCGCCGCATCACCAATGTGACCGAGGTGATCGGCATGGAAGGCGACGTCATCGTCACCCAGGAACTGTTCAAGTTCGAATATCATGACGAGGATGACAGCGGAAAGATCATCGGCGAATATCGCTCGATGGGCCTGCGCCCCTATACGCTCGACAAGGCGCGGATGTTCGGCTTCGATCAGCCCTTCCTTGAGGCGTGCCTGTAGGAAACTAATAGGGCGCAAGGCTTTTTGTCTCCGCGCCCCCTTGCATCCCGTCTGTACGGGCGTCAGGTTCCGGGCATCTGTCAAAGAGAGGATTCGCCTGATGAACCGCCTCGCCCTCACCGGCCTGCTTCTTGCCGCCGCCCTCCCCATCCTGCCACTGGCCGCGCAACAGGCAGGGCACAGCGATCACGCCGCGCATATGCAAGCCGATCCCATCGGCGCGGCGCTCATGGCCCCCACCCGCACCCCCGAGAATGTGGCACGCGACAAGTATCGCCACCCTGCCGAAACGCTCAAATTCTTCGGCGTGACGCCAAGCCAGACGGTGGTGGAATATTCCCCCGCTGGCGGCTGGTATACCGAAATCCTGGCGCCGCTGCTCAAGGACAAGGGCACCTTCTACGCCGCGCAGGGCGCTGGCGCGGGCTTCGACAGGCTCAAGGCGAAACTCGACGCCGATCCCGCCACCTATGGCAAGGTCAAGCTGGTGCCCTGGGCCGCCCCGCTTGCCGCTGTGCCCGCCGGTAGCGTCGATACGCTGCTCACCTTCCGCAACGTTCATAATATGGTGATGGGCGGGACGGAAGCCGCGACCTTCAAGGCCTTCTACGATGTGCTGAAGCCCGGCGGCACGCTGGGCATCGTCGACCATCGCCTGCCCGAAGATCGCGACGCCGCACAGGAAAAGTCGAGCGGCTATCTGAAAGTCTCGACCGTCCGCCGTTTGGCTGAGGCGGCTGGCTTCCAATATGTCGGCGCGTCGGAAGTGAACGCCAATCCGAAGGATACGGCCAATTGGGAAAAGGGCGTCTGGACCCTTCCCCCGGTGCTCCGCAATGGCGAAGTCGACAAGGCCAAATACCTGGCGATTGGTGAGAGCGACCGCATGACGCTGAAGTTCCGCAAGCCGCTCAAATAAGCCCTTTCTCACCCCAACCCGGTTGCGCGGCTGTGCAACCGGGTTAAAGCGCGGGAGTGGATGCTCCCTCGACCATAACCGCGACCGGTCTGCCGACCGCTCCCGCTCCCCCGCCACGCGAAGAGCGCCCTCTGCTGGCAATCGGCCTGCGTCTGCTGGCGGTGTTGTTTCTTTCCGCGATGTTCGCGACGGCCAAGGTTGCCAGCGAACGCGGCGTGCATCTGATCGAATCGCTTTTCTACCGTCAGGTCATTGCCCTGCCGCTGGTCTTTCTGTGGATCGCGCTGGTCGATGGCGCGGGCGCGGTCCGTACCAACCGAATCGGTGTCCACGCCAGCCGCGCCGCGCTGGGGATAATCGGCCTCTCGCTTAATTTCGGTTCCTACATCCTGCTGCCGCTGACGGAGGCGACGACGATCGGTTTTACCATGCCAATCTTTGGCACCATCCTGTCCGCACTGTTGCTGCGCGAGGTGACGGGATGGCATCGGTGGACGGCGGTGCTGCTGGGTTTTGCCGGCGTGCTGGTAATGGTCCGTCCCGATGCCGGCCACTTTCCGCCTCTGGGCGTCGCTGTGGCGCTTTCCGCTGCAATACTGACCGCCTGCGTCTCCATCGTCCTGCGTGAGCTAGGTCGAACAGAGCGTCCAGGCGTCGTCGTCTTCTGGTTCACCTTGCTATCGCTGCCGCCGCTCGCCATCGCCATGCCATTCTTCGGCCAGGCCCATGATCCCGTCACATGGGGCATGCTGATCTTCATGGGGCTGATCGGCGGTGCAGCACAGCTATGCCTGACCGGAGCGCTACGCTGGGCGCCCGTGTCGGTCGTCTTGCCGATGGATTACAGCGCGATTCTCTGGGCAACATTGATCGGCTGGTTCATCTGGAACGACCTGCCGATCGCCACCACCTGGATAGGGGCTGCGTTGATTATTGGCAGCGGCCTTTATATCGCCTGGCGCGAACATGTCCGCGCCAGGCGCAAACCCGTTTAGGAAAGCAGTTCAGCGTCCAGACTGATCTGCGCATTGAACAGCTTGGACACCGGGCAATTGGCCTTCGCCTTGGCCGCCAGTTCCTGAAACGCCGCATCGTCCGTGCCGGGGATCGCGGCCTTCAGCGTCAGCTTGATCGCCGTGATGGCAAAACCGCCATCCTGGCTTTCCAACGTGACGACAGCGGTCGTGTCCATCCTGTCCGCCGTCAGGCCCGCTTCGCCCAATATCATCGACAGCGCCATGGTGAAGCAGCCGGCATGGGCCGCGCCGATCAGTTCCTCCGGGTTGGTGCCCGGCACGCCCTCGAACCGCATCGCAAAACCATAAGGATGTGCATTCAGCGCGCCGCTCTGGGTAGAAATCGCGCCCTTGCCGTCTTTCAGACCGCCGCTCCACACCGCTGATCCACTATGATTGATCTTCATCGCCCGTTCTCCTTCAAATGCGGAACCACGCACCCCGTTCATGGTTGCAGACTATATGAAATCATCAAGACAGGAGAACGACAATGACCGATGACCCGATCGACGTCGAGAGCCTTGCCCGTAGCGACCTGATCGCATCCGACCGGGTGGAAGGCACGATCGTTTACAACCGCAAGGGTGAGAAACTGGGCCGGATATCGAACTTCATGGTCGACAAGCAGAGCGGACAGGTCCGCTACGCCATATTGTCCTTCGGCGGGTTTCTGGGGATTGGCAACGACCATTATCCCCTGCCCTGGTCGATGCTGGATTATGACAAGGATCAGGGCGGCTATGTGGTGGAACTGGACAAGGAAGTGCTCGACGATGCGCCGCGTCACGACGCCGAGGCACGCCCAGTCTATGACGAACCTTATGGCCGAAGTGTCTATGATTATTATGGCCTGACCTACCCCTGGTGAGCCGTTTTTCGGTCGCGCATTTCTCATAAGGAGTAGGCGCGACCGCTCCTTTTCTGCGGCCTCCTCCGACTGCCTAGATTTCGACACATTTTGTCGCCAGCCTATTGTCTACCAGATAAATAGAATTATCGTGAGAGGCAGACAAGGATGAGGACAGACCATGAACCGATTCGGACTTTCAGGCGACGCCCGCCAGCCCGTCGTCCTGACCATTCCCGGCCTCAACAACAGCGGTCCCGGTCATTGGCAAACCCTTTGGGAAGAGCAGCGCGGCGATTGCCAGCGCGTCGATCTGGGCAGTTGGGCCAGCCCCAATCGCAACGCCTGGGTCAATCGGCTGGACGCCGCGATCCGCGAAGTGAACGGTCCGATCATTCTGGCGGCCCACAGTCTGGGCTGCCTGGCGGTCGCCTGGTGGGGCGCCCTGCAGAGCCAGGCCTATGGCTGGCCCGTCACCGGCGCGCTGCTGGTGGCGCCGCCCGATTGCGACCGGATGGAAACACCCGAAACGATCGGCGGCTTCGGCCCTGTTCCCCGCACACCCCTGCCCTTTCCCACGATCCTCGTCGCCAGCCGCAACGATCCTTATATTTTCTTCGAGCGCGCCCATTCGATCGGCAAGAACTGGGGCAGCAGCTTTGTCGATGCAGGCCATAGCGGGCATATCAATGCCGAATCGGGCCTTGCCGAATGGGGCTTTGGCCAAGCGCTGCTCGACCAGTTGGTCGATCGGGCCGAAGGACAGGTTCAGGCCGTCCGACAGATGCGCCCATCCATGCCCACGCCACACCATGATCGCCGCCCAGCAGCATCGGGTGCGCGTCCCTGATCCCCAGGCTCACCCCCGGGGCGTGCAAGACAAACTTGTACGCCCCATTCTTTTGCTTCTTTGTCTATCAATAGAGTTGAGATAAAAGAGTCGCCAAGAGGTACCCATGACCAACAACCAACCACTGGACTATATTCGTCACGACCGGCCCGAGGGCGAACGCAAGGACATCGTCACCAGCGTCGACAAGGTTCGGTCCGTTCTTGAATCGCTGCGTTTCGGTTCGATCACGCTGACCGTTCACGACGCCCGCGTCGTGCAGATCGATGTGACCGAGAAGACCAGGCTGGGCGCCTGACGACTCGCCCCGCAGCTTCAGGTTCACCGTCCCTCCCGGCCACGGGGCGGACATAGCGGGCGGCAGGATGGGCTGCCCTGACATGAGCCATCCAACTATCGACTTCGACCGGACCACCGGAGACGTCGCGACTGACAACACCACCGGACATCCGGAACGAGGGGAAAGATTATGATCGCGCGTTTCCTGTTGCTCGCCAGCGTGGCGAGCGCTTCTCTAGTCGTGCCTGCCGCTTATGCGCAGGACCAGGCACCATCTGTTGACCCAAGCCTGGCAGAAGCCGACGCTGACGCTATTGCTGGCGGGATCGTCGTCACCGCCCGCCGGCGCGCGGAAGAGTTGCAGGATGTGCCGATCGCCGTCACCGTGCTCAATGCCCAGACGATCGAACAGACGGGCAGCTACAATATCAACCGCCTGCAACAGCTTCAGCCCTCGCTGCAATTCTTCTCGACCAACCCGCGCAACAGCTCGCTCAACATCCGCGGACTGGGCGTGCCGATGGGCCTCACCAATGACGGCATCGAGCAGGGCGTGGGCATCTATGTCGACCAGGTCTTCTACAACCGCGTCGCTGCCGCTGCGCTCGACTTCGTCGACATCGAACAGATAGAAGTATTGCGCGGCCCGCAGGGCACGCTGTACGGCAAGAACACGACCGCGGGCGCGATCAACATCACCACCCGCGCGCCCAGCTTCAGCTATGAAGGCAAAGCGGAAATTTCCGTGGGCAACTTCAATTTCAAGCAGGCCAAGGCGACCGTCTCCGGCCCGATCACCGACACCCTCGCCGTGCGGATCGGCGCCAGCTTTACCGACCGCCAGGGCACGATTTACAATGTCGCCAGCAACCAGCATGTGAACAGCCAGGATTTCCTGGGTCTGCGCGGCTCGCTTCTGTGGAAAGCGACCGACACGCTCAACCTGACCCTGTCGGGTGACTATAATCTTCAGAACCCCATTTGCTGCGCGCAAATCTATGCTGGCTATGGACCGACGCAGCGCCCGATCGGCCGCCAATATCCGGCACTGACCGCACTGTTCCCCAATCCCAACGGACCGGGCACCTATGCCGTGCCCAGCACCAATCCCTATGACCGCGTGACCGACGTCGATGCCCAGCTCAAGGCGCGCAACGAACAGGGCGGCGCATCGCTGCGCGCCGAATGGGATCTGGGCGCGGGCCAGCTAACGTCCGTAACCGCCTACCGCTATTGGGATTGGCAGCCGTCCAACGACCGCGACTTTACAGGCCTTGCCCTGACCACCATTTCGCAGAACCCGACGCAGCAGAAGCAGTGGACGCAGGAACTGCGCTATGCGCAGAGCGGCGAAACCTTCGACTTCGTCGTCGGCGCCTTCGGTTTCCATCAGACGATCCACACCACCGGCCAGCAGGTACAGGGGCCAGACGCGAGCCGCTGGTTCTTCACCGGCGACTCCACGTACAATTCACTGGCGTCGGACCCTACCGTGCTGAACGGCCTGACCGCCAATAACGACATCCGCCTCAAAAACTCCAGCGCAGCGCTGTTTGGCCAGGTCATCTGGCACGTCAACGACAAGCTGAATATCCAGCCGGGCTTCCGCGTGAACTATGACAAGAAGAGAGGCAGCTATAATTCGGTCGTGACCACCCCCGCTGGCCAGATCCTGACCTTCGCCGACACCAGCCTGCGCGCTCGCGCCCAGCGCAGCGTGCTGGCGCCGCAATTCTTCGATGAAACGTTCAGCGACTGGAACCTGTCCTACGACATCACCGCCTCCTACCATTTCACGGATGCGGTCATGGGCTACGCGACCTATTCGCGCGGCTTCAAGTCGGGCGGCCTTAATCTTAACGGCGTTCCGCTCGATAGCGCTGGCGTGCCGCAGACCAGCGTGGCTCAGGTAGACCCGGAAAAGGTCAATCATTTCGAACTGGGTCTCAAGACGCAGTTTTGGGATCGGAAAGCCACCTTCAACCTCACCGGCTTCTGGACCGAAATCAGCGATTATCAGGCACTGGTAAACGATGGCCAGAACAGCACTCTGCGCGGCTATCTCGCCAATGCCGACAAGGTGCGGACCCGCGGCATCGAATGGGAATTCAGCGCCCGCCCGTCGGAACGCGTCAGCCTCTACTATAGCGGCGCCTACACCGACGCGACCTATCGCAAGTTCACCAACGCACCCTGCCCACAGGAACGTGCCGGCGGCAGCGCCGCCACCGCCGCCAATCCCGAAAGCGCGGCCGGTCGTCCTGGCGTTCCCGGGTCGCCATCCTACAGTCCGGCTGTGTGCGACATTTCCGGCCAGTGGCTCCCGGGCATTTCCAAATGGGCGCTATCCTACGGCGTGGAATTCAACGTGCCCACGCAAGTGCTGGGTGGCGACGGCCAATTCTATATCGGCTGGGACGGCAACTATCGTTCGAAATTCTCGTCCAATGCCTCGCGCTCAACCTATATGGATATCAAGGGCTATACGCTCAACAACCTCCGCCTGGGGTTCCGCAACGGAGATGGTCTCAACGTCTATGGTTGGGTCCGCAATATCTTTGACAAGGATTATATGGAATTGCTGGCCACTACGCCCAGCAACACGGGTCTGATCGCGGGACAGCCGGGCGACCCACGCACCTACGGCCTGACGATAAAGGCCAATTTCTGAATTCTCGCGGGACCGGATGGTGGAGACGCTCACCCCCATCCATCCGGTCCTGCGGGAAGCCTTTTCCAGATATTCGAACAATCCGAACGATTTTATTCGGCTGTTTTGCAGGAAGGATCGGGAGCATCTGTCTGTTTGTCAGCGCCGCCAAAGGTGGTCGCCCCAAGCAAAGGATATGATGATGACCACCACTGCCCATGTTACCCGCTCGACCGATAGCCTCGCCCTTGTCGGCCGTGTCGGCCTTTCCGCCATTTTCCTCCTGAGCGGCATTTCGAAGATCACCGCCCCGGCCGCCATGATCGCCTATATCAGTTCGGTCGGCCTGCCTTTCCCCACCCTTGCGCTTGCCGGTGCGATCGCTGTGGAAGTCGGCGGCGGTATCGCCCTGATCCTGGGCTATCGCACGCGGATCGTCGCGGCCATCCTGGCGCTTTTCTCGATCGCCACGGCCCTTGCCTTCCACAATGCGCTTGCGGACCAGAACCAGTTCATCCACTTCTTCAAGAATATCGCGATGGCTGGCGGGCTGGCGCAGGTCGTTGCCTTTGGCGCCGGGCGCCTCAGCCTCGACGCGCGCCGCTGAAACAGAAATTTCCCACATAACTGGAGACTGACAAACGATGACCCGCTCCTCCGACACCGCCGTCGCGCCCCTTTTCCTTGAACGCTGGTCGCCACGCGCCTTTGACGGATCGGCCATCCCGCAGGACGACCTGCTGACGATCCTCGACGCAGGACGCTGGGCGCCATCGGCCTTCAACTATCAACCCTGGCGCTTCCTTTATGCGCATCGCGACACGCCCGATTTCGCGCGCTTTCTGGACCTACTGGTCCCCTTCAACCAGACATGGGCGGAAAAAGCCTCGGCGTTGCTGTTCATCGTGTCGGAAACAACGACAGGATCGCCCGAAAAACCTTCGCACAGCCATAGTTTCGACGCGGGTGCGGCCTGGGGGCAACTTGGTCTTCAGGCCTCGATCCTGGGCTATCATACCCATGGCATGACCGGCATCGCCTTTGATCGCGTGCCCGCCGAACTGGGCGTTCCAGATGGTTTCCGGGTCGAAGCGGGCGTCGCGATCGGGCGACTGGGCGATCCTGCCACCCTGCCAGACGCGCTGCGCGAGCGTGAGGTCCAGAGCGACCGCAAGCCGCTGTCCGACCTTGCCTTCGCAGGCAATTTCCCGGCCTGATCGCCCAGCCTGATCGAACGACCATCCAGACAAGACCTCCGGCAGCAATGTCGGAGGTCTTTTTGTGTCAGCCCTTGGCGACCCGCTCCATCGCCTGTGCATGCGCCTCTGCCGGTTCAGCCATGGCGGGCGGCTCGCCCAATACGGTGTCGAAACGCGCACCGCGCTCCAGCGTGCGATGGACCGGGCAATTATCCGCAATCTCCAGCATCCGTGCGCGCTGCTCGGCGTCGACCTCTCCGTCGATCGCGATCCGCCGGGTGAACAGGTCGGCAGGCGTCTGCCCCCTATCGCGCTGATGGCCGACCGAGGTGCGGATGCGCGTGACCGGCCACCCCTTGCCATCGGCATAGAGACGCAGGGTCATCGTCGTGCAGGCGGCCAGCGCCGACGACAGAAGATCATAGGGCGATGGTCCGCTGCCCAGCCCGCCGACGCTCACCGGCTCGTCCGCCGGGAAGGTCGCGCCACCCGCGCGGATCGTGAGCTGGAATTTGCCCGCGCCCGTCTCCTCCGCTTCCGCATCGGTGGGCAGGACGGGCTGCTCGGCCAGTTCGGGCAGATAGCGTATCGCCCAGGCGGCGATCACCGACGCGGCGAAATCCGCGTCCGCCTTGCGTGAGAGAAGATGGTCGGCATGGTCGAGCGACACGAAACTCTTGGGATGCCGCGCCGCCAGAAAGATTTTGGTCGATTGATCGATCCCGACCGTATCGTCCAATGGCCCGTGCACGATCAGCAATGGCCGGTGCAGCGCTCCGATCCGCGCGCCCTGATCATGTCGGCGCAAATCGTCGATAAAGCCTTGCCCCACGCGGAAGGGCCGCCCGGCCAGCCGCACATCCGCCTCTCCCTGCGCCGCGATCGCTTCCAGCGCATGGGGTTCGAACTGACGCAGCACATTCGTCACGTCGAAGGGCGCGGCCAGCGTCGCCACCGCCTTGACCGACGGCAGGTCGCCCGCCGCCGCCAGCACCGCCGCGCCGCCCAGACTGTGCCCGACCAGCAGGCCCGGCGTCATGCCCGCTTCCTCCATCGCCGCCGCCGCCGCAATCAGATCGCGCACATTGCCGCTGAAGCTCGTCTCTGCGAACGGTCCCTCGCTTTCGCCCAGCCCGGCGAAATCGAACCGCAACACGCCGATGCCCGCACCCGACAGGGCGCGGGCAATGCGAACCGCCGCGACATTATCCTTCCCGCAGGTGAAGCAATGGGCAAAGATCGCCCAGCCATGCAGCCGCCCGGTCGGCAGTTCCAGCCGCCCGGACAGGCGCCGCCCTTCCGCTCCGGTGAAATCGAACGAGCGCATCGGCATGGGAAATCCTTTCAGGCAAGGGTGGTGTTGATCGGGATACCGCCCTTGAGCGTCAAGGTCACGGGTGTCCGCTCGGCAATGTCGGCCAGCTTCGCCCGTTGCTCGGCATCCAGCCCTTTGATGGTCAACACCCGCTCGATGCTCAGGTCGCCCTTGCCCCCTTTCAGCCGCAGCGCGACGTCCAGCGACTCCAGCGGCCATTCCTTCCGATCGGCAACCATGCGGAGCGTGATCGCGGTGCAGGCGCCAGCCCCGCAAGAATCAGGTCATAGGGTGCGGGACCAACGCCCGCGCCACCCAGCGCGGCCGGTTCGTCGGCGACCAGTGCGTGGCCGCTGACCTCAATGTCCGTGCGATAGCGGTCGCGGCCGATATGGGCGGTTCCATGGGCCATGATATGTCTCCCTGTTGTGATGGGTTCAGGCGGGCAGCGGGATGAAGTCACTTTCTTCCGGCACGGCGGCGAAACGCTGCGCCTTCCAGTCTTCCTTCGCCTGCTCGATCCGATCGGGGGAGGAGGAGACGAAGTTCCAGTAGATATGCCGCTTTTCCGCCAGAGGTTCACCCCCCATCAGCATCAGGCGCGCGCCGCCCTTTGCGCGGACGATAATCTCCGCATCAGGCTTGAACACGACCAGTTCGCCGGTTGCGAACCCGCCGGTCTGGCCGACCACCTCGATCGTCCCTTCGACCACATAGAGCGCGCGTTCGACATGCTCCGCCTTCAACTGATAGCGCGCGCCGTCCATCAGGACGATGTCGGCATAGACCATGTCGGAAAAACTCTGGACCGGCGACACGATGCCATCCGAACGTCCGGCGATCAGCGTCAGGCGCGTGCCGTCATCCTCGATCGTCGGAATGGCGTTCGCCTTGTGATGGGCAAAGGCGGGAGCGACCTCTTCGGCTTCCCTGGGCAATGCAACCCAGGTCTGAAGGCCAAACAGGCGCTGCCCCTGATCGCGGATCGCCGGATCGGTGCGCTCGCTATGGACGATGCCGGAGCCTGCGGTCATCCAGTTGACCTCGCCCGGCCGGATAGCCTGCTTCGATCCCAGCGAATCCCGGTGCAATATCTCGCCTTCCAGCAAATAGGTGACGGTGGCGAGGCCGATATGCGGGTGCGGGCGCACGTCCAGCCCCTCGCCGCCTTCAAACGCGGCTGGCCCCATCTGGTCGAAGAAGATGAACGGCCCGACCATCCGGCGGTGCGCGGACGGCAGGGCGCGTCGCACCGTAAAGCCATCGCCAAGGTCGCGAACCGGCGGCAGGATGACAAGGTCGACGCCTTCAACGTCGCTGGAACGAATGCTCATGAATCTCTCCTCGGAATATATGTCAGGCGCCCAGCAGGGCGATGGCGTCGATCTGCGCGCGGCTGAATCCCTGCGCGGCGAGTGTAGGAACATGGTTCTGCGCGACCCGGCCCAGCCGACCGCTTTCGCAGGTGAAGCGGCGGACCGCGTCCAGCCGCGACGGCAGCGTGACAGGCACGCGCTCATGTCCGGTCACGGCGTCGATCGCCTTGCCAATCCGGTCGCGGATCGACCCGCTGCGCGGTGCGTCGGTGCAACCACAGGTCGAAATATCGTTGAGCGCCTGCCTGACCTCCTGCCATTCGGCGGTGGTTAGAGCGGGCTTGGCGATCTTCAGCATCTTGGTCCTCCTGTCTGCGTGATGCATGGATAGCGCGGCCACACTTGTCGGATCAGAGGGATAAAATAAGACCTTTTGTTCTATAAAATCGAAAGATCACAGCCAGAGCGCATCAAAGGTGCAAAAATGCGTCCATTGATCTAAGCGACCCGCCATGCATGTCGACATCGCCTTCATCCTCTGCGCCACTATTGCAGTCGTCATCTCGGGCCTTGCCAAGGGCGGCTTTTCGGGGCTGGGCGCGCTCGCCATGCCGGTCATGGCGCTGGCGATCGATCCGCTGCGCGGCGCCGCGATCCTGCTGCCGATCCTGATCGTACAGGATGTCGTGTCGGTCTGGGCGTTCCGCAGGACATGGGATGGCACGGTGCTGGCCGTCATGCTGCCGGGCATGGCCGTGGGCGTGGTTATTGCTTACTTCTTTGCCGCCCGCGTGCCCGAAACAACCGTGCTGGGCGTCCTTGGCTTCATCTCCGTCCTGTTCGGCCTGCAACGGCTGTGGATGGAGCGTGGCGGGAAAATTCCCGTCGCCTCCTCATCGCCTTTGTGGGTGGGCACGCTGTTCGGCGTAGCATCGGGCTTCACCAGCCAGATTGCCCATGCCGGGTCGCCGCCCTTTCAAATGTGGGTGCTGCCCCGTCGCCTGCCCCGCGACATGCTGGTCGGCACGACCGCCATCGCCTTTGCAACGATGAACTGGATGAAGGTGCCCGCCTATGCCGCGCTGGGCCAGTTCACCCCCGCGAACCTGACCATCACGGCGCTGTTGGTTCCGGTCGCGCTGGTGTCGACCCTAGCCGGTGTGGCGCTGGTCCGACGGATCGATCCGGCGCGCTTTTATACGCTTATCTATGTGCTGATGGTCCTGCTGGGCCTCAAGCTGATTGCCAACGCGCTTTAGGCGCACTCTTGAATGCCCCCGCCGCCGGGGCTATCAGACTATTTCCTCCAACCGAACAGAGACCTGCATCATGGATTTCTTCCTGACAGCATTGCCGCTTCGCCTTGCCATCTGGGAAATTCATGCACATGTCCGCTTCCATCACCTGTTCCGATCTCCACTGGTCGACGCCTGACGGCGACGCCGTCCTTTCGGGCGTCTCCCTCACCTTCAATCGCGAGCGCGCTGGCCTTGTCGGTCGCAACGGCGTCGGCAAGACGACCTTGCTCCGGCTAATTGCCGGCGATTTGATGCCCCACCGCGGCGCGATCATGGTCAGCGGCACGATGGCAACCGTCAAACAGCGCGTTCAAATCGCCCCCGAAGCCACCATCGCCGACCTGTTCGGCGTGACCGAGCAGCTCGCCCTGCTGCGCCGTGCCGAAGCGGGCGACGCAGACGCCGACGCGCTGGCCAATGCCGACTGGACGCTGGAAATGCGGATCGAAGCGGCGCTTGCCAGAACGAGCCTCGACGCCGATCCCGAAACTCCGCTCGCCCGGCTGTCCGGCGGCCAGCGCACCCGTGCCGCGCTCGCGGGCGCCATCCTGGCCGACCCGGATTTTCTGCTGCTCGATGAACCGACGAACAATCTGGACAAGGATGGCCGAACCGCCGTGCTCGATCTGTTGGCGGACTGGCGCGCGGGCGCCATCATCGTCAGCCATGACCGCGCCTTGCTGGAGGCAATGGACGCGATCGTCGAACTGTCCAACCTTGGCGCCCGGCGCTATGGCGGCAACTGGTCGCATTACAAAGAGCGCAAGGCGATCGAGCAAGCCGCCGCGCAGCAGGATCTCGCCACGGCTGAGCAGCAGGTCAAGGACACCGCCCGCAAGAGCCAGATCGCCGTCGAGCGCCAGCAGCGCCGTGATGCCACCGGTGCGCGCAAGGGCGCGAAGGGCGGCATCCCCCGCATCCTGATCGGCGCGCGCAAGCAACGCGCGGAACGCACGGGCGGCGACAATGCCCTGTTGGCCCAGCGGCTACGCGCAGCAGCGGACGCAAGCGCCGCCACTGCGCGGGCGCGCGTCGAAAAAGTGGAGGACATGCATATTCACCTGCCGCCCACCCATCTGGCGCCGGACCGCACCGTCCTGCAGATGGACGCGGTGACGGCAGGTTATGATCCCGACGCCCCTGTACTGGAAGGCTTCAGCCTGCATGTCGAAGGGCCGGAGCGGATCGCCATCACCGGTCCCAACGGATCGGGCAAGACTACCCTGCTCTCCCTGATCGACGGCACGCTTACTCCCTGGGCGGGCACCATCAGCCATCCCGTTGCGCATGCCATGCTGGACCAGACCGCCGCGATTCTCGATCCCATGCTGTCGATCGCGGACAATTTTGCCCGCCTCAATCCCTCCATGAATGAGAATGGCTGCCGCGCCGCGCTCGCCGCCTTCCGCTTCCGGGGGGATGCTGCCCTTCGCCGGGTGGACGCACTCAGCGGCGGGCAAATGCTGCGGGCCGGGCTGGCCTGTGTGCTGGGCGGTACGACCCCGCCGCCGCTCCTTATCCTGGACGAACCGACCAACCATCTCGATCTCGATTCCATCACCGCGGTCGAGGCAGGTCTGCGCGCTTATGACGGCGCGCTGCTGGTCGTCAGCCATGACGAGACGTTTCTGGAGGCTATCGGCATCACCCGCCAGGTGGCCTTGCGCATCCGCGAGGCAAATATCTGAATATTGTTGGAAGTTTTCACAGATTCCAGCGGCTATTGGCTGAAATGGTGATCCCAACGGGATTCGAACCCGTATCGCTGCCGTGAAAGGGCAGTGTCCTAACCGTTAGACGATGGGACCACGAAGCCCGCCGGGATGCGGTGGGCTAGCGAAGCGAAGGCGGCATTAGGGGCTGGCTGTTTTGCGGTCAACCCCCTCGTTCGAGGAAATTGCGCTCACGCCCAGGCGGCATCCTCCAGATGCAGTTCGGCCTCGGCACGCGATCCCCATTCGTTCAGCTTTGCACGGCCCGCGACCCACAATCGCTTGTCGCGCGGCGCGCCCAATATTGCCTCGCCCAGCGCGCTTTGCGCCTGGCGAAAGGCGATCGTCTTGATCGATCGGCCATCGTCCCCAGCCATGATTGCGCGCAAATGGCCGTTGCCGACGATATCCGCCTTGATGACGCGCATCGGCCCTGCGGCGATGCGCGGCGCGGGCCAGCCGGTGCCATAGGGACCGCCCTGCTCGATCGCGGCGATGAAATCAGGGTTGATGCCCGATGGTGCCAATACCGCATCGATCAGCAACGCGCGGTCGTCCCGTGCCCGCGCTACCGCTGCGGACAGTCGTTCGTCCAGAAAATCGATGAGGGCATCGATCTTGCCCGCCTCGACCGTCAGCCCCGCCGCCATCGCATGGCCGCCGCCCGCGACCAGCAAGCCCATATCCTTGGCCGCCAGCACCGCCGCCCCCAGGTCCACGCCCGAAATCGACCGGCCCGACCCCTTGCCCACACCCGCCTCGTCACAGGCGATGACGATAGCCGGCCGCCCGGCCTTTTCCTTGAGCCGCCCGGCGACGATGCCGATGACGCCGGGATGCCACCCCGCGCCGGACACGACCGCCACCGCGCGATTGCCCTGCGCGGCGAGCAGTTCCTCCGCCTCGGCCTGCACCCCGGCCTCGATTGCGCGACGTTCTTCGTTCAGGGCATCGAGTTCAGCGGCGATCTGCGCGGCTTCGGCCGGATCTTCCGTCGTCAGCAGCCGCACGCCCAGATCCGCCTTGCCCACGCGCCCGCCCGCGTTGATACGCGGCCCCAGCGCAAAGCCCAGATCATGGCACAGCGGCGCGCGGGTCAGGCGGCTGGCGTCGATCAACGCGGCCAGCCCGACATTGCGCCGCCCCGCCATCACCTTCAGCCCTTGCGCGACGAAGGCACGGTTCAGCCCCCGTAACTGCGCCACGTCCGCCACCGTGCCCAGTGCGACGATGTCCAGATATTCCATCAGCCGCGGTTCCGCCCGCGTCGCAAACCAGCCCCGCGCCCGCAGGGTCCGCACCAGCGCCGCCCCCAGCAGGAAGGCGACACCAACGGCGGCGAGATGCCCGTGCCCCTGCCCCTCCTCGCTTTCATCCAGCCGGTTGGGGTTCACCAGCGCCAGCGCATGCGGCAGCGTGGTCGCGCATTTATGGTGATCGACCACCACCACATCGACACCCACGCCGCGCGCCATGTCCAGCGCCTCGAACGCCTGCGCACCGCAATCGACGGTGACGATCAAGGTCGCGCCCTCCCCCGCCAGCCGCACCAGCGCCGCACCCGACGGGCCATAGCCTTCCATGAGCCGGTCGGGGATATAGGGACGGGCCGCCAGCCCCAGATCCTTGAGCAACCGGATCAGCAGCGCCGCGCTGGTCGCGCCATCGACGTCATAATCGCCAAAGATGCGGACATCTTCGCCCCGCTGCACCGCATCGGCCAGCCGTTCGGCCGCGGCGTCCATGTCGCGGAATATGCTGGGATCGGGCATGAAATGGCGGATCGTGGGATTGCGGTGCATCTCCACCCCGTCGCGCGGACACCCACGCGCCACCAGCAATTGCGTGATCAGATCGTCGGGCAGATAGCCCGGCGCACGCCCGTCCGCCCCCTCGCCACGCCAGCGCCACGGCTGGCCCATGATGGAATGCGAAACATTGAGGGCAACGGTCATCCCGCCCCTCTATCGCTTGCATCGGACATAAGAAAGCGCGATGCGATGGAACCGGGGCAATCGCTCATGCGTAAAGAGCGTTCCGGCGACGCAATATGCGCTACGGATCAAAAGGGGCATTAGGGATTTCATGCGTTTACGGCCGACGAGAAGCGTTGACCATGCCCTCGCCCTCATCCTGATCTGCGTACCGATGCCGTTGATGGCCCAAAGTCAGCGGACCGATCAGCCAGCGACCCAACCGCCCGCAACTGATGCATCCAGCACCGAAGCCCCCATCCTGCCCGACGATCAGTTCAACGCGCGCCTGCCCACCTTTGGCGACACAGATAGCAAGGCCGCGCCCGGTACCCCGCTGCCATCGATTGACACCTATCTGGACCAGCAGATGCCCCAGATCGACGGGGCATCCGGCACGGCGCCCGGCGCGACGCCCACACTCACAGAACTGCCCCCGGCGACCGAGCCGCCCGCCGACGCCGCGCTTGCCCAGCCATTGCCCTCGCTCGACAGCGTCACCGTCCCCGCTGAAGTGGCGGCAGACGCCAGCGCCGCCGCAGAAAAAGCACCGGAAGTTCGCTACGTCTTCAAGGTCGAAGGGTTCGGCAAGACGGGGCTTGAAGATGATTTCCGCGCCGCCTCTGCCCTCGCCGATGGCAAAGGCCAGGCGGATACCGCCGCGATGGTGCAGGCGCGGGCGGAGGAAGACAAGGCGCTGGCCGTCCGGTTGCTCTATTCAGAGGGTTATTATGACGCAACGGCGCTCGCCTCCTTCGATCAGCCTGCCGATGCAACAGGACCACTAACCGCCGTCATCTCAGTGACGACGGGTAAGCAGTACAGGCTGGGCGCTATCGTCATCCAGGCCGGACCGACCGTGCCATCTGGCCTGATCCGCGACAATCTGCCGCTCAAGACCGGCGACCCGATCGTTGCGGCCGATATTGAGGGGGGCGAGGCCAATATCGCGCTCAAACTCCCGGAAAATGGCTATGCTTTCGCCAAGGTCGGCGAACGCGACATCCTGCTCGATCCGGCAACCGTAACGGGCGACTATACGCTGCCGGTCGAAACAGGTCCGCGTGGTCGCTTCCGCACCATCACCACCAGCGGCGACAAACAGGCGTTCGATGCCGACCATATCAAGGTCATCAGCCGCTTCCGCGAAGGTGAGATATATGACAGCCGCAAGCTGGACGATCTTCGCAAGGCGCTGGTAGCGACCGGCCTTTTCTCCAGCGTCGGCGTCAAACCGGTGCAAACTGGCGACGCTGCCCCGGAAGGCACCGAATATGTCGATCTGCATGTCGAGCAGGAGGCCGGGCCACCCCGCACCCTTGCCGGGGAACTGGGCTATGGCACGGGCCAGGGCTTCCGGGCCGAAGGAAACTGGACGCACCGCAATTTCTTCCCGCCCGAAGGCGCGATCATCGGCGGCATCATCGCGGGTACGCAGGAACAGGGGATTTCCGGCACGTTCCGCCGAGCCAATGCCGGCAAGCGCGACCGGACCTTTCAGGCCGGAGCGGCGATCAACCATCAGAATTACGACGCCTATGAAGCGTTCACGCTGGGCCTGTCGGCGACCATCTCGCGCGCCTCGACCCCGATCTTCCAGAAACGCTGGACCTACAGCTATGGCGTCGAAATCCTTGCCTCCAACGAAACCACGCTCAATGAAACGACCGGCGATACCAAACGGCTGACCTATTTCATCGGCGCGCTGCCGGTGCAGCTTGGCTATGATCGGTCGGACGACCTGCTCAATCCGACCAGCGGCTATCGCGCCAATCTGCGCGTCTCTCCCGAAGCTTCGTTGCAGGGCAATCTATCCCCTTATGTTCGCGCGACCTTCGATCTGTCGGGCTATTATCCGGTGGGAGAGAATATCGTTATCGCCGCCCGCACGCGGGTCGGCACGATCAGCGGCGTGGGCCGGGACGACATCGCGCCATCGCGGCGCATCTATGCTGGCGGCGGCGGATCGGTGCGCGGCTTTGGCTATCAGGAACTGGGACCAAAGGATGCTAATGACGACCCCATTGGTGGACGTTCCGTCAATGAATTCGCGGTCGAGGGGCGCTATCGCTTTGGCAATTACGGAGTCGTCGCCTTCGTCGATGCAGGCCAGGTCTATGAAAGTTCGATCCCCAAATTCTCCGACATGCGCTACGGCGTGGGCGTCGGCGGGCGCTTCTACACCAATTTCGGCCCCTTCCGTGCCGACATCGCGATGCCGATCAACCGGCAGCCGGGCGAATCCAAATTCGCCCTCTATATCGGCATAGGGCAGGCTTTCTGATGGTGGACGAAACCGCCCTCCCCACCGAAACGGTCCGCGCAAAGCGGCCGCTGCCCATTCGCATCGCCCTGTGGGTAGCCGGCCTGTTCGTCGCCCTTGTCGTGCTGGTGGTCGCCCTGTTGCTCGGCCTCAACACCAGCCCCGGCAAGTCCTTCCTCATCAAGCAGATCGCTGCGTTCAAGATGGAATCCGGCATGACGATCGAGGTCGGCCGGATCGAAGGGTCGATCTATAGCGACATGGTCATCCACGACCTGATCCTGCGCGATCCCAAGGGCGTGTTCGCCGTCAGCCCGCGCGTCCGGGTCGACTGGAGCCCGTTCAGCTACATCAAGAATCACATCTCCGTGCGAACGCTGGAATCGCCGCTGGTGGTGCTGGCGCGTAGCCCGCAGTTCAATGTGACGCAGAGCGATCCCAACGCGCCGATCCTGCCCGATCTCGACATCGACGTCGACCGGATGAAGATCGCCCGTTTCGTGTTGGCCAAACCCGTGATCGGCCAGAAGCGCGAGATCGCGATCGACGGCACCACCCACATCGCCGATGGCCGCGCGCAGCTTTCGGCGCTGGCGGTGGTGGACAGCGGCGACCGGCTGCAGGCCAGCATCGACGCCGTGCCCGATCAGAACCGGCTGGCGATGAAGGGCAGACTGGATGCGCCCAAGGGCGGCGTCATCGCCGCGATGGCAGGCCTGACGGACAGCATGACCGCCACACTGGACGGCAAGGGAAGCTGGCAGGCGTGGGACGGCAGGCTTGTCGCGACCTCACCCAAGGGCGAACTCGCCAATCTCGCTCTGGTGGCAAGGGACGGTAATTTCACGGTCAAGGGACCGACCCGCCCCGGCCTCATCATGGCTGGCCCGATCGAACGGCTGACTGCTCCCGCCCTTGATGTCGACCTGTTCGCGGGCCTCAACGAACGGCGCGTCAACCTGAAGGGCACGCTCCGCTCCACCGCGCTGGCGGCCAGCGCACAGGGTCTGGTCGATCTGGGCAAGAGCAGCTTCAGCGCACTGAAGATCGACGCCCAATTGCTGACCCCCGGCGCAATCATGGAGAAGGTGCGGGGCAAGGATGTCCGCGCCTCCATCATCCTCGACGGGCCGATGGCGACGCCGTTCATCGATTATGACATCAGCGCCGCGCAACTCGCCTTCGACGCCACCGGCATTGAAGGTTTGAAAGCCAGCGGCCGCGCCGTAATCGACGCCGACCGTATCCGCATCCCGGTCAATGCCACCGCGCGCCGGGTCACGGGCCTGAATGCCGCCGCAGGAGGGTTGCTCGAAAATCTGCGGGTGAAGGGTGACTTTGCCTATGCAGGCGGCAAGCTCATCAGCGACAACCTCAAGATCAACAGCAACAGCATCGACGCCACGGCCATCGTCCTCGCCGACCTCGACAACGCCCTGTATCGCGGGGCGCTGAAAGGCCGGGTCAACGACTATAAGATAGACGGTGTGGGCATCGTCAACCTGACCACCGATGTCGAACTGGTGCCCGGTCCCAAGGGCGGCTTTGGCCTGGCGGGCAAGTTCGGCGTCCGAACCGCGCGCTGGGACAATGCGTCGGTCCGCGATTTCCTGGGCGGTAATGCACTTGCCACCGGGCGCATCGGCATGACGCCGGAGGGTGTGTTCACCCTCGCCGGGCTTAAAGGTGCAGCACCCAATTTCACCATCCTGTCGGGATCGGGTCGCTATGGGACCGATGGTGGCATCGCGTTCGACGCTGCCGCCAGTTCGAAGCAATATGGCCCGCTTGCTCTATCGGTGCGAGGCACGGTGGAGCGCCCGCAGGCAGTGCTGCGCGCCGCGCGACCCAATGTCGGCGTGCAACTGTCAAACGTGGTCGCAAAGCTGGATGGCGAGGCCGCGGGCTATCGGCTGGAGGCGACCGGCGGATCGCCCTATGGTCCCTTCTTCGGTAATGTGCTGATCCGCACCGCTCGCGGCCCGCTGACGATCGACATAACCAAGGCGCGCTTTGCCGGGGTCGATTTCGCCGGGACCGTGCAGCAGACCAACGCTGGTCCCTTTGCCGGGCAATTGTCGATGAACGGATCGGGCATCAATGGAGCCGTTCGCCTCGCCAGCATCGGCAAGGTGCAGGGCATCGACATCGACGCCACCGCCAGCAACGCCAAGCTGCCCGGCGACGCCAATATCGTCATAGGCCGCGCCTTGGTCGATGCCTCGATGGTGCTTTACGACCAGCCTCAGATTGTCGCTGACGTCCAGATGGCCAATGCCGCCTACGGCACCACGGTCGTTCGTCAGGCCCGCGCCAAGGTCAATTATCGTGGTGGACGCGGTACAGCGCAGGTCGTGGCCGATGGCAGCGGCGGCGTGCCCTTCTCAATTGCCGCCAATGCCGCGCTCCGCCCGAACCTCTACGCCGTCGTGCTTAAGGGGAAGGCCAGCAATATCGACTTCCGTCTGGACAAGCCCGCGATCATCCGCACCGAACCGGGCGGCTATCGCCTCGAACCCGTCGCGCTGGTACTACCGCAAGGCCGGGTCGACCTTGCCGGACGCTTTGGCAACAGCACGGCGGTGCAGGCGCGGTTCAAGGATTTTGACCTTGCCATCGCCAACCTCGCCAGCCCCGGCCTTGGCATCGGCGGCAAGGCGACCGGCACGCTGGACTACGCCCAGAGTGGCAACGCCTTCCCCAACGCCAAAACCCGCCTTGCCATCACCGATTTCCGTCGGTCGAGCCTGACCGCCACCTCCGCCCCCGTGGCCATGCAGATAGAGGGTAAGTTGAGCGCGGCGGGTGGCGACATGCGCGGGGTGATCCGCCGGGGCAACAGCGATCTTGGCCGCTTCATCGCGATGCTGGCGCCGCCGGGCGCGGGCGCCAGTTGGTCGGAACAGTTGATGGCCGCGCCACTGGGCGGCGGTATCCGCTATAGCGGTCCGGCCGATGTGCTCTTCTCCTTCGCGGGACAGGCCGACCAGCAATTGTCTGGCCCGATCGCCGTCGCCGCCGATTTTAGCGGGCGGCTCAACGATCCGCGCCTCAACGGCCTCGTCCGCGCCAATGCGCTGACTTACACCAACGACACGTTCGGCACCCGCGTCACCCAGATGCGGCTCGACGGACGCTTCACCAATGATCGACTGGAGATACGCGATTTCTCCGGCCGGGCGGGCGATGGGACGGTGCAGGCGCGCGGCACGGTGGGCCTCGCCGCCGCCAGCGGCTTTCCGATGGACATCGCAGTGACGATGGACCGCGCCCGCCTTGCCCGCAGCGAGCAACTGGGCACCGTCGTCAGCGGCACCATGGCGATCACCAACAGCCAGGCGGCTGGCGGACTGGTCAAGGGCGACCTGCGCCTGCCCGAGCTACGCTATCAGATCGCCTTCCCCGGCGGGGCCGATATCCGGCAGCTTCAGGGCGTCCGGCGCAAGGGCGAGCGGATCGACATTGCCGACCAGCAACTCGCCGCCAAACAGGCGCAAGGTGGTTTCAGCAACTGGAAACTCGATATCCGCGTGCGGGCCGACAATGAACTCTACGTCTCCGGCATGGGCCTTGAGTCCGAGTGGAAGACCGACATGCGCGTCACCGGCACCACGGCCGCGCCGCGCGTGGTCGGCAAGCTGGAGGTTATTCGCGGCACCTACAGCTTCTCCGGCCGCCGGTTCGAGCTGGAGCGCGGGATCATCACCTTCAGCGGGGCCGAACTGACCAACCCCACGCTCAATATCCGCGCTGAAACGCAGATCGACGCCGTGACCGCCGCGATCGTCGTCGGCGGCACGGCGCAACAGCCCGACATCGCCTTCAGCTCCACGCCCAGCCTGCCGCAAGACGAAATCCTCTCCCGCATCCTGTTCGGGTCCAACGTCGCCAACCTGTCGGCGACGCAGGCGATCCAGCTCGCAGTCGCGCTCAATGGCCTGCGCGGCGGAGGCGGTGGACTTAATCCGCTGGGCAAGTTGCAGACCGCATCGGGCGTCGATCGTCTGCGCGTCCTGGGCAGTGATGAGGCGAGCGGGCGTGGAACGGCGCTGGCGGTCGGCCAGCATATTTCGAACAACGTCTATGTGGAGATCATCACCGACGCGAAGGGCTTCACCGCCACGCAGTTGGAAGTCGCCCTGTCCAAAGCCCTGAGCCTCCTGTCGAAAACAGGTGGCAATACCGGATCGTCGGCGAACCTGCGTTACTCCAAGGATTATTGACGCAACCTTAGTCCGCTGCGGCATTCAAGGGAAAGTTCAGCCGAACATCCGGCGCAGCGTAGCGTCCTTAAGGACGAAATGATGGCGCAGGGCCGCCGCGACATGAAGGACGATGAGGGTCGCAAACAGGAAGCCCAGTATCTCGTGCCCCTCACTCGATACGCCAACGATCGCGTCGCCCTTGGTCACGCCGAATTTCGGCACGTCGAACAGAAAGAACCAACTGAGCGGCCGATCCCCGGCGGAGGTCATGATCCACCCTGTCAGCGGCATGATGAGCAGCAGCGCATAAAAAGCAAAATGTGTGACTTTCGCCACCAGCTTTTCCCATGGCGGCATGGTCGCCAGCATGGGCGGAACCGGGTGTGTCAGCCGCCATAGGATCCGCATCAGCGTCAAAGCCAGGACCGTCAGGCCAATCGATTTATGAACCGGCATCACCGGCCAGGCGCGGGGTAGCGAGTCATGAGCAAAGCCCAGCCACAAGTTGCACAGGATGAGAATCGCGATGGCCCAATGCAGCGATTGGGCTACTCTTGTATAACGATCCATGCGCGATCCTTTCCTGTTGGGACTAGCTGTTACCCTTGACGGTTGGCCACCAGATTATCCACCACCGACGGATCGGCAAGTGTACTCGTATCGCCCAGCGCCTGTGCCGAAACGTCTCCCTCGGCAATCTTGCGCAGGATGCGGCGCATGATCTTGCCCGACCGGGTCTTTGGCAGCCCCGGCGCGAACTGGATCGCATCGGGGGTCGCGATCGGACCGATTTCCGTGCGGACCCATTTGACCAGCGCCTTGCGCAATTCGTCGCTGGGTTCCTCATTCGCGTTCAGCGTCACATAGGCATAGATGCCCTGCCCCTTGATATCGTGGGGAAAGCCGACAACCGCCGCCTCGGCCACGGCTTCATGCAAGACAAGCGCACTTTCGACCTCGGCCGTGCCCATACGGTGGCCCGACACGTTGATGACATCATCCACGCGGCCGGTGATCCAGTAATAGCCGTCCGCGTCCCGCCGCGCGCCGTCGCCAGTGGTATATTTGCCGGGGAAGGTGGTGAAATAGGTCTGGAAAAACCGATCATGGTCGCCATAGACCGTCCGCATCTGACCGGGCCAGGAGGCGGCGATGACCAGATTGCCTTCGGTCGCGCCCTCCAGCACCTTGCCCTCCGCATCGACGATCTGCGGCACGACACCGGGCATGGGCAGGGTTGCGGAGCCGGGCTTCAGGTCGGTAGCGCCCGGCATCGGCGCAATCATTGCCGCGCCCGTTTCCGTCTGCCACCAGGTATCGATGATCGGGCAACGGCTTTCGCCGACGACGCTGTGATACCAGCGCCATGCCTCTGGATTGATCGGCTCGCCAACCGTGCCCAGCAGGCGCAGCGATGACCGATCGGTGGCACTGACGAAATCATCCCTCTCTTTCATCAGCGCGCGCAGCGCCGTGGGCGCGGTGAAGATGGTCTGGACCTGATGCCGGTCCACCACTTCCCAGATCCGGCTGGGCGTCGGCCAGTTGGGCACGCCCTCATACATCAGCGTGGTCGCGCCGTTGGCCAGCGGCCCATAGACGATATAGCTGTGCCCCGTGACCCAGCCGATATCGGCAGCGCACCAGTAGATGTCGCCGGGCCGATAGTCGAAGCACAGTTCATGGGTAAGCGCCGACCAGAGCAGATAGCCCCCCGAGGTGTGCAGCACACCCTTGGGCTTGCCCGTCGACCCCGACGTGTAGAGGACGAACAGCGGATCTTCCGCTCCCATCGGCTCGGGCGGGCAATCGACGGAAACCTTGGCAGCCGCTTCGTGCAGCCAAAGGTCGCGACCGTCCTTCATCATCACATCGCCGCCGGTCGCCTTGACCACCACGACCTTGCGCACGCTGGTGCATTGGGCGAGCGCTGCATCGACATTCGTCTTGAGCGGCACGGCCTTGCCGCCACGCCGTCCCTCATCGGCGGTAATGACCAGCCGCGAATCGCAATCGATGATCCGCCCGGCCAGCGCGTCGGGCGAGAAGCCCGCGAATACGACGCTGTGGACCGCGCCGATCCGCGCGCAGGCGAGCAGGGCAAAGGCCGCCTCCGGGATCATCGGCAGGTAGATGGTGATGCGGTCGCCCTTCCTGGCGCCCGCCTCTTTCAGCACATTGGCGAAGCGGCAGACTTGTTCATGCACCTGGGCATAAGTGAAGTGGCGCGGCTGGCCGTCGGGCGAATCGGGTTCCCAGATGATGGCGGTCTGATCGCCACGCTCGGCAAGATGGCGGTCGATGCAGTTGGCGCTGACATTCAACACGCCGTCGGCAAACCATTTCACACCGAAATCAGCTTCATCAAAGCTGCTCTCGTTCGCGCAGGTCGGGGGCGTGATCCAGTCGAGCCGCTGCGCCCGTTCCAGCCAATAGGCTTCGGGATCTTTCAGCGAACGGGCATAATCGGCGGCACGGGCCGCCTGATCCATCAACGCGTTCCTGGCCCAATCCTCAGGCACGGGGAAATAATCGTCAGACATGCATTCTCCCTTCATTGCGCGAAACGGATACCCAGCCACAGCGTCCGCGGCGCGCCGAGATCCATCGAGCCGCCCGCATTGCGCGTAACGACCGTTTCATCGAACAGATTCTCCCCGCGTGCGACCAGCCGGACGCCGTGGCCCAGCGGGACGCTGGCGACAGCATCCACGGTGAGCGCATCGGGCAGTATGTCGCTTTGCAGGTCATCTTCATATTGTTTCGATACATAGCGCAGCGTGGCGGAAAGCGAAGGCCCCGATGCGGCAGACCAGCCCAGCGTTGCGCTGGCCGCATGGCGCGGGCTTTGCGCGGGGGTCATGCCATTAAAGGCTGCCCCCGGCGCCCGAACGCGGCTGTGGCTATAGGCATAGCTGGCCAGGAACGACCAGGAGCCGCTTTGCGCGCTGGCAGTCAGTTCCACACCCTTGGCGACGATGGCGTTGACGTTCTGACGCTCACGGACCGTCGCGCTGATCGTCGCATTGGCGATGGCGTCGTCCAGGCGATTGTAGAAGGCGGTCACGCCCAGCAGGACGCCTTCTACCGGCGTCAGGTCCAGCCCGGCCTCCACACCTTTCAGCTTTTCAGGTGTCAGGGCGGCGTTGGCCTGCGTGGTGATCGGGAAGACCACAAAGGGCCGATACAATTCGTTGAGGGTCGGCAGGCGATAGCCGGTATAGCCCGCGCCACGCAGCGCCAGCGCATCGGACAGGTGCAACAGGATACCCGCGCGCGCCGTCGCCTCCCAGTCCGACCGATCGGGGTAGCGGGAGGTCTGGGTCGGAATGCCCGCCGCGCTCACAGCCTTGTAGAAGCCGTCCGTAATGGTCCAGCGATCCGCACGCACACCGCCTGTCAGAACAACAGGGCCGATCGTCCAATCGTCCTCGGCAAAGAAACCGAGCGTACTCTGCGCGCCGCCAGCATGGCGACGGCTGGTTGCAGGATTGGCCGCAATGTTAGCATTATAGGCGTCTTCATACATATCGCCCCGCGCCAACCGCAGATCGGTGCCCAGGCGCAGCACATGCGCGTCTCCAACGGGCGGGCGCAGTTCGATCTTGCCGCCGATCCCCGTCGAGGGCGTGTTGCGCTGGTCCAGCGTCTTGCGGAAAGAGGAGGAGGAAATGACGATGTTCGAGAAGTTGCGCGCCTGAAGATAGGCCAGAGCATCGACCTTCCACGCGCCACGCGACACCAGCCGGATGCTCGCATCCTGCCCCTGGCTCCCGCTGTCCGCACCCGCGAAGCGCAGCGTGCGGTCATCCTGAAAGATCAGGCCACGCACCTGCACCTCGGTATCGGCGGAAAGCGGCGCGACGGCGCGCACACCGACTGACCAGCTATCATAAGCGGCGGGAACGGTAGCGGCCACGCGCTGGTCGCGCGGCGTAGTCTGGAAACCATTCCCCCTGTCCCAGCGCCCCGATAGCGTCACATAGCCGTTGCCCAGATCAGGCGACTGGCTGGCCGATACTTCGGTCGCATCGCGGCTGCCATAAAAGGCGCTGCCGCTGATCTGCGGCAGTTGATCGCGGGTGGCGCTCGCCAGTTCGATCGTGCCGGCGACCGCGCCTGCCCCGAACCCGCCACTCCCGCCTCCGCGCGTCACCCGGATCAATGACAGCCGATCGGGCACCAGCGCGCTAAAGGGGATGTAACCGAAAAAGGGGTCGGCCATCGGCACCCCATCCAGCAGCACCAGGGTTCGACTGGATGCATTACCGCCAAGTGCGCGCAGGGTCGCGCCCTGCGCGGAAGGATTGGCGGACCGGCTGTCCGACCGGCGGAACTGCTGGAAACCGGCAACATCCTGAAGAACGCTCTCGATCCGGCCCGAAGCGCTGTTCGTCAACCGGTCCGCATTTATCAGCGTCGTGCCATAGGCTGGCGTGCCGGGTGGCAGAGGCAGGCCAGCGCCGGTAACAACAATCGTCCCACCCCCCTGCTCTGCGTCCGGAACCTGCGCCAGCAGCGGCCCCGTCCAGCCAAAGGTGGCAAGCGCGATATACCCGATAGACCTCATTCTGCCCTTGCTCCCCTAAACCTGAGCCGCGGTGTACTGCCCGGCGGAAAGGAAGCAAGCCCCCGAATCAGCAGTAGAATCAGCCGTGGAATCAAAAAGGGCCGGCACCTCCCGGTACCGGCCCTTCCTATGATCAGGCCGCTTTTGCGCGCGACATGCGCTTGCGCTCGTTCGGATCAAGGTAGCGCTTGCGGAGGCGGATCGTCTTGGGCGTCACCTCGACCAGTTCATCATCGTCGATATAAGCGATCGCCTGCTCCAGCGTCAGCTTCCATGGCGGGGTCAGGCGAACGGCGTCGTCCTTGCCGCTGGCGCGGAAGTTGGTCAGCGCCTTCGACTTCATCGGGTTCACTTCCAGATCATCAGGCTTCGCATTCTCGCCGATGATCATGCCTTCGTAGAGCGCTTCGCCCACGCCGACCATCAGGATGCCGCGCTCTTCCAGCGGACCCAGCGCATAAGCATTGGCTTCGCCCGCGCCGTTGGAGATGAGGACGCCATTCTTGCGGCCCTCGATCTTGCCCTTGTGGGGACCGTATTTCTCGAACAGGCGGTTCATGATGCCGGTGCCGCGCGTGTCGGACAGGAATTCGCCATGATAGCCGATCAGGCCGCGCGAGGGGGCGGAGAAGGTGATGCGGGTCTTGCCGCCGCCCGAGGGACGCATATCCGTCATCTCAGCCTTGCGAATGTTCATCTTCTCGACGACCGTGCCTGAAAATTCCTCGTCCACGTCGATCATCACGGTTTCATAAGGCTCGGTCTTGTTGCCGTCCTCATCTTCGCCGAACAGCACGCGCGGGCGGCTGATGCTAAGTTCAAAGCCCTCGCGGCGCATGGTTTCGATCAGCACGCCGAGTTGAAGTTCGCCACGACCGGCGACTTCGAAACTATCCTTGTCGGCGCTCTCGGTCACCTTGACGGCTACGTTCGATTCGCCTTCGCGCGCCAGACGGTCGCGGATCATGCGGCTGGTGACTTTGGTGCCTTCGCGGCCCGCCATCGGCGAATCATTCACCGCGAAACGCATCGACAGCGTCGGCGGATCAATCGGCTGCGCCTGGATCGGCACGGTGACCGAGGTATCGCAAATAGTGTTGGCGACGGTGGCGACGGCAAGGCCGGCCAGCGAAATGATATCGCCTGCCTTGGCTTCATCGACAGGCACGCGATCAAGACCGTGGAAAGCCATGATCTTGGACGCACGACCCGTTTCGATGACCTTGCCATCCATGTCGAGCGCGTGGATCGCCTGGTTCACCTTGACGGAACCGCTGGTCACGCGGCCGGTGAGGATGCGGCCAAGGAAATTGTCGCGATCCAGCAGCGTCACCAGAAAGGTGAAGGGCGCATCGACGTCCAGCGCCGGCGGCGGCACATGATCGACGATCTTCTGAAACATCGGGGTCAGCGTGCCCGAACGCGCCGAGGGATCTTCGCTGGCATAGCCGTTGCGGCCCGAAGCGTAGAGGACGGGGAAGTCGAGTTGCTCGTCGTTGGCCTCAAGGCTCACAAACAGATCGAACACTTCGTCCAGCACTTCCTGGATGCGCTCATCGGGGCGATCGACCTTGTTGACGACGACGATGGGCTTGAGGCCCAGCGCCAGCGCCTTGCCGGTCACGAACTTGGTCTGCGGCATTGCGCCTTCCGACGAATCGACCAGCAGGATAACACCATCGACCATCGAGAGGATGCGCTCCACCTCACCGCCAAAGTCGGCGTGACCGGGCGTGTCGACGATATTGATCCGGGTGCCTTCCCACTCGACCGAGGTGGGCTTCGCCAGAATGGTGATGCCCCGCTCCTTTTCCAGGTCGTTGCTGTCCATCGCCCGCTCTTCGACGCGCTGGTTGTCGCGGAAGGTGCCGGACTGGCGGAACAGCTGGTCGACGAGGGTGGTCTTGCCATGGTCAACGTGCGCGATGATCGCGATATTACGCAGGGACATATTTTGCCTTCGGGAGCTGGATGCCCGGTGACACTGTGCCAGACCGGGGTTTGGGCGCGCCCCTACAGGAAATGACGCGATGCGGCAAGGGCGGCGCACTGATCCATGGAGCTGCCGGTCAATAGCGCAGCTTTGGATACCAGTGCGGGGGGCGTCCCTCCGGCGTCAGGTCCAGGATGGACCAGAGCGATGCGATATCGGGCGCATCACGCGGGTCTTGCCCCGGATCGGCCATCTCCATCGTCATTTCGCTGGCCCAGAAGAGGCGTACCGCATCACCATCCCTGCGGAACACGATGATCGCTGCACTCTCGCTGCCATCAGGGTTGAGAAGGCCAAGGTCGTCGGCATAGTCGTCGCCCACCGTCTGGATGAAATCGAGGTCCGACCAGCCGCGTTCCTGCGCGAAAAGAAACTGGCGCTCGACCGGGCTGCGCCCCAGTATCTTCAGGGCCACACGCTGCTTGATGTCGGCCGCATTGCCGTTCACCGCGCCCAGCCAGTTGGTACACATCGGACAGGGCCGTTCGCGCTGCGGCCCGTACATCCAGAGATAGCTGACCAGCGTGTCCTTTTCTCCGAACAGATCGATCAGGCCAACCTCGAACCCATTTTCGTCCTTGAAGCGATATGCTTTTTCGATCACCGGGCCGGGCGGGAGCGCACGGCGTTGTTCGGTCAACCGAGTCATGTGACGGCGAAACTCGATTTCATCGGCCAGCAGGGCTTGTCGCGCCGCCCGATATTCCGCGCTTTCGCCCGGAAACAGCGCCTTGCCCATGGCTGCGAGGTCGCTCGACGATTTCAAAACCGCTTCCATCATCTTCCTTCTCCTGTCGATGCAGGACAAATACAGTCAGCCCCTCTGGGTTCCTGACCAACCCCCGGCTCTTCCCACGGGACTGGCGAATCCCTATCACTATCCTTCCGATTGCGCCTTGAAGCATAGGTGTTCTATATCAATATGACACCAGAGGAGATGACATGGCCACCACCGCGCCGACCACGACTGCTGATCCGCTGAACCTGACGCCCCCTGATCCGGTGCCCGCCGTCGCGCCCGAAAAGGCGGCTGGCCTGGTGCCGATCGAGGAGGAAAAAAAGTCGAAGCTGGACGAAAAGGTCGGGGCCTTCATCGACGATCTGGTGGCGCAGGACGCCAACAGCCCTGAATTTGGCGCGCGGGTCGACCAGTTGACCAATATGGGGCGCAAGGAAATTGCCGAGGCGGCGGGTCATTCGAACCGGTTCCTCGACCGTCCCGTCCGGGCGATGGATAGCGACAACAAGGTTGGCGCCGACCTTGCCGAGCTGCGCCGCACCGTGGAAGATCTGGACCCCGGCAAGCGTGGCAGCCTGACCGCGCCCAAAAAGCTGTTTGGCCTGATCCCATTCGGCAACAAGATGCGTGACTATTTCGACAGCTATAAAAGCGCGCAAAGCCACATCAACGGCATATTGGGGTCGCTCGCCAGCGGCAAGGACGTGCTGATCAAGGACAATGCCGCGATCGACGTCGAACGGCAGAATATGTGGGCGACCATGGGCCGTCTGGAACAGATGATCCACATTTCCAAGACCATGGATGCCGGGCTGGAGGCCAAGGCGCTGGAACTGGATTCCACCGATCCGACCAAGGCCAAGGCGGTACGGGAAAGCGCCCTCTTCTACATCCGCCAGCGCAGCCAGGACCTGCTGACCCAGATGGCCGTCACGGTGCAGGGCTATCTCGCGCTGGATCTGGTCAAGAAGAACAATGTCGAACTGGTGAAGGGTGTCGATCGCGCCAGCACCACGACGGTCGCGGCGTTGCGGACCGCCGTCACGGTGGCGCAGGCGCTGGTCGGGCAGCGACTGGTGCTCGAACAGATCACCGCGCTCAACACCACGACCGCGAACATGATTGATTCGACGGGCGAACTGCTCAAGAGTCAGACCGCGCAAATTCACGAACAGGCGGCGTCCAGCACCATCCCGATCGAGACGCTCCAGCGCGCCTTCCAGAACATCTACGACACGATGGACAATATCGACGCCTTCAAGCTCAAGGCGCTGGAGAATATGAAGACCACCGTGAACACCTTGTCGCACGAGGTTGAGAAGTCGAAAGGCTATATCGCGCGCGCCGAAGGTCAGGCGCAGGCCGCCAAGGAAGTCCGCGCCGACAATCCCCTATTGAGCGCAATCGACGGATGATGACCCCATGACCGACGTTGACCGCCAGATCGCCCGATCGGCAGAAGTGCTCGACCGATCGCGGGACAGATACCGCTCCTTGTCCTCCCGTGCCCGCCAGCGGCGCAATGCGGCGGTGATACGCAAGGTCAAATACGCCCTTGGCGCGGTGCTGGCCATATTGATCGCCAGCGCCGTTGCGGGCTTCTTCCTGCCGCTCGGTACGACCGGCGTCATGGTTGCGCTGGGCCTGATGATCGCAGCGGTCCTGCTGGTGATGGCGTTGCCGGGCGAGCGGGCCATCGCCCCCCAGCAACTGGTGGAAACGGAACTGGCCGCCTTGCCGCTCAAGACCGAAATCTGGCTGGAAAGCCAGCGCAAGGCGCTGCCCGCACCGGCCATTACGCTGGTCGATAGCATCGGCGTCCGGCTGGAGACGCTTGCGCCCCAGTTGGAGCGACTGGACCCTGCCGAACCGGCCGCGCAGGACATACGCCGCCTGCTGGCCGATCATTTACCCGAACTCGTCACCGGCTATCAGTCGATACCCGCCCCCCTCCGCCGGGAGGAGCGCAACGGACGTGTGCCCGAAAAGCAGCTGATCGACGGACTGGGCGTGATCGATGCTGAAATCGACCGGGTGACGCAGCAGCTCGCCTCAGGCGATCTCGACAAGCTGGCGACGCAAAACCGTTTTCTCGAGCTCAAATATCAGGAAGCCAGGGAGTTGGGGCAATAGAGCGATTTCCAATCAGATGGACTCAGATGATGGTTAAGAAATCGCGGCAAGCCAAAGCCTCCAGCCCCTCCCGGCTGGCATGATCCACCTCACCCTTATCATTGTCGACTTTCTCACCGGGCTACTGGCGGCTGGTGCCTGGGCGCTGCTCGTCGCTGGGGGCGCGATTGCGGGTGTCGTGGGCAGCGGCTTCGTTGGCTTTACCCTGTTTCGAAAGTGGCGCCGGGGGAAGTAATCCCTCCGACTATCATCGTCACCAGCGTGTTCGATAGCCATGTGTCGAAACGCAGGCCAAAGCGCCGCCCTTCTACCCACATGACCCGCGAGGAGGTGAGGATTCCTACCCCCTCCAGTTCCACTCGCGCACCCGGCAGCACGCCTGCATCAGCATGAGCGAGCGCTCCTGATCGCGACAGATCGAGCAAATGGCCGCGCACCGGCAGGCCATCGACGCGCATCGATACGGGTTCGAACAATTTATAGCGCGGCGATGCGCGTTGAAAATCCTGCGCTTTCGGGCGGATCGCTCGATGCTGGTTCATGTCTTCATTCCCCTCGACCGTAGCATAACCAGCGTGACAGCGTCACGTTCCGCAAATTGAAGGTTGCTCCCGCGTTAGGGATTCGAACCGTGCAAAAGGTCAGTCGTTCAGAGTGCAGGGGCGGATATAAGCAGGGTTGGGCCGCGCCGTCGCCCGTCTGAACCGCGCCAGATAGCCGCCCGCGGTAGGCTTGGGGATGAGTTGCTCCAGCCGAAAGCCCATCGCCGCAAACTCGCAGGCCAACAGGCGCGGCGGGGTGCCATGCTGATCGGTCGGCCGATCCGCATCCACCACGATCACCTCTCCATCAGCCTTCAGCGCGGGGCTGAGGTTCCAGAGGAAGGCATAGGGCTCGCTGATCTCATGATACATATGGACCATCAGGATACGGTCAAAACTGCCCGCCGGCAGTTTCGGATCGGCCGCCGTGCCCAGCCGGACGCTCACATTCTTCCAGTCCTCACGGGTGATGCGGCTACCCAGCGCGTCGATCACCTCGGGCATGATATCCTCTGCCAGCACCCGGCCATCTGGGCCGACGCGCTTGGCCAGCCGCACGGTATAATAGCCTTCGCCAGCACCGATGTCCGCCACCGTCATGCCGGGCCGGATGCCCGCCCGGTCCATGATATCCTCTGCCTCATTGACCCGGTCGCGCGCTTCCTCGGTCGACCAGCGGGTCGAAACGATCGGCGCGATCGGCCGGTCCGCGCGTGGAAAAACGGCCAGATCAGGCGCGCGTTCGGACCGATTACCCGGAACCAGCGCGTCACAGGCCGACAGCAGGACCAGCGCGCAGCCAACCCCCGCCCCCAGCCCGATCCGACGCATCAGTCGACATCTTCCACATCGACCGTCTCGCCCGTCACCTTCTGCGACAGCGCGGCGGCCATGAACGGGTCGAGCGCCCCGTCCAGCACATCGTCCGGCGCGGTGGAGGTGACGCCGGTGCGAAGATCCTTCACCAACTGATAGGGCTGAAGGACATAGGAGCGGATCTGATGGCCCCAGCCAATCTCCGTCTTCGCCTGATATTCACCCGACGCCGCTTCCTCGCGCTTGCGCAGTTCCGCTTCGTAAAGGCGAGCCTTGAGCATGTTCATCGCGGTCGCGCGATTCTTGTGCTGCGACCGGTCGTTTTGCGACGCCACGATGATGCCCGAGGGAACGTGGGTGATGCGGACCGCGGAGTCGGTGGTGTTGACGTGCTGCCCACCCGCACCCGATGCACGGTAAGTGTCGATCTTGAGATCGGATTCCTTGACCTCGATGTCGATGTCGTCGTCGATCACCGGATAGACCCAGACCGACGAGAAGCTGGTATGGCGGCGCGCGGCGCTGTCATAGGGGCTGATGCGGACCAGGCGATGGACGCCGCTTTCGGTCTTGGCATAGCCATAGGCATTCTCGCCCTTGATCAGGAAGGTCGCGGACTTGATGCCCGCCTGATCCCCGGCCTGATAGTCGACCAGTTCCACCTTGTAGCCGCGCCGTTCGGCCCAGCGGCGATACATGCGCGACAGGATTTCCGCCCAGTCCTGGCTTTCGGTGCCGCCCGCACCGGCGTGGATTTCCAGATAGGTGTCGCTGGCATCGGCCTCACCCGCCAGCAGCGCCTTGATCTTGTCCTCATCCGCGCGGTCGGCCAGCGCCTTGAGCGAGGCAATGGCCTCTGTAACCATCGCCTCATCATTCTCGGCCTCCGCCATTTCGATGAGTTCGGCGGTATCGGCCTTCTCCGAATCGATCGAGCGGGTGGCGCCAATAGCGTTGTCGAGGCGCGTGCGCTCCCGCATCACCTCCTGCGCGGCCTTTGGATTGTCCCACAGGGTCGGGTCCTCGACCCGCGCATTGAGTTCGTCGAGACGCCGCAGCGCCCGATCCCAGTCAAGGAAACGGCGCAGCAGGTCGAGCGCTGCATCAATGCGGTCAATATAGCCCTGCGCTTCGGCGCGCATGTGTCGTCTCCAAATCTGCTCAACGGCGGTTCACTGATCACCGCTCGAAAGGTCGCCCTATTGAGGGAAATACGGGACTTCGACAAGCGCCGCCCGAACGATCCCTTCTCAATAGCTCAATATATGCCGCCCTGATCTGACAGGAAGTCGCTATCCGTGCGCGGGCGGACGCTCGCGGCACGACGCTCGGCGACCTTGGCCTGCGCTTCGGCCTCTTCCTTGCGGATGGAGCGGCGCGGTTCCGATTCGGGCTTGAAGGCTTCCCAGATCACGGCGGCTTTCGGTTCGTCGGTGGGCCAGGCGCCATAGACCCGCTTGCCCGATCGCCGGTCGATCGTGACCATGCGGATGCCCGCAGGGGCAATGAAGGGGGTCTTGGGCATCGTCTCCAGAATCGGGGCCATCGCCGCCTTCCAGATGGGCGCGGCGATGCGTCCGCCCTGCGCCCAACCGCCAAGGCTGCGGGGCTGATCGTAACCGATATAGACTCCAGCGACGAGGTCGGGCGACCCGCCCACGAACCAGACATTGGTCGGACCGTTGGTGGTGCCGGTCTTGCCGAACAAGGGACGCTTGAGGTCGGCGAGCACCGTCGCGGTGCCGCGCTGGACAACGCCTTCGGTGATGTGGACGACCTGATAGGCGGTCATGGGGTTCATGACCTGTTTGCCCTCAAAGCCGAAGCGCGGCATCGACTTGCCGTCCCAACTGGCCATGTTGCAGCCGTCGCAGGGCCGCCAGCGTTCCGGCCAGATCACTTTGCCACGCCGGTCCTGAACATAGTCCATCACCTTGGGACTCAGCAGGCGACCATGGTTGACCAGCGTCGCATAAGCGTTGGTCATCTTTTCCACCGTCGTCTCGCCCGCGCCCAGCGCGAAGGAGAGGTAAGGCTGGTAATCGCCAATTCCCATCGCCTTGATGGTCCGCACGACCCGCTCCATGCCGGTCTGGCTGGCAGCGCGCACGGTCATCAGGTTGCGCGACTGCTCAACGCCCCAGCGCAGCGTCTGCGGCCCAGCACCTCCGCCCGAAAAGTTGCGGAAGCATTTCTGCCCCAGACTGGCCGACTGATAGACGCACAGCGGTCCATCGACGATGATCGACGCGGGGGTCATGCCATTGTCCAGCGCGGCGGCATAGACGAACGGCTTGATCGTGGAGCCAGGCTGCCGATTGGCCTGGGTCGCCCGATTATAGGAGGACAGGCGCGAATCGAAGCCGCCCTGAAGCGCATGGATGCGGCCGCTATGCGTTTCCTCGACCACCATGCCGCCCGACACTTCGGGAACATTCCTCAAGGCCCAACTGGACCCGTTGGGCGCGACCACGATCAGGTCGCCCGGTTGAATCGCTGTAAAGGCAGGCACGCCCTGTTTGCGGTAGCCAAGCTGCGCCGAGGATGCGGGCAGGGTTCCGGTCGTGCCATCAGTGAAACCGATCTGCGCGGTGCCGCCATCCTTGGCGATGACGACCGCCGCCTTCCACTCCGCATAATCGACGCCGACATTGCTGGCGGCCAGTTCGCGCTCCCAGCCATCGGCGATATTGATCTTGCCCACCGGCCCCGACCAGCCCTTGCCCGCGTCGAAGCGCAACAAGCCGTTGCGCAGCGCGGTCGCCGTGCTGTCCTGTATCACCGGGTCGTAAGGGCTGCGGACCCACAGGCCGCCAGCATAGATGCTGTTGGGACCATCCTCCGCCTTTTCGCCAAACCGATCGATCAGGCGGCGGCGCACTTCTTCCATATAATAGCCGCCCGCCGTGCCGAAGGGCGCGCCATGCGCGGCGACAGTGCCCAGCGGTTGCGCGCGTGCCTCATCCCTTTGCGCGGCGGTGATCCAGCCATTGCTGGCCATCTCGCCCAGTGCCCAGTTGCGGCGCTCCAGCGCCCGCTCCATTCCGCGTGGACTTTCCGGGCGATAATTGGCCGGTCCCTTGGGCAAGATCGCCATATAGGCCATTTCGTGCAACTTCAGGTCTGCGACGTCCTTGTCGAAATAGGCCCGCGCCGCCGCCTGCACGCCATAGGCGTTACGGCCGAGAAAAATCTGGTTGAGGTAGAGTTCCAATATCTGCTGCTTCGACAGCACATTTTCCATGCGGTAGGCGAGGATCATCTCCTTCACCTTGCGCGTGGGTGAATAGGCGTCACCGATCAGCAGGTTCTTCGCCACCTGCTGGGTGATGGTGGACCCGCCCCGCGCGCGTTGGCCGGAGCCGAGCTTGCTCGCATAATCGACCACGGCCCCGGCAAACCCCGGAATATCGACGCCATGATGTTCGAAGAAAGTCTTGTCCTCCGCCGCCAGATAGGCGCGGATCAGCAGCGGCGGATAATCGCTATACTGCAACTGGACGCGCCGTTCGCGCGCATAGCTGTGGGCGGGCTGGCCGTTGACGTCGCGCACGATGGTCGGCAACGGCGGCTCATATTCCAGCAGGGTCGCGGCATCGGGCAGCCCGCGCGCGAAGATCAGCCAGAACAGGACCATAGCGACCAGCAGCGCGCCCAAGGCGATTCCCGCCCAGCGGAACGGGCGTCGCGCCCACAGGCGCGCGAACCACACCTTTGCCCCACCGGCCTCCCGGCGCAGGCGATAGGCAATGTCAGATTGTTCGGGGGGGGATGTGGCCTCTTCCATGCTGAAAAAAGGCTCTAGGCAAATCCGGCGACCATTGCCAGCACCGATCGACGGATTGGGTTTGGGGTTTCACTATCAGCATGGATGCAGCCGCTTGAAAACGCGATCGGGCGGAGCCTGACATCCAGACCCCGCCCGATAAAGCCGTGAAGCTAATCGGCGGCGCTTATTTCGGCGCCAGCACCATCAGCATCTGGCGGCCTTCCATGCGCGGATAGGCTTCGACCTTGGCGATCTCCGCCACATTCTCGGCCACGCGCTGCAACAGGGCCATGCCAAGCTGCTGGTGGGAGAGTTCGCGACCACGGAAGCGCAGGGTGATCTTCACCTTGTCGCCGTCGCCGATGAAATCATGGACCTTCTTCATCTTCGTATCATAATCATGATCGTCGATGTTCGGACGCATCTTGATCTCTTTGAGTTCCTGCGTCTTCTGGGTCTTGCGGGCGATATTCGCCTTTTTCTGGGCCTCGTACTTGAACTTGCCAATGTCCAGAAACTTGCAGACCGGCGGGTCGGCGTTGGGGGAGACTTCGACCAGGTCAAGGCCTACATCGGCCGCCTGTTCGATCGCTTCCTGCGTCAACAACACGCCCAGATTTTCGCCTTCCTCGTCGATCACCCGCACCTTGGGCACGGTGATGAATTCGTTGTAGCGAGGGCCGGATTTCGGCGGCGGCGCCAGCGGGCGGCGCATCATCGGGGGTCGTATAGCAGTATCTCCTATGGTCGTTAAGACGGGTGGCTCTTAGCGGCTTTTATACAAAGCGCAAAGGGGGCGGTGGTTCCGTAGTGACGGAATCACCAACCCTTGTGGCATTGCTGCCTCACCGTATATCGGGCGGCAGCGCTTCATTTGCAAGACGCGCGATCAGATCGTCGAGCGAAAGCATGGTCTGCCCCTCCTTGCCCAGCACCCTTAGAGCGACCGTGCCCTCCTCCGCCTCGCGACGGCCGACAACGACCAGATTGGGCACTTTGGCCAGCGAATGCTCGCGCACCTTATAGTTGATCTTCTCGTTGCGCACATCGGCTTCGACGCGAATTCCAGCGGCTTTCAGCTTCTCGACAACCTGCATGGCATAATCGTCCGCATCCGACACGATGGTCGCGACGACCGCCTGCACCGGCGCCAGCCACAGCGGGAAGCGCCCGGCATAATGCTCGATCAATATCCCGAGGAACCGTTCGAACGTCCCCAGGATCGCGCGATGCAACATGATCGGCCGGTGCCGTTCGCCATCTTCACCGACATAGCTGGCGTCGAGTCGCTCAGGCAGCACGGTGTCGGTCTGGAGCGTACCGCATTGCCAGGTCCGTCCGATCGCGTCGGTCAGGTGGAACTCCAGCTTGGGCGCGTAGAAAGCGCCCTCGCCCGAAAGCTCCTCCCAGCCATAAGCCTCCGTCGCGCGCCCGGCCTGCGCCACGGCGTCCCGCAACGACTGTTCCGACCAGTCCCACATTTCATCGGTGCCGAAGCGCTGCTCGGGTCGCAGCGCCAGCTTGATCGCATAGCTTTCGAAGCCCAGGTCCTTGTAGACCACGTCCAGCAGGTCGCAGAAGGCCGTGACCTCCTCCACCAACTGATCGGCGCGCACGAAGATATGCGCGTCGTCCTGCGTGAACTGGCGCACGCGCATGATGCCGTGCAGCGCGCCATGCGCTTCATTGCGGTGGCAGCAGCCAAATTCGGCCAGACGCAATGGCAGGTCACGATAGCTTTTGATGCCCTGACGGAAGATCAGGACGTGCGCGGGGCAGTTCATGGGCTTCAACGCCATCATGTCCGCCTCGCCCGACAGGACCGGGCCTTCATCCTCGACATTGGGCACTTCGTCGGGGACCACGAACATATTTTCGCGATATTTACCCCAGTGACCCGACTGCTCCCATTGGCGCGCGTCCATGAGCTGCGGCGTCTTCACTTCCTCATAGCCCGCAGCATCGAGTCGACGGCGCATATAAGCCTCTAGCTGGCGCCAGATGATATAGCCCTTGGGATGCCAGAAGACGGACCCTTGCGCTTCGGACTGGAGATGGAACAGGTCCATTTCCTGACCGATCTTGCGATGATCGCGCTTGCCCGCTTCCTCCAGCCGGGTCAGATGCTCCTGCAACTGCTTCTTGTTCAGCCAGCCGGTGCCGTAGATGCGCGAGAGCATCGCGTTCTTCTGGTCGCCACGCCAATAGGCACCCGACACCCGCGTCAGCTTGAACGCCTGCGGATCGAGCCGCCCGGTCGAGGCCAGATGCGGCCCCCGGCACATGTCGAGCCAGTCGGAGCCGGACCAGTAAACCGTCAGCGGCTCATCGCCGGGCAGTTCGGCGGCCCATTGCGCCTTGAACGTCTCACCCTCTGCATTCCAGCGGGCGATCAGATCCTCCCGGCTCCACTCTTCGCGGCGCAACGGCTTGTTGGCGGCGATGATCTTTCGCATCGCCTCCTCAATCGCGGGCAGATCCTCGTCCGTGAAAGGGCGGTCTTTAGGCGCGAAGTCGTAATAAAAGCCGTCGTCGGTGGACGGACCGAAGGTGATCTGCGTGCCGGGGAACAGGCTCTGCACCGCTTCGGCCAGGATATGGGCGAAGTCGTGGCGCGCGAGTTCCAGCGCGTCCGCCTCGTCCCGCGCCGTCACCAGCGCGAGGTTCGCGTCGCTCTCCAGCGGGCGCATGATATCGCGCAGTTCGCCATCGACCCGCGCAGCGATCGCCGCCTTGGCGAGGCCCGGGCCGATCGCCGCTGCAATGTCCGCCGGGGTAGTGCCGGGCGCGACTTCACGCACGGAACCATCGGGCAGGGTAATCTTGAGCATGGCGGACACGGGGGATCGCTTTCTTGAAAAGATATGGGCCGGATCGGATTTTCCGGGCTTCTCCCCTTAGATGGGCGGATCGGACTGTCAATAGAAGGGCGGTTTTGGAACGATCCAACAGTGCCTTGCGCCGGAGCGGATATCGAGGCAGGATGAATAGAGGATGATATATCATCCTTTTTATGAGGAAACGATCATGGCATTCAGCATGCCGCATTCTGACGTCCCGCATGACAAGCCTGATCGACATAATGTAATGTATCCTTGACAAAATTGACTTGAGAATGTAAAGGAAACTTGACTTTATATGCTCAAGGAGGTCCTGCCGATGATGACCAGCGACGATCGCGCACGCCCGATTCTTCCGGGCGGCAGGGCTTGAGGAATTTGGGCTTGAGGGGGTCGCCGTGAAGAACCGCCTGAAGATATTGCGGGCCGAGCGGAACTGGAGCCAAAGCGCACTGGCGCAACAGCTCAACATCTCGCGACAGAGCGTCAATGCGATCGAAACGGGCAAATATGATCCGTCCCTTCCGCTCGCCTTCCGCATCGCCGCGCTTTTTGCTATGCGGATTGAGGATATATTCTCTAGCGACGAGGAGGCGACGGAAGCATGAGATTGGCTTGGGTCGCCCTTGCTGCCTTCCTGTTGCTGGTCGTGGCGAAGGCCGGGCTGATGCACTGGCGCGCAGATGCGGTCGGTGCGAACACCGACGCGCTGCCGTTCGAGGCAGCGCAGGAGCGCGCAGGGGCGGTTGCCGAGCGAACGCGTCCGTTGTGGAAACCGATATTGTTGTAAAGCTTATGCACCGGTTTTTTCTCATGGCTATTGGGGTGCGGCCCAGATGTAACCGGCTCATTGTCCGCCATGCCTTCCCATTTGCCGGGATTTGGGCTATGCGCGTTAAGCTGACGTCGCGTTTTGACGGATATCGGGCCGCCACGGCTCACCCCTTGTCCCCCATTTGCCTCACAAAGCTTGTATGCGCGAATGGTCGCGCGTGCCCCCAGTCCTATTAGGACAAGGATATTCATAATGATCACCGGAACAGTCAAATTCTTCAACGCCGACAAGGGCTATGGCTTTATCGCGCCCGAGGGCGGCGGGGACGATGCTTTCGTCCACATCACGGCGGTCGAGCGTGCAGGCATGCACACCCTGGAGAAGGACCAGCGCGTTTCCTATGAGCTGGAAAATGACCGTCGGGGCAAGACCTCTGCCGTCAATCTTCAGCCGGCCTGAATTGATAGTGCCGGGATGCGGCGATCGTCACACCCGGCACCTTACGACCCATCACTGACCGAAGGATAGATTACGACTAATGCGAGGATATAAGGAACCGAGTTTTCAGGACCGTGTCGCCAGCGCCAACCGCGCCAGGGACGAGGCCCTTGCCAAATTGCGCGCGAAACCGCCCGTAGACGAAGCTGTTCTTGCCGAGCAGAACGCCCGACGGCTGGAGCGGGAAGCCGCCGCGCTGGAAAAGAGCAGGCTGGCCCGTGTTGCACGGGAAGAAGCCAAAGCCGAGAAAGCCAGGCTGGCCAAGGAAGCCGCCGAGGCTGCTGCCGCAGCCAAGCAGAAGCCCGAGTTGACGGAAGCCGAGAAAAAAGCCGCTCGCGACGCGAAGTATGAAGCGCGCAAAAAGCGTAAGAAGTAGAAACGGTTATGTGACCCGGCGATGGTGCGTCTTCGACGTTATCGCCGGGGACACGAAAGCACAGCCGCGGCCGAGCGAATCGGACCGCGACCTACGGGTGTGTGTCCGGTTTTATGGGCCACCGCGATTATCCCGCATTCCAGAAGCGATGTTCAGCGCGCGGAACGTCCGACCCTGACACAACCCAAGGCAGGATTATTCAGATTCTGGAGGTCCAAGCAAGAGCTGCAAGGCCACGGCCTGGAGCATCGTGTGAAAAAGTGGAAACCGGTTTTTCGCAAAAACGAGGCGACAACAACGAGCTGGAGCGAGCGCCCCGCGTCGGATTTAACGCAGCTTGCCCTGGCGCCCAAGCTGCCTTTCTCGACATCGCTGGAAACCAGCGGACGATAAAAGCAAAGAGCGCGGCACACAGCACCGCGCTCTCCCGATTTCCACATCGCTGCACGGGTGGTCAGTCCACCCGCCCAACAGATTGGCTTAATGAGCCGCCGGAGCCGCTTCCAAAGGTGCCTTGTCCACAGCGCCTTCGGCCGTGTTGGCAGCGTTCGTCGCAGCCCCCTCTGGCGCAGCGCTGTTTTCAGCGGCAGCCGGGGCTGCGTCCGCTGCGGGCAGCGGCAGGTTCGACCCTTGCGTATTGAGCCAGGCAATCAGATTCGCACGATCGGCAGGGTTGCCAAGGCCGGCAAAGGTCATCTTCGTGCCGGGCGCGAATTCACGCGGGCTCTTCAACCAATGATCCATCTGCTCGAAAGTCCAGGCACCGCCCTTGCTCTTGAGCGCTTCGGAGAAGGCGAAGCCGCCCTTGCCTTCACCAACTGCCTCGCCGACCGTGCCGAACAGGTTGGGACCGATGCCGTTGGCGCCGCCCGAGTTGACGGTGTGGCAGGCGGCGCACTTGGCGAACACCTTCTCACCGGCTGCGACATCGGCGCTGGCCAGCAACGTATTGAGACCGGGACCGGCCGCTGCGGCGCCATCGCCCTCAGCTTCCACACCCTCGATCGCGAAGCCCATTTTCTCGGGCCTCTCTTCATGAAAAATCTTGGAACTGACAATCGCACCGCCGAGCGCGATAATGCCCGCGAACAACGCCCAGCCTGCAACGGTGTTGAAACGATCGCCCATTTCGCTCAGTTTCCCTTGAATTTCTGTTCTGGGGGCCTGCTTCCCTACCCCCTTTGGGGGCTGCCATAATGGCGCAAACGCGAACGCGCAAGCATGGAGGCAAGGCAAAGCCACGCTTTTGCGGGGACGCGCTTGCGTGAGGATCGTCAACCCCCTAAGCGCGCAGGGGTCGATGGAAAACTTTCCCCTCCCCGCCCGCACCCTTGTCGCGGACATGGCCCAAAAGGCAGCAGCCGATCCGGCACGCGCCATTTCCTATCAGGGCGCGCCCGGCGCCAATTCGCATCTGGCCGCGCTCGGCTATGCGCCCGACTGCGTACCGCTGCCCTGTTTCGCGTTCGAAGATGCGATCGATGCAGTACGCAACGGACTGGCCGCCCGAGCGATCATTCCGATCGAGAACAGCTTGCACGGCCGGGTCGCCGACATGCATTTCCTGCTGCCCGAATCGGGGCTGCACATCATCGACGAATATTTTCTGCGGATTCGCCATTGCCTGATGGCGCCGGACGACCAGCCGGTAAAGAGCGCGATCAGCCATCCGCAGGCGCTGGGCCAGTGCCGCCATTATCTGCGCGAGCGGGGCATCCAGCCAGTGAGCTATGCCGACACGGCGGGCGCGGCTGCGCTGGTCGCGGAAATGCGCGAGCCGGGCGCGGGTGCGATCGCGCCCTATCTGGCCGCCGAACTCTATGGGTTGCGCCTGATCGCCGAGAATATCGAAGATAGCGACGATAATATGACACGCTTCGTCATATTATCGCGCGACCTGCAAGTGCCGCAGGCGGGGATCGGCCCGGTGATGACCACCTTCCTGTTCGAAGTGAAGAACGTGCCCGCCGCGTTGTACAAGGCGATGGGCGGCTTTGCGACCAATGGCGTCAACATGACCAAACTGGAAAGCTATCAGCGGGGCGCGAGCTTCGCCGCGACCGAATTTTATTGCGATATTGAAGGGATGCCGGGCGACCCGGCGGTCGATCGCGCGCTCGCGGAGTTGGAATTCCATACCAAGTGGGTGCGAGTGCTGGGGAGCTACCGGCAGGCGCGGCCCCGGACGTAAGCGAGGCTTGCTGAATCGCGCGGACGGTTGGATTTGGGTTATATAAAGAGCATTGAGAAGCGGCATCGCCTGCGCGCCTGCAAAATTGCACTGTGGTTTCCTGGCGGACACTGCCTATATGCTGGCTACGACCACGACACGTAAAATCAAATAATTTACAGGAAGTCCGCCCGCTTGACCATTTCGGCCTTCGCCCTTCCCATGTTGCTGACCAGCATGCAGGCAACGTCCTTGGCTTCGCCCGTTCCGGCAACCGCACAGCAGCCGGTCCCTTCGGCGGCAGCTCCCGCCGCCGCCGCGCCGCCGCCCGCGACAGCCGAGCCGGCGACGCCCTCCCCGCCCAATGCAGGGAGCGAGGCCATCGTTGTGACGGCGGGAGACCGTTCCACGCGAGTCGATCCGTTCGAGTCCGTGAACGTTCAGGCCTTCGACGCAGTCCAGTCGGTCGACAAGGCCGTCACCGGCCCGGTCGCCATGAAATATAAGAAATCGGTGCCCGGCCCCGTGCGAAGCGGCGTGCGAAACTTCCTCAGCAACCTTCAGGAACCCGTCATCTTTCTGAACTACCTGTTGCAATTGAAACCCGGCAAGGCGGCAGAGACAGCCGGGCGCTTCGGCATCAACTCCACGCTTGGATTTGTCGGACTGTTCGACACCGCGAAGAAAAAACCATTCCATTTGCCACGTCGAAATAATGGCTTCGGGTACACTTTGGGCTATTATGGCGTAAAGCCCGGACCCTATCTGTATCTGCCCTTGATCGGTCCCACGACCCTGCGCGACGTCACCGGGCGCCTCGTAGATTTGTCGGTATTGCCCTATGCCGTCGGTACGCCATTCAGCGAACCTCTCTATGCCATTCCGACCACCACTGTACGACTGCTCGACGAGCGCGCCGAAGCCGACGATGATATTCAGACATTACGCGACGGGGACGAAGACCCTTATACGGCGGGCAAGAAAAATTACCTGCGAACGCGTCAGGCGGAGATCGATGCGTTGCATGGCAAACGCAAAACACCGGAATAGGGGATGGAAACGCAGTTCGGCGCAGCCAATCACCCGACGACTCGGAAATGCGTTAAACCAAAAACTTAGGATGGTTGATCCGATGCAATCGGATCGCAATTCGCTTTAGTGCGCCGCACCCCAGCTTGGCCCCGTCCCGATTTCCACGCCTAGCGGCACCGAGAGTTTCACGATCGGTTCGGCGGCGGTTTCCATGACATGGCGAATGACCGCACTGGCGGCTTCGATGTCGCTCTGCGGCACTTCAAATACCAGTTCGTCATGGACCTGCAGGAGCATTTTCACATCGGGCAGGCCTGCGCCGAGCAGGGCTGGCCCCATGCGGGCCATGGCGCGCTTGATAATGTCCGCGCTGGTGCCCTGAATCGGCGCGTTGATCGCGGCGCGTTCGGCTCCCTGGCGTTCATGCTGGATGGATGCGCGGATGCGGGGGAACCAGGTTTTACGACCGAACAGCGTTTCGGTGTAACCGTTGGCGCGGGCCTTCTCCAGCGTCTCGTTGATATAGACGCTGATGCCGGGGAAGCGCTCATAATAGCGGGAGATCATCTCCTGTGCTTCGTCCGCGCCAATCTCCAGACGGCCCGCCAGACCCCAGCGGGAAATGCCATAGAGGATCGCGAAATTGATCGTTTTGGCCCGTCCGCGCGTGTCGCGATTGACCTCCCCGAACAATTGCTGCGCGGTGGCGGCGTGAATATCCTCGCCCGCGAGGAAGGCGTCGCGCAGGCCGGGGACGTCAGCGATGTGTGCGGCGAGGCGCAATTCGATCTGGCTATAGTCCGCCGCGAGGATGACATTGCCCGGCTCGGCGACGAAGGCGTGGCGGATCTGACGCCCGACTTCGGTGCGGATCGGGATATTCTGAAGATTGGGATCAGTTGAGGAGAGGCGACCCGTCTGCGCGCCCGAGAGCGAGTAGCTGGTGTGGACGCGGCCGGTGTCCTTGTTAATCTGTTGCTGGAGCGCGTCGGTATAGGTGGAGCGCAACTTTGAGAGTTGCCGCCAGTCGAGCACCTTGCCTGCAATCTCGACGCCCTGCGCCTTCAATTGCTCCAGCACGGTGACGTCGGTGGAATAGGCGCCGGACTTGCCCTTCTTGCCACCCTTCAGCCCCATTTTTTCGAACAGGATCGCGCCCAGTTGCTGGGTCGAGCCAATCGCAAAGGGCTGGTCCGCGAGGGCGTGTATTTCGGTTTCCAGCGCGGCAATACCCGCGCTGAACTCGGCGGACAGACGCGAGAGGTGATCGCGGTCTACCTTGATGCCCGCATGTTCCATCTTCGCGATCACCGGGACCAGCGGGCGGTCGACCAGTTCATAGACGCGGGTGGCTCCTTCTGCGGCGACGCGCAGCTTGTAGAGTTTCCACAGGCGCAGGGTGACGTCCGCGTCCTCCGCCGCATATTCGGTCGCCCGGTCGAGCGGCACTTCGGCGAAGGTGATCTGCTTCTTGCCGGTGCCGACCACATCCTTGAAGGCGATGCAGATGTGATCGAGGTGAACCTTCGCCGCCTCGTCCATGCCATGACCGGCAAGGCTTTGCCCGGCGTCGAGGTCAAAGCTCATGACGATCGTATCGTCGAAGGGGGTGATCGAGACACCATGACGGGCCAGCACCGTCATGTCATATTTGAGATTCTGGCCGACCTTGAGGACGCCGTCATCCTCCAGCAACGGCTTGAGCTTCGCAAGAACGAGATCCTTGGGAAGCTGTGGCGGCTTTTCGGCGAACATGTCGGTGCCGCCATGCCCCACCGGAATATAGCAGGCCCGGTTGGGGCCGACCGCCAGACTGATGCCGACGAGGGCGCAGGATACACAATCGAGCATGTCGGTTTCGGTATCGACCGCGACCACGCCCTCGGCACGGGCGGCGGCGACCCAGCGGTCGAGCGCCTCCTCCGTCACGACGGTTTCGTAGAGGCTGCGGTCGATAGGCGGCGCCACTTCCGCCACCGGCGCTGCGGGTGCGGGGCGAGCCTCCGTCATTGCTGCGGAGGTCGCGGCTACGGCCACCGCTGCCGTGGAAACGCCCAGCCGGGTCAGCAGCGATTTGAAACCATGATGTTCCAGGAAGGTCTGGAGCGGCTCGGGCGGAATGCCCTTGAGGCTGAGATCCTCCAGCGGCTCGGGCAGGTCCATCGTGTCGTAGAGTGCGACCAGCCGCCGCGACAGCCGCGCCATCTCCGCATGGGCGATCAGATTTTCCTGCATCTTCGATTTTTTCATGATCGGCGCGGCGGTCAGCACGCTTTCCAGATCGCCATATTCGGTGATGAGTTTGGATGCGGTCTTGGGACCGATGCCCGGCACGCCCGGCACATTGTCGACGCTGTCGCCCATCAGCGCGAGGACGTCGCCCAATTGTTCGGGGCGAACGCCAAACTTGCCCATCACATAGTCAGGGCCGCGCCGCTCATTCTTCATCGTGTCGTACATGTCGACGCCGGGCTGGATGAGCTGCATCAAATCCTTGTCGGAACTGACGATGGTGACGTGCCAGCCGGCGCGAATGGCGGCCTGCGTATAGCTGGCGATCAGATCGTCCGCCTCGAACCCCGCTTCCTCGATACAGGGGAGCGAGAAGGCGCGGGTCGCGTCACGGATCATCGGAAATTGCGGGACCAGATCTTCGGGCGCGGGTGGGCGCTGCGCCTTATACTGGTCGTACATGTCGTTGCGGAACGTATGCGACCCCTTGTCCAGAATCACGGCCATGTGCGTCGGGCCTTCGGCCTTGCCCAATTCCTCGGCCAGTTTCCACAGCATCGTCGTATAACCATAGACCGCACCGACCGGCTGGCCATGCCGGTTGGTGAGCGGCGGAAGCTGATGATAGGCGCGGAAGATATAGCCGCTGCCGTCGACGAGGTAGAGGTGATTCTGTGTCATGGCATTGGCGAATAGCGCGTTGCACGCCCGTGCTCCATAGCCGCCATTGCTTTATATTCATATTTAGCTATATAGTTATTCAGCAATATAAGGATCAGGCCATGCAGGCTGCGTCACTCGATCAGGTCTTTGCCGCGCTGGCGGACCCCACACGGCGGGCGATATTGTCGCGGCTGGCGGGAGGAGAAGCGAGCGTCAGCGACTTGGTTGCCCCGTTCTCGCTGAGCCAGCCGACCATCTCCAAACATCTTAAAGTATTGGAAAGCGCAGGACTGGTGACGCGCAGCCGGGATGCCCAGCGGCGCCCGGTGCGCCTGAATGCAGCGCCGCTGGAACAGGCCGCCGGATGGATCGGCGACTATCGCCGCTTCTGGGAAGCCAGTTTCGACCGGCTGGAAGACTATGTGCAGACGTTAAGGCAAGAGGAGCAAAAATCATGAATCAGGACGAAGAACGGCGTTCCATCACCGTCACGCGCGACTTCGACGCGCCGCCCTCTATCCTGTTCCGTGCCCATAGCGCGCCGGAACATGTACGCCGTTGGTTTGGCCCCAAGGGCTGGCCGCTGACATTGTGCGAGATGGATTTTCGCGTGGGTGGCAAGTGGCGCTTTGCGATGACCGGGCCGGACGGCAAGCAAAATCCGGCCTTTGGCGGGGAGTATCTGGACATCGTGCCCGATCAGCGGATCGTCTATGACAATGCGTTCGAACTGCCCGGCGCAGAGAAGATGGTGACAACCGTAACGTTCGAGCCGCTGCCGGGCGATCGCACGCGGCTGGTGGCGCGGACCGTGTTCGCCAATCTGGCGATGCACGCGACTCATGTCGGCGCGGGCATTGAATCCGGCATCAATTCGGGTCTCGATCAGTTGGCCGATGTCGTCGCGGAACTGCGCGGCGCGCAAGGCTGATCCTGCCCGCGGGAAACGCGTGACGCTGGGCAGGATCGGGTGCATGCGATGGCCATGTGTCCGATCATGTCCCGCCTGTTGCCCGGATCGTTGCTCAGCGCCGGGTTGTTGCTCGCCCTGCTGCCAGCTACCGCGTGGGCGCAGGGCGAGCGGGATTTGTGCGCCGACCGGCCGGGACTGGGAACGCCCGCCTGTACGATGGAGCCGGGACGGGTCGTTCTTGAACTGGGCCTTGGCGACTGGATGCGCGAGCGGGACGGTAGCATGCAGGTCGATACGATCATTGCGGGCGACGCGCTGGCGCGCCTTGGCCTGACCGAGCATCTGGAAGCGCAGATTGGCTGGACCGGCTATGGCTATGTCCGCACCCGTGATCGAACGACGGGCATGGTGGATCGGACAAGCGGTATGGGCGATGTGGCGTTGGCGCTGCGCCGCAATCTCCAGAACCCCAATGGGTCGGGCGTGTCGATCGCGTTAATGCCCTGTGCAACGCTGCCAGTCGGTGGTCATGCGATCGGCGCCGGGGACTGGGCCGCGGGGCTGCTGGCGCCCGTCACAGTGGAACTGAACGCAGGCATGGGACTGGAACTTACGCCGGAGGTCGATGCGGCGGTGGATGAGGACGGATCGGGGCGTCACCTGGCTTATGGGTCGGTCGCGGGACTGACCTTCGATTTGTTCGACAGCCTATCGAGCGCCGCGGAATTCTCCGCCTTCCGCGACGAAGACCCATCGGGCCATGCGACACAGATGCTGGCCGGGCTATCCCTTGGCTGGCAACCGTCGGACGACCTGCAACTGGATATCGGCGCCAATCTGGGCCTCAACCATGACAGTCCCGACACCCAATTCTATATCGGGGTGGCGCAGCGATTTTGACCCGCCTTAGCGCAGTTCATGGTTGGTCGCGACCGCCTTTGCCACCGCCTGCATCAGTTCCCAGCGCGAGGGAATGGGCAATGTCGTGCTGCCGATCATCACTGCCACCGCATAGCTGGTGCCGTCGGGCGCGGTCATGATGCCGATGTCATTATAGCCGGTCGAGCGGCCGTTCAGCTCCTGCCCCGTACCGGTCTTGTGCAGGTAACGCCAGCCGGCGGGCACGCCGCCCTTGATCCGCTGCGGCCCGGTCTTGGCCTCCTCCATCACCGACAACAGCAGCCGGGTGGAGTTGGGGGAGAGCATGTCGCCCTGCTTCAGCTTCGCCAGCGCGGCGACGATCGAGGCAGGGGCAGCGCCATCCGGCGGGCTGGCGAGATAATTGTTCAACGCCTTTTCCCGCACCGCCATCGGCAGCGCTGAGCGGGCGGCGTAGAAATTGCGGCCGATGGAATAATCCTGCCGCCAGTCAAGACCGGCGGTCGTCGATTGCAGCAGACGCTCGCCGGGGCCAAAGCGGATATTGCTGATCATCCGCCGTGCCAGGAAACCGCGCACCGCATCCGGCCCGCCCGACGCGCGCAACAGCGCGTCGTTGCAGGTATTGTCGCTCTTCGTCATCGCCCGGTACATCAGGTCGTCATAGGTCGTGGTCCATCCGCTCGCGCCCACATTGGCGGCGCTGGGTTGATGGAACAGGGTCAGGTCGCGTTTTGTGATCGTGGTCGATCCGTTGAGGCTAAGTTTGCCCCGATCCACCGCGTCGAGGAAGGTCATCGACACCCAAAGTTTCGACACGCTCTGCTGCGGGAAAAGGACGTCGCCATTATGGGCGACGGTCCATCCCGCACCGATCCGGCGCACAGCGATCCCCACGCGACCGTTGAAGTTGCGACCAAGCGACTGGATGAGGCTGACAAGCGCGGGCGGCGGCGCTTCCTGCTGGTTGATGTCCTGATAGGGTCTGGGCGGGTTGGCGACCGGCCTGATCGGAAAGGTCGAGGTGGTCGGCTGGACGCGGCCCGATGGAGGACGGGCGCTGGCGGCGGCCGCACGCGGCGGCTCGGGCGCGCTGACGCAGGCGGACAGCGCCAGCATCAACAGGACCAGTCGAGCAGTGCCCCTGAATTCACCTCTGGATTCGGGGCGATATTTCTGCCCCCCTCGCTTCAAACGCATGAATAACCCCGCAATAACCGCCATATAGGGCACGGCCACATGGCGGACACGCAACCCCGATGCGACGAATGATTCCACATTCACGATGTAAGGAGGCTGAACGCGGGAACCCGTCCGTCGCTTTTGCGGATCGCTCATTTGCTGTTCAGGGCAAATACCGCAATAGGCATCCCATGCAGACCCCTTTCCTCAGGATGAGCCGCCGCGCGATGCTGGCTGTAATGGGTGGCAGCGCGACCGCGCTGGCCCTGCGCCCCTCCATCGCGCTGGCCGCACCCTTCGCCTCTCGCCGCATTGCCGTGACCGTGCGGGGAAGCGGGAAGGACGTGCTGCTGATCCCCGGCCTTGCCAGTGGTCCAGGCATCTGGAACGGGCAACTGACCGCCCTGCCCGGCTATCGTTATCATCTGGTGCAGGTGCGCGGCTTTGCGCGGCTGGCACCGGAAGCTAACGCCAGCGGACCACTGATCGCGCCGCTGGTGGACGAGATTGCGCGCTATATCGACGCGGAGAGGCTGAAGCGCCCGGCAATCGTGGGCCATTCGATGGGCGGCACGCTGGCGATGATGCTGGGACTGCGCGGGATGGCGGGCCGCGTGATGGTAGTCGACATGCTGCCGGCGGGCGCGGGCATGGTCGGCGGCACGGCGCAGGGCATGGGCTATCTGGCTGATCAACTGAGCAGCTATTTTACGGGTACGAAGGCGGGGCGCGGCTATCTGGCGCAGATTGTCGGGCAAGCGCCGGGCGCACAGGGCAGTGATCCCGATGTCGTCGCCAACGCATTGCGTGATCTGGCTAATATCGATCTGGGTCCACAATTGGGCAAGATGAACGCGCCGTTGAGCGTCGTCTATGCCGTGGGCGCGGACGCGGTACAGGCGGCAGAGATCACGCGGCGATTTCGCGCGGCCTATGCGGCGAACAAGGGCGCGATGCTGACGGCGATCGGGCCGAGCGGGCATGTGGTGATGGCGGACCAGCCTGCGCGGTTCAACGCGGCATTGCGGGACTTTCTCAAGGGTTGAGATACGGAAGATGGCGGAACGCTGCCTGAAAACCACCATTTACGACGGCTTGTCAGTCGTCCTGTTTTTCCCGGATGACCTTAAGAGTACGGGGCTCAAGATCAACATCATAGCGAGGGCCGTTCCCCTTACGGGCGTCGTCAATCTCCCACTTCGGCTCATGATACGGCCTGTCGTCGTCGAGTTCGATGCTGTCCCAACTGGTGTAGCCCAAGCTGTGAAGCTTTTTCTCAATCGCGATACGCTCGGCTCTGGTCGGAACCCGATCTTTGGCAAAAGCCGGGACAGAAGCCGTTACAGCCACCAGTGTTGCTACAACCAATATCTTCATTAAGCCTCCCTTATCGCACTTCCCACATAGCTCCTTTCGCCGGCCGCCACCAGAATGATTGGCCCGCACGTCAGGTGGAGGAGTCGGATGATCGGCCGTCTGCCGGTGGAACCAGTCCGCGACCGTCTTCGCCCGCGCTTCGGAAAGCTTCTGGTTATAGGAGTCGTCGCCCTTGCTGTCGGTATGGCCGATCACTTGGATCGCTCCGGAAGGACTCCGGCGGATCAGTTCTGCCGCCTTGCGCAGTTCCGCCCCGGCTGCTGGCATCAGCGCCGCTTCATCATATTCGAACAGGGTATAGGAAGGTAGATCGATGATGGTACCCGCTATTGGAGGGGCAAATGTCCCCCGACGATGGCCGGGCGTAAAACCATCAATTCTCTGACCAGCATGAGGGTTCAGGGGGCGAGTATTGTGTCCACCGCTTGCGGCAGCGTTTCGGGATAATCGAGCGTGTAGTGGAGGCCCCGGCTTTCCTTGCGGTGAAGGGCGGAGCGGACGATCAGGCGGCCGACTTCCAGCAGGTTGCGCAGTTCGATGAGGTCGGGGGTGACGCGGAAATTGCCGTAATATTCGTCGACCTCGCTCGCCAGCAGGGCGATGCGATGCTGGGCGCGTTCCAGCCGCTTGGTGGTGCGGACGATGCCGACATAATCCCACATGAAGCGGCGGATTTCGCGCCAGTTATGCTGGACGATCACTTCTTCGTCGCTGTCGGTGACGCGACTTTCGTCCCATGCCCGGATCGATGGGGGAGCGGGCAGATCGTCCCAATGGGCGCGGATATGCTTGGCCGCCGCTTCGCCGAAGACGAAGCATTCGAGCAGCGAGTTGGACGCCAGGCGGTTGGCGCCGTGCAGGCCGCTTTCGGTGACTTCCCCCGCCGCATAAAGACCGGGCATGTCGGTGCGGCCATCAAGGTCGATGACGACGCCACCACAGGTATAATGTTGCGCGGGGACGACCGGGATCGGCTCCTTGGTGATGTCGATGTCCAGGTCCAGCAATCGCGCATAGATGGTCGGGAAGTGGTGCTTCACGAACTCGGGCGGCTTGTGACTGATGTCCAGATGGACATAGTCGAGGCCGAGACGCTTGATCTCATGGTCGATGGCGCGGGCGACGATATCGCGGGGCGCGAGTTCCGCGCGGGAATCGAAATCGGGCATGAAGCGATAGCCGGTGCCGGGGATCTTTAGGCGCCCGCCCTCGCCGCGCACGGCTTCGGTGATCAGGAAATTCTTGACCTCCAGATTATAGAGGCAGGTCGGGTGGAACTGGTTCATCTCCATGTTGGAAACGCGGCAGCCCGCGCGCCAGGCCATGGCGATGCCGTCGCCGGTCGCGCCGCGCGGCGCGGTGGAAAAGAGATAGGTGCGCCCCGCCCCGCCGGTACACAGGATCGTCGCCCGGCCGAGCAGCGCATCTACATGGCCAGTCGTCTTGTTATAGGCATAAACGCCCCAGACATGGCCATCGCCCGAATATTTCTCCCCATGGCGCGAGGTGATGAGGTCGATTGCGACCATGTCGGTCATCAGGGTGATGTTGGGATTATCCTGTGCCGCCTTGACCAGCGCTTGCTGAACCGCCGCGCCGGTCGCGTCGTCGACATGGACGATGCGGCGATGGCTGTGCCCGCCTTCGCGCGTCAGGTGCCAGCGTTCGCCGAAATCTTCTCCAGCGTTGAACGGGACGCCCAGTTCCGCCAACCGCTCGATCGCGGCCGGGGCGTTGGAGACGACGAACTCCACCGTTTTGCGGTTGTTGAGGCCCGCACCCGCGATCATCGTATCCTCGACATGGGCGGTGAAGCTGTCGCCCCCGTCGAGCACGGCGGCGATCCCGCCCTGCGCCCAGTTGGTCGAGCCGCCGTCCAGCGCCCCCTTCGCCAACACCAGCACCTTGCGATCTTGCGCCAGATTGATCGCGGCGGTCAGGCCCGCCGCGCCGGAGCCGATGATGATGACGTCGTGGGTTATGGTGGGCATCCGTCTCTCTATATTATCTTCGCCACCGATCCCGGTCAGGGACGGATCAGGCCGCTGCCGTGAGGTTGAGGAACACATCTTCCAGGTCCGGGTCGCGCGTCACCACGTCGACGATGGCAAGGCCGCTGGCCTGCACCGCGCTCAACACCTGCCCCGCATTGGCGCGGTCTTTCATATAGGTGATGGTGAGGGTGCGCTCGCCCGTCAGTTCGACTTTCTCGAAACAGGGGGCGTCGGGCGCGACTGTCACATCGCGGTCGACCGTGACCTGCACGACCTTTTCCTGCGCCATGTTCACCAGTTCGCGGGTCGGCTTGTCGGTGATGAGGCGGCCATGGTTAATGATGCCGATGCGGTCGCACAGCATCTCCGCCTCCTCCAGATAATGGGTGGTGAGGACGATGGTGACGCCCAGTGCGTTCAGTTCCTTAACATAGGCCCAGAGCTGCTGGCGCAGTTGCACGTCGACGCCAGCGGTCGGTTCGTCCAGGACCAGAATCGGCGGGGAATGGACCATCGCCTTGGCCACCAGCAGGCGGCGTTTCATGCCGCCCGACAGGGTGCGGGCATAGGCGTGCGCCTTGTCCTCCAGATGCACGGCACGTAGTAATTCCATCGAGCGGCGCTTTTCCTTGGGCACGCCATAGAAGCCCGCCTGATTCTCCAGCGTCTCGAACGGGGTGAAGAAGGGATCGAACACGATTTCCTGTGGCACGATGCCGATGGAGTTTTTCGCGTTGCGGGGATTGGCGTCAATGTCGAAGCCCCAGATACTGGCCGACCCGCTGCTCTTGTTGACCATGCCCGACAGGATGTTGATCGTCGTCGACTTGCCCGCGCCATTAGGGCCTAGCAGGCCGTAAATCTGCCCGCGCGGGATCGACAACGAGATATTGTCGAGCGCGCGTTTGCCGCCCTTATAGACCTTTGTGAGATCGCGGATTTCGATGGCGGCGGGGGAAGTGGAAGAGTCGGTCATGATTGCGTCATAGTGTGGGGATTGGCCAAGGCAAAGGGAAGCAGTGCAAGGCCCGCTCGCAACAAAAGAGTCAGAAAGGGCTTTCGAAGGCCTTGGCGACATTCCGATCGGCGGCACAGGAACCGCGCAAGGCCTGCCATTGCGCGGGGCTGAGGGCGGGGCGATAGCGCGCGCCGGGCTGGACGGCGGCGGAGAAACGCTTGGCGCGTTCGGCTGAAAGCGGGTGCGAGGAGAGCCAGGTCATCGCCTGCGCCGCGCGCCCCGCCTCCCCCTTGCCGCCCATCCGTTCGAAGAAGGCGGCCGTGTCCGCCGGGGAAATGGCGGCGGCGCGCATCTGGGCGATGGCGACGCCGTCCGCCGCCGCTTCTGCCTCCCGCCCGTAGCTCAATGCCAACACGCCGTTCAGAGTGCCGCCCGCATTGCCGCTGAAACCGCCCAGCACAACGCTAAGACCCAATTGGCGGACAAGGGCGTTCATCGTGTCGCGGTTGCGCACATGACCCAGTTCATGACCAAGAACGCCTGCTACCTCATCGGCGGAGGCGGCCTTTTGGACCAGACCATCGAACAGGATGATACGCCCGCCGGGCAGGGTTACGGCATTGGGGATGGGGATGTTGGCGAGAGCGACGTCGCGCGCCTCCCCCTTCGGATCGGTGCGGGCAACCAGCGCCTTGAGCGCGGCGTCGCCTGCCACCGTGTGGCAGAAGCGACCGCCGAAATCACCGACCATCGCATCGCCCATCCGGTTTTCCCATGCCCTGGGGATCAGCGGCGCGATCCAGCGCGGCGCGGCCAGTACCGCGCAAACCACCAATATGGCGACTAGGGTAAAGGCCCCGGCGGCGGGCCAGAAGCCCCACCGGTCAATCCAGCGGCCATAGCGTTCGGCCTGTGGCAAATGCGCGGCAATGGCGGGTGGCGCGTCGCCGTTGAAGCCCATCCGCCAGCCGGGCAGCGTGCGGTGGCCATAGGCGTGGCGTCCGCCTTCGGTGCCGATGACGGTCAGTTCCGCCCAGTCGACCGGTGCGCCTGTCCAGCCGGTTTCCGGTTCCTGCGGCACGAAGCCGTTACCCACTTCGCGCAACAGGACGGAACGGCGGACCGCGCTTTGCCCGTCATAATGCCAGAACCGGAAGCCGTCCTTCGCGTCCATGGCGGATCAGAAGGCGCCGACGTCGAAGGCGTCGAGCAGGCCTTCGCCATGCCGGGCGGTCTTCGTCTGTGACTGGGTCAGTTCGTCGGCATGGATTTCCCCGGTCGCTTCCATGTGGGTCGCGAAGAATTTCCAGTGCCGATATTGGAGGAAGATCGCGCCGATCCCCAGCGTGCAGATGACCAGCGCAATATCACCCAGGAACAGCATCAGCCAGTCCTTCGTGCTCGCCTGAAAATCGAAGTTGAGGCCCGACAACGACAGACCGCCAACCGCAACACGGAAGAATTTGGCGTAGAAGGCCAGCGCGATGAGGCCAAGGCCGAGGTAGAAGGCCAGCACCCGCAGAATGATCGTGCCGATAAAACCCGCCGCGCCGTTGGGATTGGCCATCTGGCTGATCCCGGCAAAGGCAAAGACAGCGAACAGCAGGATCGGCAGCAGGTAGAAGAGCAGGAAGCGCCCGAACGTCTCGCCCGACGATCCCTTTGCATCGAACACATAGGGGCCAAAGCTCATCTTGTTCCAGCGTTCGTTCCAAAGCGACATCATCGACCAGGGAATGAGCAGGCCAAGGGCGATCATGCCCACGGCATTTTTCCACAGATAGGAAGCGCCATAGCCAAAGCCCTGATCGTCGCTGCCGCCGCGAATACCGTGCCACCATGTGCGGCTCAGCCGATAACGCAGCGCCCGGAAGCGCGCGAGGCCGATCATATAGCTGATCGTCAGGACCGAGGCGAAGGTGAGAAGCGCAGCCAGCCCGCCCCGCCCCTGAAGGATCAGCGCCTGCGCACCGAACTGGATGAAAAGAAAGGGGACGCCAACGATCAACATCACCATCAGGAAGCCGACGAACAATTCCTTGCCCGTGCCCGTCCATTCCAGCCGGTCGTCAATGAAGCGAGTATGCGACCAGAGGTAGCGGCGGGTGCGCGTGGTCGCCCAGAAGCGATAGATGCCCAGCGTGACGATCGTCAGCAACAGGTTGGTGAAGGCGATCGGCGCATAGTCGCGCCAGTTTCCGTCAAAAGCGAAGGCGCCCGCATCGCCCTGATCGTCATCCATTACATTCCCCCAAACCCCTGCGACCAAGCAGACAATGCTCCGGCCAGCCCGTCAAGCCCAATCGGGCATATCCCCGAGTCATGGAAGGTCATGGAAGGACAGCGGTAAAATCTGTGTTTACGTGAGCCTATTTCCCGCTACGCATCGGCGATGACATCTTCTCCGCTCCACCCGGCGCCCGGCTCCGCGCCCGCCCCGCTTTCGCGCTCGCTCTTCTTCTTTTCGGTCCTTTATGGCGGCATGGTCTGCATTGCAGGTGTGCTGGGGGTAAAGCAGGTGGCGCTTGGCCCTCTGGCGGTGGAGGCGGGTATTTTCGCCTTCCTGCTGCTGGTCATCCTGTCGAGCGCGGTCGCCGAATTGCACGGGCAGAAAGTCGCGACCACGCTGGTCCGGCTGGGCTTCGTGCCGCTGCTGGTGTCGGCGGCGCTGATCCAGATCGTCGTCGCCCTGCCCCATGATCCGGGCATGTATCCCCCGGCGATTGAGGCGTTTCCGATCGTCGTTGGTCAGGGTGCGCGGATGATGCTGGCGGGGCTTATCTCCTACGGCATATCGCAATCGCTGAACGTGCTGATCTTTGCCAAGCTGTCGCGGGGCGAGGGCAAGCTGGTCTGGCTGCGCGGCATGATCGCCAGCGTCATATCGCAGAGCGTCGACACCGTGCTGTTCATCACCATATCCTTTCTGGGCGAACGGCCGATCGTCGATCTGATGGCAGGGCAAATGATTACCAAGGTCGCACTGTCGATCATTCTTGTGCCGCCCTTGATTTCGCTGGTGGTGGCGCTGGGGCGGCGGTTGGATCGCTAACTTGCGATAATCGCCCATTGGCCCTATGCGCCCGCGCATGACCAGCAAGCACGCCCCCGCTCCCGCCCTTCTCGCCAAGGCGGAAACCCTGACCGAAGCGCTGCCCTATATGCAGCGCTATGCGGGCAAGACCTTCGTCGTCAAATATGGCGGCCATGCGATGGGCGACCCGGAACTGGCCCGCGATTTTGCCGAGGATGTGGTGCTGATGAAGGCGGTGGGGATCAACCCCGTCGTCGTGCATGGCGGCGGACCGCAGATCGGGGCGATGCTGAAGAAACTGGGCGTGGAAAGCAGCTTTGTCGATGGCCTGCGCGTGACGGATGCAGAGACGGCCAAGGTCGCCGAAATGGTGCTATCCGGCGCGATCAACAAGGAACTGGTCAACTGGATCGCGCAGGCCGGTGGTCGCGCGGTCGGCATTTCGGGCAAGGATGGCGGCTTCGTCACCGCAACCAAGGTGCACCGGACCAAGAAAGACCCCGACAGCCATATCGAGCAGGTAATCGACCTGGGCTTCGTCGGCGAACCGTCCAGCGTCGACCGCACCATATTGGACACGATCAGCGCGGCAGGCATGATCCCGGTAATCGCGCCGATCGGCGTCGGCGTGGATGGCGAAACGTACAATATCAATGCCGACACGATGGCCGGCGCGGTGGCCGCCGCGATGGGCGCGTCCCGCCTGTTCCTGTTGACCGACGTGCCGGGCGTGCTGGACAAGGCGGGCGAGCTGATGACCGACCTGGACCCAGCACGTATTGAAGAGTTGCAGGGCGACGGCACGATTTCGGGCGGCATGATCCCAAAGCTGGAAACCTGCGTCACTGCGGTCGAGGCCGGTGTGGACGCCGCCGTCATTCTGGATGGCCGGGTGCCGCACGCAATGCTGCTGGAAATCTTCACCAAGCAGGGCGCTGGAACGCTGGTCCACCGCTGAGGCTGGAAATCAGGCGCGCCCCTGACCACATAAGCCTTGCTGAAATCCCGACAGCCGTAACGATGTCCATCGAAGGGGTTGCCCCCTTGGTGGAAATAGCTCACCGCGCCGCTTGTGGCGTAGGCGTCCGCTGGGGTAAAGGCACCGCAATCGCTTTTCGGAGACATGGATTTGATCGAGCTGCTCAGGGCCTTGATGGGCATCATCTACATCGTGCTTCAGGCCGCCACCTGGATCATCATCATCCAGGCAATCCTGTCCTGGCTAGTGGCGTTCAACGTCATCAACCTGTCCAACGACTTCGTGCGTACCGTGCTGACCGCGCTCGACCGTATAACTGAGCCGATGTACCGGCCGATCCGCCGGATCATGCCCGATCTGGGCGCGCTGGACCTGTCGCCGATGGTCGTCCTGCTGACCATCATGATCCTGCAACAGGCGATCCTGCCCAACCTGTTCGCGCTGCTGGCGCGGGTCGCTGCCTGAATCAGATAGGGCCGAAACCCATCTGGCGACAGGATGGCGACGATCTGCTGCTCGCCATCCGGCTGACCCCCGGCGCGCGGCGTGAGGGGGTTGGCGGCGGCTGGACCGATGCGAACGGCAACGTCTGGCTGACGGCCAGCGTGCGCGCGGTGCCGGAAAAGGGCCGCGCCAATAACGCGCTGATCGCCCTGCTGGCGAAGGCGCTGTCAGTTCCGAAATCCACGATTTCACTGGAATCAGGCGACAGCAACCGGCTAAAGCAATTGCGGATAACCGGCGGGGCCAAAGCGTTATCGCTGGACCGACTGACCACCTTTATTGAGCAACAGGCAGACGCATCATGACCACCATCGGCAAGACCATCGACGGCAAGGCATTCGCCGCCGTCCTGCGTGAGCGCGTCGCCGAGGGTGTCGCGGACTTCGTCGCATCGCAAAGCCGCAAACCGGGGCTGGCGGTCGTGCTGGTGGGCGAGGATGCGGCGAGCGGCGTCTATGTCCGCAACAAGGGCAAGATGACGGTCGCGGTCGGCATGGAAAGTTTCGAGTATAAGCGCCCGGCCAGCATCGGTCAGGAGGATCTGCTCGACCTGATCGAAGAATTGAACGGCGACCCGCGCGTGGATGGCATCCTCGTCCAGTTGCCACTGCCCGCCCATATCGACGAAGCCGCCGTGATCGCCGCGATCGACCCGACCAAGGATGTGGACGGCTTTCACGTCGTCAATTCGGGGCGGCTTGCCACCGGGCAAAAGGCGCTGGTGCCCTGCACGCCGCTGGGCTGCATCATGCTGTTGAAGGATGAGCTGGGCGACCTGTCGGGACTTGAGGCGGTGGTCGTCGGGCGTTCCAACATCGTCGGCAAGCCGATGGCGCAACTGCTGTTGGCGGAAAATTGCACGGTCACGCTGGCGCACAGCCGCACCCGCGACCTCGCCTCCGTCGTCCATCGCGCCGACATCGTCGTGGCGGCGGTCGGCCGGGCGGAGATGGTGAAGGGCGCCTGGATCAAACCGGGCGCGACCGTCATCGACGTCGGCATCAACCGGGTGACGGATACAGAGGATGGCAAGGCCCGGATCGTGGGTGACGTCGCCACTGCCGAGGCGATAGCCCATGTCCGCGCCATCACACCGGTACCGGGCGGCGTCGGGCCGATGACCATCGCCGTCCTGCTGCGAAACACGCTGGTCGCAGCCCATGCGCGGGCGGGCCTGCCGGAGCCAGTGGGCCTGTGAGAGCAAGGGCTGGGCTGATCGCCTGTGCGGCGCTGGGCCTGATCTCGGCCCGCGGCCCAACGCGGATACAGCCTAATCCCAGCGCCGTGATTGCCGCCGAGATCGCCTTCAACCGGCTGGCGCAGGAAAAGGGGCAATGGACCGCCTTTCGCGAGACGGCAGCGAAGGACGCCGTGATGTTCGTGCCCCAGCGCGTGCTGGCGCTGGACTGGCTGAAAGGCCGGGCCGATCCGCCCCGCGCCGTCAGTTGGACGCCTGAGCGCGTCTATGTTTCTTGTGACGGAAATCTGGCCGCCAGCACAGGCGGCTGGAAGCGGCCAGATGGCAGCGTCGGCTATTTCACCACCCTGTGGCGGCGCGACGTGAAGAAGAATCGCTGGCAGTGGATATTGGACCATGGCGACACGCTGGCGACGCCCCGCCCCGCGCCTGAGTTCCTGATCGGCAAGGTCGCGACCTGCAAGCGTCCTGACGGGCCACCGCCGCCGCCGCCCGCCAAGGGCGAGAAGCCCGTTGAACCGCGTGACGAGAGTCTGCTCTGGGCGGCCGACGTTGCGACCGATGGCAGTCGCCATTTGGTCATCAGCGTCTGGAACGGCAGCGGTTATGATGTGGTGATCGACGACAAGGTTGCGGCACAACAGCCAGGCGGGGGCGCGGCATGATAGAATTATTCATTTCGGCGTTCGTCACTCTGTTCGTCGTGATCGACCCACCGGGCTGCGCGCCCATCTATGCCAGCCTGACCAGCGGCGCGAGTGCGACCCAGCGGCGGTCGATGGCGATCCGCGCGACCGGCATCGCCGCCGCCATCCTGCTGGTCTTTGCCCTGTGGGGGAAGCAGTTGCTGGGCGTGCTGGGCATCGCGCTCGACAGTTTTCGGATCGCGGGCGGCATCATGCTGTTCATGATCGCGATGGACATGGTGTTCGAAAAACGCACCCAGCGGCGCGAGGACCGGGCGCAGAAGATCGCCGACACCCCGGAAGTAGAGGACGTCTCTGTCTTTCCCATGGCGATGCCGATGATCGCGGGGCCGGGGTCGATCGCCACCGTCATGCTGCTGATGTCGCGCGCCAATGGAATGGCGGAGCGTGGCGTGGTGTTGGGCGCCGTGGTGCTGACGCTGGGCCTGATGCTGGCGGCACTGCTGGCTGCGGGGCCGCTGATGGCGCTGTTGGGCAAGAAGATCGAAGCGGTCATTACCCGCCTGCTGGGTGTGCTGCTCGCCGCGCTGGCCGCGCAGTTCGTGATCGACGGGCTTAAGGCGAGTTTCTGACGCCAGAGACTGGCAACGATCAGGCGGTCATGGGGTCCAGTCGGCCCCGTGCCGACAGAAAAGGCCCCTCGGGTTTCAACGGAGGCGCGAAACGTCCGAAGCCGACCGGCCCCGGCATGTCGATATAGATCGCCTCCATACCACCACGCGCTCGATAGCTTTCGTGCCAGAAGCCCGTACCGCCACTGTCTTTCAGATACGTCCGCCACCAGTGGATATGAGGCGCGATCTTCGTGAACGCCTCCAGGCTCTCCAGGTCGCGCCAATATTGGCGGATGCCGATATGGGTGAGGCCAAAGAGCATTTGCTCGTCCGCCAGCAGACCGTCGGGCCGATCCTTGCGGATCATTGCCAGCCCGCGGCCGATGCCCAGCAACGCCGCCAAGCCGCGCATCCGGCGAACCCGAAAGCCGAGCAACACCACCACCAGGTCAGGATAATCGCGCAGATCGACCGAGAGACGTTGAGCAGGGACTTGCATTGGCACGACTCCATCCATTGTTTATGCTGTACACATAGCAATTCATGTATACGGTGTAAACAAGCAATGCTGCACTCCTTATCCCTGCGCGATCGCCTCCTCGCACAAGCCCTCATCCTGCTGGAGCGTGGTGACAGCGATCTCAGCCTCCGCGCGCTCGCACGGGAGACAGGCGTGTCGGCCATGGCTCCCTATCGGCATTTCGTCGACAAGGCGGCGCTGATGGCGGCCATCGCACTGACTGGCTTCACGATGCTGGAAAAGAATGCGGAACAGGCTGATCAGGCATATGACCCCCACGCCGCACTCGTCGCGCAGGGCGTGGCCTATATCGCGTTCGCCCGGCGCCATTCCGCCCTGTTCCGCCTCATGTTCGCCGATGGCGCGGGAATGGCCCTGCCGGAACATCAGTGCCGCGGCGCCTATGACGCGATGGCACGGCGCGTAGCCGAACTAGCGCCAGATCGGGCCGACGCAGGAGCGCTGGCCTGTTGGGGATTGGTCCATGGTCTTGCGACATTGGCGCTGGATGGTCGCCTGGCAACCGATCCGGCGGGCGAAGCGGCAGCGATCGAGATTATGGCCAACGCGCTGACGGCGGCGCGCCCCGTCTGAGGGCACCGCCGTCAGCCTGGCGTCAGCGAACGTCGCCTTCCGTGACCGGCGCGATCTTGATCTCGACGCGGCGGTTCAGTGCCTTGCCTTCCTCTGTCGTATTCGAGGCGATCGGCTGGGTTTCGCCATAGCCCCGCGTCGCGATGCGGGCAGACTGGACGCCGTGGCTGGACAGATAGCTCGCGACCGCACTGGCGCGCCGTTCCGACAGACCCTGATTATAGGCGTCGGCGCCATCGCTGTCGGTGTGACCCAGCACGTCGATATAGGTTTTGGGATATTGCGCCAGAACCGAGGCGACTTCGTTCAAGGTCGGCTGGAATTGGGGCTGAACATCTGCCCGGTCATAGGCGAAGGTGATGCCCGACGGCATGCGCAGCAGCAAGCTGTCACCGTCGCGGATCACGTCCACGCCGCTGCCCGCCGTCTGTTCGCGCAGCTTGCGTTCCTGCGCGTCCATATAGGAGCCGACCCCCGCGCCAGCGATCGCGCCAATGCCCGCGCCCAGGATCTTTTCAGTCCGGTCGCGCCGGCCACCGACCAGGTCGCCCAGCAGATAGCCACCCAGCGCGCCACCGATACCGCCGATCGCAGCCTTTGATATCTGGCGTTGACCGGTGTTCGGATCGGTCGTGCAGGCGGCAGTGGTGAGCATGGCGGCGAGGCCCGCCGCGCCCATGATCCGGTGTGAAATCCTCATGATAGTCGTCCCTTGCATATCGTTACCGTCGAGCGCGGACATATCCCCCAAGCGTCGATCGTGCAGCTTTGTTCCACAACCGAACTGAATTGACCATGAGGGGGCTGTTGTGAAATTGAAAGAAACCGGGCATGAGGATCGCCGACCGCTATGGCCACGATCCCCCCCCACATATCCACGCCCTTTCCCTGGGCAGACCTTGTCATCATCCTTGCGCTGGTGGCGTTGAACGGTCTGTTCGCCATGTCCGAGCTGGCCATCGTCTCCGCGCGCAAGCAGCGTCTGCAGGCGATGGAGAAGGCGGGACGGCGTGGCGCGCGCACCGCACTGCTGCTGGCGTCCGATCCCGGCAAATTCCTGTCGACGGTCCAGATCGGCATTACCCTGATCGGCATCATCGCGGGCGCCTATTCCGGCGCCAGCCTGGGCGGGCCTGTCGGTGAGCGGTTGCAGCCGTTCGGGCTGACGCACGAAACGGCGCAAACGCTGGGTTTTGCGATCGTTATCGGCCTGACCACCTATGCCTCGCTGATCATTGGCGAGTTGGTGCCCAAGCAGTTCGCCCTGCGCGCGCCGGAGCCGATCGCGATATTGATGGCCGGGCCGATGCTGTGGCTGTCGCGGATTACTGCGCCGATCGTGTGGGTGCTGGATGGATCGACGGGGCTGATCTTCCGTCTGCTGCGGATGAACCGCGAATCGGAAAATCATGTCACTGCCGAAGAATTGCACCTGATCGTCGCCGAGGCCAGCAAGTCCGGGGTCATCGAGGAAAGCGAGCGGGCGATCATCTCCGGCGTGGTGCGGCTGGCCGACCGGCCAGTGCGGGAGGTGATGACCCAGCGGATGGATGTCGACTGGATCGACGTCGATGCCGACGACGCCACCATCCGCGCCAAGCTGCTGGCGACGCCGCACACTCGCCTGCCGGTGGGACGCGGATCGGTGGAGGACATCATCGGCATCGTCCAGGCGCGCGATATCATGACCGCGCTGTTCCGGGGCGAGGCGCTGAACGTACACAGCCTGATGCGCAAGGCGGAGGTCGTGCCCGACCAGGTCGATGCCATGGACGCGCTGGAGGTGCTGCGCCGCGCCGATGTGCCGATGGTGATGGTCCATGACGAATATGGGCATTTTGAGGGGATCGCGACTCCCGCCGACCTGCTATCCGCGATCGCCGGCCATTTCGCATCCGACCGCGATGCCTATGACGAGCCGGATATGGTCGAGCGCGACGACGGCAGCCTGCTGGTGTCCGGACAGATGCCGATGGACCTGCTGGCCGACCATATCGGCATCGACCTGCCCGAAGACCGCGATTATGCGACCGTAGCGGGCCATGCCCTGTGGCTGATGAAGCGCCTGCCCGAAGTGGGCGATTTCGTCGAGGATCAGGGATGGCGTTTCGAGGTGATTGATATGGACGGGCGCAAGATCGACAAGCTGCTCATCGCGGAGCGATAGTCAAATAGCGTCGCGGAGCGATAAACAAAGCAGCGTCGCAGAGCGATAGACGCGCCACCAGATGTTTTCCTTTCGTTCTCCTTATGGCATAAGCCCCAATCATGGGAATCGAGGACGATCCGCCACCGCGCAAGATCATCCATGTCGACATGGACGCCTTTTATGCGTCGGTCGAACAGCGCGATAATCCTGAACTGCGGGGCAAGCCGGTCGCGGTCGGCGGCGGCGGACCGCGCGGCGTGGTCGCCGCCGCCAGCTATGAAGCGCGAACCTTTGGCGTGCGATCCGCTATGCCAGGCGCGCGGGCCCGGCGGCTATGTCCCGACCTGTTGTTCGTACCGCACCGGTTCGAGGTCTATCGCGCGGTATCGGCGCAGGTCCGCGCCATCTTCCAGCGTTTCACCGACATCATCCAGCCGCTTTCATTGGACGAGGCCTATCTGGACGTGACCGTGAACAAGCCCGGCATCGCGTCGGCGACGGTTATAGCACAAGAGATACGGCGGATGATCCGGGAGGAAACGGGCCTCACTGCTTCGGCGGGCGTGTCCTATAACAAGCTGATCGCCAAGCTGGCATCGGACCAGAACAAGCCCGATGGGCTGTGCGTGGTGCGGCCGTCGGAGGGCGCGGCCTTCATCGCCGGGATGCCGGTGCGGCGCATTCATGGCGTGGGTCCGGTGACGGCGCGGCGGATGAGCGCGCTGGGGATCGAGACGGGCGCGGATCTGCGCGACCGTGCCCTGCCCTTCCTCCAGCAGCATTTCGGCAGCGCGGCGCATTATTATTTTCGCGCCTCACGCGGGATCGACGACCGGCCGGTGCATGAACGGCAGGAGCGCAAATCGGTCAGCGTCGAGGATACGTTCTTCGACGATCTGGTGGAAGAGGACGCACTGCTACGGGAGATCGACCGGATCGCGCAAAGCCTGTGGGGCCGGATCGAAAAGTCGCGCTCTTATGGCCGGACGGTGGTGCTGAAGGTCAAGTTCGCCGACTTCCGCATCATCACCCGGTCAAAAAGTTTTGCTGCGCCGGTGCGATCGCCGGAAATATTGGCGGAGACGGCCCGCGCGCTCCTGCGCGCCCAACTGCCGTTGCGGATGGGCGCGCGGCTGCTGGGGCTGGGCGTCCATAATCTGGATGGCGAGGAAGAAGAGGCCGCGCCAGCCGCAGAGCAGCTGGCGCTGGCGATCTGAGGCCGAGCGCAACGCCTGTCAGAAGGGCAGCCAGGTGCGCTTTTCGCTGAACTTCATATAGCCCGCATTGACGCCCAGCCGATAGCCGACGCCCAGGCGGATCGGGATCAGCACGACATTGCCCCAGCGCAGATAGCTGGCGGTGAAGCCACCCACCAGATAGGCTGTGCCCTCCGCCGCCGGGAAACGGTGATAGAGATCCTGCGTGTCATACAGGTTGTAAACCAGCACGAAGGTGTTGGACGCATTACCGCCCACGTCGAAACCGACCGAAGGGCCGGTCCAGTAGACTTCGCGCTTGCCTTCGATCTTGTGGTTGAGCGTGCCCGACCCATAACGCAGGCCGACGACGAAAGCGCCCGACGCCTCGCGCCCGGCGATATAGGCATTAGGTCGCCCCTGATCCTTCAGGATCTTCTCGATCATGCCAGCAAGGCCCTCGGCGCCCTTGCCGAACACCCCTTCGGCCGCGCCGATCAGGTCATCCTCCTGATAGGAGGTACTGGCGTCCGGGGCCGCGGGCGGCGAATTGGTGGTGACGGGCGCGCCGGTGGCGGTCCCCGCATCCGGATTCGTTGGACTGTCATAAACGCCGCTGTCGGACGAGGCGGGAGGGCTGCTCGATACACTGTTATCGACACCCGGATCGGACGGCGCACTCTGGCTGGGCGGCGGCGGGGCGAGATCGGCGTCGATCGCACTATTGGGATCAACCGTGCGGACCTGTGCATGTGCAACCGGCGCAAGTCCCAGCGCGGCCAATGCGAGGGCAATCGTACCGGCGCGTCCCAGCCGCCCGGCCAGACGCCCGGTAAACCCAGCGATCGTCCCCATCATGATAACCATACTCCCCGACACCCGCTCAAACATAAAAATATGACGGTGATTATCGGGTTCGAAGCTGAAACAGCAATGAACGAACGGCGACCTGAGTCGATTCCGGGCCGGAATGAATCAACCGACCTGCTTTTCCTGCATTTTCCTGCACACTACCCCGTTGCCATGCACAAAAGCCGTCGCTATAGCCCAACTCGCCTAGCCGCTGTCCGTTCAAAAAGCGGGCATTCAGGCCATGTGGAGACGTGGGTGAGTGGCTGAAACCAACGGTTTGCTAAACCGTCGTACTGATAATTCGGTACCGAGGGTTCGAATCCCTCCGTCTCCGCCAGAAACCCCTATTCAACCCATTCCAAACAGTCCCGAAAGGGCTGATTTGCGTCTCGTTTCCTGCTATGTTCTCTTTCGATCAGTCCCAACCAATCCCACTCAAGAGCGGGGTATCGAGGGGTATGACCGGGGGTACGACAATTCAGGATCGGGGTATCGATGCTCACTGACGCACAGGCTCGCAAAGCCAAGGCCGCAGAGAAGCCATATAAGATGGCAGATTCGGGCGGCCTATATCTTCACGTCGCGAAGACCGGACTTCGCACATGGCGGATGAAGTTCCGGTTCGACAAGAAGGAGAAGCTGCTGACGTTCGGTCCCTACCCCGATGTATCCTTGTCAGATGCCCGCGACATGCGCGACGATGCCCGGCGAAAAATCCGCAACCATGAAGACCCGTCAGGCGCTCGCCAGCGCGCCCTTGCAGCCAAAGAGGACGAGCGAATAGCGCAGGCCAGCGAGTTGTCTTTCGAAGCCGTCGGGCGGATATGGCACGAACAGCAAGCCCCCCGCTGGGCACCCGTCCATGCTGCCGACGTCATCACCAGTCTGGAACGAGATGTGTTCCCTGACATCGGGGCCAAGGCCTTGCGCGCGATAGACGCGCCAGCCGTCCTCGCGACACTGCGCAAGGTCGAAGCGCGGGGATCGATAGAGACAGCGAAACGACTGCGCCAGCGCATTTCTGCGATCTACAGCTACGCCATTTCAGAAGGCATCGTTTCGACGGACCCTGCAGCGGTTGTCGGCAACGCCCTCAAGCCCCTGCCGAAAAAGCGCAAGCAGCCGTCCATCACCGATCCAGAGCAAGCCCGCGAGGTACTACGCGCTGCGGAGGCGTCTGGCGCGTCACCTGTCACCAAGTTCGCATCACGACTGCTGGCATTGACCGCTGTCCGCCCGGCCGTCGTGCGCGGCGTTACATGGGACGAGTTCGAGGGCATTGATTGGTCCGGCGACCTTATAGGGCCGCAGCGCCCCTTATGGCGCATTCCGGCCGGGCGAATGAAGTTGATCCTCGATAAGAAGGACGAGGAGGAGTTTGAGCATCTTGTCCCCCTGCCCTGGCAGGCGGTCGACCTTCTCCGGGAGGTGCGCCGCCTCACCGGCCGGGCGTCACTCGTTTTCCCCGGTCAGCGCCACACGCACAAGCCATTGAGCGAGAACGCGATCGGATATCTCTATAATCGAGTGGGGTATCACGGGCGGCATGTACCCCACGGCTGGCGCGCTGCCTTTTCTACCACCATGAACGCCCGCGCCGTGCGCCAAAAGCGGTATGAGGACAAAGCCGTCATCGAATTGATGCTCGCCCATGAGCCGACCAATAAAGTTGCAGCCGCCTATGATCGCGCCGGCCACATGGAGAGGCGCCGGGAACTGGCGCAGGAATGGGCAGACATGCTGATGAAGGGGCTGGCACCAGCGCGCGATCTGCTGGATGGGCCGCGTCGATAGCGCCTCAAGCGTGATATGATCCGGCGAATCGACAGGAGGCGCCCATGCAGACCAACGAACTCGGCGAAGGCTTCGGCGAATGGCTGGTGAAGCAGGTCAAACGTGACGACTGGATCGGGACGCTGGCGAAGTCCGCCAAGGCTGATTTCCGGTTCCGGGCCAACAGCACGCCGGATGATCTGCGCAAGCGGCTTCAGGAGGCCGGGGCGGAGGGCGATACGTTTGAGGCGCTGGACGATGCTGAAGTGGAGTGGTTGAGCGCGGAATGAACGATACGATGAAATCGTACCGTTGACGATTTCTCCACCTCTTTTGTTCATGGTATGATCTCATTCGAATCGAGGGGTCTTACCACATGCCAATAACCCGCAGTCCTATGCCCGAGGGTGAACAGTGGTCAACTGCCTGTCAGCTAATAGAGGCCCTTGGGGAAGAGGTGGGCGATTATCTAATGGCCCGCATACGGTCTCTGATGGACGCTCACGACCACGTAGGCGCGAAGACCTGGCTCGACATCTGCGACAAGGTGCATCGGCTATGGTGCAGCTGCGGCACCGTTCACTGACGCCATGGTGCTGACCGACTGGGAGATATGGGCCTGCGCGCAGCAGGTCATCAAGCAGCACGGTGCGAAAGCTCCCGCGTATGTCGCGACCCGGATTGGGCAACTCGCTGCCGACGGTGATCTGAACGGCGTGCAGGCATGGCAGGCCATCGCGGCCCGCGTCGACCAGTTAATGGATTATCGGACCGGCAGGCCGCTTAGTCGACAATGAACAAAAGCCCCGCAACCGTGAGGCGTGGGGCAAAAGAAAAGCCCAGCGGGTTAGGCTGGGCTGGGTGGGATAACGTTACCGATCTACTCGCGAACGGCGTCTCGGGCGATCTGCAACGACAGGAACATTTTCGTTCCCCCGTCATACTCCTCAAAATCCATCTTCTTGTAGAACCGCTTCACGTCCTCATTGATGGGGAAGACGATTAGGTGGGGCAGCCCAATCTGCTCGCCAACCTTAGCGAAAGTGGACACGATCTTGCCCAGCATTGCTATACCGATGTTTGATTTTTGGAGTGGGCGCTGAACCCCCATCCAAGCCAATTGAAGGCACGGGAATTCTCCGCTCTGCCCCAGCCTGGCATAGTTACCGGGGAGTTTGCGAATTTCTTCCGTAACGCTGGCGAGCGAATAGAAACCGGCCACGCCATCGCTATTCGCAACCGATGTGCAAGTGACCCGATGCGATGTCCGTTTGTGAAATTTCCACGCATCCTTGCGGAAGAAATCGTTCACTGCCTTTTCACCGCAGCAAAATTTTGATGTGTCTTTTTTATCCGACAGCGACCAGAAATTTACTGACGGCACCTCCCCCTGGTGCGTCAAGTCTTACTCCGGTTTTTGGCTCTCGCGATACAGGCGTACAGCATTCTTAAGGGCGGACGATGCGCCACCCTTTCGCTGGTAGACCTTTTCTCCAACCTTAAAGGCGGCAGCGGTCGCACGCTCGGATTTTGTTCCGCGCATGAAGCCGAAGGGCTTGCTAAGAGCTGCCATTTGTTGCCTCCTTGGTTGATGGTGAAGTTTAGAACGCCTCGGTTAAGAAGCGGTTTCAACGTTCATGTGAAATAGCAGATTTGCGGGCAGATTGACAATAGCCCGTCAAGCATTTACGTAGCCGGGAGTACGCTACGTAAATGGGCGACCCAGGGCCTCCCCAGGCGAATCACCCTCACCTCACCCCACCACCCGGCAAAACACCGTGACCGCTGGCGTGATGCTGCCGAATATGTTCGCAGCGATCGTGTGTGTGGTCGATAACAGCCCTCGATTGCAAGGCTATCCTCCCTGTTTCCCTGAGTTGCACACATCCCGCAGCCTAATTATATCCGTCGCGATCCCGGCGTGTTTTACTCAGCGGTTTTAGCGCCGGGGTCGCCTGATATACCTGTGAAATTGTCTCTCGGCTTAGAAGGCGGCCAGTCGCTGCCCAAACGGCATCCCGTCGTGTGCCCAACGAAGAGCCCCGCAACCTTGAGGCGCGGGGCTAGTTGTTTTGTACCATGGGGATGGCATACTTAGAATACGCGTGAACTGCCGAGTGGTTCCGGACAAAAAAAGGCGCGGCAACCGGGCTGCCCCAATCCAAACCGCGCCTCTTTATACCCGGCGACCAGACCGAGGACGACCTGATCGCGTTGGGCTGTTATATATAGGATACCCCCCTGTTAAGCAGCGCGTGAAGCGGTCAATAAGCCGGTTTGGATAACATGCGCTATCATGTGGGCACGATTGCGTGTGCGTGTCTTGAGCCGCACATTTTCGATATGCCTCTCGACAGTACAGGGCGCTATGGCCAGTTCTATGGCGGCTTCCTTAGCCGAAAGGCCAAGGGCAACGAGGTTGATAACCTCTGTTTCGCGTACAGTTAAACGTGGTTCAGATTGATTGTGCAACATATTCTTCCCCCGTCAGATGCAAGGCCGCGCTATGCTGCTAACCTGTGCATTTGAGAATTGAGTTGATTGTTGCGACCCTTCCGAATCTCTGTCCGGAACCTAATTATATCCCACGTAGATGGCTCCCGCTATTTTTCTCTACGGATTTTTGCGACCAGCTTGTCTCGCAATCGGACAGTCTCGACTGAAAAAAGAACCTCGCGCCAGATCAGCGCGAGGTCAGGTAATCGAGATTTACAAGACAGCTCTTGCACCTTGATTTAGATCAGAGCCGCCAGGGGATTGGCATCGGCAAATTGGTGTGGGTAAAAGCACGATATACTCGCAACACCCGCACCAACGGGCAGCGGCGGTGGCAAAGTTCGCTGCTACCCCACAGGCTCCTGAATAACGGCCATGATCGCCGCGACCGCCAAAGCGACGCCCGCATTGTTCGGATGCTTCTCTGCCGCGCCCTCATTCAGCAGCAGCGGGTTCGAGCCGGTAGACAGATACGGCAGGGTCGCCCCGCCCGGAGAAGCCCCGTCGGGAACGTGACCGAATACCCATTGCAGGTCGAGCAGTCCGGAATGTGGCGCATTCTCAGCACGCATCGCCTTTGCGCGGACGATGTTCTGATACGCCTTCATCTCCATGCTGGTCGCCTGCTTCACCTCTGGCTGGATGACCGGGAGGATGGCGGCGTTCGGCAGGGCTGTGCGGAGATTGGTGTAGAGCGCATCGTAATTGTCGCTGAACTGCTTTACCGTCCGGCCGGTACCGTTAGCGCCCTCGTCGTTGACCATCAGCATAGGCATCAACAGGTCGACCGGGGCGATCCCGTCGATGATCTGGTACGCCTGCCGCAGCCGATCGCCGAAACTTGCCGACGTATTGCCCCAGCCGAACAGGCCGGACCCGGACGATGCAGCCTTCGTGATGAGGATGCCCGGAGCATCGGAGCGGGTGAAGTGCCCGAACGGCGACCATGTGCCAGAAACCCGCTCGACGTCCCACACCGACGCGCCAACCGGAATGAAGGCGCTCAGGTCAATCATCTGAACCGAAGCGGCGGCAGTCGTGGTGAGCGTTACCGTTGTCCACGCCCCTCCATTCACACGCCAGCGCATCTCATGGGTTCCAGCGGTCTCCGCCCGGTAGAGGATCGCCAGCCTGGTCGCTTGTACGCCCGCTGGCAGGCTGAACTGCACGGGCGCCGCGCCACTGGTCGCCGTCAGGCCGCCCAGGTCGATGGATGCCTGCGGACTGCTGTCGCCCGGCTGGTTCGTAAAGCCAGCATCCACCGTCACGGGATAGAGCGATGGCCGGACATTGCCATAAGGCGTAGCCCCGCGTTTCGCCCATCCGGTCCAGCCGCCGCCAGCATCGCCATAGATGGAGAACAGCCGAGCCGCCAGCGCGCCGGACACATAGCCAGGAACGTCCAGCCAGCTATCGCCCGGCCCCATGACATAATGGAACTGCGAACCCAGAGCGACATCGCCGCGCGCGAGGGCCTCCAACTTCCGGCGCGTCTTCACAGGCAGCGACCGCGACCTCAACTTGCCTGGATCGGAGAATGACACGCTCTTGATGACGCGGCGGGCGAAGCTGGTAGGAATTGCGATCGATCCGGCCGACAGGCATCCGGCATGGACGCTGTCGTCATCGAAAACATACAGAACGTCGCGCGCGGCAGGGAGCGGCACGGACAGCGCGTCAGCAGGCCGTGTCGAACTGGTCGCGCCCGTGATGATGAAGGACGTATGACTATCCGCCTCTACCTGCATACCAAGCCCGATCAGGGTGGCATCGACCGTTGCGCTGTCAGGCCCCATGCCGAACTGACCCACAGCATCGGCGGCGCCAGCGGTGAACAGCAGGCGGATGCGATAAACCGTCCGGCCGGAGGCAGGATCGGTGAATGCCGTTTGGTCAACGACGGTTGCCACACCCGCATCGGTCGCTGTCACTGCCAGATTGCCGACCGGGCCAGAGATTACGGTCGTAAGGTTGGTCGTGTTCTGACGGCAAATGATCCGCGCGCGTCCAGACGTTCCCGCTTCATAGAAGGCTGTCACCGCATAAACGGCGCCGGACACTATGGCCACGCTCTGATGCCGCCTTGTGGTCAGCGATCCAGACGTGGCGATGGTGAGGCGATTGAAAATGCCCAGCGATGTGCCGCCCGCATCCGATAGCGTGGCGCTGGCGACCTGCCAGCCGACAGCGCTCATATCGGTTGAGCGGGCAAGGATGTTCTGCTTCGACATCTCGATATAGGCGCCCTGGCGCTTTTTCGTGACGGGATCATAGGCAAGGCGGATGGTGTCAGCGGCGACCGCCTCAAGATTTCCCGCTACGTTCCATGTCGTGGCGTTCCCCAATGCGCGGGCAAAGGTGTAATTCGCCGCGCCGCTGGCAACAGAGCGATATTCCGTGGAGGCGAGCCAGGCCCGATCCTTCCCGAAGTCGATGGACTGCTGATCATTCCACGCCCATGCGGGCTTTGGCACGACGACGACAGGTCGAAGCGAATAGTTCAACCCCTGCGCGACGGTGTAGCGCGCCGGGATATGGTCGAAATAGACCCGGATGCGCGCGGGCTTCCCGTCCAGATCAGTCACCTTGGCCGCAGTGGACGGATCGAGCGTGATATAGGTGCCGTCGAACGTCGCCCCAGTAGCAGGCTTGATTGCGTCGAGTGGATTCATGCCGGTTGGAATGACGATGCTGACATCGGTGAGATACCAATGCGGGCCGGCGAGAAGGCTGGCCAAGCTGTCTGCCATATACAATGCATAGTGCAGGTCTTCGAAGCCGAGGTCCGTCCTAAGGCGGAACACGGAGTTGCGGATGTCCACTTCATCCGAGATCAGTGGTTGGCCGCTGGTGGTAGCGAGCCCGTCTATGAACATGACCTGATAGGATGATGTCCAATTGGCGCCGAAAACTTGAAAGCGGCGCATCGCATAGTCGGCTTGGAAGCAATCGCCATGGATCTCTGCCTCGAGTCCGCGAACTCCGGAAATGGTCGTGTTGATGAGCGTCACGTCAGGAAAATCCACAAGCGTCCCGGCCGTGCGGATGGTCCCACCAATCTTCATCGCGTCGCCTTGATCGCTGTTCACGATCTCGACGCCTTCTACGCGCACTGATTCCGAAATGTCCTTGAGGATGATCGAAGTCGTGCCGGCGAGTTCGGCGGCCTGATAGATGCCCTGGACAACGATGTTGCGGCCTGAAGTGACCTGCAATTTGCCCGTGCGAAGATCGCGCGGGCCGGTTAGGACTGCATCGACATACGCCGCCGAACTGTAATTCAGTGGCAGGGCCACAGACGTGTAGCCCGCAGCGCTCTTCCGCGCGAAAGGGACCGGGCGCAGCGACAGCGGCGCCTGGCTGACCGACGCCCCGTCCGGCAAAACCGCTGCTCCGATATCGAGCGCGATCGCGGCGACCGAAGGCGGTGCGAACACGCGGCGCGGGACTTTCTGAAGGCCAGACCACAGCATGATTTCGACGGGTTCGCCGCTGTCGATCGGGCCGCCAGCCGACAGCGTGCCAGACTCGCCGGGGTCAGCGGCACTGGCGACGCCCGCGCGCACGAATGCGGAGGCTACCGCATCATCGATTTCGAGGCGCACCGGCTCGACGGATGGTCGGCGCTTGTCCCAAAGCAGGATCTTCTTCATGTGGCTCAGTCCTTCGTCGGTTCGTTCGGATCGATCGCCGCCACGCCGCGCCAGGCGGTGATCAGGCTTTCCAGCTTCAGGGTGTTGTCGGTGCAGGCTTCGGCGTCTGCGACATCCACGATGGCCGCTTGACCGGGCCGCACAGGTCCGTCGGACAGGATGGGAAGCGCGGAACCTCCCGCGTCTCCGCTACCACCCGGATCGGCTCTGGGGGCCGTCCGCAGGCGCTCAGCCAAGCGAGTAAGCTCATGCTCGCGAGTATCGAGATACGCATTCTGTTCCTTCCTGATGATGGCGACCTGCTCTGAGGCGACGCGGGTGTTGCGGGCGCGATCGAGGCGCAGGGCTTCGGCTGTCCGGTTGACGATCACGGTGCGAAAGGCGGCATATTCGGCGCGAGAGGTTGACAGATCCCGCTTATAGGTTGCTCGCAGGTGGTCGACCCGCAGGCCCCATGCCAACGATGCCGCGATAGCGAGGCCAGCCGCCCCAGCGAGATAGGGGCGGAGAGGATCAAGAAGGCGGGCGATCATGCCCTATCCCAATCGGGGATATCGACCATCAGCCCCGCGAGCGCGTGCGAGCAATCGCCAAGGAACTGGATGCGGCCATCGGTAACGAAGGAATGGCAAACAGACGGAATGCCGTCACCGCGATCAGCATCCGCGCCATTGTATGTGACAAGGATTGATGGTGTGAAAGTCGGCTTTTCAGGGTTGCCGTTGTAGCCCCAGCGCGGCCCCGGCCCGTCACCGACCATGACCCTGTGCGCGCCATCGCAGCCAGGACACCAGAACATCAGCCCGCCGCCCGCGACGTTGCGAAGGATGGAGGAGGCGGCGCTCATGCCGCCCGGCCCAGCCAGCCATAAACGAAGGCCTCTTGGCTGGGGTTTGCCCGCGCGATCTGCTTGTAGCGCACCGCCTGGTCGCCATTCAGTCCTGCGAGAAGCCGGGCCTCTCCTTCTGCCCCACGCAATGCCTTGTAGGACCGTAGCGCCGCCAGCGTGGCGGGGCCTATCGCGCCGTCTTCCTTCAGGTCCGGCCATAGCTTGCCGCCCTGATTGAGAGCGTTGAGCCATTCCTGAAGCCATATCGCCGGTCGCGCTGGCCCCATGTTGACGCCCGTGTCGAACAGTTCCTCGCCAATGCGCGGGAATATCTCTGCGACGGCAGCGAAGCCGGGCTTGATCGCATATTCCTGCCGATAGATCGCAACGGCGGTGGCGCGCGGGAGATCGCGCATATCGCCCTTATATCCATTGGCGCGGGCAACCGCCTCCGTGATTCCCCAGCGGGTCGGCCCGCCCCTGTCGGCGGGATGGTCGACATAGCCACCTTCCTTGCCGATTGTCGCCTCGATCATGGCTTCGATGGTCATGTCATTCTCCCATGAAAAAGGGCGCTCGGAAGCGCCCTGTGGAACTGTGATGATGCGGGCCGATCAGTGGCCCAGTTTGCGGTCAGCCTCTTCTACCAACCGCCGAAGATCGTCAGGCACCGGCTCAGCCAGTGCGGCGAGAAACGCTTTGGCGAGAATATTACCCCGCGCTGCACAAGCTCGTGTCAGGTCATCAGCGGCGCATTTCCGCGCACGGATCGCGTCTCTCGCCTCGCACATCACTTTCGCTCCTGCTGGATCGTCGTAGCCAGCGCAGACATGGATGCCGCAAGCGACTTGTCCGCTTCGGTGCGGTCCTTTTGCATGGCCAGGTCTTCAGCGCGCGCCGCCTGTTCATCCTTGCGCCTCATCAGCCGGTCCCAGACCATGTAGCCAATCAGGAGGCCCGGCGCGCCAAACTGGGTCGCCAGTGCCGAAATGATGCTGGTTTCAGCCATTATACTCCACCCACTGTGTATTGGTCGTTTTCAGCCCTTCCCCCTTCCGTCAGGGATACCGTCTCATGGTAAGCGGTCGGCGGCTTATTCATTCGACTCTTCCAAAAGACCGCTTATTTGCCTGGAACGCGCCAATTTTCAGGGAATCGATATGGAATATGTTGACCGGGTTATCGAGAGCGTCACCATGACGCTGGACGGCGGCATCTACATCCGGGTTACGTTCCGAAATTGTGAGCTTTTCTATGCGGGTGGTTCCATGAAAATTGATGACGTTCATTTCGAAAACTGCACCATGAAACTCATTGAAGGTGCCGAATCCACACACAAGCTCCTCACTACGCTCTGTCGAGGTGGCGGACTGGACGCCATTCCTTTTTATCATGGGCAATGACCCTGTTTTCTGAGGCGCTTTTCGCATAACAAATCCTGTTCCCCTCTCGGCTTTACGCCGGGACAATGACCCGCTTTAGAGACACGCTATCAACCGTGGAGTTCGGATAAGCGTTGGAACCCCCAAGGAAGACAGTCTCCTGCGTGGCCACGAACTGGCGCACAACCTCGCTGCCGTCGGGGTTGGGAGATGGGCTGAGATATCGTTGGCTAGCATTGAAATACCCGCCGTCAGTGCGGCCCGCGCCTACCCCAAACGTGCCGCTGGACTTCAACTCGTAGGTTTCGCCAATCTCAAGAATATCCAACCGCCGCTTGAATCGTGCGGGGGATACGTGGTCGCCAGTATCCCAGAGCGTGACGGAGCGCATGAACCCGCCGCCCGCGCCATCGCTTTCCCACTCCATCGAGCAGCCCGGCGCAGAGTCTATGTCCGTCCATCGCCCGTTGTTGATGGGGAACATGCCGTCGCTGATAAGTTCCGGCCCGCGCGTCACGCCGGGAAGGTCGGGGACTTTGAAGGACGTGACCTCGTGGACCTTGACCAGCATCTTTGCCGTGTTGTCGCGGGCGGCGCGATATATGCGGAATTGCGGATAGGGCCGCCGCTCGACGCCAAAACCGATATGCTGGTCGTTCAGGTCAACGATGAGATCGCCGTCTTTCCAGACGTGGAGATAGCCGCTCGTGTCATTGGCATACAGCTCGATCAGGAAGTCATATTTGACCCCCTCGACGATATTGTGGGTGGGATTGATGAGGCTGGAGGCCTGAAAGACAATCTCGTTGATCACGTCAGTGGCTAGGCCGTTCGCATCATAGACTTGCAAGGACTTATAGATGCGGAAGATCGGCATCGCGCTGCCAGTGCTCCACTCATAGCTTAGACGGAAGGGACCAGCGGTTTCATATTCCTCGACTCCCTTGATCTTCATCGCGTGAATTTCGCAGAAGTTGATCCAGGTGTTCGGAGCTACGGCCGTGCAGCCGGGACCAAACACAACGGAAAAATCCAGCTTGAGAACCCGGTCGCCTGTCGGGAACGGGTCGATCCATCCGTCCAGGCCGATACGATTGACCAAAAGGCTGTCGCCCGCAGGCCGATCGCCAGGCCTCACTTCCATGGCGACCCATCCCGGCTCCCCGAGATAATGCCCGAACTGGACGTTATAGGGCCGCTCGGGGCCGTGATACTCGGTTGGAATGGCATTGACCCGGTTGGCGGTGAGGACAAGAAAGTCCTGCCCGCCGAGGGTGTAGGAGTGCCGCAATTTGATGCGGGGCTGTCCCTGCATTCGCATGGCTGGCATGGGTTAAGCCTTGATCGTGAAGGCGAGGCCGGAAATCCCGGCATCGATCGTGGCAGGGGCCACCAGCTTCAGCAGTGACCCGGCCGGTATGATGGTATCGCTGCCGCTCGTCGTAGCGAAGGTGAACACGCCCGCCGTCGAAATCGTGATGGTGCCGATTGCCGTCCCGGTGCCGGGCGACAACGTGCCGCCGGATCGCAATGTCAGAACGTAGGTTGCTACTGGCGGCGTTTGAACAAATCCGACCGATCCGACCATATTCGCTTTGAGCGTGAATGCCGTTGCGATGACGCAAAAGTCCACGACCTCGTTTGCATCGGGGCTGCTCTGGAAGCGGAAAGCGATGTCATAGGTCGCGCCCAACAATCCGCTGGCAATAACGGTGTCCAGTTTCGTCACCATACCAGCGATGAGGTCGGCCAATTCATCGGGTGAATAGGGCATACTTAAGGCTCCTGCGGCCAAATGGCTGTTTCAAGGGTGGCGTCTGGCTGATCGCCCGGCAGGTCGCGCAAGGCCTGCCTATAGAGGCGCCATTGCCCCTGCTGTTCGCTGGTCAGGCTGTTGTCAGGAACTTGCGTCCAATCGCAGGCAGTAAGGCGGCGGTCACGCTCGACGCGCACAAGGTCGAGCAAAGCGCTGGCGACTGCAAATGTCAGAACAACGGCATTGCTGGTGTGCGGGCCTACCAGCTCAATCCTGACCGCCTCCGCAGCTGGCGATGCGTAGTTAAAGACGCCACCCGTGACACGCTGCCGCTCCCCGTTGACACTGATCCATGCTGGATCGGGCAGGCCGTCGAAGGTGGCGCTTTGCCCCTGGTCCAACGCAATGATGTTGCGATCACTGGCGATCTCGATGGGCTGGCGCTCAATGACTTGCCCGTTGTCGAGGAAGAGGGTGTTGACGTTGGTGTCGTCACTGACCGTAGCCATAGCGCTCCAGGCCGGACTCTCTACCTCCATGCCTCCAGCCATTGCGAACAGCAAAAACCCATCTTCATCAAACCAAACCCTCATCGCGACCCCCTGAACAAATCAATTGCAATCTCACGCGCGGCAGATGATCCGGTTGTCCCCCATCTTCCGGCCAGCAGGGACGCCGTTGCCGTGATCTTGATGCGAACATTCCCGATCGAGGCTATGCGCAGCGGGAAAGAGACAGGCATGGAAATGCGGGCGTTGCCGCTATCGACGTCGATGCCATGAATTTTGTCTCGGATGAGCACGTACCCGCTCCCGTCGCCGCTATCGACATAGGCACGGACCCGCATCGAGGTGTCATAATTTGCGGTGCCGTCCTGCAGGAAGGACACGATGGCTATGCCGCGCCCATAGAACTCATCCCCGATTGCGAAAAATGGCGTCTCGATGAGGGTCGTTTCCGTGGTGGTTACGGTCTTGTCTGATGCGGTAAAAGTTGCGTTGTCAGTGACCTCCCCCGCGCCGATCGCTGCGCGGGTTACGACCCCGAACTCCAGCTTCTCGATGTAGACATCGTTGAGGATCAGGCGATTATCGAGGCCGTAGCGCAGGATGAACCGCGCATTGCCGCCGTCTGGGTCAACAATTTCCAATATGTCGGCGGCCATCTGGAGCGTGCCCAAACCCTCGCCCGTCAAAAGGTTTCGGACGCCCGTAACCTTGCCCGTGCTGTTCTGTGCGGTCAGCGCCCAAATGGCGTTGCCCTCGGTGTCCACCGATCGCGTAAAGTCGACGAAGGTTTTGACGTAATCCACGGTCACGCCTAGCTGCTCGCTAAGAGTCCGCAATGTTCCGCCGCCGGGCAATTTGATAATTTTGTCGGCCTCGGCGCGCCATGTCGCGTCACGCAAAGCATCCTCGGCGACGGTTAACGCGGTCGTTATCATCCCATCGACAACCGCCTGGGCTTCGGCGTTTCCTACAGGAGAGGTGCCGGGCGCTCCATAGTTCGCGCCGGGTCCGGCGGGCCTCAGATCATCGATTGGCGTCCCGTCTTGATAGACAAGATCGGTTTCGATCACTGACGCTGCAATGACGTCTTTATCCTCCTTCGCGACCAACGCTGGCGTTGGCGGCGCGGTGCCGGTGCGCCCCAATGCAAAATCATGCTTTCCCGGCGTCTCCGTCTCCAGCGTGAGCGTCACCTTCATCGTAGATGGATCGACGCTGCGTTTGAGGATCACGGCGTCCAGCCCGCCCAACGCATGATCGGCGCCCAGTTCCAGCGTAATCATGTCGCCGGGGCCGAACCGCCGCAAATGCGGTTTGCAGACGAGCGTTATAGGCCCGATCTCGCGCCCGTTTACCAGTCGATAGGCGGCAAGCTGGGCGGCCTGATCCTTGCTCTGGACAAGGTCCCATTGGAGTTCCTCGAACTTCTCTTCGCCGTCTTCCTCGATATAGGCAGGGATAGAAACGAGATCGGACGGGACATATTCCCACTTGTTCGCTTCGGAGCGATATTTTGGGCGGATGCCGTTACGGCGCTCGCGCCACGTCTTTCCGGCGGGAATTTCTGCATCGTCTTCCGTGAGGTCGCCAGCGGTCAGTTCATAGATCGACACGCGGGGCGCATTAAAGCGCAGGCCCAGCTTTCCGCCGATGAACAGGGGCTCTGCACTGCCGGCTTCAAGGATGCGCTTCAGATTTGCCCACCGGTCGCCCGGTTCGTAGATGACACCGCCGATCGTCCAGCCATTCGCGGCACAGATGTTGGACAACTGCACGAAATGATCAAGGACGATACCGTCGACGGGCAAGCCGACACCGAAAACCTTCTTCCCATTGCGATAGCGGCCCAGGGCATAGGCCAGTGCGTGCTGCCCTGGATCTTCCGAGTAGCCCCACGTCGCCTCATCGTTGATCCGTTGGGCACCCAATCCGCCCGGATAGGTGCTGTCCTGGCGGGCATCATAGGTCATGACGCCTTGCCAAACGGCGCCTGTCGCAGGCCATCCGGATGCGAAGCGTTTGCCGTCCTTGTCGAACAGACCATTGAGCAAGATTGTGGCCTTGCTGGACAGCCTGTGCGCGGATGACCATGCGGGCATGCCAGCCCAATGCGGCGTCAGCGCCGTTTCCGATGAGAGGCCGCGCCGGACATCCCGAAACAGGAAATTCGAATAATAGCCGGTAGCCGCGCCACCTGTGAAAGGGATGGGCGCATAATCGCCATACACATTTTCCAACGCCTGGCAGGGGCCAGCAACCGAATATTCCAACACCTGCGCGCGATAGGGGTTCGGCACTTTCTTGAGCGTGGCGCCGTAACCAGCATCGTGGCGGAGGACGCCACCGGAATAGGTGCGGCCGATGATATACGGAGCGGGCGGATCGGCGGAGATGATGACTTGATTGACTGTGCCGCGGGCGGGTGGTTTTTTCGCAGTCGCCTGCGCGCCATAACTGGCTGCAAGGCTAATTGCGCTGGCGGCCGATGCGATGGTCGCAACCGTAGCGGTGGATACCCCGGCGATGGTGGCCGTTCCAGCCATCGCTGGCGCCAGTACGCCCGCAGCAGCGCCAGCCGTGACCGCAACCAGGGCCACCGCGCCCGCTATGACCGCGACGGTTCTCAGTGTTTTGGACAATGCTGTATCCTTAAAGGCGCCAGGCGCCGACCGGCATTTCAAGCGCCATCAATGGCTTGATCCCCGACCCGTCATCGGCATGATAGCCAAGCAGCTTGCCACCGGCGGACACGACGATGGAATCAAATCCTTCGTCGCCCTGGAGGACAGCGAGGTCGCCCACCAGCATTGCCGCAGGCGCGATACGCGGAAGCATGCTGTCGAACAGCGCGGCCAGGTCGGCAAAGCCCAGGCGGTCCAAAGCGCGGCGGGCGCCCAGGGCGGATCGGAAGTCAGGCACTGGCGGCGGGGTGTGGCCCATGTTGCGCAGATGATAGCGCGCGAGGTGAATGCAGGTCGATCGCCCACGCCAATCGAACGCGCGGCGGCGGTACTTCGCCAGCGTCTTGCGCGTGGCGTCAGCCCGACGGATCAGATCAGACATAGTTGTTGTCGCTCCACATCCGGGTTGGCGTGTACGTGCTGGCCTGTCCAGGCTGTGCTTCCGTGCCCCATGCAACCGCAGTGCCAAGGCCGGTGGCATTGTCCTCACCCAGCTCGCCGGGAAAGATGGATTTATGGAACGTCGCCGACAGGCCGTTACCCTCGTTGATGGTGAACAGCCGCTCGGCCGTCGATACGAAGTCGATATCCAGTTCGCGCTTTCGAATGCCAACGCGCAAAACAGTGCGATCAATCATGCCGTCGAACTGGAGATCGGGATCGCCGATGATCAAGCCGTTGGAGTCACTTATCTCCGCAATCCATAAGCGAGTGCGCGACCCCTGCATGCCAGGCGCGGACAGATCGGCTGCCGCGGCTGTGCTGATCGGCAGAAAGGTCAGGCGGAATGAAGGGACGACATCGCCGACACCCTCGTCAAAGGCCTCCATCGACCCGATCATGCCGAACTGGTCGTGTGAAGCGCGGAACACTTCGGTATTCCATGGCACCCATCCGCCATCGCAAAGCCGAATGACCCGGCCGTCCCGCAATTCCATCTTCATAAGGCCTGTCAGCCGGACGCGCTCCATGATTAACCGCCGGTCACGCCGCTGAGGGCAAAGCCGCACCCGACGATGAAAGCGATCAACGAAACGATTCCGCTGGCGATGCCCGCGATCTGGGCTCGGGTGCCGATGCGCGCCGGGCTCACCGCGTCATAACTTTCGGGTAGGCCGTCCATCCGAAGCTCAGCATTCCATGCGCTCCATTGCGCAGAGACATAAAAATAGTCCTGCGACAGATGTGCACCCAAGAATGCCAACAGGTTGAACACCAGCCCGGTTGCGAAGGCCGCGAAGGCAACCCACAGGGCCGACATATCGAAACGAACCGCCGTGGAAGAGCCGACAAAGGTGAACAGCGCAACCAGTGCGCCGCCGTTTATCAGCGTGAGCGCTTGCAGGCTCGCCATTGCGAAGCCGATCGAATGGCGCAGACGCTCCATCGCTTCCGCGCTCTGAAACTCAAATTCGCGGCTATCTCTGCTCATGCCATTTCCTCGATTGTAAAAGCGATGCCGACGATGCGCCCACCTCGGACGATCTGCCAGCTTTGCTCATTCCCGCTGATCTCGCCTTCGATCATCGGCACCGCGAGATACGCGGCGGCGCCGTTCAAATATGGCGTGCGGAGCATCGGGTTGATCGGCAACAGCATCCTGCCATCGCCATCTGCGGTCGCCTGCGCGCGAACATTATGGAGATAATGCTGACCTGTGGCGTCGGTGATCGATATCCAGAAACCCTTGCGCGCCACGTAGCCCGGCGTCAGGCCGCGCAGTGCGATCGACTTTCCCGACTGGAACGCGCCATCAACCACCGGTGAACCGGGAGCGCCCTGATCCACACCCTGGAGCGGATAGATCATCCGCAATCCTTCGTCCTTCGCAGAGACGAGATCTGCAATCAGGGCCATCGCATCGTCCGCTGCCGACAGAGGCATGGTCACGGCAGCCCGGAAGTGGCTACCCAGCCGATTGAGACGAAGACCTTTTGCGTTCGTGGCGCTGCGCATGGTGCCGCCATTATCGATAAAGGCAGGCGTGACGGTCGCGGGTCTCCGCGTCGAGGGCAGGACGATCATGCCAGCCGCCTGTCTGCACGCCGCGCAACTGCGACCTGCGCGCCCTGGCTGCCGCCGGCGGCGATCATCGGGGCCGCCATTGCGACGCGGCCATCCGCGACCAGCGCGACCTCGACATCGAACGTCGACCCCTTCAATCCACGAACCTCGAACGTGACGTGGCTGGACTGCCCCTGCATCATAGACCGAGTGTCACGGGCGCTATAGACCTTTGACCCGCGGGGCAGGTCGACCAGTTCGGCGCCATGTTCACCAACATAGGACATGCCACCGGACCAATATTCTGTGCCGACCGCGTTGTTGCCCGCCTTTTTGCCGAACAGGCCAGCGACAGATCCTAGTGTGGGAAGGCCATCACCGAACAACGCGTTTTTGATCGGGTTGATGACGGCCAGCTTCATCATCTCGCTCTGGATCTCGCGCATGATGGCTTTGCCTGCATCGCCCCAGCTGGACCACGTATCGGGTGACAGCACGGTGTCCACAAAGCCGCGCCCGAACTCGGTGACTTCCTGCCAATCACGGGCATGATCTTCCAGCAGTCGGTTAAAGCCTGTCTGCTCAGCCTTGCGGCGCAGAAGATTTTCATATTCGGTTTCGCCGATGGCTTCGCGCTGCTTTTCGAGGTCCAGGCGATAGCGCGACATCTCCAGCGTATCCTGAATCTCGTCATTCCCAGCCCGGCGCAGTTGCCATTCGGTGTTGAGCAGGACGGTGCCCGCGCTAACGTCATCATTTAGACGCGCGACCATCTCTTTCCGGTCGGCAAGCACCTTTCCTTCTTTATCGAGCTGTCCGGAAGCGAAGTCGCCGACCTTGGTACTTTGCTCATTCACCCATTCGTTGCGCTGCTTTTCCATCGCCAGCGATTGGCGCACCTGATCGGCTATGATCTGGCCCATGATGCGGGCGCTATCCAACTGGCCCTTGCCGCCAGCCCATGCGACATGAAAATGGTCGTCATGGCCCTTGTCGCCAGGGCCGAGTAGTTCCTTGATCTGGAGGCCAGCGCCTTGCATCAAGGTCCTAATTTGGTCCTTGCTGATCGATCCCATGCCGCCGGTCGGCACGAAATCGACAGCCTGCCCACGATAATGGTACGATCCCTTGACGTGCTTCCCGCCAGTGGTGGACGTTATGGTGCCGCCAAATGCCTCCAGCAGCATTTTGCTGACCTGGCTGGTGGTCGCCGCGTCGCTATCTTTTCGTGTCGTGACTGAAGCGCGCAGCGCCTTTTCGCTCTCATCGATTTTTTTGAGTTCGGCGTCGCGCGCACGTTCGATGCGCACCAATGCATCGGCGCCCTTACCGCTCTCGATTGCATCGTTGCGCTGGCGATCATAGTCGCGCTTCACGCGTCCGCGCGGGTCCATCATCTGATCAATGATGGTCGCCTGATACTGGCCGCGGTTGATGATGGCCGTCTTCGCCAATTCCGCGACACGAGCTTCCGACTTCTTCAGGGCATCGGTGACTTCATCAAGCTGGCGCTGCGCGCCGACGATGCCGGCCGACGATACGTCGCTGCGCCCCGTGCCGGGGCCGCGTGTCTGCCCGACGCGATACTCCAAATCCGCCCGCGATAGCGCAAGCTGGGCCTGGAGCTTACGCTCAATCTCTATCGCACCCTGTCGCTCACTCTCAGCCAAGGCATAATTGGCGCGCGCACGATCTTCTGCTGTCTGTATCGACGCGCGTGCCGCCTGATTCAGTGCGTCGATCGCAGCACGATGTTTGTCGGTCGCCTTCTGCGCCGCCTCGGCGGCCTTGCCATCATCCAGCAGCTTTTCGGCCAGCATTCCCACAGCCGGAATAGCTATGCCCATGGCGACGCCCCAAGGCCCACCCAACAGTCGGGCGAAAGCGGCAAAACGTCCAGCGCCGGCTTCGGCACCATGCGTCATCATCTGCAAATTGCCGATGAGCTGGGGCGCTTGTTGAGAAAACGCCCTCAACGCGCTGGTGCCGCCCTGCACCTGAACAAAGAAATCCTGCACCTGGAAACCGGCCTGCTGCAAACCGGACCTCATCGCGCCCGACGCGCCTTTCACGCGACCATGCTCGGCAGCAACTGCATTGAGCGCTTGCTGCTCCTGCCAAAGCTTCTTCGAATATTCGTCGAGCGAAATAGAACCGCTGGCCATCAGCGTTCGGGCTTCTGCCATCTCACTGTTGAAACGATCCTGCGCGGCCCATACCGGGTCGATCGCAGCGCGCAGGCGGCGCGCGCCCTGCTCGTATCGCTCCTGCGCCTCGAATGCTTCGCGGAATGCAGCGGCCGAGATCCGTGCCGAACCTTCATGCTGCCCATAGCCCGTACCGGTCGCGTCGCCGATTCGCATCTGCGTGGCGCTCGCTGGCATGATCGCAGCGATCTTGGCCGCGGCGGCAGCCTGTCGACGCTGGGCCGATTCCAGTTCAGAAGAAGCGCGATCCCACGCGGACATCGCACGATTGGCCGCCGCCTCGTTGGCGGTGCCGATCCCTTCGATTTCCCGACGCGTTTCTGCCCCGCCCTCGGTTCCCAGGCGGATGGCGATGCTAGGTTTCGGCAATACCATCCTCCTTGTCGAATGTGGTCAGGATCAAGCCTTCGATTTGCGGAAGCAGATCGGAAAGCAGCTTCATGTCGGCATTCTGTGCGCCGCCGACGGCGAGGACGGCCGAGAAATCCAGCGCGAAAGGCCCGCCCATGTGCGCCCGTAATTGGCGCGCGCAACCCGACAGGACATCCCAGACACCGACGCCTGCATCGGTCAGCGGTTCATGTTCCCGATAGGGGCAGGCCTTCAGGCCTTGGGCTTCGTCCGCTTCGCAACGCCCGTTTTTGCGGACCTGGCAGATTTCGCGGCAGTAGGTTTCGCCGCCCCCGGCGAAGTGCCATTCAGCGAGGGCGAGGATGCGTTTTTTTCCAGTTCCTCATCCACCCAAGGCCGGACATAAGCGGCGTCCAGCCGCTCAAAGCGCAGGGGATGAGCAAGGAACTGGGACAGCGCTGTTGGAGAGACGGGCACGGGATCGTCACCCACGCCGACACCCTCCCAGTCGATGATGCCTGCCATCAGGAGCGCTTCGCTCATTGCGTCGCCCGCCGCCTCGATCAATTCGACGGGCAACGGCGCGTTTTCGTCTTCCGGCAGTTCCACGCCGATATAGGCGGCGCCGGCCGCGCGGCGCGCGGCGCGAAGCGCGATGCGGCCAATGGGCTGGAACTGCACGCGCACTGCCGGGCGGCAATCCTCGTCCTTTTCCGCCTCGACGGCAGGATAGAGTGTGAACCACCACGGCTTGGATTTGTCCTGTTCTGCCTCCAGATCGATGCCGACCGTCATGCAGCAGGTTCCTCGTTCCATTCGATGCGGATCTCGCGATCTTCATCGATCTTGACGAACCTGTCATCCTTGCGGACGAGGTTGCCGCCCTCCACCGCGAAGCGTGTAACCTTGCCGGCGTCGACATCGGCGTAAGTCACCTTGTCGATTGTCTGCCCGGTGATTGCGTCCACGACGCGGATTCGGAGCCGTAGGTCCGCAGGGCTACTGACGTCGACAACGCGCGGCGGCAGGACTTCGGGGACAGATAAAGCCTGGACGACGGAGGCAGCATCCGGTGCGGTTGGGGCTTCGACAATCTTCTTCATCGGATCATGCTCCATAGATGGCGGTCGTGTTGACCAGCGTGGCGGTGACTTTGTGCCCACCAGCGCCGGATGCCTGCGCGGTGAACTCGGCCATGATTCCGCGCGGCCCCTCGATTGGCTTCTTGGGACGGGGCAGGAACACGCGGGGGAGCGCAAATTTCAGGCTCGTTCCGCCAGCAACCCAACCGACTTCCAGCGCGATCGGCGTCTTGTTGGTGGCATCGTTGAAGAGCGCGAGCGTGTTAAACCGCGTCCGCAAGGTCAGTGTGGCCGCCAGCACGCCGGGCACCACGCCATCGATGCGGCCGTCCTCTCGGATGACCTCGACCTTATCCAGGCCATTGCTGATCGCCAGATCCGCCGACACGATGCTGCCGAGCGCCACGCCGCCGCGCATGATCGACCCCGTGGCCTGGGCGAAGCGCGGCCCGGTAAGCGCCGACGGCGTGCCTGCTGCGCTGGCGGCTTCCTCGGCGGTTTCGCCCTGTGCCATCAAGCTGATCGTCGCGTTCAGCATGCCGCTGCGCGCGAGAGCGATCCGCATCTGGTTAGCGACGGCGCCATAATGGGTGGAGAAGGATGGGACGTCGGGACTGCCGATTTCGAGCGACAGGGACGGCAATGCCGATGCGCCTGACTGAAAGACGTGTGTGTAAGGACCTGCCCCGGTCGTAACCGGCGCGCCAAACATTGCCCGCAACCAAAAACCGATCGCGGCCTGATCGACGGGCACGACGATATCGCCATCGTTGGTCGCCACGTCATAGGAGGGGTCGAGGCCTTCGCGCCCGAAGCCCAGCTGATCATCTTCTATCAGCGGGCGCTCTTCACCCAGCGAATGGCTGACGAACGGCAGTTTGCGAAAGCCGGTCGCTGGCGAAACGCCATAGGTCGTTTCCACCACGCCGTGGCAAACGGCGTTGATACCCTGTCCATATCCCAATGTTCTTCTCCTTGGGGATCAGCCCAGCGGGCTGGTAGTGCTGTAGGAAGCGATGATCTCGAACTGTGCGCCCATCTGGCTTGCTCCACCGGAGACGGTCAGGTCCGCGATTTCGAGCGGCGTGACATCGACATGCGCGCACAGCCCCCCGAGCGTCCGATCATTGTCGACGGCCGCGCCGATCGCTCCCGCCATCTGATCGAGCCGCGCCCTGGTCGGGACGTTCGGGCTTTCGAGCGCCAGCAGCTCGACCGGTATGGCGTGGTCATAATGATAACGCGGCGGGCTTAGGTCGATGGACGCCTCGCCGGGATCACCGTCGCGAACGATGGCGGTGCCCAGAGGCGATACGCGCACGGGCCGATCGGCGGCATTTTCAAGTCCGATCACCTCAGCGCCCACAAGTGCGCCGGCGACCAGTGCCTTTGCGGCGGTCAGGACGTCCATGCGGTGCGACATTTTACCTCCAGCGCGCTTCGAACAGCGCGGGCACCTTTGCCCCCCAGCGATTGGCCGGGCCTTCTACGTCGAACAGGCGGCGTAGCGTGACGGTCTTGCGCAGCGTGAACATCAGGACGGGTTTTGCCTTCCGGCCCTGCTTGCGACGGCCCGCCGTATCCCGGCGTAAAGCAGCGCGACGGATATTGAGGCCAGCCGTCAGGTCCATGAACGCGAGCAGCGAACCCTGACGCCCAGGACGAACGAAAAACTCGGTGTTGAAGTGCAATTCGCATTCTTCCGGCGACATCGCAGCGCCGCCACCTGAACGGCGGCTCATATTGGAACGATAGGTGCCTGCACGGCGTCGGCGCGGCACATTCTTTGTCGGTATCCAGATATATTTTGATCCATTGATCGGCTTGATGGTGGCGCCGCGCGTGAATGCGTCCACGATCAGCGGTGCGAGGGAGCGGACATATCCGGCCGGGTTCATGCTGACCTTGCCGAAGGCCTTTGGATAGACATCGCCGCGCCAGGTGTTCGCCAGGCGTTGGCCCATGCCTGCCTCGATAATCTGGCCGCGCAATTCGCCTTTAAGGCCGTCGACAGCATCCTGCATCGATCCGGTCGCCACCTGCGCGATCGTCAATTCGATGTCTTTCAACTGACTATCGATCGACGGAAAGGCGACGTTGACCCTCACGACGTCAGCGGCACAGCGCCGCAGGACCATGTCATAGCCTCCACGTCGGATATCGGCTCATCGGTCAGCATGTAGCTATCGCTGATTGTCAGAATGCCGTCGTTGTCGCGAACGCCGACGTGAACAACATCGTCCGGCGCAGGCGCGGGAACATCCGAACGTCGGATGTCAATCATCACCGTGCCGCTGACGATTTGGCCTTGGCCATAACCGTCGATCTGGTCGGGGCGGCTGAGAATAACTCGGATCGGCGTAATGGTGCTGTCGCGGTCATGATCCGCTGCCGCAGACCCCGGTGCATGGAACTGCGCATCGAGGGCTGCGGCGAACGGATCAGACATCAGGCGATCTGACCGGTGAGCAGGACAGCGCCGACCGTTTCGCCCGCACCGGCACCGACGTTGGATGCCGCGACGCCGCAAAGCGTGTTGCCCGCAGAGGTCGAGGTGAAAACGCGAGCGATATTGTCCCAATAGATTTTCGTGGTCCATGCGATCCATGCCTGACTGGCGGCCTTGGGCACGGGGTTGAACACGCCGACGCGCACCCAAGCGATTTCCTCGCCGATCGCTGCGGCGACGGATGCGAAGGCGACAACGGCGCCGACAAGAGCGGCGCCGCCGCTGGCGACGGCATAAGGGGCGGGGGCCTGGAAGTTGTCCCCAAGCTGCTGATAGTTCTTCATGGTAGTGGTCTCCTATCCGGCGTGGCCGGTGAAAGGCGGATCAGGCGTCAGCCTTGCCCGCGCGATGCTCGATGATGGCGGCGATGATAGCGTCCTTCTTCGTCACGCCGCTGAGCGCGACGCTCTCCTTCTCGACAAGGATGTGGAGATCCGGAACCGAGAGTTTCTTGAGGTCAGCGGCGTCGTCGGCGTCATCATTATCGTCGCTGTCGGGAAAGTCGCTGGGTTCACCGTCCAGCAGATTATTGTCGAAAAGGCGGATCGCCTCTTTGTCCGAGGTAGGGATTTCCCCCTCGATGGGTTGGCGCAGGACGCCGTCAACGACGGTCGGCTGCGCCAGCTTTACGAACTTCATGGTGATGTCCTCCGGTAGCGGGGCGACACCGGCCGCCCCGTCTGGTCATGCAGATTGCGGAAGCGGCGTTAGGCCGGGGCGGCGCCGGGGTTCTTGTAGAGGCCGCGATGGTCAAGGACCTTCGCCGTGACATCGAGGCGCGCCTTGAACTTGATGCCGTCGACCTCGAACGACTGGTGCGTATCGGTGAACAGTTCTTCCTGCCCCTCCAGATGCGCCAGCAGGATCGTGTCGAAGGCGTCGGGATCGGCTGCCAGATACCAGCTGTAATCCGTGATGCGCTCATCCACTACCAGCACGAGCTTGCCAGGGAAGGGATTGACGTTCGAGGTCTGCGCCGCAGTAACCGCAGTCAGGAACTGCTCTGCTGCGGTTTCCTGAAGCGGGCCGACGATCAGGAAGCGGGCGCGAACGGTCATATTGCCGCCCTCCGCCGTCTTCTGCTGCCTCATCGCCGCCCGGCCAGCACCAACCGTCTTAACGGTGATTTCCGTGCCCGCAGCAGCCAAGTTGCCGTGGCTGGCGTGGAACAGGGCGGTGCCGTCCGGCATCGTGGGATTGCCGATCAGCTGGCTGTAAACCAGATCGGATTCGAGGTCGGCGGCCTTGTTTGCGAACTGCGTTGGGATACGACCGAACAGCCCCTTATCGTCGTTAACGATCGCCTGGCGCGAGATCGGGATGATGCGCGCATAGGTTGCCAGCCTGTAGCTGTCGCCGGTGTCGGTCAGCGCACCATGCTTGATCTCGCCGTTCTCAGTGACCAGCAGCAGCGCGGGCGCATCGCCCATGCCGATGATGGAGGCCGGACGGAAATCGGGCAGGCTGCCGGTCGACACGAACGGGCGGAACGACTGCGGAGCCGCCTCGAATGCACGCCGCACGCGGCGATTGGCCGCGTTGCCGAGCGCAAAGGCGAAGTCGCTGGTGGTGAGGGCGCCGCCGCGCATGCCGAGCGCCGCACCTGCCAACTCCATGCGGCCCATGCCGGTGACGCGGATGCCAGTGCGCTGGCAATAGTCGCGCGACATCTCCATCAGTGTGAGGCCCCGGAACTCGCGGGCGGCTTCGGCGCGCTGATCATCGATGCCGAAATCAGCGGCGCGAAGACCCGGATTGGCTGCCAACAACAGGGCGTCTTCCACTGCCAGGCGGTAGCCGTCGCTTTCCGTGCCGGACCGACCCGCGCGGACGTCCGATGTTGGACGCGCCCGCGCCTCGATGAGGCGATCGGTCATACGCGACTGAAGATCGGCCTCGGTCAGCGGGGTCGTTTCGTTCACGCGGATCAGTTCGGCGGCGAACGTGCTGCCCAGATCCTCGGAACGAGCGCAAAGGTCCAGAATGCGCGAGGCGGGAATCGATGCCGCCCGCTGATCGGCAACTGGCGCAGGAGCGGCAGCGGGGGGCGTGGCCTCCGGCGCAACGCGCTCGGCGGCAGGGGCAGCGGCGGGAGCCGGTGCAGGGGTGGTAACAGCGGGGGCGGCCGCAGCCGCGCCGCCAGCAAGGTTGCGTCGCATATCGTCTTCCTCTTGTGAATTGCCGTGGGAATTGCCGTGGGAATTGCCCGGATTTGATCGAACCACGGCGTTCGGATCGGCGGGAACGGGGACGAGACTGGCTTCGAGAAGCTCCCAGGCGACAGCGCGCCACGTCTCATGTTCATTTTCGTCGGTGGAGGTGATCTGCCAGCGCTTGACGTGGTAGCCGATAGAAATGGCGCGCAATTCACCGTTGGCAACGCGCTGCTCGATCTCCCGGCCGCGCTCGCTGTCGGAGAACGTGAGGGTGCCGATCAGCTGATCGCCCTCGATGCGCACATTGCTGACCCGGCCGATGACGGCATCGACCTCATATTGGTTGTGCGTATCGAGCAACGGGCAAACGCCCTGCGACACGCGGCCAAGGTCGATCGCCTCGGCGCTGATCTCCAGTTCTTCGGTGAAATAGTAGCGGCGGACCGGCGAACCGGCGGAAAGGATGGCCTCCACCGACCGGCTGGAAGCATTGTAGCTTTCCGAACGGACAGTGAGATCGCGGGTGCCGCGTCCACCGGCCTGAGGCTGGCGCCTTTCCTCCGGGTCGGCGGGAGCTGCCGCTGCGCGCGTCATTATGCCGGTCGCATCATCGATCGGCGGGGCATTGCGGGGTCTGCGGCGCGAAGGCGCTTTACCATCCACCGTCAGGTGCGCGGCCGTGCGGGCTTCGGCCTCCGCAGTGTCCTGCGGCGCCGGTTCGGGCTTCTTCATTGCGGATTGCTCCTAGCGGGGGGACATCAGGCGCCGCGCAATGGTCATCATCATCATGCGGTTGGGGTCGGATGCGTTGGCGGCGCTGTTATCGCCGTCGCCGGACTGGCCGGGCGTCATGGGATCGCCACGGAATGCCAGTTTCAGCTTTCCAAGAAGGTCGCGGGTGCGCGCGATCTCTTCCATCATCGGATCGTGGTCGTAGCCGCGCGCGTTCAGCAGATTGGCGCGGCTTTCAAGACCCGCCTCCATTTCCAATATGTCCGCCATCGCGTCGCCTTCCCGGTCGATCGATTCGAACGGCGGCGGCGTCCATTTCATCGGATAGGCAGGCTTGTTGAGATAGCCCGCCTCCCAGCCCGTCCGTGAAAACCAGCCGAACACGCGATCGAGGCAGATCGGAATGAACGTCAGATACTGAAGACGGCCGATGAACCGCTTATTTTCGAGCGCGCCCGCCTTGTAGCTGGAGAAATTGACGTTGGAGAGGTCGCCGGTCATCTGTTCATAGGTGACGCCGACGCCGGCGGCGGACGCGAGCAGCGCGATCCGGGCAAGGTCGTTGATGCCACCAGTCTTTGGCGGGTTCGAGAAGGTGATCTGCTCGCCGTCTTCCAGCGTCTCGATCATGCCCGGCACGAACTCTTCGATAGGCGCGCGTTCCTGCGCCTCATCGACGGGAATACCGATATTCGGGTCTTCGCCTTCCTGCGCTGGCGGGCGATAGCGGAAACCGACCAGGCAGGCGGCGATATTGGCCTTTACGACCTCGGCCTCAATACCTTCCTCGACGTCGCCCAGGCGCTTGACGATCGGCTCGAACAGGCTGACGCCCTCGGTCTGCCCGACCCATTCGCTATCAAAGAGATGGATCACCTCATCAGCGGGAAAACGGATCGTCTCGGTCGAGGACCAGCGATAGCCCTTGCGGCCACGGTAGAAATAATAGGCGAGCGGGCGGCCTTCATCGTCATATTCGATGCCGCGCTCGATGTTCAGGCCGAACTTGTCGGTAGCCAGCATTCCCTTGTCGAAGGTTTGCAATCGCAGCGGGATGACGCCCGGCACTTTGACCAGCCGCTGAACGATGAAGACTTCGCCATCGCGAAGCATGGAAATCGCCCACAATTTTTGCAGGCCATAGAGGTCGTGCCGATTGTAATAGTCGCAGACCTTGATCCACGCAGCCCAATAATCGCGCAGCGCCTTCGGCCCGGTTGGCGCGCCCGTGATGCCCCAGCCGATCAGGCTATTGAGCAGTGCATTGAGCGCCTTACGGGCGAATGGATTTTCCGCGATCAGGCGGAGAATCGTCATCCGGTCGACATAGCGCTTGGGCCGCCCGTCGTTCGGGTTTCCGCTGACCGTGTCGAAATCGCGATCCTTGCCCATGAAGCGTCGGCTTGGCCGCGCGCGCGGAGCGGCTCGCTCCAGCATTTTGCGCGCCGCCTGTCGACGCATGCCTGCAACCGGGGAGAGGTAGCCGACTGTGCGGTCAATCCAGTTCACAGTCGTCCGACCCTTCCGACAATGAAGCGGCGACGGCCCGTGGCGCCGGGCGCTGGCTTGGCTAGCACGCCGACGATCGCATCGCGCGCGCGCAGCATATCGTCCAGATTTTGATATTCGGTCGCACGGCCGTCCGCGAACGTCACCTTGCGGACGCCGCTGGCGATAGCCGTGTCGAGGCGATCGAGATCGGATTGCTGGAATGCCATTAGCGGCCCATCCAGTCATATTTCTCGGCGGCGGTGGTCTCATCCGCGTTATCGAATATGGCATATTTCGTGGCATCTTCTGCCATGTTGCCAATGTTCCGCCTGTCTGCTGGCGTCAGCTCGACCATGATCGGCCTTCCGACGCCAACGTCATACCAGGTGTCTGCGATCTTGACGCGCATCATCGCCTCCTGTTCATCCAGCTTCCCGATCGCTTTGCGAACTTCGAGGGTTTGGCCTTGGCGGCGGTGACGGGCACCCCCTCTACGGCAGAAACGGTTTTTATCGTCGGCGCGGCCTCGATGATCGGCGCGGGCGATACCGCATCCACCACATTGTTGAGTTTCATGCCCAGCTGCAAAAGCCCCTGGAGCGCAGCGAAAGCATAGACACGGCAATCCAGCGCTTCGTTGGCTCGGCCCTTCGGCAGATCCCAAACGGTGAAGCGACGGCCAGACGCGACCTTGGTCAGCAACCGTTCGGCTGTCAGCTGGACGTACCAGCCCAAGTCGCGAACGGACGGAAAGTGCATATAGCCCGGTCCCGGCTCTTCTATCGCCAGGCGGTTGCGGATCGAGTCCTTCGCGGCGTTTGTGCCCAGAATGACCGGCTTGAACCGAGACCGGTTCTTGGCGCTGGGTCGGGAAGTCGGCCAAACCGGGGAGCGTTCGCCGTTTCTGGCGCTTTGCCCCTTGATCGCCCAGATTTTCCGCCCCAGCCGGGCTTTTGCGAACGAATAAACACGTTGCGTGTGATGGCCGCCCGAATCGACGCACGCCGCAGTAACGGTGAACTCGCGGCCATCGGAACGTGTGAACCGTCGGAGCAACTGAGCATCGACACGTTTCCAGAAATCGTCGGTGGCCGGATCGCCTTCAACGATCTGATAATCGATCGACCAACTCTCTTCGCCGCGGCCCCACGCCACAAACTCGATTTCAGCGCGGTCGTCCTGAATGTCGATACCGGAGGTGACGACGCCAGCACCTTCCGGAACTTGGCCGGGCCACAATTCGGCCCGCTTCATAAGCGCTTCTGCCGGGACATCCTTGGCCGAATGACGGCGATGAGGTTTGCCCAGCTGGGTATTGTCGAACGTCACCCGCTTGTCGGGGTCATCCTTTGCCGCAAGCCACTTAGCTGCAATCTTGGGCGGCGCATCTTTCGGCCACGGGCTGAACAGCTTCGACGCCGTGAACGACGCATGTTCGTTATCGACCGGCCATCGCCCGCAATCAGAGCATTTCGCCCGATATACGGCCCATCGGTCGGACTGCCACCAATCCCAGACGACATCGACCGGGCCGGGGGCGTTCGGGCTGGGGTCCGGTTCGGACCATGCCCGTTGATAGGCCTCCATCGGGTCCTGATGTTTGCCGCAGCATCGAAAAGGCCGTGTCTGATGCCACCGGGTGGTGCGAAGCGATATAAGCCGCTGGCCTTCGGACCATGCAACCCCGCATGCCTCGCAATGTATCTGCGCGGTCGACGGCTTATGGTCGCCGCTTTCCTCGTCCTGCACCCAATGGACGTGCTTAAAGAAATCCAGAAACTGGCGGTGGCCACAGTCGGGGCATTCGACCGACGCCTGCCGCTGATCTCCCTCCAGATAGCTGGATTCGATCAGGCTTTCGCCCTCGATCGTCGGCGAACAGACCCGCAGCGACAGCCATGCGGCAAAAGTTGCCATGCGCTCGTCGCCAAGATCGAGCGGTGAACCTTCGCGCGTAATCGGGTACTTGTCGATTTCGTCGTACATGACGACGCGGACGGGGCGGCGCGCCAAGTTGTCTGGACTGCCGGCACCCGCCAGCGCGACGAAACCACCCGGAAATGCCTTATAGAGCAGCGTTTCTTCTGCCGTTCTGGTCTTTCCTGACCCGATCAGCTTCCGAAGCACTGGCGTCGCGCGAATGAGCGGGGTGATCCGCTCTTTCGAGAATTGCTCGGCCGCATCTTCCTTCGGCTGCACGATGAGTATCGGGCCGGGATCGAGGTGGGCGAAATAGCCGAGCGTGTTCTCGATCATGGCCGTCTTCATCAGCTGGGTGCAGACCATGCCGGTGATCTTGTGGACCCCCGGTTCAGTCACTGCCAGCATTGCGCCGCGGGCGACCTCAACGGTCGACGTGCGCCAGTTTCCGGACGTGCTGCCCGCCTCCTTTGCGAGCTTCCGGTAACGATCGGCCCAATCGGGAACGCTGATACGAGGTGGAGGCGTCCAGGCCCGCGCCATTTCGGCACGAAGCAGGGCCGCCGTCAGATCAATCGTGGAAATCCGCTTCGGGTTCTCCGAGATCACTGAGCTGTTGGTGGACATGGACGGCTAACACCTCCACGACCTTATCAGCGTCCACTCCCAACTCTGCCGCGAGCATCGGCCCGACCTTGGTCGGGAAGTTGATCCAGGCGTCCCGCTGGGCGCGCTGCCCTTCGAACAGGACGGAACGAGCAAGGTCGATGTCTATCAGGCTGCCAGCGTCCTTTCGGGCAGCCAGCAGGTGTTTCGCGGCAAGGGCATTTTCCTTGATCCGCTCCGCCATCACCGTGTCGGCATATGTGCCGTTCAGGACGTTGGTAAGAAAGTTCTCCGCATCCTCAGCGAACACCGCCTCGGCGGCCTCCGCCGCATCTTCCGGCGGCACTGCGGACACTTTGGGACTGCGGACACTGGTGCGGACATTTAGCGCGGTGTCCGCACCAGTGTCCGCAGTGTCCGCGCCCCGTCTATTTTGCTTGCGCCAGCCACTTTTCGCCAACGCAGGGTCCAGCTTGCCGCCCTCAAGAACCGGTAGTTTTCCGGACTTTATGGCCCGTCGCACCAGCTTGTCGTCGCAGCCGTCCAGCCGGGCGAACTCGCGGACAGAGACAGGTTCGACCGGTGCGGACATTTTAGTGCGGACACCTTTCAGAACTCATAGCTGCCCCTTTTCCACGCCTTTGCCCCCCGTATAGGGAGAAATGCCAGGAAGGACCCACGAACATTGCGCCGTCGCGCAACAATGTTACGTCACCGCTTGGGCGCGGCCCGATCGCAGCCCGGGGTCGGCCCGTTGTCCAGCACCACCGCCTCGTCTTCGGTCAGCGCCACACGCTGGACATCGAACCACTGGCTATCGACATATGCCCCGTCCTTTGCAGGCGGGGCCATCAGGACTTGCGAGCAGCCCGTGAGATAGTTGCAGTGCCCGGTGATCGTGCCCTCAAAGCCAGTGATGATGTCGCGGCCACGACGGCCAAGCAGATCGTTCATAAATCCTCCGACGGATGACGAATGGTGAATAACGCGGACCGGGCTCGACACCGGCTCCCATCGCTTGCCGGTTGCACCCAGCCCATGGGCAGTAGCATCGACGGGTCCGCCGATTACCGTGCGTGTCCATCCACGCCGCCGCGTCACACAAGCCCGATGACTGGAACGGCGCATGCACCGGGAGAAACCAATCAGAGCGGGAACATGAATTTCAGATATGCAGTCGCACTTCGCGGGAAGCGCACTTCCCTGCGTTTGGTGGGAGGGCAGCCACATTACTGGCCCAAGCGCGCTCACCTTTGCTGCTCATGCAGCGGTGCCGTTAAGGCTGCCCAGTTATTACCATGTCCGAAACCAATTGCAAGGCGTCGATCTCCCAGGTCATCAGCGAATCCGGGAAGGCGACGATGCATAGGCGCCCCTTCTGCTTCGTGACGACGCCGCGCATTCCGGAAAAGTTGCCATCATCCACCTTGACGGGTGTGCCCTGTTCGAAATGCGGGACCGGTTCGCCCTTGCGCCGCCGTCTGCGCGCCGCCTCCCGTTGCCGCTCCTCCGCTTCACGTAGCGGTTCGAGCGACCGGCCTGCGATCAGCGGGAAGCTGTTGGCATAGCGGAAGATCGAGAACGGCGGGTGCGGGCTGTTCGGCATCGCCGTGAAGGCATGCAAATCCCGGATATGATCAGCCGGCGCGAACACATAGGTCGGCATCACCGGCATTTCGCGTTCCGTCGTTTTCTTGCTGCGCGGGAGCCGACGCACCAGCGTCTCGACGGGCGTCCATGCATCGAACCCGGCGTCGCGCAATGATGTCGCGACGCGCAATGTTCCCGGCCCGGACATCCGCAAGATGCACCACCGATCAGCTACCTCTATCAACGCTTCAAACTCCCAAGGTCAGAAATTATGTCATCAATCCGCTCGCAGGCGTCTCGGCGCAGTTCGCCCTGCAACGTCGGCATGGCGTCCTTCATGCCCTGGACGAGCAGTTTCACCGCCAGCAGCGATGCGGCAATGTCGGAGGGCGTGGTGCGGCGGCTCCTCATGCCATCCGCTCCATCTGTGTATCGTCTACTTTAGTTGACGTTCCGCTTGACTGGCCCCGTGAGTCCACTATGGTAGACACATGATCGAAGTCCGCCAGACCAGCCATTTCCGCACTTGGGTTCAAGACCTCGACGTTCAGGCACGTGCCCGTGTTGAAGTTCGCATCCGTCGTGTGTCGTTGGGCAACTTCGGAGACGCCAAGTTCTTCGACGGCATAGGTGAACTGCGGATCGACTTCGGCCCCGGCTACCGGGTCTATTTCGTCCGCAAGGGCAATGCGCTGGTGATCCTGCTGGCGGGCGGGGACAAGAAATCGCAGCGTCGGGATATCCGTGACGCAATTGCAATGTCGAAGGAGGTTTGAGCCATGGTTACAACCACTGCTTGGGACGTGACCGAGTTCCTGGAGAATGAGGAGGCGATTGCCGCCTATCTCGACGCGGCCTTTGAGGAAGGAGACCCTGCGCTGATCGTCGCGGCCATTGGCGACGTTGCCAAGGCGCGCGGCATGACAGAGGTCGCCGCGAAGGCGGGCATCTCCCGTGCCGGTCTTTACAAGGCGCTGGGCGAAGGCGGCAATCCGTCCCTTTCCGGCCTGCTGGGCATTCTGAAGGCGCTGGGTGTCCGCCTGACGGTGGCGGCATAGGCCAAGCGCGAATAGGGCGAGGGTCCAGCCGGTCATGGGGCGCTCCAATCACTTCCAGTTGGGTGCAACGGATCGCTCCTTTTGATCGCTGCGACGGGCAAACAGGATATCGCCCGAGTTCCCTTGGATGCTCCAGCGGTAGTGTCCCGCAAGGACGCCATGGACCTCCCAGCCGTTGCTAAGTCGAACGTCGACCATGGCCGCTGGATCGCGCGGATGCGCAGACTTGCCAGTGTTGAGATGCCATTTAGCCACGTCATGCGACCCTCCCGACATGCTCATCAAGCCAGTCATTTCCGGGCGTCGGCGGTATCTCCACGATGGCGCTGATGGGGTTGCGGGCGGCCGCCGCGCGGTGCGCCAGCTTCCACGAGGCGGCTTGACCGGCGAATTTCAGATCGTTGTCGCCATAGATCCGAAGCTCGGTGATATCGGGAGGCCAGATGAAATCAGCCAGCATGGTGGCGTTGATCAACGACCAGCACGGAACGCCAAACCGATCCATGACTGCACAGGCCGTCTCGATCCCCTCCGCGACCCCCAGCACGCCACGGTGCGGGGCAAGTCGGATCGCTGCCCCCTTCGGCAACGTGCCGGGCATCAGGCGGCGCGGATCAGGCATGTTCGCCTTCGCTGCGCCTTCGAGATAGGTCCGGTGAATGGTGGCCGGGCTACCGTCGGGGGCGCGGACTAGCGCCAGCAACGCGGGCAGTCGGCCCTGCTTCGGATGATCGTTGACGGCCGCGCTCGCCGTGAACCGCAGATCGGGACAGCGGGGCACGGTGACGCCGCGCGCCGTGAGGTATCGAGACGCGATATCCCCGGCATCGAGCGCCTGACCTGATTCCCATAGCGACTTGAGCGACGCCGTGATGCTTGCGGGATCACGGACTTTTCCCGGCTTGGCGGCGGGCATCTCGCCGACGATCGGCCTGATGCGGTTTGCAGCCTCGGCAAAAGGCCACCCCTTGACGATCGACAGCAGCTTGAAGCCATCGCCAGCACCGCAGGCATTGCAAATGAACGTGCCTTTCCCGCCCTTGTCATCGAACCGGAACCGGTCATTCCCGCCGCACGCAGGGCAAGGCCCATGCTTGCCAGACAGAAACTTGGCGTCGACGCCCAGCGCAGGCAGGATTGAACCCCACTTATTGCGGGCGAGATCGGCGATCTGGATCATGCCGCCCTCCCCTTGCCCTTGGCGAAGCGGATGGCCTGCGACCGGACGTAGGACAGGACTTCGGGGCTGGGCTGCGAGAGCGCCGCGCGGTTAAGCTGGTTCGGCCAAACCCCGAATTTATTATGATATTGCCGCTGCGGCCAGCCCGGCTTGTAGCCGCGTTCCTGTGCGATCCAGTTGAGTTCGGCCAGCCACTGCTGCTTGGTGTCCATGGTCGCCTTTTGCTTGGCGCCACGCTTCACCTCGACCAGTTCGCCATCTTCCTCCTCGATGTCGCTGCGCGCCTCGGGCGCGAAGCCGCAGGCTGGGCATTCGCGGGTTTTGGGGGGCTTGATGTAATTGCAATTCGGCGAGCTGCATTCCTTGGGCAGTGCCTCCTTTTTCTCGACCTTGGCGCGTTCGCCCTTGACCGCCGTACTCATCTCGGTGCGGTTCAGGTCGGTGACGAAGCCCATGCGCAGTGTGTTGTCGGCATGATCGAGGATGATGCAGTCAGGGATACCTTCGTTCACCCGCAGCCCGCGCCCGACCATCTGGACGTAGAGCATTTCGGATCGGGTCGGCCGCGCCAGGATCACGCAGCCGATAGCCCAGTCGACGCCCTTGGTCAGACACCCGATGTTGCAAACGACCTTGATTTCGCCAGCGTCAAGCTGCCGGCGGATCGCCCGACGTTCGATGTCTGGGGTATCTTTGTCAATGTAGCCTGCCGGGACGCCCGCGCTTTCGAACCGCATCTGGACCTGTTTGGCGTGGGCGCGATCGACGCAGAAGCACAGCGTAGGACGCCCTGCCCCTTTGCGCTTCCACGTGTCCACGATGTCAGCGACCAGCGCCCCGTCGTTCATCACTTCCGACAGTTGGCCTTTGGCATAGTCGCCATCGGCACCATTTTTCACGCTCGACAGATCGGGATGCGCCGCCGCGAACACGCGGAATGGGCAGAGGAATCCCCCGTCCATCAGTCCTTGCATCGTGATCGGCTGGATCAGCTTTTTGTAGACGTTTCCCAAGCCCTTCGCCCAAGGCGTGGCGCTAAGGCCGATGAAGGGCGTGGACTCCCATGCTGGGTCCGCCATGACCTTGGTCATGTATTCATACTGGCAATGGGCCTCATCGATGATGACGAGGTCCACATTGGGCATGCCCCGGTTCTGGAGCGTTTGCACTGATGCGACCTGCACGGGCCGCGACCAGTCCGTCATCGGGTGATCAGCCTGGATCACGCCAATCTCGGTGATGCCCTCCTCGTAGAAGGCTTCGACGGTCTGGTTGATCAGGGAGATCGCGTCGACCACGAACAGCACGCGGTTGCCCTTGGCGCGGGCCATGCGGATGATCATGGCGGCGATCACGGTCTTGCCTGCGCCAGTGCTCAACATGAGCATGATCCGTTTGATCTTTTCCCGCGCGATCGTCTCCCTGATCATCTCGACCGATCGAATTTGATGGGGTCTTGGCTGCTTCATTGGACATGCCCCCAACGGACGCCATTTTGAATTCGCGAAATCGCGGACTCAGCGACGCCGTACAGCGCCGCCAATTCCCGCAAGCGCAGGCGTCCCTTCTGTGATTTGATCGCCCGGACCTGATCCTCACTCAGTTTCGCCCCAGCGACCCTGCCGCCTTGGGCAACAGTGCCATGAGCAACCTTGTCAGCGGTATTTTCAGCGGGCGTTGCGTAGCGAAGGTTGTCCAGCCGGTTATTCAGCGGGTCGCCATCGCCGTGGGCAACCTCGATACCGCTGGAGCGCGGGCCGACGAATGCCTCCATCACTAACTGATGAACCAGCCGCGTGGAGCAGTGGCCATCGCGGGACAGGCCCACCGTCCAGCGAAAATAGCCGGGCGTTGCCTCTTGCATCGTTTGGCTAAGGACGACGCCTTTCAGTTTGCGGCGCACCAGCTGACCATACCGGCCACGCAGCGCTACGATCCTGTCCAGGGAGCGTATTTGGCCATCGCTGCTCGCCTGATACAAACCCTCGTATCCGGGGATGTCCCGCCATACGAGTTCGGCGACAGCGCGTTCCTGATGGGGACGGGGTTGCTTCATGGGCGCACCGCCACGCGCTCACACGCTCGCGTAAGCTCAACATACGATAGGTTGTATCTTGGTAAGGAATAACCTTCAGACGGAGGTGAAGATGGAGATGAAGAAGAAGTAGAAGAAGAAGGGGGGTTATGACCAAAACCCTGCGCGCATCGGCCAAGGGGTTTTGCTATCGAGGCGTAAGGGGTTTTGAAATAACCCCTTGCTTGCGCGGTAAGGGGTTTAATCATTCCCACCATCCTTCGATTTAGGGGTTTTTGGTTTCGGCGGTCTCCCGCCTTTCTTGCCGTGTTCAGCGCCTTTTTGGCCAGAACTCGCCCGGAGTTCCCGCAGTTGTTCGTCTCGGATCATTCGGCGGCTGAAGATCACGCCGCCGCTGGTGATCGAATACACGTTGTTGACGCGAAGCTCTTCGCGCCACCGCGTCACCTCAGCTTCGGGCTCCCCATGGAGACGTGCCAATCGGGTATCTGAAATTGCCTCTCCACCTAGCGTCAGGTGCCCATAGGGCTCACCTTCGTGCATCATGCAGAGCATTTCGATCCACAACCCGCGCGCAGGTCCGGAGCAAAGTCGTAGCCCAACGTCGGTGCGCCAGTCGGACGGGTAGAACTGGAATGAGGGACGTTTCGCCATGCCCGTCACTCAGCATCGGCGGGAGGTGTGTATCCCCGCATGAAGGCGCGGACCCGTTCCGCCGTTTCCGGCCAGACACGGCGCCCTCGCCGCACTTGCCGGACAAAGTGGCGATCACGGGTCGCGCTAATGCTAAAGCGCGTGGGCTTCATGCCGGTAATCCGGAGGAAGACCTCGATTTCATCTGTCAAAGGGTCGGTCATTAACCGAACCTATAGGTGTGTTTTATCACACTTTCAAATCAAAAGGTGTTCTTTGTCACCCACTGGCGCGGAGCATGGTTTTTTGGCACACGATGGCATGAGCAACGAAAAAGCTATCGACATCCTCAAGGTTCGATTGGCCGCCGCTATCAAGCATCGGAATACGAGCCCAAAGGCCCTAGCGCGGACGGCTGGTATTGGCGAAACCGTAGTGCGCGACATACTTCAGGATACAACCCAAGATGTTCGCTTAGGGACAGTTGAGAAGTTGGCCAAGGCGCTCGGTTTGTCGGTGTCGGACCTGCTGCCAGACGCATTCGGGCGCGTTGCGCAGCGGGCCGACGAGAGCGAGGATGATGTAGAGATCCAAGAATGGGATGTGTCCTACGGTATGGGCGCCGGCGCCTACCTTGACCTCCCGGTAAAGGGAAACCCACGTCGCTTCTCTCGGGAGTGGATCAGCCAATTCACTCACTCGCCCGCCAGCAAACTGTTCTTTGCCAGCGGAACCGGCGACAGCATGATGCCTACCATCCTGGACGCCGACATCGTACTGATCGACACGTCGGAGCGCGAAGTCCGCATGGGCGATAGGATATGGGCTATAGCGATCGGAGACGTCGGTTACATTAAGCGCCTGCGCCCGATGGCTGACGGCACCGTCGCCATTCTTTCGGATAATCCGAACGTGCCTGCGGATCGCGCGTCGGATGGAGACATGAGCGTCGTGGGCCGGGTCGTGGCGATTGTGCGGAAGACTTGAAATTGCGCTAAAATATAAATTCTTATATGGTAGCAGTTGAGGGTTTGCGTTACGATTGTCGTAGGCAATAATTTCGCGAGGAGGCCAGTCATGGGCGATAAGCCAACTGTTGCCGCCTTTGGTGCGGCCCACATTCAGGCGTTAACCGGGCTGTCCCGTTACCAACTACGTGAATGGGATAAGGCTGGTTTCTTTGCGCCGGAATATGCTTATGAGAACCGCAGGGTCGCTCATGGTCGGGTGTATTCATTCACTGATTTGGTAGGGTTAAGAACCCTTAGCGTGCTAAGTAAAACACATAAGATTGGCCTGCCCGAGCTGAAGCGTGTCGCTGCGAAGCTGAGCAAGTGGAGCAAGACCCCATGGTCCAGCCTGACCCTCTACGTCCTCAATAGAGAAGTTCATTTTCATAACCCTGCTACCGGCAAGATAGAGGGAGCAATTTCGGGGCAGATGGCGGTGCCGATCCCGCTGGAAAATGTGATGGACGATATGCGACAACAGGCTGACAAGTTGCGAGAGAGGCCACAGGAGTCGGTCGGCTCATTCGAGCGCAATCGGTATCGGATGAGGAATGCTGTGCTGGTGGCCGGGACACGGATACCCGTAAGCGCAATCTTTAACTATATCGACGCAGGATACAGTTCAAAGAAAATCGTGGAAGAATATCCTGATTTGAAGATAGCGGACATTAAAGCAGCCCTTGAGCAGAGGACTCTGTTGACTCAAGCGGCATGATGCATGTCTATGTAGTGGATGCATTTTCTTCTCGATCAGAACGTGGCGAAGTCGGTGGCCGACGTTCTGATCGAGCTTGGCCATACCTGTGAGTTCAGTCGCGCCTTAATTCCTCATGATGTCCGCCGTCAGCACCAATGGCACAGATTTGAGGTTGTAAATTAAGGAGGGTTTGGGCTTCGTCGTAGTGACGAAGGAACGAAGATGAAGCCCAAACCCTCCTTGAAAAATTCGCCGACAAAGGCCCCTGCTGAGCGTGTTGTGAAGGATATCCGGCGGCAGACCCGGCGCCATTTCTCAGCCGAAGACAAGATCCGTATTGTGCTGGACGGTCTGCGCGGCGAGGACAGCATCGCCGAGTTGTGCCGCAAGGAAGGCATTGCCCAAAGCCTGTATTACACCTGGTCGAAGGAGTTCATGGAAGCGGGCAAGCGGCGCCTGGCCGGTGACACCGCCCGTGCTGCGACCACTGGCGAGGTGCAGGATCTGCGCCGCGAGGCCCGTGCCCTGAAGGAATGCGTGGCCGACCTGACGCTGGAAAACCGCCTGCTTAAAAAAAGCATGATCGCGGATGGGGGCGACGACGAATGAGGTATCCCGCATCCGAAAAGCTCGAGATCATCCGGATCGTCGAGCAGTCGCACCTGCCCGCCAAGCACACGCTGGACAAACTCGGCATCCCCCGCCGGACGTTCTACCGCTGGTACGATCGCTTCGTCGAAGGCGGGCCGGAGGCGCTGGAAGATCGGCCATCGGCGCCGAGTCGGGTGTGGAACCGCATCGGCGACGATATCCAGGGCCAGATCGTCGAGATGGCGCTGGATTACAGCGAGCTGTCACCGCGCGAACTGGCGGTGCGCTTCACCGACGAGAAGCGCTACTTCGTGTCGGAGGCCACCGTTTACCGCCTGTTGAAGGCCCACGATCTGATTACCAGTCCGGCCTATGTGGTGATCAAGGCCGCCGATCGCTTCCATACCCAGACCACGCGTCCGAACGAGATGTGGCAGACCGATTTTACCTACTTCAAGATCATCGGGTGGGGCTGGATGTACCTGTCGACCGTGCTCGACGACTTCTCGCGCTACATTATCGCCTGGAAACTGTGCACCAACATGCGCGCCGAGGATGTCACCGACACGCTGGACCTGGCCCTTAAGGCTTCCGGCTGCGACAGCGCCACCGTGCTGCACAAGCCCAGGCTGCTCAGCGATAACGGCCCCAGCTACATCGCGGGCGAACTGGCGGAATACATCGATGCCCAGAAGATGAGCCATGTACGCGGCGCTCCGATGCACCCCCAGACCCAAGGCAAGATCGAGCGCTGGCACCAAACCCTGAAAAACCGCATCCTGCTGGAAAACTACTTCCTGCCCGGCGACCTTGAGGCCCAGATCGAGGCCTTCGTCGAGCATTACAACAACCAGCGTTACCACGAGAGCCTGAACAACGTGACGCCCGCCGACGCCTACCTCGGCAGGGCTCCCGCCATCATCAAACAGCGCGAAAGGATCAAGCGAAAGACCATCGAATATCGGCGCTTGCAACACCGCAGGCTCGCCGCTTAACATCAACCCCAAGACGAGGCCCGCACTCCGCTAATTTACGACGCGACGTGTGCCAAATGTTCTGACGACGGACAGTCCGCATCGAGAAAATGTTCGGATGTGGTCCACAGGCTGGAATGGAGCTGCGGGCACTCCATATAATCGCCCTCGCCGGTGATCGCCCGACGCTCCAGCCCCATCAATATGCCCGCCGCGCCCAGGAAGCCGTTATTATAATCCTCGTTCCCGAACACCGACCGGGTCGGCGGATTGCCCGCCCCGCCGCCTTCATAGAGCAGGCCGGTCCAGCCGGAAACCAGTGGTGCGAAGCTCTTGAGCAGCGATTTCGGGCCTTTCGACCCATAGCCCGGCAGATAGACATAGAGCAGGCGCGGGTTGATCTTCGCCAGCGCCTCATAGCCGATGCCCAGCTTGTCCGCCTTGCCGGGGCGCAGATTATGGGTGACGACATCGGCCTGCGCCACCAGCTTCAACGCCGCTTCCAGTGCTTCGGGCTGCTTCAGGTTCAGTACGATGTCGCGCTTGCCCCGCTGCGCCGCATCGAAACAGTCGGGCAGAGGGCGCATCTGATCACCGTCGGGCGTTTCCACCTTGATGACGTCCGCGCCCAGATCCGACAGCAGACGCCCGCCGAAACCGACCGCGAAGAAGGAGGAGAAGTCCACCACCTTGAGGCCCGCAAGCGGCCGATCCAGCGACTTGCCGTCCGCTGCCAGCGCTTCGCGTCGCCGGGCGACAAGTGCGGCAAGCGCATCATTGTCCGCGCCCACGACAGGGGCAGGACGCGGCACGGCGCAGGGCGTCTTGTCGAAACGCACGGCCGGCGCAGCCTGATAGATGGTGCCGAAATCAGGGTCCGGCAGCGCGACCCGCTGACCCACAAACTCCACTTGTTCGTCCAGCAACACTTCGGCTGGCTCCAGCACCGGTAGCGCCGCAACATCCGCCGCCTGAAACAATGCGATCCACTCAGCGCGCGGCTTCGTCTTGAACGCCTCGAACAGTTCGACCCGTGCAAGATGATATTCGTCGTCCGACAGCGGCACCGACATTTCCGCCGCACCCTTCACTGCCTGCACTCGTTCACCGAAGCCCAGCACGTCCATAGCTGCCTTGAAACCGCCCTGCCCGCCGGTATGGATTTGCAGGAACAGGCCATCGCCACATTCGAACATGCCAGTGACCAGACGGGTACGGCCGAAGCGATCGACCGCGCCGGAATCGCCCGCCTTGATGTAGGAGATGCCCTCTTCCTGCCACCAGTTGTTCATCGGCGACTGGGCCAGCATCGCGTCCAGCAGCGACGCTTCAACACGCTGTCCCCGGCCGATGTGCCGCCGTGCGCGAACCGCCGCCAGCGCGCCGATCACGCCCAGAAAGGCCTGCCCATAATGCAGCGCGGGATGCCCCAGATAGACCGGGCCGGGGCGGAAGGGGCTGCCCTTGTCGATCATCGTGCCGAGCAGGGCCGCAGCGAGCGATTCGCCGCGCGGCCGGTCGGCAAAGGGCGTGTCCGCGCCATAGGCGGTCAGCGCGACGACAATCAGGTCGGGGAAATCGCGCGCCAGCGTCGCTTCGTCCAGGTCGAGTGCGGCAGCCTGCGCGTCTTCCAATGCATGGATGAAAATATCAGCTCCGGCCAGCAAGCCCTGCAAAGATGCGCGATCCGCGCCATCGCCGACATCCAGTTCGACGCTGCGCTTGGAGCGGTCCCAACTTTTGCGGCTGAGTTCGTGCGCGAAGCAGGCGCCGCCCTTCGGTTCGACTTTCAGCACGTCGGCGCCATGGTCGGCGAACAACATGCCCGCGATAGCGACCGGCATTTCGGTCGCCAGCTCGATAACGGTCAGATGGTCCAGAGGGCCGGGCATCGCTTACTCCTGTGGTGGCCTGCGGTCTGCGCCGCACCTTTGGGGATCGGAACCGGTCACGCCCTTGCCGGGAATGTCCGCCGATCTGTCTGGATCAAGAGACACGAATTTCACCAGCGGTGCAAGTAATTTTGCACCATGGGTTCAAATTCATTCACCCTTGGTCATGCGGTCGGGATCGTAGCGGGGGCGGTCCATCTGGAAACTGTCGCTGTTGCGGACATACCAGCCATTGCCATGGGTCCGACCGATCAGCTTCATCGCCGGAACGTCGAAATAGACCCGGTCCCTGTCGGTGATGAACTCGTCGCGAACATGCGCCATGACGATTTCGCCGATCACCACGGTCTGAAAACTGCCGATGTCCAGCGCAACGACCTTGCGGCATTCGAAGCTGACCGGGCTGGACGCGATCAGCGGCGGCGCGACCAGCACGGACGGCGCCGTTTCCACCCCGGCATAGTCGATCTCGCTGACTCCCGCCGGCGCATCGACGCTGCAATGGTTCATGCGCTCGGCATCCGCCTCGCACACCAGATTGACGACGAACTCGCCGGTCGCGATGATATTGGCAGCGGTATTTTTCAGGCCGCGCGTCGCCGGATTTTTCAGCAGGCCCAGCGTCACCAGCGGCGGCTCGGTACCCACGCAATTGAAGAAGCTGTAGGGCGCAGCGTTGACCACGCCCGCTTCCGACCGCGTCGTTACCCAGGCGATCGGGCGCGGCGTGATGGTCGAATTGACGATTTTGTAGCGAACCGCCATCGGCAATGCGCGCATGTCGAACTGCATGGGCTTATCCTTTCGCCTTTGCGGCGGCTCTGGCGGCGGCACGGGCCCTGAACTTCTCCCGCGCGCGGGGCACTTCCTCGCCCGCCTGACAGCTATGGCAATAGACCAGCTCCAGCGCATGAGTGGCCGCAAGATCGCCCTGTTCCGCCTGCGTCAGCAACCGCTTGGTCAATTCCACAGCATGGGCGTTGCCGTCGCCGATCCCGGCGCCCAGCACCAACGCTTCGTCCACAGCCGTTCCCGGCGCGACGATCCGGCTGATCAACCCCAGCGCCAGCGCCTCGTCCGCACCCAGCGTCCGCCCGGAGAAGATGATTTCCGCCGCCCGCGCACGGCCCAACTGGCGCGTCAGGAACCAGGCCGCGCCGCCGTCCGGCACCAATCCAAACTCCAGGAAGGGCGCGCCGAATTTCGCGTCCGCGGCGGCGAATATCATGTCGCACGCCATGGCAAGGCTCCACGACACGCCGAATGCGCCGCCCTCCACCGCCGCGACGGTCGGGACCGGCAGCGCCCGGAGGCGGCGAATGATCCGTTGTCCCATTTCCAGCCGGGCGGCCAGTGCCAGCGCGCCTTCGCCACGGGCAGGGGGCAGTTTCACGTCGCCGCCGTTGCTGAAATAGCCTTCCGCCCCGCACAGCACCAGCATTCGCGCAGGCGTGTCATTTTCCAGCCGGTCGAGCGCGGCAGAAAATTGCTCCCACATCGCAAAGGAGACGGTATTCTTCGCGCGCGGCCGGTTGAGGGTGATGACCGCGATGCCATCGTCCCGCATGTCCAGCAACAGTTCCGGCGCGGTTCCGGCCTCCTCCATGCTCACTCTCCCTGTCTTGCTATCGGGCCAATGAATAGCCCCGCCTGCATTCCCAGGGCAAGTAAATTTGCATATATGTGCAAATTTATGCCGAAGCCGCCGTCCCGTTTCGCTTGCGCATGGGCAGCGCGTCAATGCCGCGCTGGGAAATGTCGACGATCAACGCTTCCACTTCCTTGCGCGCCGCGCCCTTGAGCGCCCCCAGCACACAGGTCAGGTAGCTGCCGACCAGCCGGACGATCACCTCGTCGTCCGGGATTCGTCCCTGCGCCCAGTCGTTGATCGTGGCATATTCAAACCGCACCAGATCCTCGACCAGCTTGTCGACCTCTACCCATGGCTGCAACTGCTTCTGCTTCTCCAGCGCCGCGATCCAGGTGCGGTTATGCTCCACGGCGGGCGAGTGCATCGCCGTCCAGATGTCGTGGTCGACATCCGAACTGAAATAGAGCGCCATGATCGCCTTGATATAGTTGCGAATCTTGCGGTTGCGCTGGACCACGGAAATCATCCGTTCCAGATTGTAGCGCAAACTCCCCGGTGTGCTCGCATAGTCGATGCGGCTGACATATTCGTCGAAATATTCCTGAATCGCAGAGGCGATCATCCGCTCGCGCGTCTGGAAGGCATTGTAGAGCGTGCGCTTGGCCACGCCTGCGCGCTGCCCGATCTCGTTCATGCTGAGCGCCGCGATGCCCTGTTCGGCAATCACCTTGCGCGTTTCTTCCAGGATACGCCTGCGCCGTTCAATAATGGCGGGGCTGGAATAGGTTTGGGGCCGCTCCGTCCCATCCCTGGTGCCGATATTGTCCTTAGTCGCCAAATCCATTGCCTCCCATCATGCTCCGATATGCGCGCAGATCGACTATGGTAGCAGTTCTGCATGATCGTGCAATTTTCCTCTACGCGCGAACGGTCGAATCGTTCGGGCGATGGGATGAGGCAGGAAGCCCCGCGCCGTTAACCGGCAAGATGCGGGGCATTGGCCATCCGCCCGAAACGACGGATGACCTGAAATATCTAACTACCCTTGGGCGCGGTTTCGCGCGCACGCTGGCGAATATAGTGGCGCAACCCTTCCAGATCGGCGTCGCTCAACTGCTCGAACGCGCCCATGCCGCGCGCCATCAGCGCTCCGTCATGGACCACTGCCTTGAACGTGTCGGCGTCCATCGGCACGGCCGACTTACGCAAGTCAGGCGCGGCGCCGCCCGCCATCATGCCCGCCCCATGACAGATGATGCAGCTGCTATTGTAGATGCCCGCGCCGACCTTCGCCTTGGCGGCGTCGATGGTGAAGGCGGGGTCGTCCTGGATCGGCATGTCAGCCTGCTCGGACGGCGGCAAAGCCTTGCTCCCGCCGATGGTGAAGGTCAGCACCCGGCGCTTCTGCTGGCCATAGTCCCAGTTGGGCGAATTGGGAAAACTGCTGCGGAACCCGGTGATGATCGACACATATTGTTTACCGCCAAGCGAATAGCTGATCGGCGCAGACAGCATGCCATTTTGTGCGTCGAACCCCCACAGCTTGCGCCCGTTGCTCGCCGAAAAGGCATTGAAGCTGCCGTCGTTCGTCCCTTGAAACACCAGATTGCCGCCGGTCGCCATCGTGCCGCCGTTGAACACGCCGGGCTGCGGGATCGACCAGGCAATCTTGTTGCCCGCGACATCCCATGCGACCAGCTTGCTGATGGCGGCAGGCGCGACCAGGTTGGCGGGCGGCGCGCCAAGGCCAGTGTTGACCATCATGCCCGGCTTGTAACTCCAGTCCTTCACATTGGGCGGATCAACGAAGACGCGCCCGCCTTCCATCACCGGAATATAGGACAGGCCCGTCTTCGGACTGAACGACATGGCCTGCACCCCATGCGCGCCATTGGGGAAGGGGTACATCATAAACGGCTTGCCGTCGGGATATTGTGCTGCGGGATTGATTTCCGGCCGCCCCGTCACCGGGTCGATCCGTTTGGCCCAGTTCTGCTTCGCAAATTCGCCCGCCGACACCAGCTTGCCGGTTTCCCGGTCCAGCACATAGAAAAAGCCGTTCTTGGGCGCGTGGATCAGCACCGATCGCATCTTGCCGCCGATCATCATGTCGGCCAGTTCAATGTCCATCGCATTGTTGAAGTCGTGGCTGTTTTCCGGGTTCACCTGATAATGCCACACATATTCGCCGGTCTTAACGTCCAGCGCGACGATCGACGACAGATAAAGATTGTCGCCGCCGCCGGGCGAGCGGATCTTCTGGTTCCACGGCCACCCGTTGCCGGTGCCGATATAGATGCGGTCATATTTCGCATCATAGGCCATGGCGTGCCATACCGTGCCGCCGCCACCGAATTTCCACCATTCGCCGGTCCAGGTCTTGGCCGCCGCCTCCATCGCCTTGTTCTCGAAGCCCTTGGCCGGATCGCCCGGCACCACGAACCAGCGCCACGCCTTCTTGCCGGTCTTGATGTCGTAGGCCGTCACATAGCCGCGCGTCGGACTATAATCCGCGCCGCCGAAGCCCACGACCACCTTGTCGCCCGCCACCCATGGCGGGCCTGTGATATAGCCATGCTCCGCCTCATCCAGCGTCTGCACCGACCAGCGTGGCTTGCCGGTCTTCGCATCGACCGCGATCAGCCGCCCTTCGCGGGTCGCGGTAAAGACCATTCCGTCCTTGTAGGCGATGCCGCGCGTGCCCCAGCCCGCCCGCATCCGCGTCCGGGCTTCGGGCTGGCTGGCGACATCGGGATCATATTGCCACAACAATTTGCCGGTGCGCGCGTCGAGCGCATGAACCACGCTCAGCCCCACCGCGAAATACAGCACGCCATCGACTTCGAGCGGCTGGGTATAGCTGTCATAGGTATCGATATCATAGGACCAGGCAAGGCCCAGCTTGCCCACATTGGCTTCGTCGATCTGGGCGAGCGGGCTGTAATGCTGTTCCTTGTCATCCCCGCCATAGCTGGTCCAATGCGCGCCTTCCGGCGCCGCACTCTGCACCGACCGGGCGACCAGCCCGCCGGTCATCGCCACCGCCGCCATACCTGCGATCGCCGTGGAAAAACGCAGCTTCATGCCATTCTCTCCTGCCGGACGCCTATCCGCGTCATTTCCTGCACTCTGGTGCAACTTTAAAACGATGTCAACGTGTCAGCCCGTTGACTTGCCCCTTTCCCTGACGCATTATCTTGCACCATAGGTCATAATTCAGGGGATGGATGCGGATGGCGCGGCATATGGGATTCGGCCCTGCCTTTACGGTCTTAGCAAGCGCGGCCCTGGCAAGTGCAGCGATGGCAGCGCCCGACGCTCCGCCGAACGTCCGCCTCGCCTCCGGCGCACTCAAGGGCACGATGCGCGATGGCGTCGCCTATTTCGGTAACATCCCCTTCGCCGCGCCCCCGACCGGCCCCGATCGCTGGCGCGCGCCCCAGCCCCCACGTCCGTGGCGCACCGCGCGTGACGCCGCCCGCTTCGGCGCGGATTGCCCCCAGCCCCGCCGCGACGCGACCGATACCGCACCCCAAAGCGAAGATTGCTTGACGCTCAACATCGTCACGCCCGATCCACGGGCAAGCAAACTGCCGGTGCTGGTCGTCATACATGGCGGCGCCTATTTCGTCGGGTCCGGGCGCGAACCCTTTGAACGCGGCGTCCCACCCATGGTGCGGCAGGGCGCCGTGCTGGTCGCGCCCAATTATCGCCTCGGCCGCCTCGGTTTCTTCGCCCATCCCGCTCTCACCGTGGAAGCGCCGCAGGCCATGGCCAATTACTGGCTGATGGATCAGGTTGCGGCCCTGCGCTGGGTCCATGCCAATATCGCCGGTTTCGGCGGCGATCCGGCCAATGTCACGATCATCGGCTGTTCCGCCGGGGGATCCAGCATCAACGCGCTGATGGCCACGCCCGCGGCGCGCGGCCTGTTCGCGCGCGCCAGCGCCCATTCGGCCGGCGGCCTGTTCAACGCCAATCGCCCCATCGATCAGGCACAGGAACAGGGCATGGCCTTTGCCACCCGCGTCGGTGTCTCGGGGCGGGACGGGGCGGCCCTTGCCCGGCTGCGCGCGCTTCCTGTTGATGCCGTGCTAGCAGGCGACAGCGGCGCACCGGATTTCGGCGCGGTGGTCGATGGTCACTGGCTGCCCCGCCCGCTCTCCGCCCTGTTCGCCAGCGGCGCCATCGCGCGCGTGCCGCTCATCAGCGGATCGACCAGCAACGAAGCCAGTGTCTTCGGCCTGATGGGCTTCGACCGGGCCGCCATGGCCCGTCGCTTCGGCATTGATCTCGACAGCGTTTCCGCCAGCTATGGTGTGCAGGATGAAAAGGAATTGCTGCGACAAGTGCAGACCGATTTCCTGTTCACCTCTGCAGCCATGGGCATGACCCAATTGGCGGCGCGCGCCGGCGTGCCGACATGGTCCTATCATTTCGACTATCTGCCTCCCGCTCAGCGGCAGGAACCCGGTGCGGACCATTGCGCGGATCGCCCTTACTGGTTCGGTCAATCGCCCGCCACCGATCCGCAATCGACCGCATTGGCCCGGACAATGGAAGGCTGGCTGTTGAACTATATGCGTGGCGGCGACCCCAACGGTGTCGGCTTGCCGCCATGGCCCGCCAATCAACCCGGCACGGCCAATCCTCTGCTGATCGGCGAAACCATCCGGTCCGCCCCCCAATTTCACGCCCGCCAACTGGCGCCCTGGTACGCCAAATGGGAACGGGAAAGCGGGCAGAAATTCGGCTGGCGCACCACATCATGAGCGTCACGCTCGACCGACGGGACGGGATAGCCGTCGTCACGCTTGATCGGCCGGATCGCCGCAACGCCTTCACCATGGCGATGCGCGGACGGATTGCGGACATATTCACCGAACTGGCCGATGACGACACGGTCCGGGCGATCGTCCTGACCGGCGCGGGCGGGCATTTCTGCGCGGGTTCGGACACCGGGGAAATGGGGCACAGCGATACCGCCGCCTTCCTGCACCGCATGCGCCTGCTCCATCGCATGATCCGCGCCATCACCGCCTGTCCGAAACCCGTCATCGCCGCGGTCGCAGGCAATTGCGTCGGTGCGGGGTGGAGCCTGGCGCTGGCCTGCGACATGGCCGTCGCCGCACCCGACGCACGCTTCTGCCAGATTTTCGGGCGGATCGGCTATGCTCCCGACGCCGGCGCCATTTGGCATCTTACTCGTCTCGTCGGGCCGATGCGCGCAAAGGAGATTGTCTATTCCACCCGCATGATTGACGCAGCCGAAGCGCTGACGCTGGGCCTTGTGCTGGATGTCGTGGTGGACCAGCCAGTGCTGGACCGCGCGGTGGCTTTGGCCATGGATATGGCGCAGGGCGCGCCGCTGGCGCAGGCCATGGCCAAACAATTGTTCGACGCCGCATCAACGCAATCACTCGACCAGTTTCTCGCGCAGGAATTCAGCGTTCAGCCGATGTTGGCCACCACCGCCGACCATCGCGAAGGCATCGACGCCGCACAGGACAAGCGCCCACCCCGGTTCACCGGCCGATGACACCCCTCAGCAGGACAATCCAGCCCATGACTGGACGGACCGCATGACCGCCTTCCCCCGTAGCTGGCTGTTCACGCCCGGATCGCGCCCGGATCGCTTCGCCAAGGCCGTCGCGACCATCACCGACGCCCTGATTCTGGATCTGGAGGATGCCGTGGCGGAGGACAACAAGCTGCAAGCCCGTCAGAATGTCGCAGCCTTCCTCGAAACCGTCCCGGTCATCAGGCAACGGATCGCCGTGCGGATCAATTCCTTGCGGCGCGCGATCGGGCTGGAGGATCTGATCGCCCTCGCCCGCCTCGCCAACGCGCCCGATTATATCCTGCTGCCCAAGGCAGAGGATGATGCGGATTTTGTCATCGCCGCCGATATTCTGACCGATTGCGGTTCAAGGGCGCAGTTGCTCGCCCTCGTCGAATCCGCCCGTGGCGTAGCCCATGCCGCCACGATCGCTGCATCGACGCCACGACTGGCAGGCCTGATGTTCGGCGCCGCGGACTATGCGGCCGACCTTGGTCAGCAGGTCGGCCCATTCCGGCCCGATTTCGCCCGCGCCACCATCGCTAACGCTGCAGCATCTGGCGCCATGCCCGCGATCGATTCCCCCTGCTTCGCCATCGACGATTCCGATGCTTTGGAAGCTGAATGCAGCCAGGCGCGTGCCTTCGGCTTCATTGGTAAGGCAGCGATCCACCCAGCCCAGCTTGAGGTCATCAGCCACCATTTTCACGCCTCGGCCAGCGAGCGGGAACTGGCTTCACGCATCATCGCAGCGGCGCCTGATGGAGTCGGCGTGCTTGACGGCAAGATGATCGATATTGCGATGATCCGCTGGGCAAGACGGATGGTGTAACCGTCTGGCCAGCGATAGGCCGGCTCAGTCAGAGCAAATCCACCAGTTGTTGCCAGGGTCGCGTGCCAAGAGCACCATAGCCTTGCATGGGATGGCAGTTTCAATCGCCTGTAAACAGCTTCGCCACAGCCGGTCGATCAATCTTCATCGAGGGGTTTTTCGGAAGATCATCGACCATGCGCCAATGCACGGGAATGTGGGTGGCGGGCACATGGTTGCGTAAATGCGCTTCCGCTTCGGCTGCACTCAGCGGCGCTGCACCGGCCTTGCGCTGTATCGCAGCCCCTGGCACCTGCCCCAGGCGAGTGTCCGCGACACCCACCACGGCCGCAGCGCCAATCGCGGGATGTTCGAGCAGCGCGCGCTCGATCGTTTCGGGCAGCAGCTTGAAACCGCCTCGCATGATTGCGCCATCGGCCCGCCCGCGGATGAACAGGAATCCGTCCGCATCGATGACGGCGATGTCGGATGTCCTGATCCATTCCTGGCCGATACGTGGCGTGGACACCTCCAGCAGCCCCTCACATCCAGCGGGCAAGAGCGCGTCCGTAACGGGATCAACGACCTGCAATCGCGCGCCCGGCAGCGGCCGGCCGACCGATCCCAGCTTGGCCCCGTCAAATTGCTCGACCAGTTCCAGCGTCATCGCCGCAACCGGTCCGCCAAATTCGGTCGCTCCATAAGACATGAGGACCGGGATGCCGTAGCGCGCCTCAAACGCGCGCTGCACCGAAGGGTCGAGCGGTGCCGCCCCGCTGGCCATAGCCTTGAGCGATGCCAAATCCTCTCGCGGGATATCCGCGTCCAGCAGCATGCGAAAGGCCGAGGGCGGTATGCCGCTGGCCGTGGGCCGGTAGCGCAGCACGAAATCATGCCACGCCTCCAGCGAGAAGCGATCAAGCAGCATCACCGGTTGTCCGCGCAACATCGTCGGAAGCGTCGAATAGATGCCCGATATATTACCAAGCGGATAGAAGAGGAGAAAGGGCGGCCCGGCTTCCACATCATCGTGGCGCGCACCCATCATCCTGTTACCCATATAATGGCGCGCCATCATATCGAACGAAATCGGAAAGCGCTTGGGCGGTCCGGTCGTGCCGCTGGTCAAAACCTCGATCTGCGGCATATCATGGACCGCCACATCCTTGATCCGCGATTGCGCGTGGCCGGGGGCCGCATGGGCCGCCATGGCATCCAGCACGATCCCCGCTATGCCCTGCTCGGCCAACACGCAATCCAGCGCGTCCGTCATATCCTGGGCGACGACGATGACCACACCGGGCTTCAACGCCCGAATATCGCGCGCAATGACCGTGGGGGACTGGAAAGCGTAGATCATCTGGATCGTCCGCCCCGCCGCGACAAGGCCAATGAGCGCCGCAACCATTTCCGGGCGGCTACGCGCTACCAGGCCGATCGCCGCATCGGGCGCAACACCGGCCGCGTTGATCAGGTCCGTAACGCTGTCAGCAAGCTGGCGCACCGCGCCCCAGTCATGCCACACCCCTTCGAACTCGATCGCCCTTCTCGCCGGATCACGCGCCAACGCGCGCTTCGCCAGATCCGGCAACGACGGGGCGCTCTCCCCCCTATCGGCAACGGCCTCTCGATCGGCCGCGCGATCCATGCTCTGGTTCGACACCCTCATCTTCCTTCACCTTCTGCGCGGTGTATCCTGGTCGCGATCCGCTTGTAGCACCATCCATATTGACTGGGGGACGACGATGCGGCCTTGACGAATGAGTCATAACGTGAAAAATAATTCTGTATAGCGAATAAATATGAGGCCTTCTGGATCGTTGGATATGCGCGCGTCACGGCGCCGGGCCACCGAACCGTCGGCCATAAGGAGTGGGTAATGGAAGGACCGTTGAGCGGCATCAGAATCGTCGAGGTCGCGATGTGGGCCTTCGTGCCGGCAGCGGGCGGCATGTTGTCGGACATGGGTGCGACGGTCATCAAGGTCGAACCGCCGACCGGCGATCCGCTACGCGGCCTGCGCGTTGGCGCGTCGAAGCCCGGCGATCATGGCTTCATCCTGTCCTGGGAAAGCTATAATCGCGGCAAGCGCAGCATTACGCTGGACCTTCGGCAAGATGCCGGAAAGGACATATTGTATCGCTTGCTGGAGGACGCCGATGTCCTGCTGACCAACCTGTTGCCCCCAGCCCGACGACGGATGGGAATCTCGGTCGAGCAGATCAGAGCGCGCTACCCCAACATCATCTATGCTCTGGGCAGCGGCGTCGGCGCGCAAGGGCCAGAAGCGGACAAGGGCGGATATGATTCCATTTCCTATTGGGCACGGGCGGGTATCGCCTCGTCCCTGACCGCCGATGATGCAGACTATCCGGTGCAGCCGCCGGGTCCAGCTTTCGGTGATACGACCGCCGCCGCCATGCTCGCTGGCGGTGTCGCCGCAGCGATCGCGCAGCGCCTCATGACGGGCCATGCATCGGTGGTGGACGTTTCGCTGCTGGCCACCGGCATGTGGCAGATGCAGCGGTCGATCAGCCAGGCGACGCTGGATGGTGGCGGCAAGTCGCCGCGCGTCCGCCGCAATCAGGTCAGCAATCCGCTGGTCAACAGCTACCGCACCCGCGATGACCGCTATGTCGCGCTGTGCATGTTGCAGGGCCAGCGCTACTGGGCGGCCTTTTGCGGTGCGGCCGATCGCCCCGATCTGGCCGCCGATCCGCGCTTTACGACCGACGCCGACCGAAGCCGCAACGTTGCTGCCTGCGTCGATGAACTCGATGCCCTGTTCGGTCAGAAGACCCTTGCCCAATGGCGCGACATCCTGTCGCGGCAGGACGGGCAGTGGGACGTGGTGCAGGACGTCGGCGAGCTGTGCCAGGATGCGCAGGTCATGGCCAATCGCTACATCCAGCCCGTCGACTATGGAGAGGGACGGATCATGCCGATGGTCAGCACGCCGGTGCAGTTCGACGGAAACCCGCTGGACGCCCGCCCGGCCCCCACGCTCGGCGCGGACAGCGAGGCCATATTGACGACGCTGGGCTATAGCGATGAAGATATCATCGACCTGAAGATCGCCGATGTCGTCTTCTGATCCCATTGACAGGGGCGATCTCACGCCGGTCGACTATGCCGATGAAGGCGTGATGCTCAGGGGCCGGCTGGCACGGCCCGCTGGTCCGGGGCCGCACCCTGCCATATTGGTGATGCATGATGCGCGCGGACTGGGCGACGGCACCGCCCGGCGCGCGCAGACGCTGGCGGATATCGGCTATGTCGCACTGGCCGCCGACCTCTATGGCGAGGGCGCTTTCTTCGCCGATCCCAAGCAGGCCGGCGCGATGGTGGCGCCGCTCATGCAGGAGCCATCGCGCCTGCGGGCGCGCGCGATCGCGGGTTTCGAAGCGCTTCGCGGGCTGGATCAGGTGGACCCCGAACGGATCGGCGCGGTCGGATTTTGCCTTGGCGGTCGCTGCGTGCTCGAACTGGCGCGCAGCGGCGCCGACCTGCGCGCTGGGGTCAGCCTTCATGGGTTGCTGATGACCCATGCCCCGGCGGATGCCGGGACGGTAAAGGCAAAGCTGCTGATCCTGACCGGCGCGCATGATCCCTATGCACCACCCGCCGATATCGAAGCCTTACGGCAGGAAATGACCGCGGCCGGCGTCGATCATCATGTCACCCTTTATAGCAAGGGCTGGCACGGCTTTTCGGACGAGGAAGCGGACGGCATGAGTCATGTGCCCGGCGTTCACTATGATCCTCTGCTCGACCGCCTGTCCTGGTCGCAGACGCTGGCCTTCTTCGACGCACTGCTGAAATAATATATATATAGGAGAGACTGAATGCTGGGGAACATGGAACGAAGCGTCGAGCGGGATCTGGCGGTGCCGGTCGAACTGGCCGATGCGCTCGATCCCGTCTGGTTGCAGGCCGCGCTTGCGCCGGTGTCCGGCGGCGCGGCGGTGATCTGGGTCGGCGACATCGACAATTTCGAGACGGTTGCGGCCAAGGTGCGCTTTGGCGCCCGTTTCGCCAACGATCCCGACAAGACTCATCGCTTCTGCCTGAAGGCGATGCTGAGCGCCGGCAAGGCGCGGATGGCGGGTGCGACTGCGGTGCGCGAAGCGGAATTCTACGCCCGCATCGCCCCCCATGTGTCGCTGCGCGTGCCCCGCACCATCGCGGTCATCGGCCAGGATGGCAGCAGCGCGCTGCTTATCATGGAGGATCTGATCGACGCGGGCGCCCGCTTCTGCTCCGCGCTTGATCCGTTCACTCCATCGTTGGCCGAACAGAGCCTCGACCAGATTGCGCGCCTGCATGCGGCCTCCGCGCTGCTTGCCGACAATGACTGGATTCCGTCGCGCCTGCCCTACCTCGCCACCAGCCCGCACTTTTCCGCGCCACAATTGCAGGCGCTGATGGACGGTCCGCGCTGCGCCCGGCTGAATGCGCGCACCAGTGACGCAGCGCTGCTGCTGGAGGGTATGAAGCGACTCGAACGCCGCTTCGCCAACGCGCCGATGACCATCCTGCATGGCGATTGTCATGCGGGCAATTTCTACCTGACGGAAGAAGGGCCGGGCCTTACCGACTGGCAGTTGATCCAGCGCGGCAACTGGGCGCAGGATGTCGCCTATCATATCGCCGCCGTCCTGCCCGAAGAGATTGCCGCGCACGAAGAACGGGCGCTGCTGGTCCAGTATCTCGACCGGGTGCGCGCGCATGGCGGGATCGTGCCCGACGCGGGGCAGGCCTGGGACGATTACCGGGCGGCACAGATTTACGGCTATTATCACTGGGCGATCACGACACGGGTTGACCCGCAGATCGTCGATATCTTCGTCCAGCGGCTAGGCGCCGGGATCGAGCGGCACGACACCTATACGCTGCTAGGCCTGTAAGGGGGGTGACGGAGCGGCACCTTCTCGCCGCTCCGTCATCGGTTCAACCAATCTGATATACGCGCTTGGCGCGGGCATAGACGATCTCATGGATGTCCTTGTCCGGCACGCCCGCAAAGTCGCGCGCGACGACCTGATGCGATTCCGGCCATGATGTTTCGGAATGGGGATAGTCGGACGACCACATGATGTTACGTCCCCCCTTCCAGTCGCGCTGCATTATGCCGATCCGGTCCTGAATGAAGGAGCCATAGACATTCTGCTCCATGAAGTGGCTTGGCGGCTCGGTGATCGGGCTATCGGTCCAGAAGCGCTGCCGTTCCCAGGTGCGGTCCATATATTCCGCCGCCCAGGCGAACCAGCCCACGCCGCTTTCCACCGTCACGAAGCGCAGCTTGGGAAAGCGATGGAAAACGCCGCCGAAGATCAGCACCGCGATCGGCTCCGCCATCGACAGCTTGCTCATCAGCATGTCGGGCAGGAAATGCGCCTTCTCGCCAAAACGCGGCACGCGCGCGCCCAGATGGACGGTAACGGTCAGGTCCAGCTCGCACACCTCGGCCCAAAAGCGCTCGAACTCAGGATCGCGATAGGAACGCTCGCCCGTCGGATTGCCCGTAAGCGCGGCGCCCTGCCCTGATGAAATCGCTTTTACGGTCGCCGATGTGCTGATGCCATCTGCCGATTGGGGGAAAGCGGGAATATTGACCGTGCGGAACCCCAGCTTCGCCGCCTGCCGCATCAGTCCGATCGTCTCTTCAACATCACGCATCGGCAGATAGGCCACGCCCTGAAGGCGCTTGCGATCGGTCCCGCAAAAATCCCACAGCCAGCGATTATAGGTTTCGAAACTGGCGATATAGAGTTCGCTATTCTTCGTTCCCAGCGGACCCCCGCCAAATATCACCGCCGCCTCGACACCATCTTGATCCATGTCTGCCAAACGTTGCTCGGGCAGCCAGGCCGCCCGCATCTCCGAGCGCTTGACGTTCATCTTGAAGTCTTTGCCCGCCTTGCCCGCCGTGTTGTTCAACTGCTTGACCGCGCGACGATTGCCCTCGAACACGATCCAGTCATGCTCCTCGCCCTCCTCGATATAGGGCGCCTGGTCACGGAGATGCGCGGGCAGATAATCCTTCCACATTTCATAAGGTGGATCGAGATGCGCATCGGCATCTATCAGTGGGCCCCTTGCGTTCTGGGACGCCGTCTGGCTGCCTCCCTCTCCTGGCTGGGCGGGGTGGGTCTGGGTAAGTTCGTTCAGGGCCATGTCAGTCCTCCTCTCGAAAATTAAATTCACTATTTCGACATTATATTCTGTTATATGAATTTTCTGCGCGTCAGGCCGCATTGTCAAGCCATGTCGATCAAAGAAGAAATGCCCCGCGTCCGTCGCATCGGGGCGGCATCAGCCGCGCTTGAGCAGGAGCGCCCCATAGCCATAGCCGCCATTGGCGACGAGGCAGGTTCGCGCGTCTTTCACTTGCCGCGCCCCACCCTTGCCCCAAAGCTGGAGGCACGCCTCATAGGTGTGGCCATAGCCATGAAAACGCCCGGCAGAGAGTTGCCCGCCACTGGTATTGAGCGACAATTCCCCGTTCAGCCCGATCCGAGTGCCGCCTTCGACGAACTGCGCCGCCTCTCCTCGCCCGCACAGGCCAAGACTCTCCATCCACAACAGGGTCAGGATCGAGAAGCCATCATAGATTTGCGCGACATCGACATCGCGGGGTTTGAGATCGGTGCGCGACCACAGCATCTCCCCCGCGCCGTCCGCAGGCAATTGCGTGAAATCGCCGACATGGCGGCCGATACCCAGCCCGCCCAGCGACATGCCCATCGCCTCGATCTCAATCGGGGTGCGCGCCATGTCCATCGCAATGTCTCGCCGCGACAACAGGATCGCGGTCGATCCGTCGATATGGGTGTCGCAATCGTACAGCCGCAGCGGCGAGGAAATGATACGAGATTCAAGATAGTCCTCAATGCTGATCGGCGTCCGGTAGATCGCGTTGGGATTGAGGCTCGCCATATGGCGGCTGTTGACCGCGATCGCGCCGAGCTGCACTGCCGATGCGCCATATTTGGCGCAATAGGCCTGCGCGTAGAGCGCATAGAGATTGGCCGGGGAAAGGGCGTTGAACGGCGCGGACCACATATTGCCGCGTGTAGCGCGGGTCGGCAGACTGCCGCCGCCACGCGGCGTGGCGCGCGCTGTCGCTTCGGCCACGGTGCGGAATATCAGCACATGGCGGCATAGGCCCGATGCGATGGCCTGAATCGCGCTGAAGATCGCGCTCATATGCCCATGCCCCTCGATCGAGGCACCGACCCAGACCGGTTTCATGCCCGATGCCAGCATCACCTCTGTCGCGCCAACCGGGGAAAAGCCGCCACCGTCGCCGGTCGGTCCGGGATAGGTGGTCAGCCCGTCTATCTCGGCGAGGGTCAGGCCAGCGTCCGCGATCGCCGCATCACAGGCATCAAGTGTCAGTTGCAACGCGCTGCGCGGCGAGGGACGCCCGACCGCAGACTGGCCTGCGCCTGTGATGCAGACCTGCTTTTCCGCATGCACCATTTAATCGGTCCCACGCGGTCGGAACATCGGCAGCCACACATCTTCATGGCGCTCGAACTGCACCTCGACAGACAACCCGATGCTCACAGCCTCCGGCGCGCAATCCACGATGTTCGTCATGGCATATAGCTCGGCCTGTTCCTCCAGTTCCACCACGGCAAAGACATAGGGGACAGCCAGCCCCGGACGCCAAGGTTGATGATTGACCGTGAATGTGGCTACTCTCGCCCGGCCCGAAACCGGTGCAGGCGCCAGCGCATCGCCGCCACAGTCGGCGCAGCGCGGCAGCGGCGGATGCTGATACCGCCCACAGGCACAGCGCTGGATCAGCAGCATCCCCATTTCGCCCGCGCGCCAATAGAAACCCGAATCCTTTTCGACGGCGGGCAACTGGCGCGGGACCGCGGCGGCCATGTCAGCGCAGCAGCACTGGAATGGCCGACATGCCGCGCTGTTCCAGCCCGCCAGTCAGGAAAGGCGCGGGCTGGTCGGGATCGAGCCGGATGTCGGGAAAGGCGTCGAGCAGCGCGTTGATGCCGACATTGATCTCGCTGCGCGCCACATTCATGCCCAGACACTGATGCTGGCCGATGCCAAAGCCCAGATGCGGCTTGAGCGGACGGTGAAGATCATAATCATCGGGATCGTCCCAGCGGACGGGATCACGATTGGCTGCGCCCGTGCACAGTTCGACAACCGACCCGGCCGGGATGACGACGCCGCCCAGTTCAGAATCCTCCGTCACCAACCGGCTGAACACTGGCGCGGTCACGTTCCAGCGCACCGATTCCTCGATCGCCGCATCGACCAGCGCCCGGTCCGCCTTCACCGCGTCCAGTTGATCGCGCCGGGTTAACAATGCCCACAGCGTAATCCCGAACTGCCGCCAGGACGTTCCGCCGCCCGCAACCATCACGAGGCGACTGTTGATTGCGATCTCGCGATCGTTGAGCGGTCGTTCGGAGCCATCCGGCAATTGCACCGTCGCCTCGATCAGCTTCGACACGACATCGTCGCCCGGATCAGCGCGGCGGCTGGCAATCAATTCGGCCAGCATCCGCCAGACGGTTTCCGACGCTTCCGCCCGGATCTCCGGCGGGATGTGGCCGACTTCACTGCTGCGGATCAGCGCATTGCGGAATATCAGCGCATCATCCCCCTCCATGCCGATCGCGCGGGTTACGGTATGGACGGGCACGCGTGCGCAATATTCCAGGTTTAGTTCGGCGCGATCCTGTGTCTGCAAGCGGGCGATCAGCGTCTCGACAATCTCGTTGATCCAGCGCTGACGCCACCAGGTCAGCGTGCGCGGCTTGATGAACATCGGCTGCAACGTCTTGCGATAGGCCAGATGCTGCAACCCATCCATTTCCAGGATGCCCATCATTTGTTCGTTGGTCGGGTTCGGATGATGGATGATGCTTGACGAAAAACGGCCATTTTCCCGAAAGACCTTTTCGCACGCCGCAAAGCTCAGCACCGTATAGCTTTGCCGCCCCAAGCCGACCTTGTGGCGCTTGACTTCGGGCAGACCGAGCAACGCTCTCAGCGATCCTTTATGCACTTCCGCCCGATCGCGCAGCGCGGACAGCTTCGGGTTCATGTCCTCCTCGACCAGATTACCCATCTCCATCGCTTCACGGCGAACGTCATAGAGCTGCTCGTAAAGCGGATCGTCGCGGGTCAGAACATCGGCCATTACAGTCCTCTTGCGTATCTTTGCCCTTCAGGCAGGTGAAGTCGGGATCGGGGCCAGCCCCGCAATTTTCTCGCCAGCCGCCTCGGCGCGGGCCAGCCGCCCTGCGGCTGTTTCATGGCGCAGGCGGCGGCCGGCCAGGTACAGCAGCACAAAGGCGACCGGCGCGAGCAGTTGGACACTGATCATTCCCCAGGCGAGCGATCCGGTCAGAGTGCTGACCTTGCCCACCCAATAGGGTCCGGCCCCTGCGGAAATGACGATGTTGACGAGCGCAAAGGCGGACGCCGCGCCACCCCGCATCCTGGGCAGCACCAGATCCTGGATCATCGCGGCAAAGGCCCCGGCCCATCCCGAAGTGAACAGCGCAAAGATAGCAAAGCCGGGCAGAAAACCCTGCGGCGTGGTGGCGCTCAACATCATGGCGAGTGCAGGGAGCGTCCCGGTCATGCTGATCGCCGCGATCCAGAGCGGCGCGCGCGGATCACTCTGCTTCCACCGATCGGCCAGCCAGCCACCGCCGATCACCCCCAGGGCGCTGGTCGACGCCATGATAAGGCCAAGCGTGCCGCCGGCCGAGGCAGGCGACATATGCAGCTCGCGAATGGCATAGGCCGCCGACCAGGCATTCACCGCGCCAGTCGCGCAGGCAACCATCGCCCCGCCGAGCATAGCCAGCACATAGGTCGGACAGCCGAAGGTCAGCCGATAAAAGGGCAGATCGCGCAACTTCTGCGCCTGCCCCCAGGTGATGATCGCATAGGCACCCAGCGCAATCGCGCTCCACTGGGCCACATCCCCTGTCAGCACGATCAGCCCGACCGCAAGCCCGACCAGCAGTGCAATCAGCAACAGATTGGCGGTCAGCGCCTGCCGATTGCCAGTACGATAGAGGCTGACAAGGGTGAAGGGCGGGATTGCCGCGCCGAACTCCCGAATGAGCAAGCGTCCGAGCGGCACTTCCTCCTTGCCGGGGCGATGCGGCTCCCGCAATGTCGCGACGAGGATCGCGAGCGGTAGTCCGGGCAGGCCGACGATCAGCAGCGCCGCCTGCCAGCCCTTGATACCACAGGCGAAATCGCCCGGCACGCCCGCGCACATGCTGCCCCAATGCTGAAGAATATAGCCCCCCAGCACGAGCGCGGCGGCGCCCCCCAGATAGGCGCCCGCCACATAGGTGCCGAGCGCGGCAGCCCGGTTACGCGCCGGAAAATAGTCGGAAATCAGCGAGTGTGAACAGGGGTTCGCGGTGGCCTCTCCCACACCGACGCCGATCCGCGCCGCGCCCAGCCCAGCGAAACTGGTCGCCCCCGCCCCGGCGGCGGTCATGATCGACCAGGTGGCCAATCCCGTCGCCATCAGCCGCGTCCGGCTGAGCACGTCGGCAATCCGGCCCATCGCAATGCCGACCACCGAATAGAAAACGGCAAAGCCGGTGCCGAGCAGGAAGCCAAGCTGCGCGTCAGTCAATTGGAGGTCGACCTTGATGCTCTGCGCCAGGATGGAGAGGATCAGGCGATCCAGAAAGTTGAGCAGGCCCGCAATCGTCAGGACGGCGAGTACGTAAAAGGCATAGGGCGTGGCCTTCTCAACCACCGCGCTCTCGGTCTTTGGCAGGCCCGTACCCCGCGCCACACCAGACGCAGCCGTGAAATGCCCCGCGCCTTCCAAAGGCAGGGCCACGACACCGCCAACCATCGGACCGCCTTCATCGCCTGAGCGCTCTGACATCCTATTCTCCCTAAGCCGTCGACACCGACGATCCATCTTTATAATTCGTTATTTCGACATTTTTATCCATATATAGAACTTCATGTCAAGCACGGTTGCCGTGCGGATCAGGCGAGCAGTCGCTTCCTGATGACGTCCAGTCGGTTTCGGTCGACCCCCAGCACGCCCTCCAGATAATCCTCAAATGCCCGCGCGTCGGGCGCGACCAGATCCAGCGCCGTCGCCATATACTGGGGATCGGCACTCAGGATCGCGCGCACGACTTCGGGCGACTGGCGTGCCAGCAGGCTCCCTTCGGCTGCGGGCCGAGCCATCAGCCGCTCCAGATTGCCCATGCGGTCGGTCAGGGCAAAGTCGGCCAGCACCGTCTCGCGGGGTACGCCGAGCGCGGTCAGGATCAGCGCCGCAGCGGTTCCCGCCCGATCCTTGCCCGCCGAACAATTGAAGATCAGCGGCACCTCGCCGTCATGCAGTCGCCGGAACAGTTCGCGATAGGCTGGCGCCTGTTCGAACGGCAGACGTCGATAGCCTTCCAGCATCGCCGCCTGCGCCGCCTCTGCATCGGGCAGGTCCGACGCCATCAGGCGCCTGAGTTCCCCAAAGCTCGTTTCATAATCGCGCGACCAATAAGACAGGCCCAGCGCCGCGTGCCAGTCCACCGGTTCGGTCAGTCGTTCCCGCGTCGTCCGCAGGTCGCAAAGCCCCACAACGCCCAATGCGCGCAGCGTTCCAAGCCCCTCGGGCGTCACTCCCGCCAGACTCCCCGAACGATACAGCAGACCCCGGCGCACCGCCCGCCCATCCATTCCGCGATAACCGCCCAGATCACGAAAATTGCGCCCGCCTGCGAGCGGAACGGCCTGCGCGCAGACGCTTTCAGTATCGGCCAACGTCACGGCATCAATCCGCGGCGACGCGGACGACGAGTTTGCCCACATTCGCATTGCCGCTGAAAATGCCAGCAAAAGCAGCGGGTGCCTCGTCCAGCCCCTCGACCACCGTCTCGGTCAGCTTGATCTTCCCCTCGCCATGCCAGCGCGCGAGATCGTCAAGCGCTTTCTGCCCGGCCACCATAGCCCCACCGAAACCGCGCACCTCCAGTCCCCTGGACATGATGGTCCGCATGAAGCCGGGCAGCCGGTCCGGCCCCGGCCCTTCCAGCCCCAGGCCATAATAAGCGATGAAACCGCAGACCGGCATGCGCGCCTGATATTTGAGCAGCGGCAGCACCGCCTGCGTCACCGCCCCGCCGACATTCTCGACATAGACGTCGATCCCTCCGGCGCAGGCGGCAGCGAGCTGCTCGGCATAATCGTCAGCCTTGTAATCGACACAGACATCGAAGCCGAGCGCCTCGACCGCGCGGCATTTGGCGGCCCCACCGGCAATGCCCACAACCTTGGCGCCGAGCAGCTTACCGATCTGCCCCGCGATCGTGCCGACCGCTCCCGCCGCAGCAGAGATCACCACCGTCTCGCCCGCCTTCACCCGACCTATCTCGATCATGCAGGCATGCGCCGTCTGCCCTGGCATACCCAGCAAACCCAACGCGGAAGATGGCGGTGCGGCGACTGCATCAATCTTGCGCAGCGGCACGGCGGTGGGGTCGATTGCCGCAAATTCGCGCCAACCCGTCCGCCCCTCCACCCAATCACCGATGGCGAAGTCTTCGGCATTGGATGCCTCGACCCGCGACACCGCTCCGCCATAGAGAACTTCGCCCGGCCGTACCTGCGCCCGACCCGTCAGCCGCCGCTCATCCAGCGAAAAACGGATCAGCGGATCGAGCGAAAGCCAGTAGGTCTTGAGCAGCACCTCGCCTGCCGCCGGTTTGGGAATCGCGGCGGTTTCGACCGCAAAGTCCCCGACGCTGGGCGCGCCCTTCGGATAGGCCCGCAACACAACCTGTTTCATCGACATTCCCTCATGCGTTCAATCCACCATTCACGCTGATGATCTGGCCTGTGACCTTGCGCGCTCCATCGCCACACAGGAACAGGACCAGCGGCGCGATGTCCGCAGGCGTCGGCAGGCCAAGGCCCGCACGCATCCTCGCTTTGGCGACCCGATCAGGCGCGCGCGCCTCTGTCCGTACCAAGCTGGCGCTGCCTTCGACGAAGCCCGGCGCTATGCAATGAACCCGGACACCATCCTGCGCGGCGTCCATCGCGAGGTTGCGGACAAAGCCCATAATCCCCGCCCGCGACGCGCCGATCGCCGCCTGCCCCGGCGCCGCGAAACGCCCGGCATCGGAGGCGAAGGCAATCAATGTTCCGCCTCGCCGCGCCAGCCAGGGCAAGGCGGCATGGGCCAGCCGCTGGATATGGGCGACCGATGCATCCAGCAGGCACGGATAACCCGCAGGATCGGTGTCGACGAAGCGTCCGACCACGCCGGGCGGGCCGCCCGTCACGCAATCGACCACGGCATCGATCCGACCGAAACTGGAAGCGGCGCGTTCCACGATCGACGGCACGGCACCTTCTGCAAACGCGTTCCCGGCATAACCGACCATGTCCGTGGGCTGCCGGGTGAACCCTTTAATCACCGTGTCGACGCTGTCCTGCGTGCGGCCATGAACCACCACACGCCAGCCAGCCTCCAGCGCCTGGGCTGCGATCTCTCGCCCGATCGAGCCGGTTCCGCCGGTTATCAACATCATCGGGCGATCGTCTTGCGTCATCGGCGCAGCGGAACGCCCGCCGAAAGGCCACCATCGACCGGCAAATTCACGCCTGTTATATTGGCGGCGAGATCGGACACCAGGAACAGCGCGGCGTTGGCGCAATCCATCGGGTCGATCGCACAACCCAGCGGATGCGCGGCCCCCATGCTTTGGCGCACGCGATCGGCATTGGGACCGGTCGAATCCATGCCGCCATAGCGGGTAGGCATGCCCGCCGGGCACACCGAATTGATCCTTATGCCCTGCGCAGCAACCTCCATCGCCAGCGTCCGGGTCAGCCCGACGACAGCGCCCTTGGTCGCCCCATAGGCCACCCCGCCATAGCCGATCAGTCCAGCCACCGACGCCGTGTTTATGATCGCCCCGCCACCGCCTTGCTGCGCAAATACCGCGATGGCAGCCTTGCACCCATAAAGTACGCCATTGACGTTCACCGCCTGCACCGCCGTGATTTCCTCGGCGGTCGTCTCGACAAGCGGTTTTGGTCCCTTCCCCGGCGATCCCATGACGGTGATGCCCGCATTATTATACAGGATATCGAGCCGCCCATAGGTGACGACCGCAAGCGTGATCAGTCGTTCGACATCGATTTCATCCGCTACATTGCAACGCGCGGCACAGGCTTCGCCGCCCTCGACATGGATCATCGCTACCGTTTCGTCGGCGCGGGCGGCATCGATGTCGGCCACCACGACGCGCGCGCCATGGCGAGTGAAGAGCAGCGCCGCCGCCTGTCCTACCCCCGATCCCGCACCCGTGATCACGGCAACCTTGCCTTCGATCAGTCCCTTCATGTCATGCCCCCATGTTGATGCAGCTAAGTTGCTGGTAAAGGCGGATGCCCTCGACGCCCCGCTCACGCCCGACGCCGCTCATCCGCTGGCCGCCGGCCGAAACATAGCTGCTCATCATCGCGCCGTTCACATTGACCGTGCCGCTCTTGATCCGCAACGCGACCTCCAGCGCCTTGCGCCGATCCGCGCCAAAAACGTAGCCAGACAGCCCGTAGCGGGAGTCGTTCGCCATCTGCACCGCATGATCGAGGTCGCGATAACCGATGATGCAGAGCACCGGCCCGAATATCTCCTCCTGCGCCGCAGGGTTCGCATTGTCGGGCAGATCAAGCACGGTCGGCTCGAAGAAAAAGCCGCCTTCCGGGCTGTCCGGACGCCGACCGCCCGTAACGATGGTCCCGCCACTCTCCACCGCAAGCGCAACGAAATGTTCGCAACGCGCACGTTGCGCGGCCGAGATAACCGGCCCCAACTGGGTCGTAAGGTCATCAGCCCCGCCGATGCGGATGGCAGCGAATGCAGCCTTGATCTTCTCCACGATCGCGGGCTTGTCCGCCTCCGGCACGAAGATGCGGGTGCCCAGCGCGCAGCCCTGCCCCGCATGGGCGGTGCATGCGCCAATCATGACGGGCACGACCTTGTCGATGGCATCGGGCAGGAAAATCTGCGCCGACTTGCCACCCAGTTCGAGTTGCAGGCGCTTCATCGTCGCTGCTGCCTGCTGCATCACCTGCACGCCCACAGCGGTCGACCCGGTGAACGCCACCATATCGACATCCGCGTGGGTCGTGAGCAATTGCGCCCCTTCGATCCCGCCCTCCACGACAATATTGAGCACGCCCGGCGGCAGCCCGGCTTCGTCGGCGGCTTCGCCGAAGACCACCGCGGACAGAGGCGTGAGCGGGCTTGGCCGCAGGACCACCATATTGCCGGTGATCAGCGCGGGCATGACCTTCCACAGCGCCGTCAGAAAAGGGAAATTATAGGCCGCTATGGCAGCGACCACACCGATCGGCGTATACTGGCGCAGGCTCTGATAGGGTTGCCCCATCGGGTTCACCCGCTCGCTGATCGGCAACGGGTTATCCTCATAGTCTGGCAGCGCCAGTGCCAGATCGATGATCTGGTACGCCTGGGCGAGTGGCGTCTGGACCTGGCTCCGCATGGACGGCGTAAAACGCGGGCAGCCTGCTTCCAGAGCGACAAGGTCGATGATCCGGTCCGCCCGCGCCTCCAGCCCCGCGACATAGCGTCGCAACGTCTCTGCGCGCGCCGCAATCGGCAGGTCGCTCCAGATACCTGAATCAAATGCCCGGCGCGCAGAACTGATCGCTTCCCCGACTTGCCGCAGGGACATGCCGCTCAGAGTCTTGATCACGCTGCCGGTCGATGGATTTTCGACCGTAAATGGCGCTCCCAACCCCGCAACATGGCGGCCCTCGACAAACCCTCCCTCCATATTTCATCCTTATTCGTTATTTCGAATATTTATTCGATATATAACAAGTAAGGCGAAACTGCTCCTGCCGTCAATGGCGATCCGTTATCAGGAAAAGCGTAAAGCCTATTGTCCCCTGAAAATCAGGGTTGGCGGCCTGCCAGAAAATCGGTGAGGCGATGCCCCGCGTCACGCAGTCGGCGGCCAATCTGCATGATCTGCGCGCCGCTGTAGGAACCGCCCAGGCCGCTTAGCACGAGTACGAACGCGACCTGCTTTTGCGCGTCGAACACCGGCGCGGCGAGGGACGCGAGCGGATAGGTTTCCGCCTCGTCCAATGTGGTGGCGACGCTGATTCCGGCGACGGCATCGGGTTCGTCAAACAGCCAGCCGATCGATCCCCGCTGCTCATCCGACGTTCTCAGAATGATCTGAAAGCCCAGTTCGCGCGTAAGGCGGATACCCGCGTGAAGTTCCTCGCGATATTCCTTCGAGACGCCCGGCAAAGTGGAGTCGATAAACGCATCTGCATCGGCCTGAGGCGACCAGCTCACCCAATTGGTACCGGCCGGGGGTTTCAGCGGCAATCGCGTGCCGCGCGGCACCGACCAGCCCAGATTGGAGCGCGAGGCGGCCCGTTCCCGGACGATGATTTCATTGCCCTCCCGAAACACAGCCGTGCAGACCGCGTCATATTCATCCGCCAGAACGCGCATTTCCGGCAGGGCGATGCGAACCGGGGAGAGATGCTCGTCCGCGACCCGGCCGACAGCGATCAGCGCGGGACCGAGCACATAGCTTTTGTCGCTGGTCCGATAAAGATAATTGGCCTCCACAAGCCCGGCGAGCAGGGCATGGCAGGTCGCCCGGCTCAGCTTCAGCGCCCGCACGAAATCCGTCAGGGTGAAAGATTCGCCGGGATGTTCGGCCATGAAATTGAGGATGGCCACCACACGCGCGACGCCAGGAGAAGAACGGGTCATATTTCCTGTTCACTATTTCGAATTGACTGGACTTAGGAGCGCGCGCGCCACGCGGTCAAGGCCCCTCTCAAGGCATTCTCGACAATCATGAACCAAGCACCGAAGGGCGATCCTATTTTTTGACTATATTTTCGCTATTGTGACATATCATTCACAATGTTACGCATATCCCGACATTTCCGGCGGCAGAATCAAAAAGGGTTCGCATGGAACAAGCGATAGGGAGAGCGCTTTGGCCAAATATCTCATGCTGGCTCTGAACGGCCCGACATCCGGCGAAGGCGACGAGGAACGCTGCAATCGCTGGTATGAGGATGTCCACATGCCGGACTTCCGCAAGATCGACGCTGTCAAAAGCGCGCGACGCTATCAGGTCGTGCGCGGCAACCTACCGGGCATGGAAGCATGGCCCTACGTCACCGCTTATGAGATCGACACCGACGACCTCGTGGCCGTTTCCAAACGCCTGGCAACCGAGGTCGGCCCGGCGCATCCGACCATGGATCGGGAGCGCTCTGCCCATATCTGGGCCATCCAGATCAGCGGCGACGACTGACACCGTCTGCGGGGCGGTCCGGCTGAGGCCGACCGCCCCACCAGCTTCAAACCAGGCCGGAAAGCCGGCGGCCCACCAAGGGCCAAATCAAAAATGGGAGAGGTAATGACCAAGCTATTGGCGTCCACACTGTGGGCATCCGCATCCATGATCGCGCTGGGAACTGGTGCATCATCCGCTGCACAGACCGGCGGCGACCCGACGGACATCATCGTGACCGCGCGGCGGGTCGAGGAACGGCTACAGGATGTGCCGATCTCCATCACCGTGTTCAATCAAGGGCAACTCGACAACCGGAACATCAACAGCGGTAACGATCTGGCGACCTATACGCCCTCGCTCAGCGCCAATAGCCGTTTTGGCACCGACAATGCGAGTTTCGCCATCCGCGGCTTTTCGCAGGAATCGCGCACTACGGCATCGGTGGGCATCTATTTCGCCGATGTCGTGGCGCCACGCGGCGGTACTGCGTCCATCGGCAGTGGCGATGGCGCTGGTCCTGGTTCCTTCTTCGACCTTCAGAACGTCCAGGTGTTGAAAGGTCCGCAGGGCACTCTGTTCGGTCGCAACACCACCGGCGGCGCAGTCCTGCTGGTCCCCCGGCGTCCCGGCGAGGATTTTGAGGGTTATGTGGAAGGATCGGTCGGCAATTATGACCTGCGGCGGTTGCAAGGGGTTATCAACACACCCCTGGGCGACACTGCTCGCCTGCGGATCGGCTTCGACCGGCAGGTCCGCGACGGTTATATGAAGAATATTTCGGGCATCGGGCCGGATGATTTCGCCGATCTCGATTACTGGGCGCTGCGCGCCAGCCTGGTCATCGACCTGACGCCCAATCTCGAAAACTACACCATCCTTTCCTATCTCCATTCCAGCACCAACGGGCAATTGCCCCAGGTATCGGCCTGCAACAACGCCATTTTTCCGCAAGGCCAACCGATTTGCGATCAGATCGATCGACAACGGGGCCAGAGCAAATTCGCGGTCCAATCCGCCGTCGCCGACCCGCTCAGCCTGGTGCGCCAATGGCAGATCATCAACACGACGACCTGGCAGGCGACCGACCAGCTTACGGTCAAGAACATCGCCAGCTACTCGCAATTCTATAACCGTATCCGGTCGGACTTCTTTGGCGTCGATGCGATCGTCCCCCCGTCGCAGACCAACCCGCGAACAGGCGCCGTGGTCGCGGGCGGCGCTCTGACCGGCGCGCATGGCTCGTTCAACACATCCTTCGCGCCGCCGGGCGGCTCGCTCGCCGATCAGGAGAACGTCACCGAGGAATTGCAGTTTCAGGGACGCGGTTTTGGCGGCAAGCTGAACTGGCAGGCGGGCGGTTATCTGGAGCTTAGCAATCCGCTGGGCGACAACAGCATCTATGCCGCGACACGGCTGATCTGCACAGACAGGTTCGCCTTTCAATGCGCGAACTTCCCCGGCACGACAGGCTCGCTTACGATCCAGCGCTTCCGCGCCTCTTTCCACAATTACGCGCTCTATGGTCAGGCCTCCTACAGCCTGACAGACCATCTGAAACTGACCGGCGGGTTCCGCTACACCTGGGACGTTTCGCGGGCACGCGCGCTGAACGCCCAGTTCCTGTTCCCGGCCGGATCGGCGCCCGTCGGCCGCTGCGCCAATCCCACGTTGCGCCCGGCAGGCAATCCTCCGATCACCAGCCTCAACCAGTGCCTCGACAGACCCGTCCAAAGGAGCGACGCGCCCACATGGCTGCTGGGGCTGGACTATACGCCCATGGATGACTTCCTCATCTACGCCAAATATGCGCGCGGCTATCGGCAGGGCAGCGTCAATCCGCTCGCGGCGGGTGGTTTCACCACCTATGATCCAGAAAAGGTGGAGGCCTATGAGATCGGCGTGAAAGCGAGTTGGCACGGCGCTGTTCCCGGCAATCTGAACCTTGCGGGCTTCTACAACGATCTGTCGAACCAGCAGATAGCCCTTGGCCTCACATCCTCGCCAGCGCGCGGCTCGGCGCCGCCGAACAACGCCATCGTCAATATCGGGCAATCGCGGTTGAAAGGGGTCGAGGTCGAAACAAGCCTTGGTCCGGTCGCCGGCTTTCGCATCGATGCAAGCTATGCCTATATCGATGCGAAGCTGAAAACGACCGTAACCCCCACCTTCCCCGCCGATAGTCCCTATGACGGGTTCATTCCGATCAACCCCGGACAACCCGCCCCCTACACCCCCAAGCATAAACTTTCACTCACCGGCACGTACACGCTGCCACTTCCTGAAAGCGTCGGGGACGTGTCAGTCTCGGCAACCTACAGCTATATCGACAAGCAGGTCATTTTCAGCACGACCTACGGCACGCTACCCTCTTACGAGTTGCTCAATTTCAATCTGAACTGGCGTGAGGTCGCCGGCAGCCCGATCGACCTGTCGCTATTTGCGACCAATGTCACCAACAAGCGCTACGCCGTCGCAGTGAATGACATGCACGCCTCCGGCGGCTTCGTGTCCTATCTGTACGGTCAGCCGCGTATGTACGGCCTGCGCCTACGCTATGCCTTTGGAGGTTAGAAGGATCGGCCAGGCCGTGCGTCATTGAGGCCTGGTCCCCTGCAAGCCCGCCAGCCCGCCAGCCCGCCAGCCCGAGTGCGTGGATGTCTCGTCGCCATGCTGCCGGGCATCGCGGTCCTTGCGCAGTTAGCCAATCTCAATTAACGGCCCGTTTGCCTGCTCGCCGGTTTTTCCGATCGAGCGGGCATGATCGCGCCGGTACTCCGCAAGGGGTTTAAAATGGGAACGCGGTGCGGATGGCCTGTGCTGTCCTGATCCGAGGCTGTCCCTGCAACTGTAAATGGCGAGCGTGATGCATAGGGGTGAAAGACCGGAAAGGTCATTTCGCCAGCCACTGGGCCGGACGATGCAGCAGCATCCAGAGCCTGGGAAGGCCGTGCATCAGGCGATGACCCATGAGCCAGGAGACCTGCCAGCGCACCGGTCGCTCTTGCCTTGGTCCAGGGGATGGTCATGGCACGGTCTTTCTCCGTCTGAGCGACGAACCTGTGCGGCCGGGGCCGCATCAGTGCGTGGTGTCGGGCGACAAGCGCCCACCCGTCTTCGCGCATCGACCGATCAACCCTGATCGGCACGCCCCGCCGCCTCATGCTCAGGCGCGGGGGAATGACCATGTTCAAGACCAGTTTCGTGTCGCTTTTGGCCATAGCAGTGGCGACACCCGCCTTTGCCCAGGCTGATCCCAACCAACTCCCGATGGGCTATGCGGGCGAACCAATCGTCATCACCGCCTCCCGATCGGGCGAGGGCGTGCCAGTGAGTCAGCTCGGCGCATCGGTGACGGTGCTTGAGGCACAGACGCTCGACAATCGCCAGACGCGCATCGTGTCCGACATATTGCGCGACGTGCCCGGCCTGGCGATCAGCCGTAGCGGCGCGATCGGCAGCCCGACGCAGGTGCGCATCCGCGGGTCGGAGGGCAACCATGTGCTGGTTCTGATCGACGGGATCGAGGCGGCCGACCCTTATCAGGGCGAATATGATTTCGGCACGCTGCTCGCGGACCCTGCGGCCCGGATAGAAGTGCTGCGCGGTCAGCAATCGTCGCTCTATGGGTCGGATGCCATTGGCGGCGTCATTCATTACATCACCCTGACAGGCGCCGAAGCGCCGGGGTTCAGCGCCCGCGCGGAAGGGGGCTCCTTTGGCACCTATAGCGGCAGCGCGCGCACCGCGGGCGTTGCAGGCACCCTCGATTACGCGGTGTCCGGGACTTATTATCACACGCGCGGCACGCCGACCGCCCGCCTTGGCACGCGTGACGTCGGGTCGGACAATGCGGGCTTCAGCGCCAAGCTGATCTGGTCCCCCTCTGACAATTTCAAGCTGATCGGGGTTGCCCGCTACAGCTATACCGACGTGGACACCAACAACAATGAGAGCGATCCGGCCAGCCCGCTGTTCGGCACCATCGTCGACACCCCCGGCGCCTATCAGAAGAATGAAGGTTTTTACGGCCTGTTGCGCGCCGAGTTCACGGCGCTTGATGGTCGCTGGACCAATGCGCTGTCCGGCCAGATCGCTGACACAACGCGCAAAGGCTTTATCGCGTCCGGCCTCGATTATGGCGACAAGGGGCAGCGCTATAAGGGATCGTTCACCAGCAGCCTGAAGTTCGGCACCGATACGGTCGTCCACCGCCTGACCGCCGCCGTCGATGTCGAGCGCGAGCAGTTCCAGAACATCACCCCCTCCCCCTTCGCCTTTCAGGGCAAGCGCCACACCGACAATGTCGGTCTGGTCGGGCAATATGAGCTGCTGGTCGACGAGGCGCTTTCGCTGGGCGCCTCGATACGCCGGGATGAAAATAATCGCTTCGACGACACCACCACATGGCGCGCGCAGGGCAGCTATCGCTTCGCCACCGGCACGCGCATCCGTGGCGCCTATGGCACGGGCGTCAAGAATCCCGGCTATTTCGAACTGTTTGGCTTTACCGACGGCCAGTATATCGGCAACCCGAACCTGAAGCCTGAAAAGTCGCAAGGCTGGGAAGCCGGCATCGAACAGAGCATCGGTGGCGACAAGGCGACGATCGGCGCGACCTGGTTCGACAGCAAGCTGAAGGACGAGATTTACACAACCTACCCCGCACCCGATTTCATCGCGACGCCGGGCAATCGCACCACCGACTCCAAACAGCATGGTCTGGAGGTTTTCGTCAGCGCACGGCCGATCCCGCAGATCCGGTTGGACGCCGCCTATACCTATCTGAAAGCCCGAGAGGATGGCATCGTCGAAGTCCGGCGGCCCAAGCATATCGGCAGCTTCAACACGACCGTCTTTAGCACCGACCAGCGCTTCTCGGGCACGCTGACGCTGCGTTATAATGGGCGGCAGGAGGATGTGGCCTTTACTGATCCGAGCTTTATCCCGGTTCGGGTCAGCCTGCGTGACTATGTGCTCGTCAACCTGAACGCCGAATATAAGCTGCGGGACAATATTGCGATCTTCGGTCGGGTCGAGAATCTGACCGACGAGCAGTATGAGGAAGTGTTCAGCTTCGCCACGCAGGGTCGCGCAGCCTATGGCGGTGTGCGCGTGCGCTTCTAAAGATGACGGGGAGGGCCTGGGCGCTCTCCCCCCTAGTCCAGCATCGCGGCGAGCGCGGGGGTCATATATTCACGCCCCCTCGCCCCTTCGCGCCGGATCAGCAACGCAGCCAGCCCTTCGCGAGTAGCGAGCGCCATGCCCCGGTCGGGACCAAGAACAGTGATGGCAGTCGCCCAGGCGTCGGCCAGCATCGCCTGCGGGTGCAGGACCGACACGGAGGCCACGTCATTGGCGATCGGCGCGCCGCTGGCTGGGTCGATACTGTGCGACAGGCGGCCATCGGCGGAAGGACGGAAGCGGCGATAATCACCCGAGGTCGCGACCGACAGGCCGCAGAGCGCCACGCGCAGGACCGGCAGAGCCAGACCGGGCGGCGATTCAAGATCCACCCACCAGGGTTGCATGTCGGGCTTCACTCCCGCCCCGCGCAGTTCGCCGCCAATCTCCACCAGAAAACTGACGATACCCATGGCCGTCAGCGCGTCAGCTATGGCGTCGACGGCAAACCCCTTGGCAATACCCGACAGGTCGAGCGCGACATCCCGCAGGCGGCGCGCCTCTCCGTCTGCCAGTTCAATGGTCCGCCACGGCGGCGCGACCGGCGCGACGGGGGCAGTACCGATACGCTGTGAGGGGCCAAAACCCCACGCCTCCACGGCATGGCCGATCGCGGGATCGAAGGCGCCGTCGCTGATCCGGGCCATGTCCAGCCCGGCGCGCATTACCGTCATCAGATCCTCGGGCAGCGCAACCCATTCCCCCGCCAGCGTCCGGTTGAAACGGCTGATGTCCGATGCCACTTCCCAGTTGCTCATCTGGGCGATGACGCGGGCCAGAACAGCCTCGATCGCCTCAAGGCAGTCAGAGGGCGGATCAACAAGCTGCGCCGACCAACTGGTGCCCATCGTCAGCCCGGCAAGGCGAACGACGGGACCATGGCGCATCCGCCCGGCAAACTGGTCGGGCGACAGGTCGGCCGGAATAGCGACCCGCAAGCCGGTCGATGCGACGGTCAGGGCGCGAGCACTTCCAGCGTCGTGACATAGGATGCGCGGCGCGCGGGCGGGCCGGCCGGCGCGGCAGGACGCGGGGCTGGCGAAGCGCCCGCAGCAGCACCCTGACCACCGGGGCCACCGGGGCTGCCCGGACCACCTTCACGACCGCCACCAACCGATGCGTTCAGCCAGTACATGCCCGGTTCCGGCCAGGTCACGGTCAACTTGCCGGCCTTGTCGGTCTTGAGGTCCATCTGCTTCAGCGCATCGCGATAGCGGATGCCGCCGGGGATCACCGTGACCGCCAGGTCAGCGGCGGGCTTCCCATCGAGCAGGAACTGGAAGCTGGCCGCCTCCCCCGCGATCAGGTCGTTGGGATGGGTGACGGGCACCAGTTCGATGCCCACGCCGGTCGGCTTGAAGATCGTGGTAGTGGGCGCGCCCAGCGTCACGAAAATCTCGTTGCGGCTGGCGGCTTCCGATGTGCGGACATCGGTCGCGCCCGCAGGGATAGCAGCAACCAGCGTTTCCTTGGTCGTACCGCGCGGCAGCCGCACCTGCTTGCCGTTCAGCGTATAGCTGCCCATGATGCCCGACGACACCGACGCGATACGATAGGTGCCCTGCTGGGTCAGATGCACGTCGAAGGTCGAACGATATTTGCCCGTCGCCGGATTCTCGATCTTGACCTCCGTCCCGTCAGGCGCGGTTGCCTTGATCCCGTCGGTCCGCATCGGGTTATGTTCGAAATAGAACAGGTCGTTGGAGACGGCGGCATCGACCGTCACCCAGCTATCGGTGCCCGACAGGACGGTGGAGGACGGCATCATCCACTGGCGATGGGCCTGCGCCGCGCCGGGGAGGAGAAGAGCGGCAAGCGCGCTCGCGATCAGAAGACGGGTTTTCATGGTATTTCCCCCTTATTTGCCGAAGCTGAGGCTGACTGCCCCCAATTCACTCGCACCCGCGGCCTTCACAACCGCGCCGGGCTTCGCAGGCCAGGTGAACGGCAGGCGCAGCAATTCGCGCCCGCCCACTTCCCGCGCAGCCTCGATCACCAGCGTATAATTGCCCGGACCAACGGCGCCGAGCGGCCCCTTGCCAACCGTGAAGACTTGTTTCTGTTCACCCGGCGCGCGGGTCGCGCCGGTGATGCCGTCGGCGGGGAACTTCATTGTCCGCCCGGACACGCGCCACCATTGGCGCACATCGCGTAGCCATTTAGTACCCTCGCCATTCTTCATGTCATAATCATACCAGACCGACAGGGTGCGGGGGACGGCGCCCTCCTTTTCCAGCCAGATGGCGACATAGGGCCGATGATATTCGGCCACGGACAAACGCGGGATGGTGACGCTGAGCGTCATCGTCTGGGCGCTGGCGGGCGCAGCGGCGGCGGCCAGCGCAGCGGTACCGGTCAGCGCTAATTTATGGGCAATCTGCATCGGGTTATTCCCCCCTCAATGAATGAAGACGATGGCAAGAACAGCGGGCAAGGCAAGGCCAATCACGACCAGCGGCCATGTGCTGGGGCGCTTGGCCGCATGAAGTTGCAGCAGCAGCAGTCCGGTCAGCGCGAACAGGAAGCAGGCGATCGAGAAGATGTCGATGAACCACTTCCACACCGCCCCGGCGTTGCGGCCTTTGTGCAGGTCGTTCAGATAGCTGATCCAGCCGCGCGAGGTCGCCTCGCTGGTGACGGCGCCCGTCTCCCGGTCGATCGCGACCCAGCCGTCGCCGCCGGGGCGTGGCAAGGCCAGATAGATTTCGCCGGCGGACCATTCGGCCTCGCCGGTGCCACGTTGGCCGATTTCCTTTTGCACCCATTGCGCCACCGCGCCGGGCAGCGGCTTCTTGGCATCAGGGGCATCGTCGGGCGCAACCTGCTTCAACAGCGCGGTCGGCAGCGTAGCCGCCTTCTCCACCGTTTGCGGCGATCCTTCCACGTCAGCGGCGTGGTTGAGCGTGATCCCGGTGAACGCGAACAGCAGCAGGCCGATAAGGCTGATGGCGGAACTGACCCAATGCCAGGTATGCAGCTGTTTGAGCCAGAAGGCCTTGGGGCTTTTCTTGCGGCCGCCGGATTTCAAGGATTTGGCGGACATCTGGCGTTGCACGGACTCGATAAGAAGAAGATAGCGCGCGATAACGCGAACGACTCTCAATTGCAAACCAAGATGCAGGAGAAAATTGTATCGAAATGTACAACAGGACACGCCGTTCTTCAGCCTCCCCCGGCGCGAAGGAACCGCATGGATCGCTGTCCGTTTCCGATCCGCAATGAACGCTCGCTCCTCCCACTTGCCGCGCGGGCACCTGGCCCATATCCGCGCCAACATCGTTCTGTACGGCGCGCTGGCAGCCAATCTGGGGATCGCCGTCGCCAAATTCGTCGCGGCGGGGATCAGTGGCTCGTCGGCCATGCTGACAGAGGGGGTGCATTCGCTGGTCGACAGCGGCAATCAGCTATTGCTGCTCTACGGCCAGCATCGCGCCGCCCGGCCGCCCGATCGCGCCCACCCCTTCGGCTATGGGCGGGAGCTGTATTTCTGGGCCTTCGTCGTCGCGATCCTGATTTTCGCCGTGGGCGCTGGTGTCTCCATCTATGAAGGTTGGGTGCATATCCGCGCGCCGGAGCCGTTGCGCGATCCCACGATCAACTATGTCGTGCTGGGCATCGCCGTCGCGCTGGAGGGAACATCCTGGGCCATAGCGGTGCGCGAATTCAACGCTCGGCGGCGCGGGGTCGGCTGGTGGCTGTCAGTGCGGCGATCGAAAGATCCGGCAGGCTTCATCGTGTTGTTCGAGGATAGCGCCGCGCTGATCGGGTTGTTGATCGCGGGCATCGGCGTGTGGGCCAGCCACCATTATGCCGACCCGCGGCTGGACGGCGTGGCGTCTATCGCGATCGGGCTGGTACTGGCGGGGGTGGCGATGTTGCTGGCGCGCGAGGCCAAGGGGCTGCTGATCGGGGAGAGTGCGGACCCGGCCCTGATCGACACCATCTGGCAGGCACTGGAGCGGCGATCGCAGATCACCACGGTCAATCATGTCCGCACCATCCACACCGCGCCGGATGCGGTGTTCGTGGCGATCAGCGCGGACTTTGAGGACAGCCTAAGCATGGGCGCGGGCGAGACGCTGATCGAAGCGATAGAAGCAGAGTTGAAGGCCGCGATCCCGACATTGACCTCCATCTATATCCGTCCCGAGAAGAGCGAGGATGCTGTTATTCAGACCGGGGCGGGACCGATTACACGAACAAGTGAATGACCTCTGCCTCCGGCATCGCCGATTCGACCAGCAGCGTGCGGTGGCAACAGGCGGGATCACGTTCGAAACAGAGCAGCACGGTTGGCCGATCCCGCGCCATGTCGACCAGTTGCAGGGCCGCCAGTTGCGCTTCGGGCAGGTCGAGTTGCGCGCCATAGATGCGCGTGAGATCGGCATGGCGGCCTCTACGCGCTGCCTCGCGCCCATCGGGCGGCGTTCCAAGCGCCTTGAAGCCGATATAGTCGATCCCCGCTTCCCGTAACGCGGCGGCAAGAACATTCTTTGAGAATCCGGGGCGGCGCGAAAGTGGCACTGCGCGCACATCCGCCAAAAGGGTCACGCCTGCCTGATTGAGCCGCGCAATGAAATCAGCCTGCGTTGCGCCCTCATAGCCGATGGTGAAAATCTGCATGGCGTTGATGTGGTACAGCAACGCAGTTGGATCAATGGTGGACGGACCCTAAAGTCCGCTCATGGGTTGAGGGCGCAACGCAGAGGAGGCGCATGATGATCGATCCCTTGAGCAGCTGGATGCGATGGAATGACATGGCGCTCGCCATGATGACCAACAGTGCGAAGATGGGCGAGGCGTGGATGGCATCGGGCCGGGTGATCGACCATCGGCTGGGGCTGCTCCGCGCCGATGCCGGATCGGTCGCCGCGCAGGGTGAACTGGCGCGGATGGTGCCGGAAAAGATGGCCGCGTTCAGCCAGAGCGGCTGGGCGGCCATGTCTGGCTGGTGGGCGATGCAGAGCGACATGATGAGGCTGGGACAGGATATAGCATTCAGCGCCTTGCGGATGCAGTCCCCTGGCCCGCAGGCCATGCGCGCATCGATGGCCCGCTCCCAGCGGGTCGCGGGCAAGATGACGAAAGCGGCGACGGCAATGGTGACGCCGGTGCATAAGACCGTCACCGCCAACGACCGGCGCTTGAAGAAGACGCGCTAAGGCAGAATGCAGCGCCGATCGCATCGGATCGGCTGCGCCAAACCGCCTCCTATCGCACCAATGCAAGCCTGACGATCAGTGGCCCGGAAAAGCCATTAGCGCGGCGGTAGCGATGCCGTCGTCCGCCAGCGCCTTCATGCCTCCAAGATCAGGCAGGTCGATGGCAAAGAGCGCCATGAGGACGCTGGCGCCCTGTTCGCGCAGGAGCTGCGCAGCGGCGAGCGCAGTGCCACCCGTGGCAATCAGGTCGTCGACCAGCAGCACGCGGGTGCCGCGCGGCACCTGCCCTTCATGCATTTCGAGCCGGTCGGTGCCATATTCCAGCACATAATCAATACCCACGGTTTTGCCCGGCAGCTTGCCCGCCTTGCGCACCGGCACAAAACCCGTGCCCAGTTCCAGCGCCAGCGCCGCCCCCAGGATGAAACCGCGTGCCTCGACTCCGACAACGAGATCGACGTCAAGCGGACGGGCCAACGCCGCCATCGCATCGACCAGATCACGCAATCCTTTCGGATCGGCGAGCAGCGTCGTGATGTCGCGAAACTGGATACCGGGCTTCGGAAAATCCGGGATGGTGCGGACCAGGTCGATCAGGCTCTGCGTCATCATAGCGTTCCTCGCATGCAAAGGGGGCGCAAGTCCTCGCGGACCGCGCCCCCTTATTATCTTTCAGCCCCGAAGGACGGCTGCCGTCAGGCGAGAGCCTTCTTCTTATCCGCCCAGATATTCTGGTAAGACATATAGGCAAGCCCCGTTGCGATCAGCAGGAAGATGACCGTTGCCAGCCCCGCACGACGGCGGTTTTCCAGCTTCGGCTCGGCGGTCCAGGTCAGGAACGCGGATACGTCCTGTGCCATCTGGTCGACGGTCGACTTGGTGCCGTCCCCATAGGTGACCTGACCTTCGGCTGTCAGCGGCGGCGCCATCGCCAGGTTGAGGTTCGGGAAATAGGGGTTGTAGTGCAGGCCTTCCGGTGTCTTGGAATCCGGGAACGCCTTGAGCAGTTCGGCGGGTTGTGCCTGGAAGCCGGTCAGCAGCGAATAGACATAGGCCGAACCATGATGGCGCGCCTTCGTCATCAACGACAAATCTGGCGGGATCGCATTGTTGTTCGCCGCAGCCGCCGCGACATTGTTCGCGAACGGCTTGGGGAAATGATCGGCCGGAATCGGATCGCGGCCTGCCATCTCACCGGTCTTGGGATCGACGTCAGGAGTCTTGATCGGCCACTGCTTGGCAATCGCCTTCACCTCGGCCTCATTATAGCCCAGGGCTTCAAGGTCGCGGAAAGCCACGAACTTCAGGCTGTGGCAGGCCGCGCAGACTTCCTTGAACACCTGGAAGCCGCGCTGCAACTGTGCCTTGTCATAGGTGCCCAAAGGCCCGTCGAACGAGAAGGCGACATGTTTGGGTGCGCGGTGGAACTCGTGCTCTACCGTCGGTTGTGGCGGATCGGTGACGAAGGCCACCGCGCCCACCAGGAAGGATACCAGCAGCCAGCCCGCGAAGAAGAGGCCGACAAGGAATGCGCCAATGCGAACCATGTTTACTCTACCCCTTATTCGGCCGGGACAGCGGCGGTTTCGCCGTCAGTCTTGCCATATTTTGCCAGCACGGCCTCGGTGATGGAACCGGGCAACGGCAGCGGCTTTTCAAAGCGCGAGATCAGCGGAAGGATGATCAGGAAGTGGGCGAAATAATAAGCCGACGCGACCTGAGAGATCATCACGAAAGGCTCTGCCGCCGGCGCGCCGCCGCAATAGCCCAGCACCGCTACGTCTGCGAGCAGTATCCACCAGAACTTCTTGAAGGTCGGACGATAGCGGCCCGACCGCACTGGCGAGGTATCAAGCCAGGGCAGGAAGAAGAGCAGCAGGATCGACGCGAACATCGCCAACACACCCAGCAGCTTTGCGGGGATGAAGAAGAAGTCCACCGTGAAGGCGCGCAGGATGGCGTAGAAGGGCCAGAAATACCATTCCGGCACGATGTGCGCGGGCGTCGAGAGCGGGTTCGCCTCGATATAGTTGTCCGGGTGGCCCAGGAAGTTGGGTGCAAAGAACAGCAGGATCGCGAAAGCGATCAGGAAGATGCCCGCGCCAAAGCCGTCCTTGGCCGTGTAATAGGGATGGAAGGGCACCGTGTCCTGCGGCCCCTGCACGTCCACGCCGGTCGGGTTCGACGAACCCGGAATGTGCAGCGCCCAGATATGCAGGATGATGACACCCGCAATCACGAACGGCAGCAGGAAGTGCAGCGAGAAGAAGCGATTGAGCGAGGCATTGCCGGGCGCGAAACCGCCCAGCAGCCAGGTCTGGATCGGTTCACCCACGACCGGGATCGCGCCGAACAGGCCGGTGATCACCTTCGCCCCCCAATAGGACATCTGCCCCCAGGGAAGCACATAGCCCATGAAGGCGGTTGCCATCATCAGCAGGAAGATCACGAGGCCCAGCAGCCAGACCATTTCGCGCGGCGCCTTGTAGGAGCCGAAATAGAGGCCACGGAAAATGTGGAGATAGACGACGATGAAGAAGAAGCTCGCGCCGTTGGCGTGCGCATAACGCATCAGCCAGCCCGAGTTCACATCGCGCATCGTATGTTCAACGGTGCTGAAGGCCACAAGATCATTGGCGCCATAATGCATGGCCATGATGATACCGGTGACGATCTGGATGACGAGCGCGAGACCCGCCAATACGCCGAAGTTCCAGAAATAGTTGAGGTTGCGCGGCACCGGATAGCCAGCGCCGACCGCGTTGTAGACGAGGCGCGGAAGCGGCAGCTTCTCATCGACCCACTGCATCACGGGATGTTTGGGAGTATAGTGCTCAGCCCAGGGAAAGCTCATCGTTTCTTACCTCAGCCTACGAGAATGGCGGTGTCGGAAGTGAAGCTGTACTTCGGCACTTCCAGGTTCTTGGGCGCGGGGCCTTTGCGGATGCGCGCAGCGGTGTCGTAGGACGAACCGTGGCAGGGGCAGAAATAGCCGCCATACTCACCCTTATTCTCGCCCTCGCCCGCGCCCAGCGGTACGCAGCCCAGATGAGTGCAGACACCCATCGTCACCAACCACTGGGTCTTGCCGTCGACGGTCCGTTCGGCCAGCGTCTGCGGATCGCGCAGGGTGGACACGTCGACCTTGTCGGCCTCCGCGATTTCCTTCGGCGTCAACTGACGCACGAACAGCGGCTGTGAGCGGAAAGTGGTCTTGATCGCCTGCCCCGGCTGGATCGACGACAGGTCAACCTCGGTCGAAGCCAGCGCCAGCACGTCGGCGCTGGGGTTCATCTGGTTGACCAGCGGCAGCACGACCGCGACCGCGCCAACGCCAGCGAAGCTGACTGCCGCGATATTGATGAAATCGCGGCGGCGCACGCCGTCTCCACCGGATAGATTTTCGGTGTCCGTATGTTCAACCGTCGCCATGCACCTTACCCTTGCAAGAACGTCCCTGACCCCGCCCCAGTGCCTTCACCGGCCCTGATTATCAAGGGATTTGGCGCGACCATACAAAAATGGCCCCGCTTTCCCCCCAGCGTGGTTCGCGGGCCTGATAGCCGGATGCCGCGCCCTTTGCCAACAGGCAATTTGGCAAGCCTATGACAATTTGCCACATTGCGTCAGAGCGGACAGGATCTAAGTCGGCACCAGAGTCATAATGACTTTGCCTGTTTTCTCGAAATTTCGGGCCAGCAGATGTTTTCATCTGACGCCAAATCGCTTTAAGGCGCAGCCATGCGTATCGCCCTGTATCAGCCAGAGATTGCCGGCAATGTCGGCGCCATATTGCGGCTGGCCGCCTGTTTCGCTGTGCCGGTGGACATCATCATGCCGACCGGCTTTGCCTTTTCCGACGCGAAGCTGAAGCGGGCAGCGATGGATTATGGCGCAGCCGCCGACGTGACCCGTCACGCCAATTTCGATGCGTTCGCCGCATTCTGCCGAGCAGAGGGGCGGCGAATCATATTGATGAGTAGCCATGCGGCGACCCGGCTGCCCGACATCGCCTTTCGTCCCGGCGATGTCCTGTTGATGGGATCGGAAAGCGCGGGCGTGCCCGATAGCGTGCGCGACAGCGCCGACCTGCGCGTCCGTATTCCGATGGCGCCGGGCTTTCGATCCTTGAATATCGCGGTATCGACCGGCATCGCGCTGTCCGAAGCCTTGCGGCAGACTGGAGCTTACCCCGAATGACGACCCCGGCCCCCACGATCCCGATGGACGATCAGCAGCAGGCCGCCCGGACCTGGTTCGAATCACTGCGTGACCGCATCTGCACGCAGTTTGAGGCGATCGAACGCGAATCGAGCAGCGACGCGGTCTTTACCTATACGGCCTGGGATCGCGAGGCCGATGGCAACGCGCCGGGCGGGGGTGGGGGCGGCGTGCGCGGCGTGATGAAGGGTAAGGTCTTCGAGAAGGTCGGCGTCAATGTCTCGACCGTGGGCGGCGCGCTTTCCCCCGATTTCGCCGGAAGCATCCATGGCGCCGCGGAAGATCCGCAATTCTTCGCCACCGGCATCAGCCTGGTCGCGCATATGGCCAATCCGCATGTGCCCGCCGTGCATATGAACACGCGCTTTCTGGTGACGACGAAACGCTGGTTCGGGGGCGGCGCCGACCTCAACCCGCCAATTCCCTATGGTGAGGATACCGCGCATTTCCACGAAACGTTGAAGGCGGCGTGCGACGCCCATGACCCGGACCATTATCCCCGGTTCACAAAATGGGCCGATGATTATTTCTTCATCCCCCATCGCGGCGTCCATCGCGGCGTGGGCGGCATCTTCTACGATCATCTGGAGGGGGATTTCGACGCGAACTTCGCCTTCACACGCAGCGTCGGCGAAGCCTTTCTGGAGGCCTTCGCGCCGATCGTGCGGCGGCGGATGGCCAGCGAATGGACGCGAGAAGAGTATCAACAGATGCTCGAATGGCGCGGCCGCTATGCCGAGTTCAATCTGGTCCATGACCGGGGCACGCTGTTCGGCCTCAAGACTGGGGGCAATATCGACGCGATCCTGATGAGCCTGCCCCCTATGGCCGCGTGGAACTGACAGCATAATGGGTCTGATCCCGGTCGACAATCGCCAGATCGCAACGGTCGTCACCCATCTGGAGATGCGTGAGCGGCCCCGGCCCGCGCCGATTCCCGCCGCGCCCTTCCGGCTGGTGCCATGGAAACGGCCTTCGCTGGACGCCTATCGCACATTGTTCCGGCGGGTGGGCGAGCCATGGCTGTGGTTTTCCCGGCTCGTCATGTCTGACGAGGCACTGGCCGCGATCATCCATGATCCGCAGGTTGCCATCTATGCCGTGACCGATCTGGCGGGGATCGAAGTAGGGTTGCTGGAACTGGACTTTCGCAAGCTACCCGATTGCGAACTGGGTTTTTTCGGTCTGGTGCCGGAAGTGACCGGCAAAGGCGTGGGGCGCTGGTTGATGGCGCAGGCCAAGGCGCTGGCCTGGCGCAAGGACGTGACCCGCCTGTGGGTGCATACCTGCACGCTCGACGGTCCTACAGCGCTGGGCTTCTATATCCGTTCGGGCTTCAACCCCTACCGCCGAGAGGTGGAGACGTTCGACGACCCTCGTCTGCTGGGCTATCTGCCGCGCGAGGCCGCGCCACAAATCCCGCTGCTGGGTTAAGCCTCCGCCTGGCGGTAGAGCCGGGCGATCATCACCAGCATGTAGAGTTGCACCACGGTCGACACCAGCGCACCTGCGATGCTTCCGGTCAGGCGCGCTGCATCCGGCCCGGCGACAAGACCAGCCAGTGCGCCAATAACCGTCTGCGCGGCTGTGCTGACAATGGCCGATACGATCGTCAGCAACAGCAGGAAGGCCAGTAGCCGCCAGACATGCCCACGCGTCAGCGCCCAAGCATGGCGGATCGAGTCGCGCACACCCAGCGTCCCGTCAATCACGACCGGGTTGAGCAGCACCAGCCGGACGCTGGCGAAGATCAGCGCAACACCAAAAGCCAGCGTCAACACTCCGACCAGGAACGCCGCCACCGCGGGCGAGACGAGCGTGAGGATCGCGACCAGAATCGCGCCCACCAACACGACCGCGCTAAACAGGCCGATCAGCAGCAAGGCCGTGCCCAGCAATACCGGCAGGCGCGCGATGCTGAGGCGCAGCGCTTCCCCGACGCTGATTCCCGGCCGCAACGCCAGCGCGAATAGCGTGAGCGACCCGAACCAGATGACGACAACCGTGATGAACAGCGCGGCCCAGAAGCTTGGCCCCACCGGCGGCAATGTGGTCTTCGTCTGCGTGAGCATCCATTGCGTCAGCTCGGGCGGCACCATTTCCTGAAGGATGAGGCCGGGCAGTGCCACGAACAGCAGCGCCACTGGCAGTAACAACGTGCTTTCCCGCGCAACGAAAGCGACGCTCTCTTCCCATGCCTTGCCGATGGAGATGCTCGCCATATCTGTGTAACCGGTCCTAAAGGCCCCGAGCGAAAAGCCCTGAGCGAAATGCAGCGCAGACTTGATCCCTCGTTTGCCCCAAGTCAAGGAAACGCCATGTCGCAAGATGCTCCTGTTCCCGCCCCCAACGCCACAACCGCCTCCGCTGGCGTCGACGCCATCGAATGGCGCACGTCGGACACGCTGATCGACTACCCGCAGGCGCTGGCGGATATGGAGGCGCGTGCGGCCGCAATCGCGGCTGGCAAGGCAAGCGAGCGGGTCTGGCTGCTGGAGCATCCACCGCTCTATACGGCGGGCACCAGCGCGGATGTCGCCGAGCTGCTGGACCCACGCTTTCCCGTCCATGATGCCGGGCGCGGGGGCCGTTATACCTATCATGGGCCGGGGCAGCGCATCGGCTACCTCAATCTGGACCTGGGCGCACGGGGCAAGGACGTCCGCAATTTCGTCCATCATCTGGAAGGCTGGGTGATCGACGCGCTGGCCGATTTCGACATCGCCGCGCGACGGGCAGAGGGGCGGATCGGCATCTGGACCGACGACCGGGACGGGCGAGAGGCAAAGATCGGCGCGCTGGGCATTCGGGTGCGGCGCTGGGTGACGCTGCACGGTTTTGCGATCAACGTCGACCCCGATCTGTCCCATTTTGGTGGCATCGTGCCGTGCGGGATCGCCGACTATCCCGTGACCAGCATCGCCGCGCTGGGGAAAAATGCGTCGATGGCGCGGCTGGATGAAGCGCTCAAGCGCCATTTCCCCGCTTTTCTGGCCCGCCTGCGCCGCTGCCCTACAGGGGTTGAGCAATGCGAGACGCCTCGTTAGGGTCCGCCCCCAATTGATTACCCCCACGTTAAGGAGACCCGGATGCGCCCAGCGCTCAAGACCCTGTTGCCGATCGGCGCCCTTGCAGCTTGCGCGCTCCTGGCCGCCTGCGGTGGCGGGGACAAGGGTGGCAACAGCGTCCAGATGAAGGATATGGAAGTGGTGGACGGTACGGCCACCGACGCCATGACCGACCTGGATGGCGTCCAGAGCGAAGGCACCAGCACGGTCCTGCCCGCCGGCAACGCTGCGGAAAATGGCACGACCCCCGCAAAGCCCGCTGAAAAGACGCAAAGCGACGATTCAGAAGTGTTGTCCGATCAATAGAGCGATTTCCAGTCAGATGGACTCATCTGACGGTTAAGAAATCGCGGTATGTCGAAAATCTGGAGTGTGCTCCGGTTCAATCAAACCGAAACACACTCTAGGCTGGAATGTCGGGATTAACCGTCCTATTCATCACATCCTATACCGGCCCTGTCGCAACAGGGCGACATTCACATGGATCGGCGCGGCTTGCGCGCCAAAAGGGAAGGACGCCCCACATGCACCCCATCCTGGCCCGGCCAGCCATTGCCGCGCTGTTGCTGGTCGCGGCGCTCAGCGCCACACAGCCTGCCGCCGCCCAGATCTACTGGTCGCCGCCGGACCTGTCTGCCCCGCCGCTGACCGACGCGACCGCCGCCACCGCATTGGGGCTGCCCGGCGCGACCCCGGCAGAGCTGCGCGCTGGCATGGTATGGAATCTTCGCGCCGCGCTCAACATCGCCGCGCTCCAGTGCCAGTTTGAGCCTACCCTGCTGACCGTCAGTAATTATAATGCGATGATCGCGCATCATGATACGGAATTGGACACGGCGCAGGCGGCCATATTGGGCTATTTCCAGCGCACCGCGGGCAAGGGCCGACCCGGCCAGATCGCCAATGACCAATATGGCACGCGCATCTATTCGGGCTATTCGACCGTACAGGCACAGCGCGGCTTCTGCCTCGCCGCCGGAGAAGTGGGCCGGCAGGCGATCTTCGCGGATCGCGGCAAATTATGGGAAGTGGCACAGAACGGCCTTGGTTCGATCAAGAAGTCGCTGGTGCTGGCGAGCGAGCAATTTTACGGCGACCCGTCCAGATCCTACCATGTCGCCCTCCCCTCCTTTGATCCAAAATGCTGGAAGAAGGGCGTGCTGCGGCCAGAGTGCCAGGTAGAGTGGAATGCCAAGGCGGGCGTCAAGATTCCTCAATAAGCCAGAAAGTTTGAGGCGTCGCGCAGCGGCTTCGTCGCGCGATGCCTCAACGAAGCCCGAGATATTTGTGCGCCTGCACCGTCAGGCGCCATTTTGGCCGTGCGAGGACGAAATCGACCGCCGCCTGCGCGTTCTCGCGGGCCTGTTCATTGTCCATCGGCTGCAACAGATGGTGGTCGAAGGCCCAGCCCTCCATCGCGTCGACATCGCTGCCCGGCTGCGGCCAGACGAGCTTGAGTTCGTTGCCGCTGTGCTGGACAACCTCGCTCCCGGCCTTGGGGCTGACGCAGATCCAGTCGATGCCGGGATGCACAGGCAACGTGCCATTAGTCTCGATGGCGATGGTGAAACCACGCGCATGTAGCGCATCGACCAGCGCGCCATCAACCTGAAGCATCGGCTCCCCGCCGGTCAGCACGACATAGCGCCCGGCCTCGCCCGGCCCCCAAAAGCCCAGCACGGCGTCCGCCGCCGCATCGGCATCCCCAAAGCGCCCGCCGCCCAGACCATCAATGCCGACGAAATCCGTGTCGCAAAACTGGCAGATGGCGCTGGCCCGATCCTGCTCGCGCCCGGTCCACAAATTGCAGCCGGCAAAGCGCAGGAACACCGCGCGTCGCCCCGCCTGCACACCTTCCCCCTGAAGGGTCAGGAACATCTCCTTGATCGCATAGCTCATGGCAGCAGCTTCACAGGCGACAGATCAGGGACGAACGGCATAGTCGGTCGGGTCGGGCAGGCCCGCCTCGTCAAACCCCTTGGCGCGCAGGCGGCAACTGTCGCACAGACCGCAATGCTTGCCATCAGGCGTCGGATCATAACAGGACCAGCTTAGTCCTGCGTCAAGACCCAGACGATGCGCCTCCCGCACAATGTCCGCCTTGCTCATATGTTGCAGGGGCGCATTGATGTGGATCGGATTGCCCTCCACCCCTGCCTTGGTCGCCAGCGTCGCCATCTTCTGGAACGCCTCGATAAATTCCGGGCGGCAATCGGGATAACCTGAATAATCGAGGGCGTTGACGCCGATGAACACATCGCTCGCGCCTGCAACTTCGGCCAGCCCCAGCGTCAGCGACAGGAAGATGGTGTTGCGTGCGGGGACATAGGTGACCGGAATATCGTCCCCCACCCCACCCTTGGGCACGGCAATGTCAGCGGTCAGCGCCGACCCGCCAAAGGCGGTAAGGTCGAGCGGCAGGACGATGTGCGATATCGCGTTGAGTGCGGTCGCGACCCGCTGCGCCGCGCGCAGTTCGACCCGATGACGCTGGTTATAGTCGATCGACAGAGCCAGGACGCGATAGCCTGCTTCGCGGGCAAGCCCCCCCGCAACCATCGAATCAAGGCCGCCCGAAAGCAGGACGACGGCAAATTTTCCATTATTGGCAACCATGCGCCCCGCGCTAGCGCTCCGAACGCTTCAGGGCAAGTCGCGCCATCAGCACATCAGCGGCAGATGCCGACCCGGCGAGCCTCTACCGCCATCTCGAAGGGCGCGCCATCGGCGATACCCTGCGCCTGGATCTGCGCCAACCGTGAGGTTTCCGTGCGCAAGGCCGTCCGGCCGCTGCCCGATACCCCGCAATCATAGGTCACGACCAGTTCGCGCGGCGTATCGGTGACGATGAAACGCTTGCAACTGGCGCGGCCATGACGAAATTGCAGCAATTGCTCCAGATCACTTACGCACAGGCGCCGGACTTCACTGCCCGCGCCGCGTTCCCGCAATTCCCACTGGCCCGGCTCCAGTTGATGCAAGGCCTTCATGGGTGGCGTCGGTTCAGCACCGGCCATAGCTGCCATCATCATCGCAGCACCGGTCGTGAAGGCGCGCAGCCACATACTGTTCATGACATTCCGTCTTCCCACCATCCGCAACGACGCCCTGCACCGCAATTACGGCGATTTCATGCCAAAAAAGGCACGACCTGCCTTGCCGCATAGTATTTCGGGCCAACTACTATTTCGGAAACGTCACGGCCCGTTTCAATGGGTGACGAAGCTGTCCAGTGCGAGCGGGAATATGCGCGAGCAGAAGGCGCAATCAACCGCGATCACTCCATCACCATCCGCCATCTCCACCCGCTCGTCCGCAGGAAAGCGGCCGATCACATCGCGGATATGGTCAAGGTTGCATCGACACCCCTTGGCAAGCGCGACCGGCTCGATTACCCGCACTTCCTCTTCCTCGTGGAACAGGCGCCAGACGATGTCGGGCAGCGGCAGGCTGGTATCGGTCAGCTCATCGTCCTTGAGCGTCGCCGCCAGCGCCTGCACATGCTCCCATTCGGGATGGTCGTGGCGGACATGCAATCGCTCCCGCCCGACTTCACCCTCCGGCAGATGCTGGATCAGCAGGCCAGCGGCCGTACAGCCCTCTCCCGGTTCATGCCGGGTCGCGATCTGAACAATGCTGGGGATCTGCTCGGACTGAAAGAAATAGAGTTCCGCCGCCCGGCCAAGCGATTCGCTGTCGAGCGGTACAATGCCCTGATAGCGTTCTCCAGTGACGGACTGGTCGAAGGTGACGGCCAGATAGCCCTTGCCGAACAGGCCGAACAAGGTCGGGTCGCTGCCAATCTCGGCAAGGCGGTCGGCGTCGAACTTGGCATAACCACGCAGATCGCCATCCTTGTAATCGGCGACCAGCAGGCTGACGACGCCATTTTCGGTCTGCGCCTGAAGCGTCAATTGTCCACCCGCCTGCTTGAGCGTGCTGCCCAGCAGCGCCGCCAGCACCAACGCAGAGGCCAGCAGCCGCTCGACCGGCGGCGGATAGCTATGGGCGGCCAGCACCGCGTCGAGCGTCGGCCCCAGCCGCACGATGCGGCCGCGCACCTGGCGCGAGGGGATGGTGAAGCCAAGGGCCTGATCGAGATCGCGAGAGGTCACATAAAGTCCTTTGAACCGTGCGGGCCGAACCTGTCGAAGCCACATTCCTGAGGCGCGGCCGCAGGACCATACGCATCCTTGGCTCCAACAGGTTCAGCCCGAGCGGGAAAATGTGTCGCCCGGATATAGGTTGGCCTTACAGCTTTCCAAGCGCCCAGAGCAGCACCGACTTCTGCGCGTGAAGGCGGTTTTCCGCCTCATCCCAGATCAGCGACTGCGGGCCGTCGATCACCTGTTCCACCACTTCCTCGCCGCGATGGGCAGGCAGGCAGTGAAGAAAAAGCGCACCGGGCCTTGCCGTCGCCATGAGCGCGGGCGTCACCTGATAGGGCATCATAGCGGCCAGCTTTTCCTCCGCATGGTCCTGCCCCATCGAAATCCAGGTGTCGGTGACGATCACATCAGCGCCCGCCGCGACCGCCATCGCATCACGCGACAGGGTGATGGTCGCGCCGCGCGCCGTCGCCTCTTCGGCAAAGCGGGTGTCAGGCTCATAGCCTTCGGGCACGCCGATCCGCACGCCGAACTTGAGCAAGCCCGCCGCCTCTATGATTGAATGGAGGACATTGTTGCCGTCGCCCAGCCACGCCCACTGGCTGCCGGGCAGGGCCAGGCCGTGTTCGACCACGGTCAACAGGTCGGCGACGATCTGGCAAGGATGCGAAAGATCGGTCAGGCCGTTGATGACCGGGACGGTCGCATGGTGGGCCATCTCCTCGATCTTCGCATGGTCGTCGGTGCGGATCATGATCGCGTCGCACATGCGGCTGAGGACGCGTGCGGTGTCGGCGACCGTCTCCCCCCGGCCCAACTGGCTGGTCGCGCCGTCCAGGATCAGCGACGTACCGCCCAGTTGGCGGATCGCCATGTCGAACGACACGCGCGTGCGGGTCGAGTTCTTCTCAAAGATCATCGCCAGCGTATGCCCCGCCAGCGGCGCGTCGGCATCGGCGCGCCCCTTGGGCCAGGCGGCCCGTGCGGCCTTGCGGTCGATGGCGTCCGCGATCATCGCGGCGATTGCGTCGCCGCCTGCATCGGACAGGTTCAGAAAATGTCTGGTCATAAATACCCCTCAACCCGTTCGGTCCGCAGCTTCCGAAGCCCTGCCCCTCCCCGGAGAGACGAACAGGCCTTCGATACGCTCAGGCCGAACGGTCGTTGGTTCAGGCCGCCTGCGACACCGCAAAGCTGCGCGCGCCAGCGGACAGCTTTTCGATACATTCGGCGATATGGCTGTCCTCGATCACCAGGGGCGGCAGGATACGCACGACATTGCCCCCCGCTGCGACGGTGAGCAGGCCGTGATTGTCCCGCAGATGCGCCACGAAGTTTCGCGCCTCGACGCTGTCCTTGAGCTTCACGCCCAGCATCAGGCCCATACCGCGCACATCCTCGAACAGCCCGTCATGGTTGGGGATCAACTGCTCCAGCGCCGAGCGCAAACGGGCACCCTTTGCCTTTACATTGTCGAGGAAGCCGTCAGCCAGCACTTCGCCCAGCACTGCTTGCCCCACCGCCATGGCGAGCGGATTGCCGCCATAGGTGGAGCCATGCGTGCCTGCAACCATGCCCTTGGCCGCTTCTTCCGTCGCCAGACAGGCGCCCAGCGGGAAGCCTGCGCCAATGCCCTTGGCCACGGCCATGATGTCGGGCGTGATGCCATATTGTTCATGCGCGAAGAAGGTGCCGGTGCGGGCATAGCCGCACTGGACCTCGTCCAGAATCAGCAACAAGCCCTGCTCGTCACACGCCTGACGCAGCCCGGTCAGGAACGCCTCCGTCGCTGGGGTGACGCCACCCTCACCCTGCACCGGTTCCAGCAGGAAACCAGCGGTGTTGTCGTCGATCGCCGCGAGCGCAGCCTCCAGATCGTTGAACGGCACCACGGTGAAACCGGGCAGCAGCGGCTCGAACCCATCGCGCATCTTGGGCTGGCTGGTGGCCGAAATGGTCCCCAGCGTCCGCCCGTGAAAGGCGTTGTCGAAGCTGATGATCTTGTGCCGGTGCGGATTGCCATTGGCATAATGGTAACGGCGCGCGGTCTTGATCGCGCACTCGACCGCCTCGGCCCCCGAATTGGTGAAGAACACCGTGTCGGCGAATGTATTGTCCACCAGACGCTTAGCAAAGGCCTCACCCTGCGGCGATCCATAGAGGTTCGACACATGCATCAGCGTCGCGGCCTGATCCGTAATCGCCTTGACTAACGTAGGATGACCGTGGCCCAGCAGGTTGACGGCGATGCCGCTCGCAAAATCCAGATAACGCTCGCCGCGCTCGCCGATCAGGTAGCAACCCTCTCCTCGGACCGGACGCACATCGCACCGGGGGTAAACGGGCATGAGCGGCGTAATCGACATCGTACCTTCCCTTCTGGATATGCGTGACGGGCTTATAGTCCTGAAACGCAAAAAGGCGGCCCCCGCCGGGCCGCCCTTTGCGAGGTTCGCCTATACAGGGCGGGGACGACCAGCGTCAACCCGCGCCAACAGGATGGTTTAGCCTATCTGGTCCCAGGCGTCTGCGATCTCCGCCACCATGATCCGGGCCTGATTAACGGGCGCCGCATCCTGATCGCGCGCAGCCAGAAGCATGAGGCGACGTGCCTCGCGATAGATTTGCGCCAGACCGATGGCGATGTCGCCGCCCTTGTCGAAGTCGAGGCTGGATTCGAGCGCAAAAAGGATCGACATCGCCCGCGCATGCTTGTCCGACACTTTGAGCCGGTCATTCTGGCGCTCGGCCAGCGCGGCGGCATCCATCGCGATCAACAATTCGTCGAACAATACCTTGACCAGCGCGTGGGGGCTGGCGCCCTCGATCCGGCTGCCCGCATGGACCGCAGCATAGCGCCGCATCGCCGTTCCACCCGCATAGCCCTGATTATAAAACATTGTCTGTCGTCCCCGATTTCAAATTATCTTTTAGCTGTCGCTGCTGCTGTTCCAGGCCGCGATCTGCTGCTCCAGATAGCTTTGCGTCGCCTTCATCGCCGTGAGGCGTGATTCCATCTTCGAATAGACGGCGGTCAGCTGCGTCTGGTAATTGGCCATTTGCGTATCGAGCTTCTCCAGTTGCTCGGTCAGCGATTCACCCAGCTTGGCATATTTTGCCTGCGCCGAGGCAAGCGACCCGTCCTTGACCTGTATCCGGTCGCGCACGCCATCCATCAGGCCCGCGAGGCCCGGATTGGTCGCCTTGGATACGGCCGGATTGAGCATCTGGGTAATAGCCGTGGGGTTGGCCGCAATCGCCTTGTCCAATAGGGCAGTGTCGAGCTTCAGCGTACCGTCGCGATTGGTGGAGACGCCAATTTCGGACAATGTCTTATAGGCGCCGGTCGTGGCCATCCCGGCGGAGGTCATCTGCGACAATTGCCGCTTCATGTCCCGAACCGCCGGATCGCCCGCCAACACCCCCGAGGTCGAGGAATCAGCGCCCGCGGCGCTGGCGGTATTGAGACCCTTCATCAGCGTATTATAGGCGTTGACGAACTCCACCATCAGGTCGCGCATGCTGGTGGTCGGCTCGCTCTTGGTCAGCGAGACATCCGTGCCGGGCGCCGCCTTGTTCAGGTCGATCCGCATGTTGGGAATAGCGGTATCGATCGTGTTGCTGCTGTACCGCTGTTCCACGCCGTCCAGCTGGATGATGCTATCCTGCGCTGTCGCCAGCTTTTTCATGGTGCCGCTATCGGTGCCGTCCCAGGCGAATTTGGCCAGATCGGCGTCGCCCGTCGCATTGGTCAGGGTGAAGTTATTCGCTTCACCGGTCGCGCCCTTTATCACCAGCCGCGTGCCCTGATTGTCGGTGATAACCGTGGCGGTGACGCCCGCATTGGCGTCATTGATCGCCTTGGCAAGGCCGGTATAGCTATTGTTCGCAGAGGTGATTTCGATCGGGACATCAGCGCCGGTGCCGACCTTCAGCGTCAATGTGCCCAGACCCACAGTCGAACTGGCGGTCGCGCCGCTGACCGGCGTGGAAGCCAGCGTCTGGGCCGAAGCAAGCTGCTGAACCCGCAGTTGCGCGGGCAGGCCCGTAATCTCGCCGCCCGGCAGCAGGCTGACACTGGCGATGCTGGGATCATTGGAAAGCGGCGTGCCGGAATAGCCTGTACCCGCCAACAGGCTGTTCAGCGCGTCAGCGAAAGTGTCGAGCGAACTGGAGGCCGAACCCAGCGCGGAAATACGCGCGCTGTTCAGGCTCTGCCGATCGGTGATCACCTTCTGCTTGGGATCGCGCACGGCGCTGACGAGGTTCGACACCAAGGCGCCGGTGTCGATACCGGAGCCGATGCCCAGCGACGATCCGATACTGCTGCCAACTGAGGTCATACACCCGTCCTTTCAGTGATGAAGAACGGCCCTAGCGCCAAGACCTTTAGGAAAGATTTTCAAGAGGTACGCGCACGCAAAAGAGCGCACGCACCGTCAATCTATCAGACGACAGCCGAGAGCGCAGCGTCCACCGTACCCACTCGCAGGTGCGCCTGGGCAGCCTGTGCCTGCGCCGCCTGATCCACCATCCGCCGCGCCAGCAGGGCGACCTGTTCGACCTGTTCCTTGCTGGCGGGGGGCAGGGGTACAATGATGATGGGGGCGGGCATCAGCGCCTGAATGGCGGAGGCTGCGCCATCGACGCTCATGCTCGCGCCGCTCGAACCAGCACGCAGATCGGCAAGGATGTCGGCAATGCGGGCGTGAACGCTCACATATTCGGCGGCGCTGGCCATTTGCTCCTCGGGCTGGGCCTCGATAGTAGCGGACGCCTTTGCGACGGGCTGGGGCTGGGTTGCCGGGCGGGGTGCAAGGTCGGGCCTTTGCCCATTCGCTTCGACCGACTGAACGGACATCACGGCAGACGGGGCACGGGTTGCCACCCGATCGACCGGCGAAATCTCGCTGCGTGAAAAATATTCGTTCATGACGCACTATCCTAATGCGTCCCCATGAAGAGAATACGGACAGACAATCCTAAACTTTAATTCACCGTTTCTTTCTTTTCGAGCTTTTGCCCTTCGGCATCGAAGCGCAGATCGTCGGGCACGGTGATGAAGGGGCGGTCCATTTCGGTCGCCATCTTGTTTTCCACCCGGAAAACAAAGGCAAGGACTGTCGCCACCGCCATGTACAGGCCTTCATCGACGACCTGTCCATTGCGCGACGTGAAGTAGATGGCGCGCGCCAGTTCGGGATATTGCAGGATCGGCACCGCGTTGCTGTCGCCCAGTTCGCGGATGGCGGCGGCGATCGCATCGCGACCACGGGCGACGACGATCGGGGCCTGATCACGGCCCGGCTGATAGCGTAGCGCGACCGCGAAATGGGTCGGGTTGGTCAGGATGACGCTGGCTTCCGCCACCGCCTTGCGGGTCGATCCGTTCATCACCTCAAACTGGCGGCGGCGCAGATGGCCCTTGGCCTCGGGCGAGCCTTCGCTTTCCTTATGCTCGTCCTTGACCTCCTGCTTCGACATGGCGAGGCGCTTGCCGCGCTGGAAAATCTGCGCGGGCACGTCGATGCCCGCGATCAGGAACAATGTGCCCGCCATGATCAGGCAGGTCATGATGAACATATTGCCAAGGTCGGCCATCGCCGGAACGAGGCCCGCCTTGCCCAGCCCGACGATCGCGGTCATCCGGTCCCAGATCATCCACACGCCGATCGCCCCCAGCAAACCCACCTTGGCGATGGATTTCACCAGTTCGGTCAGCCCCTGCATCCCGAACATGCGCTTGAAGCCGGAAGCGGGATTGAGCTTGCTCATCTTGGGCGCGAAGGCGCCGGTGCGGAACCCCATCGACCCCAGCAGCGCCGGTGCGGCAATCGCGGCCAGCAGGGTCGCCAGCATGATGCCACCGACCGGCATGGCGATGCCCGACAACAGGTCGATACCCCGTTCCGCAGGTGAGAAATCGACGATATCCTCGCGCTTGAACCGCAACGCCTCGATCAGCATTTCGCGCAGCGCGCCCACCAGCGACGGCCCGGTCACGGCGATGCAGCCGATGCCGGCCATCACCACCATCGCCGTGCCCAGATCGCGCGACTGAAGGATGTCGCCCTTCTTGGCGGCGTCGTCCAATTTCTTCTGGGTTGGTTTCTCGGTCTTGTCACCGCCGCCGTTGGAGCCTGCCATGTCAGCGCGCCCCTTCCGAAATGCCGCGCGCCTGTTCCAGCCCGGCCTTCAGCGCGGCGGTAATCCCCTCCCCCATGACCGGCGCGGCGACGGCCAGCAGGACAAGGCCCGCCATCAGCGCCACCGGCATCCCCACGGCGAACAGGTTGAGCGCCGGCGCGGTGCGCGCCAACATGCCCATCACCAGTTGCACCAGGATCAGCGCGAAGGCGACCGGCAAGGCTATTGTGACACCCGCGCCCAGCAGCGAACCGCCGAACCGCACCAGATCCCACACCGCGTCATTGCTCATCATCGCAGCCCCCGGCGGCAGCGCCTGATAGCTTTGCACGACGAAGCTCACCAGCATCAGGTGGCCGTCCATGCTCAGCAACAGGAAGGTGGCGAGGATGGAGAGATATTGGCCGATCACCTGGGTCGACTGGCCCGACTGCGGATCGACCATCGCGGCCATGCCAAGCCCCATGGCGTTGCCGATCGTCTCGCCTGCGACGAAGGCGGCGGCATAGCCGATCTGGACGGCGAACCCCATGGCAAGACCGGCCAGCACTTCGCCCGCGATCAGCAGCACCCCCTCTATGCTGGCAATGCCGTCCTGCGGCAGTTGGATGGTGACGCTGTTTAGCGCAGCCATGCCGAGCGCGAGGGACAGGATCAGGCGCAACTGGATCGGCACGGAGGGCGCGCCGAAAATGGGCGCGGCGATGAAGGCGGCGCCGGGCCGGATCATGGCGATCAGCCAGAGCCATAGCTGCGCTTCGACGCCAACGAAGCCCGTCGGTATCACTGGAGCAGGTCCGGAATACGCTCGAATATCTCGCGCGTGAAATCGGCGATCAGGATCATGATCGACCCGCCGAACAGCGCCAGCATCCCGCCCACGATCAGCACCTTGGGAATGAAGGACAGCGTCGCTTCATTGATCGAGGTCGCGGCCTGCACCATGCCGATCAACACCCCGGCGATCAGCGCGGGGATGAGGATGGGGGCCGCCGCAAGCGCGGTGATCCACAGCGCCTGCTGCGCCAGCCCCATGAAGAAATCGGCATTCTCCATCGCCCCCGCCTCAGGTCGCGAAGGAGCCGGCGAGCGACCCCATCGTCAGCGCCCAGCCATCGACCAGCACGAACAGCAACAGCTTGAACGGCATGGAGATGATCGTGGGCGAAAGCATCATCATGCCCAGCGCCATCAACGTGGACGCCACCACAAGATCGATGATGAGGAAAGGCAGAAAGATCATGAAACCGATCTGGAAGGCGGTCTTCAACTCGCTGGTTACGAAGGCGGGCAGCAGGATCGAGAAGGGAATATCGTCGGGCGTGCGGAAGGCGGGCGCCTCGGCCAGACCCTGGAACAGTTTAAGGTCGCTTTGCCGCGTTTGCTTGGTCATGAAGCCGTGCAGCGCCTTGCCCGAGCGGCCGACCGCTTCCTCGATCGTGATCTGCCCCTTGCCATAGGGATCATAGGCCTGCGCGTTGATCTGGTCGAGCACGGGCCGCATCACGAACAGCGAGAGAAAGAGCGCGAGGCCGACCAGCACCTGATTAGGCGGGGTCTGCTGAAGGCCCAGCGCCTGCCGCAGCAGCGACAGGACGATGATGATACGGGTGAAGCTGGTCATCATGAGAACGAGCGACGGCAACACCGTCAGCAGGCTCATCAGGATCAGGATTTGCAACGACAGCGACAAAGGCTGGCCGTTGCCGGACAATGTGCCCATGGCGCGGGTCAAGGCGCCGCTGTTGTCGAGCGGCGGAGCGGCGGCAGGAACCGCCTGCGCCAGCGCCGGTTCGACCAGCAGCAGTCCGGCGGCGATAACCGCGCCGCCGATCAGGAGAGCGCGACCGCAGCCCCTTTCACCGGACACGCTTTCACCGGACACGGGGCGCATCGCCTTCCGCGATCTTCTCGATCCGGCCACGGGTGACGGAAAGCAGGATCTTCTTCCCCTCAAACTCCACCACGGCCAGCTTGCCAAAGGTGCCCATCGGCAGTGCTTCCAACACTTTAAGCGCGCGGTCATTCTGGCCAACCATCATGCCGGGCTGATATTTGCGCCACAGCCACAGCGCGCCAAAGGCCATGGCCGCGACCATCGGCAGCAGGATCAACAGTTTAACGAAATACCAGAACATGCCCGCGCCCCGCGACTACTATGGTTAATGCGTCATGCGTTCAGCAAGAATGAAGCGCAAGGCAAGCGTTAAAAACAGGCCTTGCGATCAATTGCGCCGCTCGACCCCCGCCAGCCGCGTTTCGGTGGTGGCGATGTCGACGATACGGATGCCATAGCGCCCGTTGACGGTCACGACCTCCCCCTTTGCGATCAGCGCGCCGTTGACCATGATGTCCAGCAGGTCGTCGGCCTGACGATCCAGTTCGACGATGCTGCCTTCGGCCAGGTCCATGACCTCCGCCAGACGCAGCGAGGTGGATCCGACCTCCACCGACATGCGGACGGGAATATCGGCCAGCAGGCGGAACTGACGGCTGCTGGCCATGCGGGCCAGGCTGTCTTCGGCCACTTCGATGCGGGGGGCGTCGCTCATGTCACTCATTGGTCTGATCCCTGTACAAGCTTTTCAATCTGGAAGGCGGCGCGGCCTTCCTGTTCGCCGATGGTGCCATGGGCGAGAATACGGTCGCCGACGATCAGCGGCAGGCTGCGGCTGATAGTGACCGGGATCACGTCCCCGGCCTTTAATTGCATGAGGTCCGCCAGCGAGAGGTTGGGGCGCGCCAGCACGGTGCGGGCGGGCAGGCGGATGTCGCGCATCTGGCGGGCGATGCGAGCCTGCCAGATGGGATCGGCCGGGCCATCCTCGTCCGGCAAACGCGTGCCCATCAGCGCCTCTACCCCGCGCAGCGCGGCAAGGGGGAAGATCAGGTCGATCGGCCATTCGGCGTCCCGCGTGATGCTGACGGTGAAGCGCTGGAGCACCATCTGTTCGCCGGGCGCGGCAGAGGCGGCGAAGCCGACGCCCGTCTCCCGCGCGATCAGGCTGGGTTCGATGGTAAGGATTTCGCGCCAGCAATCGACCATGCGGGCCATGATGCCATCCGACAAGCGAGTGATCAGCCGGTCCTCGGTCGGCGTGAATTCCCCGCGCGAGGGCAGCGGGCGGTTGCCGATCCCGCCATAAAAACAATCGACCAAAGTCGAAATCATCGCCGCGTCCATCCGCAGCAACACAGCCCCCTTGAGCGGCGCGCAGCGATAGGTGCCAATGCTGGCGACGGCGGGCACCTGGCCGGACCAGTTGCTGAAATCCAGCAGTTCGGCGCTTTTGGCGACGATGTTCGGGCGCACGCCCGCGATCGGCTCGATGATGGCGCGCAAATGCCGGCCGAGCTTTTCGCCCAGCCGGTCCACGCCCGACAACATCATCGGCGCCTGCGCTTCCCCTCTGCCCAGGGCAAAGGTTTGAACGTCTGTCATTTCGGTCCCCTGCCTTTCAGGTCAGGGGACTTCCCGACCATCAGACAGCGCTATTGAATAACGAAATTGGTAAAATAAACGTTATCAACGCCGCCATAGCCGGTCTTCTGCTTGAGCACATCGTTGATCACAATACGGATTTTCTTTTGCAGATCCTGCTTGCCCTGGGGGGTCGCAAGCGCCTCCTGCGGCTGTTGCGCCAGCATCATCAGCACCTGACTGCGAATGGCCATTTCATGCGTTTTGAGCGCTTCGACCACACGCATGTCATAATAAGTGGAGATGGCAATGCTGATCTGGGCGAAGGCATCCGAGTCCGCCATGTTGGACGTAAAGGGCGCCTGCATCTGGAAGTAAGTCGCTTGATAAGCGGTGGGATTTTGCGGCGCAGGCAGGTCGATGCCCTTGCCCGGCGCGTGACCACCAGACACGCCATGCTCGCCCTCAGGCGCGGCATGGGCTGTCGCGATCGCCTCTGCATCCTCCCCCTTCAACACCAGCACGGGTTTGTTGGGATCTTCCTTCGGCCCCTCATCCTTCGGACTGAACGCGCCCGCGGCATAGAGGCCTCCAGCCGCGCCAGCACCACCCAGAACCAGCCCGACCAGCAGGATGATGATGAGCTTCATGCCCCCACCCTTTTTTTTCTGCTTCGGTGCGTCGCTCATCTTTTACGTCCCCTGATTGGTCCCCGACTCACGCATAGCGAGCGCGGCTGGCGGCTCGACGCGCACCTGTCGCCTCGCCCTCGCGCGAGTCTGCTTGGGGTAGAACGGCAGAGTCCGGCCCGGTTTTATGGTTGCCGGAAAAATTATCACGATGGCCGGAGCGGTTCTGGCCCATGCCTTGTGAGAGGCCCTGTCCCTGGCCCTGACCCATCGCCTGCGACCCGTTCTGGGTCTGATTCTGGGACTGGCTATTGGACCCTGACTGCTGCTGCCCCGCACTGTCGGAACGTTGCGCTTCGCTGATCGTCCCACGCTCGACCCGCAGGTCCGTGATCTTCATCGCGACAAGCGCCGCGTCCGCGATCAGGCGGTCGCCATCGGCCTGCAACGCCTGCTGCGCGGCGTCGCTCGCGACGGTCAGGCTGACCGAGGCGCCCGTGGCGCCCGGCCGGATATCGACCTGCACCGCGCCCAGATGATCGGAACGAATCTGGAACCGGCCCTGCGCGCCAATGCTGGATAAGCTGGCGATGTCCTTAGCCAGACCGTCGATCCACTGTCCCTGCACGCCCATATCGACGATCTGCCCGGCAATCGTCCCGCCCAGATCGACGGCCGCTGGCATAGCCTGGATCGGGCCGATAGCGACTGCGGGCGCAGATGCGATGGCCGGGGCTGGAGCGAGTGTGACGAGGGACGCGGCGGGAGCACTGTCGGCAACAACCGGATCGGCTGTGCGAGGGGCAGCGACGGGCGAGGCCCTCTCCGTCGATGCACCGCCCTCGCGCCGGACGAAATGCTCGCGCACCAGCTGGAGCAGGCTCAGTGCTTCCGACTTTACGGTCGCAGATGCGTTCTGCACCGGCATGGCGATCGGCTGGGTCGTAACATCGACCGGCCTATCGATGGCGGGAACATCACTCAGCACGGACAGCGCGGGTTCTTTCGCGGGCGTCCCGATGGTGGTCGACACCATGATCGGCGCGACCATCGGTGAAGCGACAGGGACCGCCGTCGTGGTCGGCACCTGCTGCATCACGGGCAGCGCGGCTGGCGCTGATTGCGGCACCTTTACCGACGCCTTCATGGCAGGCCTGCCAACCGCTATTGCCTCGCCAGATAGGACTGGGCCGGTTGCATTGCCGCGAGCTGGACGGGCAGCCGGGGCTGCGGGCACATAGTCCTGCGGCGCTGCTTCTGCTTGCGGCGCATCCGACGAAGGCAACGATCTTTCGGGCGAAGCCGGGGGTCGCGATCCTTCGACGGCTGGCGGGAGGGATGCGGGCGGAAGGCTCTGGTCGCTCTTACCGGCCACAGCCGTCGTTACAAGCTTTGCTTCCAGCGGCTCGGGCATCGCAGGAATGGCAGAACCAGGCGGCAGCACGATGGGCAGCGCGGGCTGAGCCGTGGTGGCGGCAGGCACGATGGGCATGGCTTCGCCAGCATCCGGCTTTGGCTGATCCGCATCCTCGTCGGCTTCGACCGGCGTCGTCTCGCCTTCAGTCTCAGCGATCGCTACCTCGGGCCGCCCCATGAGAATGGGTGCCTCTGTATCAGCGATCCTCGGGACCGGCGCAGGAGCGACCATCGGAGTGGACAGATCAGGCGCTTCGACAGGAAGGCCGGCACCGGGCGGCAGTGCCAAAGGATCGACAGGCGGCGACGCCTTCGCGTCCAACGGCAGCGCGCGCGCTTCGCCCTCGGCCGGTACCGGCAAGACAGGGTTGGGCATCGGCAATGCGCCACCCGGACCGGCCGCAGCAGGGGTCTGCGCGATCCCGCCAAGCAAAGCGGCAAAATCGCCCCCCTCTCCACCTGCGGATGGTACCGCAGCCGTTCCAATCATCGCTCCATGAGCAGGTGACGCGAACAGAAAGGCCTTCAGGCTGGACATCATGGTCATTCGGGCACCCCCCGTGCTTGCATCCGGCGATAGCGCGGGAGCGCCGCCAGTCTGTTCTCACGCCATGCCTCAAGCTGCGCATGCGCGCGCTCCTTGAGGCGGCTGGCAATTTCGCGCTCGCGACTGGCGGCGACGCTCAGATGCTGCTTGGCCTCCACCTTGCGCCGCGCATCGTAGAGCGCGCCATCCAGTTGCCGCCCGGCCTGCTCAAGCCGCGAGGCAAGTTCCTGCATCGCCGCAAAGGACGCACCGGTCGCCTCTCCCTCGGAACGGAACAGGTCGGCGCGCACGGCCCGCAGGCGGTCGGCATTATGGGCAATGCTGTTGGCTTCATCCTGCGCGCGAACGGTTTCCGCCATGGCCATGCTATGCTGGACATGACGCACGCGCAGCACGCGATGGCGGCGGTTGAGCATCCCCTTCATGCGCCAAACTCACGCATCAGCGCGCCCGCGCTGGTGTCGAAGTCGATGCGGCTTTTCTGATCCTGCCGCAGGAAATCGAGGATTTCCTGACGCCGCTGCACCGCCTCATCGATCACCGGATCATTGCCGGGACGATAGGCGCCCATCAGGATGAGGTCGCGATTTTCTTCATAGGCGGCCCACAGGCGGCGATAGGCGGCAGCGGCGGCAAGATGCTCGCGATCCACCACATCGGCCATCACGCGCGAGAGCGACTTGCCAATGTCGATCGCCGGGAAGATCGCCTGTTCGGACAGGTGCCGCGACAGCACGAAATGCCCGTCGACAATGGCGCGGGCGGCGTCCACGATCGGATCGTCGGTATCGTCGCCATCAGCCAGCACGGTGTAGAGCGCGGTGATCGACCCGCCCGAGCGCACATCGACGCCCGCCCGCTCGACGAGGCGCGGAATGAGCGACAAAGCGGAGGGCGGATAGCCCTTCATCGCGGGCGGTTCACCCAGCGCCAGGCCGATTTCGCGCTGGGCATGGGCGCAGCGGGTCAGGCTGTCGATCAACAGCAGCACTTTCTTGCCGCGTGCGCGGAAATATTCGGCGATGGCGGTGGCGCGCGCAGCGGCGCGCAGGCGCAGCACCGGCGGATGGTCGGCGGGCACCGCGACGACGATGCTCTTGTGCATCGTATTTTTGAGCTTGGTTTCCAGAAAGTCGCTGACTTCGCGTCCACGCTCGCCGATCAGGCCTACGACGACGATGTCGGCCTCTGCCCCGTTGATCATCTGGCCCATCAGGACCGACTTGCCGACGCCCGACCCGGCGATGATGGCGATGCGCTGGCCCCGCCCGGCGGTCAGCAGCGCGTTGACCGCGCGCACGCCAAGGTCGAAAGGCTCGGTGACGCGCCCACGGTCGAGGACATTGCCTTTGACCCCGTTCAAGGGCCAGATGCCCCCGGCGATAATCGGTCCCTTGCGGTCGAGCGGCTGGCCCATCGCGTCGATGACGCGGCCAATCAGCCCCTCGCCCACCTGCACCATATTGGCCTGGGCATCGGGTTCGACCCGCGCGCCATTTTCCAGCGGCGCGTCATTGTCGAGCGGCACCAGCAACGTGCGGTCGCCGCGAAAGCCCACAACCTCCGCCCGGCAGATCGTGCCGTCACTGGCGATCACCCGCGCGCCCGCGCCTATGGGGCGGCGAAAACCGGTGACTTCCAGCATTCCGGCGTCATGGCTGGACAGGCGTCCGACATGGCGGGGCTTCTGGTTTTGAATCTGGAGATGGTCGAACAGGCCTTCCGCCTGCGCCAGCGCAGCGCGGATCATGGACGCCCTTCCATATCGGCGAGCATGGCATAGAGGCGGGCGAGGCGCACGTCCGGCCCATCCTCTATCCAGCCATCGGCCGTGTCGAGCCGCACGCAACCGCGCTTCATCTGCGCATCGGCAACGACACGCACGCCCAGATCAGCATGATCGACCAGCGACAGGTCGTCGGGATGCAGGTGCAAGGCGCCCTGCTTCTCGCCTTCCTCGACCATGGACGCGACGGCATCGCAACGCGATTGCAGCAGCCCGGCGTCAATCTCCACCTCGCCCACAATCTGCTCGACCAGCCGGATGACCGCCGCCGACAGCATGGAGGACAGCGTGCCCGATGGCGCAGGCGCCAGCAGTTCCAGCGCCTCGGCCAGCCGATGGGCGGCGTCATTCTCCGCCGTATCGGACTCGCGCGTCACCCGGCAGCCTTCATCGAAGCCATGGGTAAAGCCTTCGATCCGGGCGCGCTCGACCGCGTCGCCCTCATCGTCCACGTCCATCATCGGCGCGGCGCGCATCGTCGCCGTCTGCGCGCCCGGAGGGGCGGAATAGAGGCTGCGGAAGCCCCCCTCCGCCGTGCCCAGCATTGCGCCGATGCCGATGCTGGCGATGTCGCCCATATGCTCGGCGCCCCAGATCCTAGACAAAGTCGTTCCCCTTGCCACCCAGCATGATGGTTCCCGCGTCGGCCATGCGGCGCGCGGTGGCGATGATCAGTTTCTGCGCGTCGATGACTTCGGCCAGACGCATCGGCCCACGTTCCTCGATCTCGTCGGCGATCGACTGCGCGGCGCGGGCGGACATGGAGCGGAAGATCTTGCCCTTGAGCATGTCGTTTGCGCCCTTGAGCGCCACGACCAGCACCTGGCTGTCGACCGTGCGCATCAACGTACCCATATTCTTTTCGTCCATGTCGATGAGGTTGTCGAAGACGAACATCTCCTCCTCGATGGTCTGGGCGATGATCTTGTCACGCTTGGCCAGCGCCTTGATGATCCGCTGCTCATTGTCCTTGCGGACATTGTTCATGATTGCCGCCGCCTCGATCGTGCCACCCCGCTGGGAAGCCGCGCCCTGCTTCTTGGCCGGCGACCCGCGCAGCAACAACTGCTCAAGATCATCCAGCGCCTCGCCCGCGACCGGACCCAGCGTCGCGATGCGATAGACGATCTCTTCCTGATATTCGGTCGGCAGCAGTTGCAGCACGTCGGCTGCGACCGGCGCGTCCAGATGCGCCAGCACGATCGCCATGATCTGCGGATGCTCCAGTTCTATGAGCGCCGCGATTTCCTTGGCATCCATCCATTTCAGCATTTCAAGCTGGGTCGAACGCGTCGGCGGCGTGATCCGCGCCAGCATATTCTCGGCCCGCTCCTCGCCCAACGCCTTGGTCATGGCGCCCCGGATATGCCGGGTCGCGCCATAGCCGATGGTGGTGCGCTTCTTCGCCTTGTTGACGAAATGGTCGAGCGCCTCGTTCACTTCCGAAACCTCGACATCGGCGACATCGTACATGGCATAGCCCAGTTGGCGGACTTCGTCGGGTTCAAGGCGCGACAGGATTTGCGCGGCCTCGTCCTCGTTGAACAGCATCAGCAGGACGGCGGCGGCGGCGCTGCCCTTGAGGGCTGGCTGCGGCATGGTATCTTCAGCAGCCTCAGGCATTTTCCTTCGCCTTTCCTTCTTTCAGGAGGTCGCGGACGACCAGGGCGGCGCGGTCGGGGTCCTGCTTCACGAAATTGCGAATGAGGTCGGCGCGCTGGGCATAGTCATGAGTGGAGGAGATCATGTCGAGCGTCACCGGGCGCGCGGGGTCGGGTTCCTGCACCGCCGAGCGGGTCATTTCGGTCGAAATCTCACGGCCAAGGCGCTGGCCCTGTTCCGCGACCTCAGTAGCGGCCTCCTCTTTCGCGACCGCCCGGCGCTTGAGCAGCGGGCGACCGATGCCGAAGATCAGCAACAGGGCGACCAGCAGGGCCGACACATTGCGCACCAGTGGCGATACCCAGTCGGCCTCATACCAGGGCGCGACTTCCTCGACCGGCTTGATGAAGCTGCGCGAGGAGAGGGCAACCACGTCACCGCGCGCCTGATCGAAACCGACTGCGCCCTTCACCAGGGCTTCGAGCGCCGCGATTTCCTGCGGGCCGCGCGGCTTACCATCGGCGCCATTGTCGAGCGCGACGGCGACCGACAGCCGCTTGACGGTGCCTACCGCGTCGCGAGTGACGGACACTTCACGGCCAAGCTCGAAGCTGCGGTTGAAGGTCTCCTGCGTCTTCATCAGCGGATTGGGCGGCGTGCCGGGCTGGGCTTCGGCTGTCGCCTGCCCCTGCTGCACGGCTTGCCCGTTGGGGTTAGTCGCGGTGGTAGTCGGGTTGACCGGCGCCTGATTGCTCAGCGCACCGGGAATGCCTCCCGCCTCGCCACCCTTGCCGCCACGCTCGTCTGACGCCCAGCTACCGGTTTCGACGCGCAACCGCGCCTCATCCTGCGGATAGGTTTCGCGGGTTGCCTGACGTTCGGCGAAATTGAGTTCAGCATGCACCTCGGCGGAGAATTTGTCGGTGCCCAGGATCGGCGTCAGCAAGGCCATCACCGACTGGCGATAGCGATCCTCGATCTTGGTCTGGACCGCCAGTTGCCGGTCATCGCCCGCATTGCTGTCGTTGTCGCTCAGCAGGCGGCCGTTTTGATCGACCAGCGAAATGTCGCCCGGATTGAGTTCGGGGACCGAGGACGCGACCAGATGCACGATGGCGCTGACCTGCGCGTCGGACAGGGTTCGGCCGCTGGCAAGGCGCAGCATGATCGACGCGGATGGCTTGACCCGGTCGCGCAGGAAAACGCTGGGCGGTTCGACCGCCAGATGCACCTTGGCGCTTTCGACATTGTCGATCGCCTCGATCGTGCGGGCAAGGTCCATTTCACGGGCAGAGCGCAGCTTTTCGCCCTCCACCGCGCGGCTGGCGCCCATCGGCAGGCTGTCGATCATGCTGTTGCCGTCAGGCGCGCTCTTGGGCAGCCCCTGTGCGGCCAGCATCATCTTGGCCTTGAAATAATCATCTTCGCCGACCGTCATCGCGCCCGAGCTGTCAAAGCCATAGGGCACGCCATTCTGATCCAGCACCTGCGCGACCGCCGACTTGTCGGTATCGGGCAAGCCACGGAACAGGTCGCGCTGCGGCGGTTCGCGCAGCGCCATCCAGGCAAGGCCAGCCGCCGCAACGACACCCAGCAGGCCCATCATGGGCAGGCTTTTGGCCACGGCGGGCTGTTTGATAAGACCCATGAAACGGGCGCGCATGGCGTCGACGCCGCCCACGCCCGTAGGCAGGGTGGTGGCGGGAAGCGCCGGCCGGGCGGCAGCGCCGCCATCGATGGTGAGTGCGTTGTCGCTCATATCATTATACCGGCATGCTCATGATGTCCTTGTAGGCGGACAGGAGTTTGTTGCGGACCTGAAGGGTCGCCTCGAAGCCGACAGAGGCCTGCTGCTTGGACAGCATGACCGCCGCGATATCCGTGGTTTCGCCACGTTCGAACGCGGTGGCCGCCTCGCCCGCCTGGGCTTGCAGACCGTTGACCTGCTCCAGCGCGGATTGCAGCGCCTGGGTGAAATTGCCCGGCTTGGTTGCATCCGCGCCGCCGATCCCGGCTGCACCCCCGGCATTGCCGGTCTGCGCGACGTCGCGCAGGGCCGCGTTTTTTTGCAGGATGGCGTTGCGGATCGCCATCACATTGTCCGCTGAGGATATGCCGTTGATCGCCATGATCTACGCCCCCTTATGCTGCGGCCAGCTCGCGCATCTCGGCAAGCCGATAGCGCAAGGTGCGTTCGGAAATGCCCAGCTTGCGGGCGGCGGCGGCGCGGTGGCCATCCGTTTCGCGCAGGGCGTGGCGGATCGCTTCCAGCTTCGAATGGCGCGCCACATCCTGAAGACGGACGGGCGCGGACGAGACGGGGGTCGTGACCAGCCGCACCGGCTGCGGCGCGGCGGTGATGTTCAGGTCTTCGGCCTCGATCCGGTCGCCCTCGCGCAACACGATCGCGCGCTGAAGGACGTTGCCCAACTCGCGGGCATTGCCCGGCCAGATATGGTGGACCAGCTTTTCCATCGCCTGCGCCGTCGGCCAGACGAAGGAGGCGTTTGCCGCATCCTGCTGACGCAGCAGCAGCGCGGCGGCGATGGCGGCGATGTCGCCGCGACGCTCGACCAGCGGGCGCAGCTCCAGCGGCATGACGTTGAGGCGCCAGTACAGATCCTCGCGGAACCGCCCCGCCGCGCATTCGGCGGCAAGGTTGCGGTTGCACGCGGCAATGACGCGGACGTTGACGGGCACCGGGTGGGTCGCGCCGACAGGGAGGACTTCGCCTTCCTGCAACGCGCGGAGCAGCTTGGCTTGCAGCGTCAGGGGCAGTTCGGCGATTTCGTCGAGGAACAGCGTCCCGCCGTCTGCGGCCAGGAACAGGCCTTCCGACGCATTGGCCGCGCCCGTGAAGCTGCCCTTGCGATGCCCGAACAGCATCGCTTCCATCATGGTTTCGGGGAGCGCCGCGCAGTTGACGGCGATGAAGTCGCGGCCCGAGCGGCCCGACTGGGCGTGAAGGAAGCGCGCCATGCCTTCCTTGCCGGTGCCGGTGTCCCCCTGAATAAGCACGGTGGCGTCGCTGCGGGCGATGCGGCTGGCCAACGTCATCAAACGGGCGCTGGACGGATCACCGACCGCCGGGATGGAGCCACGCACCAGTTCAGCGATCAGGGCAAAGGCAAAGCCCATATCCTCAAGGCCAAAGGCGATGCGGGCGGGCAAGCCATTTGCAGCATGCAGCAAGGATGGCGTGCCCTCGCGCACGTCGATCAATATGTCGCGATGGGTGGCATGCGCGATCTCGGTCGTCAGCAGCACCCGCGCCTCACCCTTTTCACGCGGGGAGGCGGCATCCACCAGCCGGACGTCGTAAAAGGCATTTTCGAGCCAGTGCTGCAAACCCGGTACGAGCGCGCAGACCCTGTGACTCATGTCCAGTGATGGCATTAACAGTCCCCATATGTCGGTCCGTTCCGTGCCCCCGCACATCCCGGCCCTCCTTCGATGAGATCAATCTGCCCGTTTGTGGTTATCAAAGAGTTAAATTGCCGGTCGGCTTGCCGCATAGCGGCAATTTTTTTCCGCCCTTGCCCCGCAACATCCGTCCGATAGCGCACTCTAGATACTATGCGCGCGCGTGGAGGGCCGAAAAATGCTTGGCTCCAACAAAAAAATGGACGCCCCCCTAAAGCAACTTTTCCCCCTGTCGTTATTCCCCCTGAGGCCGCAAGCACACAGCATGGCAGCGACCTGATCTTGAAGTGAATGGAAAGGGAAACCCCATGACTGTTATCGGAACCAACACCGCCGCTCTGCGCTCGACCAATGCATCGACCGCTGCCAACAAGTCGCTCTCGACCGCGATGGAACGCCTGTCGACCGGCAAGCGCATCAACAGCGCGAAGGACGACGCCGCCGGCCTCGCCATCGCCTCCAAGATGACGGCTCAGGTGCGTGGCATGACCCAGGGCATCCGCAACGCCAATGACGGCATCTCGCTGGCGCAGACCGCTGAAGGCGCGCTGGGCGAAGTCACCAACATGATGCAGCGTATGCGTGAACTGACGGTCCAGGGCCTTAACGGCACCAACGACACCAAGGCGCAGGCCAACGTCAAGACCGAAATCGACGAACTCGGCAAGCAGATCAACGACGTCATCACCAATACCGAGTTCAACGGCAAAAAACTGTTCACGGCAGCCACCCCCTCCGTTGTTGTCCAAGCGGGCGCCAATGCTTCGGACTCGGTCACCATCACGCTGGGCCTGCTCGACCTGACGGCCGTCGCCACCGCAGCCGGCGGCGCACTGAGCGGCACCGTCGCTGCCCCCGCCTTCGTGGCTGCTGACCTCGCCGCCTATGATACGGCGCTGGAAACGGTGGCAACCAAGCGCGCTGAACTGGGTGCCGTGCAGAACCGCCTGGAATCGACGGTCAACAACCTGAACAACAATGTCGCCAACCTGACCGACGCCCGCAGCCGCATCGAAGATGCCGACTTCTCGGCAGAATCGACCGCCCTCGCAAAGGCGCAGATCCTCAGCCAGGCGTCGACCGCGATGCTGGCCCAGGCCAACCAGAGCCAGCAGGGCGTGATGAGCCTGCTCCGCTAAGCGGCAGGCATGAATTGATCGGCTGAGGTTTGGTCACCTTGCAGCCGATCATGTTTCCCGGCACATTAACGGTCCCCACCGTGCCAGGGTAACGACTTCGATCGAACGACCAAAACGAAGCCTCCGTCCCCCCGGGCGGAGGCTTCATCCATTTACAGCGTTCCGGCAGCGCAGCGCCTCTTTCCATCGCCAGCATGCTTGCAATGCGGCGCCATGGCTCCAAGATGGGGGCATGACCATGATAGATCGCCGCGCCATGATCGCGGCTTCCGGCGCGGCCCTGTTGCTGCCCTCTACCCTGCTGGCGCAGGATGACGTCCCCTTTTCCTGGGAGGCGCTGGTCGGCATGGCCCAACGGCTTGGGCGAACGCCCTTTGTTGCAACGCCTGCCTATCCCGGCGCGGAGAAGGTCGGTTATGACGCGCTCCATCAGGCGCGGTTCCGTGACGAACGCACGCTGTGGGGCGACCTGCCCGGTGATGTCGCCGTCCGCTTCTTCCCCTTAAGCGGCACCGCGCCGCAACCAGTGACCATCCATATCGTCGAAAAGGGTCGCGCACGCGAAATGCGCTACGATCCCACCCTGTTCGACGCACCGGCGGGCAATGCGGTCGCAGCGCTTGGCGCCGACGCCGGTTTCGCGGGCTTCCGCGTAATGAACGCCGCCCGCGATGCCGATTGGCTGGCGTTTCTGGGGGCCAGCTATTTCCGCGCGGCGGGCGCGCAGAAACAATATGGCCTGTCCGCCCGCGCCATCGCCATCAACACCAGCAAGGGCGACGAGGAGTTTCCGCGCTTCACCCGTTTCTGGCTGGAACGAACGGCGGCCGACACGCTCACCGTTCACGCCCTGCTGGACGGGGCGTCGATCACCGGCGCCTTCCGCTTCGTCAATCGCTTCGGCAAAAACGGCGTGACGCAGGATGTGACGGCCGCCCTCTTCCCGCGCCGCGCAATCCCGGAACTGGGGCTGATGGCGATGACCAGCATGTTCTGGTATGATCAGGCGAACCGCACGGTGGGCACGGACTGGCGGCCGGAAATCCATGACTCGGACATCATGGCCTATCGCGCGGCGGACGGCAGCGCCCATGCCCGGCCGCTCATCAATCCCAAAGCGGCGCACACCAGCGTCTTTGCCGAACGCAACCCCAAGGGCTTTGGCCTGATCCAGCGGGACCGGGATTTCGACCACTATCAGGATGACGGCGTCTTCTACGACCGCCGCCCCTCCCTCTGGGCGACGCCCGGCTCAGCGCTGGGCACGGGGCAGGTCCGGCTCTTCGAATTTCAGACAGACAGCGAATATACCGATAATGTCGTCTGCTACTGGACACCCGCCGCCGCCGTTCGCCCCGGCAAACGGATCAACGTCACCTATAGCCTGAACTGGGGATCGACCGAACCCGCCCCCACTCCTGCGATAGCACGGGTCGTCAACATCTGGCGCGGCACGTCGAGCGAAGCGGGCGCGACCCGGCTGGTCGTGGACTTTGCCGGTATCGGGGCCAGTATCGGGGCCGGTATCGCAGAGGGTACCAAGCCGGATGTGTGGGCCGAAATCACTGACGGGACGCTCATCAAGAAAGCAGGCTATCCGGTATTGGGGCAGCCGGGCCTCTATCGCATGGTCCTCGACCTGCGCCCCGATGGGACCGGACCGGCCGATGTGCGCGCGCAATTGCGCGGCAAGGGGGTGGCGCTCAGTGAAACGGTCCACTATCCCGTCGGCGCATGAGGGAACCCAAGGCTTTATCAGCGGTTAACCTGGATTGGGTTGATCGGGTAGAAGGACGCCATGATGGCGAATGGCGGGACCATGCCGATGCACGGTAAAGGACGGGAGGACGCACCGGCGCCTCCGCGCGCCTATGAGAATGTGCCCGCTGAAACGCCCATCGCCATGCCCGAACAGGATTTTCGCGCCGTGCCCGAACGGCTGCCCGGCCCGGCGCTGGACATCGACGTGCTCGCACGGCGGATGCTGGTCGTCATCATGGCCCTTATCCCAGCCTCCATGGCCGCGCATGAAATGCGCCGTTCCATCGGTCTGGATGGCATCTCCTTCTGGGAGGGCGTCTATCTCGCGCTTTTCATCCCGCTCTTTGCCTGGATCGCCTTTGGCTTTGCGACCGCGCTCATCGGATTCCTGCTGCTGACGATTGGTCAGGGGCGCGGGGTGAAGGTGTCGCGCCTGCCCCTGCCGTCCGCGCCGCTCAAAGGACGCACCGCCATCCTGCTGCCGGTGTGTAACGAGGATTTTCTGGGCGTGCTTGGTCGCCTGTCGATCATGGAGCGATCGCTGGCGCAGGTGATGGGCGGCGAGCGGTTCGAATTCTTCATCCTCTCCGATTCCAATATCGACAATGGCGCGATCGAACGACAGGCCTATGAAGAGATGCGCGCCGCCTTTTCCCGCCCCGTCCATTATCGCCGCCGCGCGATCAATACCGGGCGAAAGCCGGGCAATATCCATGAATGGGTGACGCGCTTTGGCGGCGGCTACGATCATATGATCGTGCTGGACGCTGACAGCGTGATGAGCGGCCAGACCATGGCCCGCCTTGCCGCCGATATGGAGCGGCACCCCCATGTCGGCCTGATCCAGACCGTCCCCACCGTGGTCGGCGCAGCGACTTTGTTCGCGCGCTGGCAGCAATTCGCCAGCCGCCTTTATGGTCCGATTTCCGCCGCCGGCATGATCTGGTGGGCAGGTGCGGAGGGCATGTTCTGGGGCCACAACGCCATCGTCCGTGTCCGCGCCTTCGCGCAAAGCTGCGGCCTGCCCGAACTGGGCGGGCGCGCACCCTTCGGTGGCCATATCATGAGCCATGACATGATCGAGGCGGCGCTGCTGCGGCGGCGCGGCTGGGACGTGCATATGGTCACAGCCGATGACAGTTTCGAGGAGTTTCCGCCCGCCATGCCCGACCTCTTCACCCGCGATCGTCGCTGGTGTCAGGGCAATATCCAGCATGTCCCGCTCATCATGAAGATCGCCGGGCTGCATCCGGTCAGCCGCTTCCAGCTCACGGTCGGCGCCTCCGCCTATCTGACCTCGCCGCTATGGCTGGCGCTGATCCTTGTCGTGCTGGGCGGCGCATGGGCCAATTTGTGGCCAGCCAGCGCGATCCTGCCCGATGGCAGCCTGCTGGCGCTGACCGCTATGTTGCTGTTCGGGCCAAAGATATTGGCGATGATCTGGGCGATCGCCGATCCGGCACGACGCATCGGCTTTGGCGGCGCGGGACGGATGAGCATGGGGGTGTTCGTCGACCTCATCCTGTCGATCCTGATGGCGCCGGTCAGCATGTTGACCCAGACCATGAACCTTTTCGGCATCCTGATGGGCCGCAAGAGTAGCTGGAACGGCCAGACCCGCGATCGCGACGGCATGGCGCTCCATTCGGCGATCTGGCTGTTCAAATGGCACATCATGCTGGGCGTCGGCCTGACGCTGATCGCCATTCAGGCCAATTCGGCGCTGGGCTGGATGATCCCGGTAGTCGCGGGCCTGATCGCCGCACCTTTGCTGGCGGCAATCACCGCGCGCAAGGATCTGGGCAAGGCAGGCGAGCGGATCGGACTGTTCCAGGTCGCCGATCCCTGGTGGCGAAGCCAGAATTACCGCCCGCTACGCCACCGTCACATGCCGCGCATCGGTCGGGCGGACAAGGTGCCAAGCCCGGCGAATGATGGGTAGACTATCGGTTCTGCGGTGAGCGGGCCGAATGCGACCGCTATGGACCAGAAATGGTCGGATCCGAGTGAATTGCCTCGCCCCGTAACCTGCCATTCCTCCAGCTTCTGGCCGATTTGCGTGTTTGTCACATCCTTCCGTCATTGCTCTGTGGGCGGAACTGACCCAGGACATAATTATGGAAAATCTCGTAACCGCCTTCACAGACCCGACCGCGCTAGCAGCATTGGTCGCCCTTGTCGTGATGGAGGTCGTGCTTGGAATCGACAATCTCGTCTTCATCTCGATCCTCACCAACAAGCTGCCCGAGCAGCAGCGAGCGAAAGCGCGGCGAATCGGCATCGGGCTGGCATTGGGCATGCGACTGGCGTTGCTGTCGATGATCGCATGGATTGTCGGCCTGACCGCGCCGGTGTTCAATCTTGGCATTGTCGGCTCGCTCGACCAGCACGGCCTGCCGTCGTTCGAGACGCAGTTTTCCTGGCGCGACCTGATCCTGATCGCGGGCGGCCTGTTCCTGATCTGGAAAGCCACTAAGGAAATCCATCATACTGTGGACCCTGTCGAATCCGATGACCTGCTGGAAAAACGAAAAGGTGCGGCGACGCTGACCTTTGGCAGCGCGATCGTTCAGATCATCCTGCTCGATGCTATCTTCTCGATGGACTCCATACTGACCGCAGTGGGGATGACCGACAATCTTGCAATCATGGTTATCGCCGTGATCGTAGCCGTGGCAGCCATGTTGCTCGCTGCCGATCCGCTGGCCAATTTCATTGCCCGCAATCCTACCGTCGTGATGCTGGCGTTGGGTTTCCTGCTGATGATCGGCGCGGTGCTTATTGCCGACGGCTTCGGGATTCATGTGCCGAAAGGCTATATCTATGCTGCCATGGCTTTTTCCACGTTCGTCGAGATTCTTAACATCTTATCCCGACGGACACATGCGCGGCGATCGACTAAGAGATAGGCCATGGGCGGCCCCATGCGGCATCGATGTTCCGCAATGATCGGCACAGGCACAAACTTATCCTGTGCGACACGATACTGATGTCCGCGCTAGTGACGCTCGTTCCAGATAGCGACCGTCCGCTATCCACCCTAATGGTCACAGCCCACCCCCGTCAGTCGTCCCAATCGCGCAATTTCTCGCGCATCTTTTCCAACGCCGATTTCTTGATCTGGCACACCCGCGCCGCGCCGATGTCCAGCGTCTGGCCGATTTCCTCAAGGTTCAGTTCCTCGACGAAATAAAGTTGCAGCACCATCGCCTCGCGCTGGGGCAGTTCGCCGATGCACTGGGCCATCGCCTTTTTCAGCGATTCGCGTTCCATGACGTCGTCGGCCCGATCCTCGACATCGGCGAACCACATCGACTGGTCCGAATAGACCTCGTCCATGCTCATCTGCTGCACCATTTCGGCGCCGTCGGCGAGTTCGCGATAGGCGGACGGGTCCAGTCCCATTTCGGCGGACATTTCCGGTTCGGTCGGCATCCGGCCCAGCCGCTGTTCCAGCCGTCCCCGCGCCGCGCCCAATTCCTTGCGCCGCGCCATGGCGGAGCGGCAGAGCGTCGCCTGTTTGCGCAGATGGTCGATCATCGCGCCGCGCACGCGCAATTGCGCATAGGCGGCAAAGCCAAGGCCGCGATCCTCGAAACTGTTGGCGGCCTCGACCAGCGCGACCATGCCGATCTGCAACAGATCCTCGACCTCGATCGCGCTCGATACCCGGCCATGGACGTGCCAGGCGATCTTGCGGACCAGCGGCATGTAACGGCGGGCGAGCTGTTCGGGGCTGTTGGCGGCGCCCGCGCGACCATAGGTGTCGCCTGCGCCGGCCATGACCTTCTTCATATACATGGGTCGGGTTCTCCTCAGGCGGCGCGCGCGGGCAGCGCTTGCGGGCTGCGCGCTTCACCGCCGACCACGGCGATCACTTCGACGCCCTTGCCGTCGGGTATCTCCAGAAAGGAGAGGACCGGCGTTTCGGGCAGATGCGGCTTGAACAAACGGGCGAGCGCGCGGCGCGCGACCGGCGAGGTGACGATCGCGAAGCTGCGCGCCTGCCCCAATATGGGCCGCGCGGCATTGACCACCGCTTCGATGATGCGGTTGGCGAGTGCAGGTTCGATCGGGTGCCGGGCGTCGCCCGCCAGCCGCATGGCTTGTGCCAGCAGCGCTTCCAGATCGCCGTCCAGCGTGATGACCGGCAGCGGCATCTTCACCGGGACCAGCCCCTGAATGATGAGCGAACCGATCCGCTGACGCACCGCCTCGACCAGTTGCTCATGGCTATAGTCGGGCCGGCAGGCGTCGATCATCGCCTCACAGATGCGGCGGAAATCCTTGAGCGCGATGCCTTCGGACAGCAGCGCGCGGCACAGCGCCGAAATCTGGGCGAGGGAAAGCATCGCCGGGGTCAGGCCATCGACCAGTTGCGGCGCGCTGTCCTTCAATGTGTCGAGCAGCTTGCGCGTCTCGTCGAGGCCGAACATCTCGGCCGCATTCATCGCGATCAACTGGTTGAGATGGGTGGCGACCACCGTCGGCGGATCGACCACGGTATAGCCCGCGACCACCGCTTCGGACCGTTGACCCGGCGAAATCCAGACCGCATCGAGACCGAAGGTCGGGTCTTTGGCCACGCGGCCCTGCACTTCACCCTCCAGCATGCCGCTGTCGAGCGCCAGCAGGTCTTCGGGCCAGATCTCATCCTCGCCGACGACGACACCCGCGATGGTGATGCGATATTGATTGGGTTCCAGCGCCAGATTGTCCTTCACCCGCACCATCGGCACGACGAAGCCCAGTTCCTTGGATAACTGGCGGCGGATGCCGGTGATGCGCGCCATCAGCGGCGCGCCCTTGCGTTCGTCCACTAGAGCAATGAGGCCATAGCCGATCTCCAGCCCCAGGATCGCGCCGTCCGACACGTCGTTCCATTCGATGATCGCCGGGTTGGCGGGCGGCGCCACGGGTTCGGGTTCGTTCGCCTTTTCCTTGGCCGTTTTGCGAAGCTGCCAGGCGATGAAGCCCGCAAAGCCCGCCGCGGGCAGGATGATCATGTGCGGCATGCCAGGCAGCACGCCAAGGAAGGTTAGGATCGCCGCGACCGGCACCCAGGCGCGGCCAGAACCGAACTGGCCCGCAATCTGGCCTGACAGGTCATCCTCGCTCTTGACGCGGGTGACGATGGAGGCCGCCGCGATCGACAGCAGCAGCGCCGGGATCTGCGCCACCAACGCGTCGCCGATGGCGAGTAGAATATAGGTCTGCGCGGCTTCGCCCATCGACAGGCCGTGGCTGACCACGCCCAATATGATGCCGCCAACGATGTTGATGACGAGGATCAGGATGCCCGCAACCGCGTCGCCCTTCACGAACTTGCTGGCGCCGTCCATGGAGCCGTAGAAATCCGCCTCCGTGCCCACTTCGACGCGGCGCAGCTTGGCTTCTTCAGGCGTCAGCAGTCCGGCGTTGAGATCGGCGTCGATCGCCATCTGCTTGCCGGGCAACGCGTCCAGGGTGAAGCGCGCGCTGACTTCCGACACGCGGCCCGCGCCCTTGGTGATGACCACCAGGTTGATGATCATCAGGATCGCGAACACGAAAATGCCGACGACATAGTCGCCGCCGATCAGAAAATGGCCGAACGCTTCGATGACGAGGCCCGCCGAGTCCGATCCTTCATGCCCCGACACCAGCACGACGCGGGTGGACGCGACATTGAGCGCCAGCCGCAGCAGGGTCGCGAACAGCAGCACCGTTGGGAAGCTGGAGAAATCGAGCGGCTTGGCCGCGTTCAGCGCCACCATCAGCACCGCGAGCGAAATCATGATGTTGGTGATGAAGCCGATGTCCAGCATGACCGCCGGAACCGGCACCATCATGAACAGCACGACCATCAGCGTCGCACAGGGCAGCACAGCCCCCTTGGCGGCGCTCATCCAGATCTTCGCTTTGACTTGGTTGGGGGTCATTGGTGCCATTACCTTCCGAGGGTGGCGAGCATGAGATAGGCGAGGCGCGCGGTTTCCTGACGCGGGACGACGGTGGCGTCGCTCTGCATCGCCAGCCGCTGGGTTTCGATCCGCACATAGTCGGCGGGCTGGACGGTCTGCGCGCCCGCGGGAATGCCAACGGGAATGGATGTGGGCAGCGCGGCGGCAGCATCGGCATAGCGGATGCCGCCAACGTCGATCGCATCGGTGCCCTTCTGCAACTTGGCGGCAAAACGCTCACGAATATCGGCGAAGCTGCGGGCGTTGCCGGAACGATCGTAGAAGATCGAGCGGTTGGCGCGCGAGGCGGCGGGAAAGAGCGAGGCGGCGGTGGCGCCCGGCGCGCGATCATGCACGGACAGGAATTTCGACGCCCCGCCGACGCCCAGGAAATGGGCGAGGTAAAGATCGACCGGCTCGGCTTCGCGGCCAAGCCGCTGTTCCAGATAGGCCTTGTTATCGGCAGCATGTTCCGCCGCCATGACGGAGGCGGTTTCTGGATGTTTGCGAAGGTCCAGTATCTGCTGGCGCAATTGCGGGTCGGACACATAATAGCGCCCATTGCTGCCCTGGCTGATCGCATCGGACGCCCAGCCCAGTCCATATTCGCTGCCATGTTCGTTGATGACGGCCAACCAGCTCTGGTCGATGAACTGATAGAGGCCGGTGGCAGAAGAGGTCGCGGCGCGTGCAGTTGGGTTGAGGCTGCTCTCGATCTTGGCCTGCCCCAGCAGATAGCCGAAATCGACGCCCGTGCGACGGCTGGCCATGGCGATGGCGTTGGTCACGCGGTTGCCCGCGCCCGTCGCCGCCGTCTTTCCCGTCAATGATGCGATGTCCGCAAAGGCCGACACATTCAATCCCCACTGGTATCGGGGTCCTTAGAGCAAGGGTTATGCCAAGATTTGGTTAACGCCGTCGTAGGAATATTTCGAAATTTCAGCGCCAGAAACGAAAAAACCGGCCTTTTGGGCCGGTTTCAGAAGCGTCACGGACGGAGAAGAAAAAAGTTTAGCGGCTGTAGGTCAGCGGCGTATTTTGCGCCCCATGTGCCGCGAGCAGCGACAGGCGCTGCGCACTATGATCCGCCAGCAGGTGACTGCGCACGCGGGCCGATTCGAGTTGTGGGCGAAGGGTCTTGAGGCGCTCCGCAACCGCAGGCTCATCGCGCCACGCGCCGATGGCGCGAACAGCGGCGGCGGCACGGGCCACCTTTCCGCTCGCGGCGTCGATCGCATTCGCGTCCTGCCCATCCAGCGCAGTACGCAGGAGGTCGAAGGACGCAATCAGATCGTCAACGGCAGCCAGGCCCAACGGCATGTCAGGATACCGGCAGGTCGAGCGCGAGCATCTTGTCCGCGATCTTCGACGGATCGACCGGATAATTGCCCGAGGCGATGGCGGCCTTGATCGCGGCGACACGGTCCATATCAACCGGCGCGCCTTCCGCCGCCATGCGGGCCGCCGGGCTGGTTGCCCCTGCGGAGGTGGTGGAGGTGGTCGATCCCGCAACGCTGGACGACGCACGCGTCTTGCCGCCTTCGCGCAGGCCCGATGCCTGTATCGCGCTGCTAAGGGTCTGGCCGACTGACTTGATCATGGGTCTATTCCTTACTCGTCCCGTAACATCTATATACGGATCTCTTCAGAAATCCTTAAATGTGCAGATTCTTAAATCTGTCGATTTTTAGATACCCGGAATGCGAACCACGCCCATGTCGACGACCTGGGCCAATATGGGCGCGGATTTCTTGTCTTCCCGCACCCGGATAGTTTCGCCGATCGCGCCGTCTTCATCAGCGACCATCGCGCGGGATATGGAAAAACTGCTGTTGCCCGCCGTGAGTTGAACGGGGTCGCCCTTTTTCACGGCAGCCTCCTTGGGCGCTGGATTATAGACAGGCCGCTGGAAGGAAGCGGGCCGTGCAGCGCGCGGCACCGGACCGCTTGCCGCCGCCGCGCCGCCCGCGACCAACGGCACGCGGATGCGCCAGCCCAGCGCGTCGCACTTGACGATCGCCGCGCCGAACACCGGCCCGTCAATGCTGGGCGTGGCCGGACAGGCGGCCAGCCGCAGGCGACGATCGACCGGCGCGATCGGCCCGCCCGGCTCGCCCAGATTGGCGCCCACGGTCATCGCCACCAGACTGTCGATGCGATCGAGATTCTCGAACTTCTGCTGCGCCAGCGCGGGAATGGCAGTGCTTCCCAGCACCAGCAGCGCTATGATTCGGGCAAGAGTGGTCACGATGCGTCTCCGGTCATGGTCTTTACGCCCGTTACAGCAAGGATCGTGCCAAATTGCCTATTTGCGGGGAGTTCGCGCGGGCGCGATACGGATGACCTGCCCCTTGCCACCCTGCCCGTCCGCCTGATCCAGCCCCCGGATCAACAGCCGTTCGCTACCGATGCCCTGTGCCTTGAGCGCTCGCGCAACCGCGCCCAGCCGGGCCGCCGCCAGATCCCAGTCATCAAAGCGATGGCGGGCGGCGTCGGTACCGCGACTCGCCACTTCCATGCCCCCTGCCTTGCCGCCAAAGCGGCGGGCCAGCGTATAGAGACGTGCCGCCCCGGCCGGTGTCAGCATCGCTTCCTCCGGCACGAACAGCTCGGCGGCGCGCAATTCAACGACATCTTCCATGGGCTTGCCGCCAAATTGCCGCCCGACGCTGCCAAGCAGCGCGTCCCTGCGCGCGCCGCTGGAATAGAGGACAACGAAGAAGCCCAGCAGCAGCAGAAGCAGGTCGGCAAAGCTGATCGCCCATCGGGAACGCCGGCTTTCGGCGGAACGCGCGGCCATCAGGCGACTTCACGAATGGCGGCACGGCGCAGGGGCGCATTTTCACGCCGGGCGATGGCCAGCATACGCTGTGTTGCCTCTTTCTGCCACGCCAGTTCCTGATCGGACAGGTCAGCAAGGCGCGCGGCCACCGGCGCGGCCAGCATATTGGCGATGACGACGCCGTAAAAGGTCGTGAGCAGCGCCAGCGCCATCGCCGGGCCAAGCGCGGCGGGATCGTCCATGGCGGCGAACATGGCGACCAGACCCACGATCGTGCCCGCCATGCCCAGCGCGGGCGCGGCATCGGCAACCGACAACCAGACGTTGCGAACCGCGCCGTGACGCTGCGCCCGGTCGGCCATTTGCTGCTGCACCCACAGGTCGAAGGCGTCGCTATTCTCGCAATCGCTGAGCTTGCGGACGGCGCGCGTCAGAAAGGGATGGGCGGTCTTTACCCGGTCGGTGCAGGCCAACCCGCGCAATTGCGCCACCTGATCAACCTTCAGCAATGCCGCGCGGGCGGCATCCCGATCGCGCACCGGGTCGGCGCGCAATAAAGGTCCAAGTGCCCGACACGCCCTGCCACTCGCCGACACGCCGTTCTGGAACAGCACTACCAGGCAGATGCCCACGATCATCAACGCCAGGGTCAGCGGATCGAACAGATGAACCAGCACGTCCAGCATTAGTCTCGTCCCCTTTGTCCCGCCCCTGGCGCACTGGCCACGCACCCGTCGACCAAGCGGCAATAGTCTGCCGTCGACCGGCAATTTTTTGCCGCGACTGCCGCTTGCTCCGGCCAAACCCACGGATTTGCGTGGGGTCGACAACGGCACGAGCGGCAACGCATCAAATTGGCACGGCTCTTGCTTATACACAGGCTGGATCGCCCGCTCTTCACGCCATCAGGCAATAGAACGGCAGGCGGCTCACAGATTTTAGGGCCAACCGGCACAAAATTTGAGGAAAATGGTAATGTCGCTGGAAGACAGTTTGTTCGGAGTACATGGAAAGGCGCTGGCGCTTCGCTCGCAGCGCCTGTCCCTGCTCGCGTCCAACATCGCCAACGCTTCGACGCCCGGTTACAAGGCGCGCGACATCGATTTCGAAGCCGCGCTGAAGCAAGCGACCGAGCAAGGCGCCTCCGCCGCGAAAGCGACCGACGATAGCATGGGCTATCGCGTGCCGCTGCAATCCAGCCTCGACGGCAACACCGTGGAACTCAGCACCGAACAGACGCTGTTCGCGGAAAATGCGGTCAAATATCGCACGACCCTCTCCTTCCTTGAGGGCCGCATCAACACCATCTCGCGCGCGCTGAAGGGAGAATGAGCATGAGTGGCTCTGGTCCCCTCAACATCTTCGACATCGCCGGTCGCGCCATGAGCGCGCAACTGGTGCGCCTGAACGCCACCGCATCCAACATGGCCAATGCGGGCAATGTGACGGGCAGCGAGAAGGACGCCTATCGCGCGATCAAGCCGGTATTCCGGTCGGTCACCGAAAGCCCCGGCGTGTCCACGGTGAAGGTCGAGAATGTCGTCACCACCAACGCCCAGCCGGTCAAGCGCCACGATCCCAACCATCCTTTGGCCGACGCCAATGGCGATGTGTGGGAAGCGGCGGTCGATAGCAGCGCCGAGATGATCGACATGATTGAGACGGCGCGCATGTACCAGAACAATGTGCAGGTGCTCAACACCGCCAAATCCCTGATGCTCGAAACCATAAGGATCGGCAAATGACGACAACCTCCACCGTCACCGATAGCGCAGGTCTGTCGACCTATAATCCCAACGCGAATGTCGGCACCGGCAAGTCGGAAATGGGCCAGGCCGATTTCCTGCGCCTGCTGACCGCACAGATGCAGACCCAGGATCCGTTCGAGCCGGTGAACAACGCCGAAATGGTGTCGCAAATGGCAACCATCACCAATTCGAGCGGCATCGCGGAAATGAACCAGTCGATCAAGACGCTTGCATCGGAACTCACCGGCACACGGCTTGGCGACGCCGCAAGCTGGATCGGCCGCTCGATGCTGGTCCAGAGCAACATCGCCGCTCCGGACGCAGCCGGCCAATATATGGGTCAGGTCTCGCTCGACACCGCCGCCTCCGGCGCGACGATCGATCTGGTCGATGCCAGCGGCGCCGTCGTCAAATCGTTCGAACTGGGCGACGATGCCAAGGGCGACATCAACTTCTATTGGGACGGCAAGAATGAGGCGGGCGAAACCGTCGCCACGTCAGCCCTTCAGGTCAAGGTCAACGGCGCGACGCCCACCCGGGTCGCGACATGGGCCACGATCGCCGCGGTCCAGTCGCCCGCCGACGGATCGACCGCCAAACTCATCACCGCTCTGGGCAGCTACAAGCCGTCCGACGCCATCACCCTCAGCTAAAATTTCACCAAAGGAGCACGTCCATGTCCTTCTACACCTCGCTCTCGGGTCTCAAGGCCGCTCAGGCTGACCTGTCGACCATCTCCAACAATGTCGCCAACGTGAACTCGACCGCATTCAAGAAGAGCGTCGCCAATTTCGGCGACATCTTCTCTGCCTCGCCGATGCAGACGACCAAGCAGGTCGCCGGGCAAGGCGTGCGCGTCCAGTCGATCGCCCAGCAGTTCACGCAAGGGACGATCATGACGACCGACAAGACGCTGGATCTGGCCATCACCGGCGAAGGTTTCTTCACCGTGAAGGGCGAACTGGACGGCCAGATTTCCTTCACTCGTAACGGCGCCTTTGCGGTCAATGACGACCGTAATGCCGTGGACACCACCGGCGCGCTGCTTCAGGTGATCCCGGTCGATCCGATCACGGGCAACCCGACCGTCCCCAGCCCGGTTCCGACCGCCTCGCTCGTCAACCTCAACATCCCGACCGTCTATCCGGCAGGCAGCACCAACCAGTTGAACAGCGTCGGCGTCAACGACAAGGGACAGGTTTCGGCCATCTACGCCGATGGCTCGACCGTCTATCTCGGCTCGACCGCGATGGCCAGCTTCAACAGCCTGGAGGGCCTGCGCCAGCGCGGCGACGCCCATTGGGTCGAAACCATCGACAGCGGCAATCCAGTGATCGGCACGGCTGGTCAGGGTTCCTACGGCACGATCCGTTCGGGATCGCTGGAACGCTCAAACGTCGACATCACCGAGGAGCTGGTGAACCTGATTTCCGCCCAGCGGAATTTCCAGGCGAACAGCAAGGCGATCGAGGCGGCGAACACGCTGACCACGACGATCGTCAACATGCGTAACTGATGCGCCTTAGAGCGATTTCGAGTCAGATGGACTCGTCTGACGGTTAAGAAATCGCGGCAAATCAAAGCCCGCAAGGACAGGAATAGACCATGGACCGGCTCGTCAACACGGCACTCACCGCGATGCGCGGCGCGATGGCACGGCAGGCGTCGATCGCGAACAACCTCGCGAACGCCAACACCGTCGGCTTTCGCGGGGAGATCGCCAATGCCGAGACGCGCTGGATCAAGGGCGATGAACTGAACACGCGGGCGCAACAGGCCGAACAGGTGATCGCCGCCGACATGGCGCAGGGGGCGATCACCGAAACCGGCAATCCGCTGGACGTGGCGATGAACGGCGATGCGCTGCTTGCCGTGCAGGGCGCCAACGGCGAAGAGGCCTATACCCGTCGCGGCGACCTCAAGCTTTCCGACAGCGGCCTGCTGACCACCGGCGACGGCCTGCCCGTGCTGGGCGAAGGCGGTCCCATCACCCTGCCCCCGGCCGACAGCCTGACGATTGCGCAGGACGGCAGCATCTGGATCGTGCCGCAGGGCGGCGAAGCCAGCAATCCGCAGCGGATCGACGCGCTGAAACTGGTGTCGCCAGTCGGCTCCAGCATCGCCAAGGGCACGGACGGCCTGTTCCGCGAAACCAATGGCGGCGCGCTGCCGCAGGACCCGCTGGGCACCGTCACCTCCGGGTCGGTCGAAGGGTCCAACGTCAACGCCACCGCATCGCTGGTGGCCATGATCGAGGCGAGCCGCGCCTGGGAAACCCAGGTCAAGATGATCGATACCGCCAAGCAACTCGACGACGGCGGCGCATCGCTGATGCGCCTCGACTGAAACGGAGATAGTAGATGAGCAACGCAGCCCTTCATGTCGCCCGCACCGGCCTCGACGCGCAAAACACCAAGATGCGCGTGATCGCCAACAACCTGGCGAACGTCAACACCACCGGCTTCAAGCGCGACCGCGCCGATTTCGAGACGCTGGCCTACCAGCAGATGATCGCCGCCGGCTCCAATTCAGACAGCGAGAACAAATTCGCGACCGGCCTGAACCTGGGTTCCGGTGTTGCCCTTCAGGGCACCAGCAAGATCGACACGCAGGGCACCTTGCAGGCGACCGGCAACGCGCTGGACATGGCGATCGAGGGCGCAGGCTATTTCCAGCTTCAGCGGCCCGATGGCTCCATCGCCTATAGCCGCGCGGGCAATTTCAGCGTCACGGCAGAGGGCACCGTCGTCTCCAGCGACGGCCTGCCCCTGATCCCGCAGATCACCATCCCGGAGGGCGCAACCTCGGTCACGGTCGGCAATGACGGCACCGTCTCCGCCACGCTTCAGGGTGAAAGCGAGCCGACCCAGTTGGGTCAGGTCGAAACCGCCCGCTTCATGAACGCGGCAGGACTTCAATCGATCGGCGGCAATTTGCTGGTCGAAAGTGCCGCTTCGGGCACGCCGCAGGTTGGCGTCGCGGGTCTGGAAGGGCGCGGGGCGATCCGCTCGGGTAATCTTGAAACATCGAACGTCAACGTCGTGGAAGAGCTGGTCGACATGATCGAAACCCAGCGCGCCTATGAGGTCAATTCGAAGATGATCAAGGCGACCGACGAAATGCTCCAGTACGTCAACCAGCAGCTTTAAGGCGGATTTGCGCGCATGACTTCCATGTTCCTTTCGGGCCGTTCCGTCTCGACCGTTGCTCTCCTCGCCCTCGCCCTTGCCGCCAGCCCCGCGCTGGCTGGCAAGAAGCAGCGCGAGGCCGAGCGCGCGCTCTATGCGCCGACCACGGTCGCAGCCGTCATCGCGCCGCCAGTCGCCAACGGCTCCATCTTTCAGGCCTCCTATGGCTATACCCCGCTGACCAGCGGCGCGCGGGCGCAGAGCGTGGGTGACATCATCACCATCGTCCTGGTCGAGCGCACGCAGGCGACCAAGAGCAACAGCGCCGACACCAGCCGCGACGGCAATATCGGCCTGACCCCGCCGACCACCGGCGTCCTCTCCAAGCTGTTCCAGCCCAGCGACATCGCCATGGGCGGCAGCAACGGTTTCAAGGGCAAGGGCGCGGCTACCCAGTCGAACGCGCTGTCGGGTGAAATCACCGTCACCGTGGCGCAGACATTCCCCAACGGTACGATGCTGATCAAGGGTGAAAAGGCGCTGACGCTTAACCGCGGCGACGAATTTATCCAGATCAGCGGCCTCGTCCGTCAGGCCGATATCAGCCCGGACAACCGCATCGCCTCGACCCGCGTGGCCGACGCGCGGATCATCTATACCGGCAAGGGCGAGATCGCCCGCGCAAGCAAGCAGGGCTGGCTCCAGAGCTTCTTCTCTGCCGTCAGCCCCTTCTGATGGAGTTTCAGGCACTCATGACCCGTCTCCTTCGCCTTTTCCTGCCGCTGCTGGCCTGCCTGTCCACCGTTCCGGCCCATGCCGAACGAGTGAAGGATCTGGGCACCTTTCAGGGCGTGCGTCCCAACCAGCTCACCGGCTACGGCATCGTCGTCGGCCTTGCGGGCACCGGCGACGACAGCCTGCAATATGCGACCGAAGGCATGAAGGGCGTCGTCGCACGCTTTGGCCTCACCTTGCCGCAGGGTATCAACCCCGCGCTCAAAAATGCCGCCGCCGTGCTCGTCACCGCCGACCTGCCCGCCTTCGCCAAGCCGGGCCAGCGTCTGGATGTCACCGTCTCAGCATTGGGCAAGGCCAAGTCGCTGCGCGGCGGCACCCTCATCATGACGCCACTGCGCGGCGCGGATAATGAAATCTACAGCATGGCGCAGGGCAACCTCGCCGTTGGCGGTCTGGGCGTATCCGGCGCGGACGGCAGCCAGGTATCGGTCAACATTCCCTCCGCCGGTCGCATTCCGGGCGGCGCAACGGTCGAACGCGCGGTCGCCACCGGCTTTGACACCGCCCCCACCCTGACCTTCAACCTCGCCGAAGCGGACCTGACCACCGCCCTGCGCGTCGCCGACGGCATCAACCGCGCCTTCGGTGATCGCCGCGCGCGCGCGATGGACGCCGTGTCGGTCACGATCGACGCCCGGCAGGGCGCCGAAGACCGCATCCTGATGATGGGCATGATCGAGAATATCGAGGTGTCGCCTGCCGACGCGCCCGCCAAGGTGATCGTAAACGCCCGCACCGGCACGGTCGTCATCAATGGCGCGGTCCGCATTCACCCGGCCGCTGTCGCCCATGGCAAGCTGACCGTCAGCGTCAATGAATCGCCGCAGATCATCCAGCCCGCGCCCTTCAGCCGGGGGGAGACCGCCGTGCAACAATCCAGCGCCATCCAGATCGATCAGGAAAAGAAACCAATGGTTAATTTTAAAGGTGGAGCCTCCCTGACCGATATAGTGAAAGCGGTGAATGCGATTGGCGCATCGCCGGCAGATATGGTCGCCATATTGGAAGCCCTGAAACAAGCGGGCGCCATGAAGGCCGAACTGGTGGTGCTGTGATGCAGATCAATGCAACGACGTCGACAGGCAGTGCCCAGGCAGGTGAAGCGAACCGCGCCGACCTCGCCAAGGCGGCCGAGCAGTTCGAGGCGATCTTCCTGCGCCAGATGATGGGGGCAATGCGGTCCGCCAGCCTGTCCGAAGGGCTGACCGATAGCGGCGCGACCGATCAGTTTCGCGACATGGCCGACGCCCGTACCGCCGACTCCATGGCAAAGACCGGCAGTCTTGGCATCGCTGAACTGCTGCTATCGCAATTTGGCGGCAAGCACGCATCCGTGACCGCCGCAACCGCCACCGCCGCCACGGATAACCCGGCATGAGCGGCGATCTGTTCATCATCGGCGCGTCGGGCACCAAGGCCTATCGCACCGCCATGTCCGCGATTTCGGAAAATATCACCAACGCCTCCACGGCAGGCTATGCCCGCCGCACGACGACCATGTCAGAATCGGGATCGTCCACCGCGACGATGGCGCTCTATATCTCGCGCGGAAATTTCGGCGGCACGGAAGTCACCAGCATCAACCGCGCGACCGATCCCTATCTGGACGCGACCGTCCGCATGTCCAACATGGCGCTGGGCAGCGCGACTGCCCGGCTGCGCTGGATGAGCGACACGGAAACCGCGCTCAACGACACCGACACCGGCGTGGGCAAGCTGATGACCGGCCTGTTCAGCAATATCGACAAGCTGTCCGCCAGCCCAAGCAATACGTCGCTGCGCGTCACGACGCTCGACAGCATCAGCCGTATCGCCGAAACATTCCGCCAGACCTCCGCCGATCTGGACGAGGTATCGACCCGGATCGGGACGGAGGCGCAGGGCGTGGTCGACACCGCCAACAGGGCGCTGACGCGCCTTGCCGACATCAACAACAGCCTGCTGCGTGCGCAGCCCGGCACCTCTGCCTATGCCCAGTTGCTCGACGGCCGCGATGCGGCGTTGTCGGAGATTACAACCGCCCTCAATGTAGAGGTCAGCTTTGGCGCACACGATACCGCCATCATAACCTATGGCGGCGAAACGCTGGTCACTGGCGACAGCGCGATCAGCCTGTCGATGACCAAAGACGCCGACGGCACGCTTAACCTGTCGGCGGGGGGCACCGCGGTCACAGCGCCCACCAACGGCGCGCTCGGCGGCCTCTTCGCTTCGGCGGATACGGTGGCGCAGCGCCACACCACGTTAGACACGCTTGCCGCCCAGTTCGTCACCGACGTCAACGCCTGGCATGCGCAGGGCCGGACCGATGGCACCAATGCACCGGGCGCGGCGCTGCTGTCGGGCACCAGTGCCGCCACCATGACCGCGCTGATCACCGACCCCACGCAGCTGGCGACCAAGTCCGCCGATGGTACGCTCAACGGCAATCTGTTGACCGCCGGAACCATCCTGCGCGGCGCAGGCAGTGTCGAGCAGGGCTGGACCTCGCTGATCGCGGCGCAGGCCAATCTGCTGACTGCCGTCAAGGCTGAACATACCACTGCCCAGGGCCGCAGCGATCAGGCGGTCGCCGCGCGCGAGGCCGTCAGCGGCGTCGATCTGGACATGGAAGCAGCGGATCTTCTGCGCATCCAGCAGGCCTATTCGGGCTGCGCCAAGATATTACAGGTCGCCCGCGAGACGGTCGACTCCATCCTGCAGATCATCTGAGCGGCAAGGAAGCAAAGACCATGGTAGGCATCACCGCAAAGACCGTCGCCGCCGAAATCCGGCGCCAGCAGCAATTGTCGAAGGACATTGTCGATGGGCAGACGGCCATTTCGACCGGTATCAGCCTGAACAGGCCGTCCGACAACGCGCTTGCCTGGGTTCAGGTGTCCGACCTTGCCCGCGCACAGTCGCAGCAGGCGGCGTGGACCACCAATGTCAGCTATGCGACCAACCGCGCGGGCAATGCCGAAGCCAACCTCACCGAGATGAACAATCTGCTGACCCGCGCGCAGGAACTGGTGACGGCGACGCGCAACGGTTCGCTCAACGACACCAGCCGCACCGCATTCGTCGAGGAACTGAAAGCGATCAAGGAATCGATTGGCAGCCTGCTGAACCAGAAGGATTATCAGGGCACATCGGTATTCGACGACGGGCAGAATGTCCTCGTGCCCGTGGGCCGCGGCCTCAACATCGCGGTCGTGGGCACCCGGCAGAGCGTGTCGGAGGGTATCGACGTCGGCGGCACCCCGATGAGCATCGACGACATATTGGACCAGGCGATCGCCGCCGTCGAAACCGGCGACGACACCGCCCTTGCCACCGCGCTGGACAGCGTGAAGGCAGGCCAGGAGCATGTCACGGTCGAACTGACCCGTCAGGGCGTGCGGAGCGACCGGCTCGACATCCTCGGCACACGACTGGCGGATGTCGACATCACGCTGACCGAACGCCGCCAGGCGCTCGAATCAACCGACCTGCCGACCACCATCTCGATGGTCCAGGCCAAGCTGCTCCAGCTTAATGCCGCACAGTCCCTCTATGCGCGCATCAACCAGCAGACGCTGTTCGACCTGATCAATTGAGCTGGGTAAAAAACGAAATGTCCTAAACCCGACGCTAACCAATCCGTTCTAATCAGGGACAGGCAACGCCAGGCGCGCGGCCACAGATGATGACCCTCCCGCAACGGGACGGGCGCAGCTTTCGGGGATAATGATGTTCGCAGCTATCGGCCTTGTCATCCTGATCGTCATGGTTTTTGGCGGATTCGCCTTTACCGGTGGCGACCTTGGCCCGGTGCTGCACGCGCTGCCCCATGAAATGCTCATCATCGGTGGCGCCGCCGTCGGCGCGCTGGTCATCGGCAACAGCGGCTCGGATCTCAAGGCGCTACTCGGCGGCTTCGGCAAGGTCTTCAAGGGACCGCAATACAAGAAACAGGATTTTCTCGACTGTATCTTCCTCGTCAGCAAGCTGATGAAGGCATTGCGCGTCGAAGGCCCGGTGGCGCTCGAACCGCATATCGAGGATCCGGCCAGCTCGACCATCTTCACCGAATATCCCCGGCTGATGAAGGACAAGACGCTGATCCACCTGATCTGCGACACGCTGCGCCTGGTCGTCGTATCCTCCGGCACGCTCGACCCGCACGCGGTCGAGGAGGTGATGGACAACAGCCTCAAGACACATCACCACGACGCGATCAAACCCGCCGACAACCTGCAAGGGCTGGCCGACGCGCTGCCCGCGCTGGGTATCGTCGCGGCGGTGCTGGGCGTGGTCAAGACGATGGGTTCGATCGACCAGCCACCCGCAATATTGGGCGCGATGATCGGTTCAGCGCTGGTCGGCACGTTCCTGGGCATTCTGCTCGCCTATGGCATGGTCAATCCCTTCGCCAATCGTTGCCGCAGCGTGATCGAGGCCGACGGCGCCATCTATCATGTCGTCAAGCAGATCATCGTCGCCTCGCTCCACGGCCACCCCCAGCCGCTCGTCATCGAAGCCGCCCGCTCGGGCCTCACCCATGCGAACCAGCCCGGCTTTGCCGAAGTGTTCGACGGCATGCGGGGCAAATAAGCGATGGCGGGGGACAAGAAGCGGGGCCAGAACGAGCCGGAACCGCGGCCGATCATCGTCAAGAAGATCATCGTCGAGGGACATGGCGGCCATCATGGCGGCGCCTGGAAGGTTGCCTATGCCGACTTCGTGACGGCAATGATGGCCTTTTTCCTGCTGATGTGGCTGCTGGGCGCGACCACCGAAAAACAGCGCAAGGGGCTGGCCGACTATTTCACGCCGACTTTGGTCGAGATGCGGGAATCCTCTGCCGGGTCCAACGGCATGTTCGGCGGCGACAGCCTGATGTCGAAGGATAATTATCCGACGACCGGCGGTCAGGGCAATCAGGCCATCACCATCCCGCGCGACGCGTCGGGCGTGAAGGATCAGGGCGGCAAGTCCCTGAAAGCGGCCGACCGTGCCAAGTTCGAGAAGATCAAGGCGGAACTGGAAAAACGCATGAGCGGCAAGGGGCTGGACAAGCTGCGCAAGAATGTCCGTTTCACCGAAACCCGCGAAGGGCTGCGCATCGACCTGATCGACGAGGCGGATTTCGCGATGTTCGCGATGGCGACAGACAGGCTGCTGCCGGCGGCACGCACGCTGATTGGCGAAGTCGCCAAGACGCTGCGAACCATGCCCAATCCGGTGATCGTGCGCGGCCATACCGACGGCCTGCCCTATGCGGCCGGCCGCACCATGAACAACTGGATGCTTTCATCCGCGCGCGCGGAGGCCACCCGTCGCGCGCTGGCGGAAACGGGCATCGGCAACGACCGTTTCGCCAAGATCGAAGGCGTCGCCGACCGCGACCCCTTTGTGAAGAAAGACCCCTACGACCCGCGCAACCGCCGCATGTCGATCGTGCTTGGTTGGAGCCGGGGCGCGGAAACGCCCGAACCGGAAGTGGACGAAGAAACGAAAGCCGCGATCCGCGAGCGAGACAACCCCATCAACATCGCCCGCACCGAAGCCCGCGCGCTGGACATGGGCGGCACCGCCCTCCCGGCAGGCGCGGAACTGTTGAACCCAGGGGCGAAGGGAACGTCATCCAAGCCCGGGAAACATTGATCGGGCAGATGGGCTTGTGAGTGTTACGGGTCTGGTGACAACCATTTGCGGAAGTTGACTGGGAATAGTCTATCACCCAAAAGTGGTCGCTATGACGGTAAAAGCGTTAGCGATCTGGCTTGGTGTTTCAGCTATGGTGTTTGCCGTCTGCTGTTTTGTGATGCTTCAATTCGGTCATTCTATGGATGCGCCTATGTTGGTTTATCCATTCATCGTCGCTTGGGGAGCAAGCGCGCTCGCTTGGCCCTTATTTCTTGTTTGGTTGTTACGTAAATCTATTCGGGCAGCTTTTCACAAGCTGCGCTCGTAAGCAGACGATCGACCAACCACCCAAATCCGGACGTAGCCACCCCGCCCTATTTCTTCCCAAGCCCCTGAAGGATCGACTTACCCGCGCTCAGTGGATCGGCGCGCAGCCTGCGTTCTTCGGTGCCGATATAGGTGAAGATGCCGCCCATCGCCTGATCGGTGACGCTGTCGGTCAGGCCGTCGCGGTCGATGCCTGTCATGCGGAGCAGGCTGGCATTCTTGCCCAGTTTCGTCAGTTGGCCAAAGACGCCGGTCTTTTCCAGTGCGGCCAGGATCAGCGGGCGCATCTTGCCGCGCAGCGCGTCGGTGCTGCTGTCGCGCAGATAGCGGGTCGCGCCATCCCCCTGCGACACGATGCCGACGCCATCGCTAAGCGACATAGTGTTGATGGCGTTGCGGAAGATGGGTTTTGCCTCACCTGCCGCCATGCCCGCCGCGTCGTTGATGCCGCGCGTCAGCTTATCGGTCAGGCCCACCTTGTCGGTGATCGTCATCAGCTTGGCCGCCTGTTTGAACGGACCGGGCAGCAGGATGCGAACAGCCTGATCATTATAGAAGGTGCCCGGTTTGGCGAGTTGGTCCAGCGCGCTGTCGGACGCCTTGCCCAACAGGCCGGTGACAGGAGCGGCGATCTGCGCCTGCGCGCGCGCGGGCACCGCCATGACGACCAGTGCAGCCATGACGGCCATAGTCGCGGTCCGAATTCCCATGATCTTATCCTTCCCCTGGCACCCCATCCGGCGACCTTTGTCGCACGAACGGGGGTGTCAGGAAAGCACGATCAGGCGAGGGCGTCGGCGGCCGGGGTATAGGGCAGGCCAAGGTCGGTCGCCACCGCCTCATAGGTCACTTTTCCGTCCCAGATATTGAGGCCCGCGAGCAAATGGGGGTCACGGCGCAGCGCCTCTTTCCAGCCCAGTTCAGCGATCCGCAGGGCATGGGGCAGGGTGACGTTGTTCAGCGCATAGGTGCTGGTGCGCGCGACCGCGCCGGGCATGTTGGCGACGCAATAATGGACGATGCCCTCGACGATATAGGTAGGATCGGCATGGGTGGTCGCGTGGCTGGTTTCAAAGCAACCGCCCTGATCGATCGCGACATCGACCAGCACCGCGCCCTTCTTCATGGTCTTGAGCATATCTGCGCTGACCAGCTTGGGCGCGGCGGCGCCAGGGATCAGCACCGCACCGATCACCAGATCCGCCTCCGCCACGCATTCGGCCAGGTTCGCGCGGTTGGAAAAGCGGGTCTTGGCCCGCGCCTCGAAATAAGTACCGAGCCTTTCCAGCACTTGCGGATCGCGGTCGAGGATGGTAACGTCCGCCCCCAGCCCGGCTGCCATCTGCGCCGCGTTGAAGCCGACCACGCCGCCGCCGATCACCGCGACTTTGGCGGGCAGCACGCCCGGCACGCCGCCCAAGAGCACGCCGCGTCCGCCATTGGCCTTTTCCAGCGCCGTCGCGCCCGCCTGAATCGACATGCGACCCGCGACCTGACTCATGGGCTTGAGCAGCGGCAGGCCCCCGCTGGAATCGGTGACGGTTTCATAGGCGATGCAGGTCGCGCCCGACGCGATCAGGTCGCAGGTCTGCTCCGGGTCGGGGGCGAGGTGGAGGTAGGTGTAGAGGATCTGGCCGGGGCGCAGCATGGCGCGTTCCTGCGGCTGCGGTTCCTTCACCTTCACGATCATCTCGGCAGTGGCAAAGATTTCGGCGGCAGTGGCGACAATTTGCGCGCCTGCCTTTTCATAGAGGGGGTCGTGTGCGCCGATGCCCTCGCCCGCGCCAGTCTCGACAAGGACGGTGTGGCCGTGAGCGGTAAGTTCATGGACGCTCTCGGGCGTTAGCCCAACCCGATATTCGTGGTTCTTGATTTCCCGAACGGTGCCGACGATCATGCCACTTCTCCAACTTTTCTCCAGCCTGCATTCCCGGCCCATCGAGCGGGTGGCGGCTACCTGCCGCCAGTATATCGCCAATCGGGCGAAAGATGTTCCCGAAATTCCGGCCTTGTGGTGGGGATGGGAAATGTTATCCCGATAAAAGGCAAAATAACGGGATAAACGTGCATGGATCGGTTCGACATTGCGCTGCTGGAGGCGATGCAAGCCGATTCGCGCCGGTCGATGATCGAACTGGGCGAGGTGGTGGGCCTGTCCAGTTCCGCCTGTCATCGGCGGGTGCGGGCGCTGGAGGAGGCGGGGTTTATCAGCGGCTATGGCGCGCGGCTCGATCCGGTGCGGCTGGGCCTGGGCCTCCACGCCTTTGTCGAGATTTCGCTGACCAGCCAGAGCCAGGAGGCGATGGATCGCTTCGAGGGAGCCGTAGCGGGCTTTCCCGATATATTGGAATGCCATTTGATGGCGGGAAAGGCGGACTATCTGCTGCGGGTGGCGGCGGCGGACCTAAAAGGGTTCGACGCCATCCATCGCGACTGTCTCGCCCGGCTACCGGGGGTGTCGGCAATCCATACCAGCTTCGTCATCCGCCGCATCCGCGACTGGCGCGGCTATCCGGCGGGTCATTTACGGGAGTGAGTGTGGTCAGCCCGGAAAGAGGTAGGTCGGCAGGCCCTTGATGCCGCCGCAATCCACCTCGAACAGCGCGCCGTCATGCTCGGACGGTGGCAATCCCTCCGCAGCGGACGTCACGAAAATCCGGTCGAGCGCTTCGCCCGCGAAACAGATATTCGTGACCTGAAGCGCCGGCAAGGCGATGGCGCGTTCGCGCTGGCCGTCCGGATCGAAGCGGCTGATGCGGCTGCCCTCCCAATGGGCGATCCACAGGAAACCCTCCGAATCGACGGTCATGCCGTCGGGATAGCCCTCCTCTTCGGTGAAGGTGATGAAGGGCTGGCGATCTGCAATCTTGCCGCTTTCCTCGCGGGCGAAGCGGTAAACGGTGCGAAGGCCGGAATCCGTGTGATAGAGCCAGCGGCCATCGGGCGAGAAGGCTGGGCCGTTGGGCACTTCATAGCCGCCGTCCATCTTCGTCCACCTATGATCGGGATCGAAGCGATAAAAGGCACCGGTCGGCGGATCGGCGGGCAGTCCCTTGGTCCCGCACCAGATGCGGCCATCGGCATCAGCCTTGCCATCATTCATGCGGCTTCCGGGCAGGTCGACTTCCGGGTCGCCGATGGGGCGGATCGCAAAGGGATCAAGGGAAAGTTCGGCAAAGCCGCTCTGGAAACCGGCGATAAAGCCGCCAGCGGCGCGCTCAACCACCCAGCCCAAAGGCTCAGGCATTGGCCAGCGAGTAACGGCACCATCGCTCAGGGACAGGCGATTGAGCGCCTGCCCCATGATGTCGACCCAATAGACGGCGTTGTCGCGCGCCGACCAGCAGGTGCCTTCGCCCAGCACGTCGCGCGTGTCGCGGGGGATGATCTGCCAGTCGGCCATTGCGCGTTCTCTTAATGGTTATCGCGGGGCAGGCCCATGGTCTGGGCGATGCGCTGATATTTCTCCGCCCCTTCCAGAATCGCGCCGCTATCCATCTGGCCGACGAGGTTGCGCTGGATTTCCTGCCACGGGGTCTGCGAGGCGGGATATGTATACCCACCTGCGGCCACCAGCGCGGTTCGGCGCTCGGCCAGTTCCGCGTCGGATATCAGCACGTTCACCGTTCCGGCCTTCAGGTCCATGCGGACCCGGTCGCCGGTCTGGATCAGCGCCAGACCACCCATCGCCGCCGCCTCTGGCGAGGCGTTGAGGATGGAGGGACTGCCGGAGGTGCCCGACTGGCGCCCGTCGCCGATGCAGGGCAGCGCGCTCACCCCTTCGGTGATGAGATAGGCGGGCGGGCGCATGTTCACGACCTCCGCCGCACCGGGATAGCCGATCGGCCCCGCGCCGCGCATGAACAGCAGCGTGTCGGCGGTGATGCCGGTCGCCGGATCGTCGATGCGGTGATGATAATCCTCCGGTCCATCGAACACGACCGCCGGACCTTCAAAGGCTTCGGGATCGTCGGGGTTCGACAGATAGCGGTCGCGAAACTCGGCGCTGATGACGCTGGTCTTCATCACGGCGGCGTCGAACAGATTGCCAGAGAGGACGAGGAAGCCCGCATCCTTGAGGATCGGCTGGTCGAAGGGGCGGATGACCTTTTCATCCTCGATCGTCGCGTCGCGGCAATTGTCGCCGATCGACTTGCCATTGACCGTCAGCGCGCCCTCGCGGATCAGGCCCTGCCCCATCAACTGGGCGACCACGGCGGGAACGCCGCCCGCGCGATAATAATCCTCACCCAGATATTCGCCCGCAGGCTGGAGGTTCACCAGCAACGGCACCTTGTGCCCGACCGTTTCCCAATCCTTAAGCGGCAGTTCGACGCCGACATGGCGGGCAAGCGCGGCCAGATGGATCGGCGCGTTGGTGGAGCCACCGATCGCCGAGTTGACGAGGATCGCATTATGAAAGGAATCGAGCGTCAAAATGTCGGAGGGCTTGAGATCCTCCGCCACCATTTCGACGATGCGCTTGCCGGTGCGGTAGGCGGCTTCCTGCCGGTCGCGATAGGGTGCGGGGATGGCGGCGGAACCGGGCAGCATCATGCCCAGCGCTTCGGCCAGCGAGTTCATGGTCGAGGCCGTGCCCATCGTGTTGCAATAACCGGTGGAGGGGGCGGAAGAGGCGACCAGCTGGATGAAGCCCGCATCGTCAATCTCGCCTGTGGCGAGCATCTGCCGCGCCTTCCAGACGATGGTGCCCGACCCGGTGCGCTCGCCCTTGTGCCAGCCGTTCAGCATCGGCCCGACCGACAGGGCGATGGCGGGGATGTTGACGGTCGCCGCCGCCATCAGCAGCGCGGGCGTGGTCTTGTCACAGCCGGTGGTCAGGATCACGCCATCGAGCGGGTAGCCGTAGAGCGATTCGACCAGCCCCAGATAGGCCAGGTTACGATCAAGGCCCGCCGTGGGCCGCTTGCCGGTTTCCTGAATCGGATGGACCGGAAATTCCAGCGCGATGCCGCCCATCTCGCGAATACCCTCGCGCATCCGCTCCGCCAGCACCAGATGGTGGCGGTTGCAGGGCGACAGGTCGCTGCCGGTCTGGGCGATACCGATGATCGGCTTGCCCGAGCGGAGTTCGTCCAGCGACAGGCCGAAGTTCAGATAGCGCTCCAGATAGAGCGCGGTCATGTCGATATTGTCGGGATTGTCGAACCAGGCGCGCGAGCGGAGCTTGGGGGCGGGCGTATCTGTCATGGGGGTTCCGGTCAGGCTTTTGAGATCAAGGATTCGTGGAGAGGCGATAGATCATGACATGCCGATAGGGCGTGCCGGGATCGACGCGAGCGGAGGGGAAGGACGGCTGGTTGGGGCTGTCGGGGAATTTCTGCGGCTCCAGCGCGATGCCGTCGCCCATGCGGTACAAATGCCCCTGCTTGCCCATGAACGTGCCGTCGAGGAAATTGCCGGTGTAGAACTGGAGGCCCGGCTCGGTCGTCAGCACTTCAAGCACGCGGCCCGTGGCCGGGTCTTCCAGCCGCGCGGCCAGTTCGGGCGTCTTGGTCAGCCCCTTGTCCAGTATGAAATTATGATCATAGCCCTGACCCATGCGGATCTGCTCATCGCTGCCATCGCGGATGCCGTCTGCGACGATGCGGGCTGCGCGGAAATCGAACACCGTGCCGTCAACCGGGCGGCGCTCGCCTGTCGGGATCAGCTTTGCATTGACGGGCGTATAGGCGGCGGCGGGGACCGTCAGCTTATGCTGGGTCGCGCCCTGCGGTGCGCCGTCGCCCGCCAGGTTGAAGATCGCATGGTTGGTCATGTTGACGACGGTCGGCTTATCGGTTTTCGCATCGAAGGCGATGGTCAGCGCGCCGTCATTGTCCAGCGTATAGGTAGTGGTGACGGACAGGGTGCCGGGATAGCCCTGATCCCCGTCGGGACTGACATGCGACAGGACGACGCTGGGTTTCGGGCCGCTTTTCCGTGAAACCACTTTCCACGCGACCTTGTCGAAACCTTTGGTCCCGCCATGCAGCGAGTTGGCCTTGTCGTTGAGCGACAGTTGATGGCTTTTGCCGTCGAGCGAAAAGCGCCCTCCGGCGATACGGTTGGCGTAGCGGCCCACCGTCACGCCGAAATAATTGGGATGATCGACATAGGAGGACAGGTTGTCATAGCCGAGCAGCACATCCGCGCTCTTGCCCGTGCGATCGGGCGCGATCAGCGACTGGAGCGTCGCGCCATAGGTCAGGATCTTCGCCGACATTCCCTTGTCATTGGTCAGGGTGATCGTCTCGATCGCGGTGCCGTCGGCCAACTGGCCTGCCGGTGCGCGCTTTGCTTCTGCCGCCAAAACTGCACTACTCCCCAGCAACGCCCCTGCGAGCAGGCCCAGCGCCATTCCGCTTTTCGCGCCCCTTCTCATGGCGTCCCACATATCCTATCCCCTGTCGTGACGACGCCCATTGACGCATCCAGCGTCCATATATAGTCCGACAAATAAATGAAGCGCAAGCCACGTCGGTTGCGAACCACGCGGCGCAATATCTTGGAGTAGGGTGGCATGGCAGGACCAATGACGTCATCGGCGGTAACGAGCGCAGGTCCGGGGCATCCCGCCGCCAAATATGGTCCTGCGTTGACGCTGCTGGCCAGCCTCTTCTTCATGTGGGGCTTCATCACCGTCATCAACAACACGCTGCTGCCGCATCTGCGCAGCGTGTTCGACCTCAATTACACCCAGACGACGCTGATCGAATCGGTGTGGTTCATTGCCTATTTCGTCGCCTCTATTCCCTCGGCCAAGCTGATCGAACGGGTCGGTTACCAGAAATCGCTGGTCGTCGGCCTGTTGATCATGGCGGCGGGCGCGCTGGGCATGGTGCTGGCGGCCAGCCTGCCCTCCTATGGCGTGACTTTGTTCATGCTGTTCGTGATCGCCAGCGGCATCACCCTGCTGCAAGTGGCGGCCAACCCCTATGTGGCGGTGATCGGTTCGCCCGAAACCGCCTCGTCGCGGCTCAATCTGGTGCAGGCGTTCAACTCGGCCGGCACGATGCTGGCGCCGCTGTTCGGCGCCTATCTGATCCTGGGCCGGTCAAAGGGCGGCACGGCAGAGGCCGGCACGGTATTGACGCAGGCCGAACGATTGGCCGACGCCCACTCCGTCGTCCTGCCTTATATCTTGGTGGCGGGCGTGTTGGTGGTGCTGGCGATCATCATCGCCCGTTTCCCGCTGCCCGCCATGGGATCGGCCACCAGCCGCATTGCAAAGGAAGAACGCAAGCATCATTCACTGTGGAAGCATCGCAATCTGGTGTTCGGCATTCCCGCCATCTTCATCTACCTGATCGCCGAAATCGGCGTCGCCAACCTGTTCGTCAACTTTGTGAGCCAGCCCGAAATCGCCAATCTGACTCCGGAAATGGCCGGTCGCTACCTGACTCTGCTGTGGGGCGGGATGATGGTGGGCCGTTTTGTCGGCTCGGCGATCATGCAGAAAATCCCGGCTGAAACCGTATTGGCCGCCTTCTCGGTCGGCGCGTTCGTGGTGATGCTGGTGACGGTGTTCACCACCGGGCCGGTGGCGATGTGGTCGCTGATTCTGGTCGGCCTGTTCCACTCGATCATGTTCCCGACTATCTTCACGCTGGGGATCAAGGGGCTGGGGCCACTGACCGAGGAAGGATCGGGCCTGCTCATCATGGCGATCGCCGGTGGCGCGCTGGTGGTGGTGCAGGGCAAGCTGGCCGATATATACGGCCTGCAAACCTCCTTTCTGCTGACTGCCGCGTGCGAACTCTACATCCTCTTCTACGCGCTATGGGGGGCGAAGGTGACGGACCCGTTGCCCGACGTGCCGCTGGAGGGCTGATCGCCTGTGGATGAAAAGGGCCGCTTTCCACCGAGGAAAGCGGCCCTTCTTCTATTGTCTACCCCGCCATGATTAAGGGACGATCGACAGTTCGCTCAGGTGGAGCCGAGAAGTGTGATTTTCGAGTGAAGGAGCGCAGCATACTTCAGGTACGTGAGCACCGGAACGCAGGAAATCGCGCTTCGCAGGTTGAAGCGAGGCACGTGACTCGCTTCAACATGGGCGGACTGTCGGTCGTCCCTAGCCGCTCATGGCGCTGCGTGTATCCTCCAGCGCCAGGTCGACCAGATGGCGCATGGCCTCACTCGCCGCGTCCCCGTCGCCCGCCACGATCGCGTCATAAACGCGCGCATGGTCAGGAATGGGGTTGCGGGGCAGGCCGCTGGCGCGGTGCTTATATTGGGTGGTCCAGTTGACCGCCGCGCCGATGCTGGCGCTCAGCACCAGCAGCGCGTCGTTGCGGGTCGCGTTGAGGATGGCGTTGTGAAAATCGCGGTCGGCGGCGCGGCCCAGATCGGTCGACAGCGTATGGCGACGCATCGCGGCCAGCGCGTCCTTCATCGCGGTCAGGTCCGCCTTGTCCCGCCGCTCCGCCGCCAGCCGCGCGGCGGCAGGCTCGACGATCGCGCGCAGTTCGAACAGGTCGCGCACGAACTGCACGTCCGGCTCCCCGGCAAAGGCCCAGGCAAGGACATCGGGGTCCAACAGGTTCCAGCGGTTGCGCGGCAGCACGCGGGTGCCTGCCTTGGGCCGGCTTTCGACCAGCCCCTTGGCGGTCAGCACCTGCACCGCTTCGCGATAGGCGCTGCGCGATACCTCCAGTTCCTCGGCAAAGGCGACTTCGCCCGACAACACATCTCCCGGCGCATATTGGCCCGACAATATCGCGGTTCCCAGCTTGTGGGCGATGGCGCCGTGCAGGCGGCGGCCCGGACCACGCGTGGCGCGCGCGGGCGCTGCCCCTTTGGTCACGGCTTCCGCCTCTCCGTCTGAAACCCCTGCGCCACTGGCCTTCGTCATGCTGCTATATCCTCCCGCTTTGACCTCTAACAGCGGGGCGCGGCGGGGGGAATGAGAAACATTGCCAACGTCGCTGGCCTGTCATATGTCGGAGTAATATCGCATCACCGGCAGGCCGAAGCCGCCGTCCAAGGGAGTAATTTGCCATGTCATTGCGTCTTTTGCAGCATCGTGGGCCAGACGGCACGCGATCGGTCATCGCGGCGCAGGGCGAGGCGGCCCATTTCCTTGAGGGCGCGACAAGCATATATGCGCTGGCCGAACGGGCGATCGCCGACGGCGTGTCGCTGGCGGAAGCGGTAGCGGGCTGCGCGCAGGGTGCGGCGGTCGACATCGTGGCCGAACTGGCCGCTGGTCGTCTGCTGGCGCCGATCGACCATGACGACAGCGCGCATATGCTGCTGACCGGCACCGGCCTCACCCATCTTGGCTCGGCCGAGGGCCGCGACCAGATGCACAGGGCCGCCGCCGCAAGCGAGACCAGGACCGATTCGATGCGGATGTTTCTGGAAGGGCTGGAGGACGGCAAGCCCGCCCCCGGCACGGTCGGCCAGCAGCCCGAATGGTTCTTCAAGGGCGACGGATCGCAACTGGTGGGGCCGGGCGACACCCTGACCATGCCCGCCTTTGCCCAGGATGGCGGCGAGGAGCCGGAACTGGCTGGCATCTACCTGATCGGCCCGGACGGTACCCCCTTTCGCCTTGGCATCGCGCTCGCCAACGAGTTCAGCGACCATGTGACCGAACGGCACAATTATCTGTGGCTGGCGCACAGCAAGCTGCGGCAGGCGGCGGTCGGCGCGGAATTGCTGGTCGGCGAACCCCCGGCCCATGTCGAGGGGACGAGCCGCATCCTGCGCGACGGCGCCACGCTCTGGGAAAAGCCGTTCCTGTCAGGTGAAGCGAATATGTCGCACAGTCTGGCGAATCTGGAACATCATCATTTCAAATATGATCTGTTCCGCCGCCCCGGTGACGTCCATGTCCATTTCTTCGGCACCGCCACTTTGTCGTTCAGCGACGGCGTGAAAACGCAGGAAGGCGACGCCTTCGAGATCGAGGCCGCGCCCTTCACCCTGCCGCTGCGCAATCCGCTGGGGCGTGCGGCGCAGACTCCAGTCGTGGTAAAGGCGCTCTGACGATGGCCCCCATTCGCATTGCCCTCGTCGGCGTCGGCAAGATCGCCCGCGACCAGCATCTGCCCGCCATCGCCGGGAATGATGATTTCGTGCTGACCGCGACCGTCAGCCGGCAAGACCCGCAACTGAACGTACCGCATTTCTCGACCCTCGACGCGCTGCTGGCCAGCGGGTTGCAGGTCGATGCTGTGGCGCTCTGCACCCCGCCGCAGGTCCGCTACGACGCGGCGATGGCGGCGCTGGACAAGGGGCTGCATGTGTTCCTGGAAAAGCCGCCGGGCGCCACGCTGGCGGAGGTCGATGCCCTGCGCGGCCATGCCAGCAAGGCGGGCGTCACCCTCTTTGCAAGCTGGCACTCGCGCTATGCCGCCGGGGTTGAGCGCGCCCGCGACTGGCTGGCAAATCGGCAGATCGACAAGGTAACGATCATCTGGCGCGAAGATGTGCGCGTGTGGCATCCGGGTCAGGCGTGGATCTGGGAACCGGGCGGTCTTGGCGTATTCGATCCGGGCATCAACGCTTTGTCGATCGCCACCCACATCCTGCCACGCCCCTTCTTCCTGACCGACGCGACCCTAACGCTGCCGGAAAATCGCGCGGCGCCGATCGCGGCGGACATGAGCTTTGTCGATACGGCGGGCGTACCGATTTCGATGGACCTCGACTGGCGGCAGACCGGCCCGCAAAGCTGGGACATCATCGTCGAGACGGACGCGGGCACCCTGTCACTGGCCAAGGGCGGCGCGGTGCTGACCCTGCCCGACGCCACCCATGTCGATGAGGATCGCGAATATCCCGGCCTTTACGCGCGCTTTGCCGAACTGGTGCAGGGCGGGACGAGCGATGTCGACACGCGGCCGCTGCAACTGGTGGCCGACGCCTTCCTGCGCGGACATCGCAAGGCGACCGAGGCCTTTCACGATTGATCCCTGCCCCGCCGGAACGCTCCTGCCCTTCAGACATTGAGGGCGGGAGCATTTGAACGGCGGGAGGCGGGCATGAGCCACAAGATCGACAGACTGGTGATCGTCCCCGACGATATCGACCTGTCGCGCTCACCGCTCGCCGGGTTGGGGGCGGAAACTTATGTGCTGGGCGCTTTCAATCCCGGCATGACCCGCCTGCCGGGCGGCAATATCCTGCTGATGGTGCGGATAGCCGAGGCGCTCAAGACCCCGATCCACGACGGCCATGTCCATGCCATTCGCCGCGATGGCGAGACGGGCCGCTATGTCCTCGACGCCTGGCCGTTGGAGGAGGCCGACACCAATGATCCGCGCGTCTTCAGGCTGCACGGCGGCGGCTGGCGGGTCATTGCGCTGACGTCCCTGTCATGGCTGTTGCCGGTGGAGATGTCGGCGGACGGGTTGACGATTGTCGCCTTCCATTATGACCGGGCGATCGCGCCCGCCCATGATTTCCAATGCTATGGGATAGAGGATGCGCGGATCAGCCGGGTCGGCGCGCGATGGCTGATGACGACCTGCTCGGTCAGCCCGGAACGGCATTCGACCACGCTCTATCTATCCGACAACGGTCTGGACTGGCGGTTCGAGGATATGGTGCTGGATCACCAGAACAAGGATATGCTGATCTTTGAAGGGTTGATCGACGGCCATTATTGGGCGCAGACCCGGCCGCTGGGCGACCTCTATTTCGCCTATCCACCCGGCAGTGAGTGGCGCGCCGGGCCGTCGATCAACCTCGCGACCTCCCCCGACGCTTTGCACTGGAAACCGCATCTGCGCCCCGGCATCCGGTCCCATACGGCCAGCGATGCGACCGCGCGGATCGGCGGCGGCGCCCCACCGATCCTGATCGACGCGGGCTGGCTCAGCCTCTGGCATGGGGTCGAACCGAACGGAGGGGTCGGCATTTACCGCACCTATTGGACGCTGATGGATCGCGATGATCCCTCCATCATCATCGCGACCGGCCATATTCCGCTGATCGAGCCGGACGAGGCGCTGACCCGACCGATCGCGCATCAGCTCTATCTCCACGATGTCGTCTTCACGACCGGCATTATCGATGGCGGCGACCATTTTATCGTCGCATCGGGGGAGGCGGATCTGGCGTGCCGGATTACCCATATTCGTAAGAATCTGATCAAATCGTCCTGATCGAAGTTAGCCCCTTATCTATTTAAGGGCAATGGCGCACGATCCTTGCAACTTTTTGCAGCGCAGCGTGTTTCCTGAACAACCGTTAATCCGTCGTATCGCGGCGACAGGCGGGTTCCCTTCGACGAAAGACAGGATGATGCAAGGCACGACGTTGGATAGCGACCGTTCGATTTTCGTCCCGCAGCACATTGCCCTGATCGGCAACAGCGTGCCACGACGCTGCGGGATCGCAACGTTCACGACCCATTGCCGCGATGCCATGAAGGGCGCCTTTCCCGATCTGGTCATCGACCATTATGCAATGGACGACGGGCTGGGCGACATTCGTTATCCTGAAAGCATCATCCCCATCCCCCAATATGAGGCGGCGGCCTATTCTGTTGCAGCGCAGCAAATAAAGGAAAGCGGGGCCGAGGCGATCTGGCTTCAGCACGAATTTGGCATCTTTGGCGGACCGGCGGGCGACATGATCCTGCGCCTGCTGGAGCGCACGACCCTGCCACTGGTCAGCACCTTCCACACCATATTGGAACAGCCGGACGCAGACGAGCGCCGCGTGACGGAGGCGCTGATCGCCCGGTCCGACCGGATCATGGTGATGGCCGAGCGCGGGCGGGAGATATTGCGGTCAAGCTATGGCGTGCCCGACAGCAAGATCGCGGTCATTCCTCATGGGGTGCCCGATCGCCCGCATGTGGCTTCCGCGACCATGCAGCCACGCTTCGGCTGGGACGGACGACGGGTCATCCTGACCTTTGGCCTGCTGGCGCCAGACAAGGGTATCGACACCATGATCCGCGCCATGCCGATGGTCGCGGCTCAGCATCCCGACGCGCTTTATGTCGTGCTGGGCGCGACCCACCCCAATATCGTGCGCGAACAGGGCGGCGAGACTCTGCGCGAGGATCTGATCGCGCTCGCCACGTCGCTGGGCGTTGAGGACAATGTCCGGTTCATTGACGGCTATGTCGAGCAGGAAGCGTTGCTCGACCGGCTTCAGGCCGCCGACATCTATGTGACGCCCTATATCAACCCCGCGCAGGTGACATCCGGTACGCTCAGCTATGCCATCGGCATGGGCAAGCCGGTTATCTCCACCCCCTATGTCCAGGCGATGGAGATATTGGCCGACGACGTCGGGATGCTGGTCCCCTTCCGGGACGAAGAGGCGCTGGCCGATGCTCTGTGCACGCTGCTGTCGGACGCCGATCTGGCGGAAGGCTATGCGACCCGCGCCTATGCCTATGGCCGCAAGATGATCTGGAGCGAACTGGCGCATAATGTAGGGCGGCTGCTAACTTCCGCCTGCAGGATGCAGCCAACGCGACTGGTGCCGCGCCGCAGTTATGACATATTGAAGCCCGATGCTGCAGGCGTGCTGCGGATGAGCGACGGGACGGGCCTGTTTCAGCATGGCATATTGTCCGTGCCCGACCGCAATCATGGTTATTGCATCGACGATAATGCGCGCGCCCTGATTTTGATGACGCAGATGACGGACATGGAACCGCAATTACGCGACCAGTGGACAACCACCTACGCCTCCTTCCTTCAGCACGCCTGGAACCCTGACCGGGGACGGTTCCGCAACTTCATGGCCTTTGACCGGCGCTGGCTGGAGGAGGTGGGATCGGAGGATAGCTGCGGACGGACCATCTGGGCGCTGGGTGTCGCCGCACGCGACGCGCCGCTGGAAAAGCATCGCCACTGGGCGCGGCTGATGTTCGATCGGACGGCAGGCTCGTTGCTGGACGCGGGTTCGCCACGCGCGCAGGCCTTCCTGATCCTGGGCGCGGCGGCGATGCTGGACGCTGTTCCGGGGCATCGGGTTGCGGAGCAGATCGTCGCGGATTTCGGTCGTAATCTTCTCCACCTGCTGGATGAAGCCCGCCGCCCCGACTGGGCGTGGTTCGAAGCGGTTCTGGCCTATGACAATGCTCGGCTACCGCAAGCGCTGCTGCTGGCGGGCAAGCAGTTGTGCGATATGAAGATGATCGCGCAAGGACTGGCAACGCTGCAATGGATTGTCACGCGCCAGCAAGCGCCGGAGGGGCATTTCCGCGCCATCGGCACCGAAAGCTTCGGCCGTCCGCACCGCCACCCGCTGCCCTTTGACCAGCAGCCGCTGGAGGCGCAGGCGACGATCGACGCCGCCGCGACCGCCCATGCAATCAGCCGCGACGCGCGCTGGCTGGACGTCGCGGACAATGCCTATCGCTGGTATCTGGGCCAGAACGACCTGTCGCTGCCGCTGGCGACGCCCGCCGATGGGGGCTGTTATGACGGGTTGACGCCGATGGGGGTCAACGAAAATCAGGGCGCGGAATCGCTTCTCGCGCTGCAACTGGCCTCCTGTGCGATGAACAGGCTTTTCCAGCGCACCGTGATGGTGTCAAAGGGGACTCAGGCGGAAGAGGAACCCCTGTCCGCCTGAATGGGTCTGCACCCTAACCGTGGCTGATCGGGATATTGTACCTTTGTCTGATATAGATGCGCTGCCGCTTTACCTGACGGCCAATCCGGCTCGTGTCGTCGTGCGCCCCTTTCACCTTGCCTGGCAGGCCAATGGCGGGGCACCCAGCCGTACCCAGCGAATCACCAATGCCGTGCTGGCGCTGGACGATGCAGAGGTCGATCAACAGTTGACCCATGTGTTGCGCGATTTCGAGAAACGGCACTGGCAGACGCGGCGCGTCTTCATGACCCGGTTCGAAGAGATTTCCGTGTTGCTGAAGCTGGATTGCGACAGCTTGAGCGCCGAACGGAAACAGTTGATCGGCGCCTATTTCTGCCACGAATATAGCTATTGCGCCGCCGCGCTGATGAACCCCAGCGTGGTGCTGCATCCCGATCAGACGGGAATGAACGGCAGCAGTTGCCGCATCATCCTGTCGCTGCGCGCGGTGGGGGAAGGGCATATCAGCTCCATCGCCTTTCGCGAGGGTATCATCACCCGCGATGCCCAGTTCCATCTCGCGCCCGAGCCGCCCTTCGCCACCGCCGCCGACGCCCATGGCGACGAGGATTGCGAACAGGAAGGAGCCGTCACCATCTTCCGCCATCCCGACTCCACTTTGTCGGGCACCGTCATCTTCCCGATCACCGCCGCGCAGGCCAATGGGCTGGAAGATCTGCGCCTCGTCAAATTCGCGCATGAGGATGGCCGGACCGAGTGGCTGGGCACCTACACCGCCTATAATGGCCGGCAGATCCAGTCGGAAATGATGCGGACCCGCGACTTTCGCAGCTTCGACATGGTGCCGCTGACGGGCAGCGCCGCGCGTAACAAGGGGATGGCGCTGTTCCCCCGCAAGGTGAACGGCCGTTACATGATGATCGGGCGGCAGGATGGCGAAAATCTCTACCTGATTGGCTCCGACAGCCTGACGCACTGGGACGAGGGGGAAAAGATATTGTCGCCCCTATACCCTTGGGAAATCGTCCAGATTGGCAATTGCGGCGCGCCGATCGAGCTTGACGAGGGCTGGCTGCTGCTGACCCACGGAGTCGGGGCGATGCGCGAATATTCGATCGGCGCGGTGCTGCTGGACAAGGAAAATCCGGCAAAGGTTCTGGCGCGTACCAGCCAGCCCGTGCTGGCCGCTTCGGAAAATAATCGGGAGGGCTATGTGCCCAATGTCGTCTATACCTGCGGCGCGATGCGGCATGGCGACAATATTTTCCTGCCTTATGGGATCGCCGACAGTTCCGTGGCCTTTGCCTTTGTGCCGATCGCCGATATGCTCGCCAAGATGGAATGACGAGCTAGCTCGTTGATCGTAAGGGGCTTTGAATGCTGAAGAAATGGATCGTCACCACGGCGCTGGTCGCGCCGCTTCTGTCGTTGTCGCCGGTTGACGCTCAGACGGTGCGACAGGTGGGCGCGGCCCGGCTGGAAAATGTGCCGCCGGTCCCGGCCGACATCGCCGCCGCCGTTCAGCGTTACCAGAACAGCCGCGCCGCCCTGTTCGAGGATTGGCTGCCCGATGGCTCGATGCTGATCGCCACCCGTTTCGGCGCGACCCAGCAATTGCATCATGTCAAGGCGCCGGGCGCCGCGCGCACGCAACTGACCTTCTATGACGAGCCGGTCGCGACCGCCAACAGCATCCCCGGCACCGACCGGTTCGTCCTGACCCGCGATACGGGCGGCGATGAATGGTTCCAGCTTTATGCCAAGGGGTTGACCGGGGAAGCCGTGGCGCTGACCGAAGGCGGTACAACCCGCAACGCCTCACCGGTGATGAGCCGCGACGGCACGCTGCTGGTCTGGGCGCGCGCAACCAAGGGATCGGGCAGCTACAGCCTGCTTGCGACCGATCCGACCAAGCCCTCCGCCCCGCGCACGCTCCACAGCGTCGATGGCGCGATTGCGGCGGACGACCTGTCCGACGACAAAACACAGTTGCTATTTTCCCGTGGTATTTCCAACCGGGAGAGCCAGCTTTTCCTGCTGGATATCGCCAGCGGCAAGGCGACCCGGATCGCGCCAAAGGCCGCAGCCGCGCGCTACGAAAGCGCGCGCTTCCTGCCTGGTGGCAAATCGATCATCACCATCTCCGATGGCGGCAGCGACACACGTCGCCTGGTCGAGATCGACTTGGCCAGCGGGCGCGAGACGGTGTTGACGCCGGACCTGAAATGGGACGTCGAATCCTATGATCTCAGCAAAGGCGGCCGGGTGCTGGCCTATGCGGTGAATGAGGATGGTTTTTCGCGCATCGTCGTGCAGGATCGCATCACCCGCCGGGCCCTGCCGCAGCCGGAGCTGCCGCGCGGCGTGCTGACCGCGCTCAAATTCTCGCCGGATGGCGGGGCGCTCGCCATCGGCCTCACCAATGCGACCTCGGCGGGCGACGTGTGGAGCTGGGACGTGAATGCGGGCGGCCTCATCCGCTGGACCATGTCCGAACTGGGTGAGTTGGACCCGGCGAAGCTCGCCGAACCCACGCTGATCCGCTTCAGGTCGTTCGACGGCCTGTCGGTCCCGGCCTTCGTCTATCGCCCGCGCGGCGTGGCGGCGGACGCGAAAACGCCGGTCATCATCGACATTCATGGCGGGCCAGAGGCGCAGACGCGCCCCATCTGGAACTATGGCGCGCAATATTTCGCGGATATACTGGGCGCGACGGTGATCCTGCCCAATGTGCGGGGCAGCGACGGCTATGGCAAACGCTATCTGAACCTCGATAACGCCGAAAAGCGCGAGGACAGCGTCAAGGATATCGGCGCGCTGATCGACTGGGTGGGCACGCAGCCGGACATGGATGCCGCGAAGGTCGCGGTCTATGGCCAGTCCTATGGTGGCTATATGTCGCTGGCCGTCATGACCCATTATTCCGACCGGCTGGTCGGCGGGGTTGAACGTTATGGCATCAGCGACTGGATGTCGTTCCTCAACAATACAGAGGCCTATCGCCGCGACAATCGCCGCGCCGAATATGGGGACGAGCGTGATCCGAAGATGAAGGCGGTGTTCGCGAAAATCTCGCCCATGGCCAATGTAGGCAAAATCACCAAACCGATGCTGGTGATGCAGGGCGCGAACGATCCCCGCGTGCCGCAGTCCGAATCCGATCAGGTGGTGGCAAAGCTGCGCGCGGGTGGGGTCGAGGCCTGGTATGTGCTGTTCGCCGATGAAGGCCATGGTTTCATGAAGAAACCCAACAACGACCTGCGCCGCGAGGTGGAGACGCTGTTCCTCAAAAAGCTGTTCGAGGGGAAGTAAGGCGCGCGCGCGTTACAGTTTGCGACATTTTTTGGGGTGACGTGACAAATTTGCGGGACAAGGTGGGTCGATAAGGCGTTCATGGATGACGAAGGCGGCAGCGCCCGGAGCATTCAACCCTTTAAGAGACACTGGAGTTTGACGATGATCCGCAAGTTCATGACCACGGTGGCCCTCGGTTCGCTGTTCGTCGGCGGTCTGGCCGCCTCGCACCTCGCCTTTGCCCAGGCTGACGCGCCCCAGCGGCGCCTGGACCGGGTTGGGCCGATGGCGATGGCCGATGCCAACAAGGACGGCAATCTGACCCGCGCCGAACTGACCCAGGCGCTCACCGCGCGCTTTGCCAGGATGGACAGCAACGGCGACGGCAAGGTGACGAAGGAAGAGCGCGCAGCGCAGCGCACCGCGCGCCTCGACGCCCGCTTCACCAGCCTCGACGCCGACAAAAATGGCCAGATCAGCAAAGCGGAGTTCACCGCAGGCCATGACAGGCCTGATGGCAAGGACGGCGATCAGGCCAGGCGCGGCGATCGTCGCGGTGGTCCCGATGGCGGGCGCCATATGCGTGGTCCGGGCGGCGGCAGGATGGGCATGATGGGCGGCGGCATGGGCGGTCGCGCCGATGCCGACAAGGATGGCACACTGACCCGCGAGGAATTTATGGCCGGACCGCTCGCCATGTTCGACAAGGCCGATGCCAACAAGGACGGCACCGTCACCGCCGCCGAACAGCAGGCCGTTCGCGCAACGATGCGCGACGGCTGGAAGGCGCGGCAGGCCGAAGCGCAGAAATAAAGATGCAGATGATGGCTACGCGGCGGGGTTCCCCCTTTACCCTGCCCGCCGCGTGGCCGTCTCCCCCGGAAGGGCGGAAGCCTGGTTCCCCCCCCCTGACAGGCTTTCGCCCTTCCCCCCCGGATGAACCCGTGACAAGACAGTGACATGAGCGAACGCCCCCACCTGCTGCTCGTCGACGACGAGCGTTCGATCCGCGAGCCGCTGGCGCAATATCTTGTGCGGAACGGTTTTCGCGTTACCGCCGTTGACAGCGCGGCGGAGGCACGGATACGCCTGAACGCCAATGCCATCGACATGGTGGTTCTGGACATCATGATGCCCGGCGAGGACGGGCTTTCGCTCTGCCGCTTCATCCGTGAAACCAGCGAAATTCCGGTCATCCTGCTGACCGCCCGGTCGGAGGAGACGGACCGGATCGTGGGGCTGGAGATGGGCGCGGACGACTATGTGCTCAAGCCCTTTTCCCCACGCGAACTGGTGGCCCGGATCAAGGTGATATTCCGCCGCGTGGCCACCGGTGGGCAGCGCGTGACCGCGCCCGATGGGGCAACCTATAGTTTTGCAGGCTGGCTGCTCAAATCACAGGAACGCACGCTGGTCGACAGCGAGGGCGTGTCGCTGCCGCTCTCGACCGCCGAATATAATCTGATGCTCGCCTTTGCGACGCGGCCCAATCAGGTGCTCAGCCGCGACCAGTTGCTCGACATCACCCAGGGGCGGGAGGCCAACGCCTTCGACCGGGCGATCGACAACCAGATCAGCCGCCTGCGCAAAAAGATCGAGCCGGACCCCAAGACCCCGACCCTGATCAAGACCGTGTGGGGCGGCGGCTACACTTTGTCCGCCGAGGTTCGCAAACTGTGAAGCGCCCGCGTCTGTGGCCGCAGAGCCTGGTCGGGCAGATCATCCTGCTGGTCGCGCTGGCGCTGTTTCTGGCGCAGGCGATCAACTTCGTGCTGCTGCTGCGGGAGCGCAACCGGTTGCAACTCACGGCGCAGACCGCGCCTGCGGTGTTTCGGATCGTCGATTCGCTGGACAACCGCACCGATCGTCCCGACCGTCGCGGCGACGATCGGCGGCGGGTGCGCTTTGCCGATAGTGCCCCCAGCCTGCGCGGCGTGGCGCGGCCCGACATCGAACGGCGCGCGGCCGACATGTTTCAGGACATCGGCCTTGTCGTGCATAGCATTCGCGCGGCGGAAGACAGCCAGCTCCAGCCGCTGCGCCGGTGGGAGCAGGTACGCCTGCGCGCCAGTGGCGAACAACCGCAGCGGCATCGCGCGCGCCGCCTGACGATGGCGGCCGAATATGCGCCGGGCAAATGGGCCGTCACGGAAACGCGGAGCGGCGACAAGCCGCCACGCATGGGCGGGTGGCTACTCTGGCAGACGCTGATCCTCTACGTGATCGTACTCGCCCCGTTACTTTGGGTCGGGCGGCGTCTCGCGCGCCCGCTCAAGCAATTGACCGGCTCCGCCCAGCAATTCGCGCGAACGGGTGCCGCCGATCCGGTGGATGAGCGCGGGCCGGGCGATGTGCGCGAACTGACGATGGCCTTCAACGCCATGCGCGGCCGAATCGTCGCCATGCTGGATGAAAAGGACAGGATGCTGGGTGCGATCGGGCATGATTTACGAACCCCGCTGGCCTCGTTGCGCGTCCGCACTGAATCGGTCGAGGATGAAGGCGAGCGCGCCCGCATGTCCGAGACGATCGAGGAAATGAACCGGATGCTGGATGACATATTGTCGCTGGCGCGGGCCGGGCGCAGCATGGAGCCAGTGCAGAAGGTCGACCTTTTCTCACTCGCCGATGCGGTGGTCGATGATTTCATCGAGCTGGGATCGCCGGTCGACATGATCGAAAGTGGCCGGGTAGTAGGATCGTTGCGCCCCCAGCTAATCCGCCGCGCGCTCCGCAACCTCATTGAAAACGCCGTCGTCTATGGCGAGCGCGCCCATGTGTCCGTCGCGCAGGAAACAGGCGCGGTGCGCATCATCGTCGCCGACGACGGGCCGGGCATTGCCGAGGATCGGATGGAGGAGATGATGGAACCCTTCACCCGCCTCGAAGGCTCCCGCAACCGCGAAACCGGCGGCGCGGGCCTAGGCCTTGCACTGGTCCGCGCGATCATGGCGGAACATGGCGGCACACTGCGCCTCGCAAACCGAGCAGAAGGTGGGCTGGAGGCGAGTCTGGTGCTGCCGATCGAGGGGCATTAGCTTGCCTTGCGCGATTCCCGTAGCGCCCCCCCCAAAAAAATGAAAAGACCGTCAGCTATTTCTTCAGCGGGAACTGTCCAAGATAGTCGACCTTACCAATCGCCACGCCCTTCATGCGCAGGATGTCGTATGCCGTGGCGACATGAAAATAAAAGTTCGGGATTGAAAAGGTCAGCAGAAACCCCTCCGCCAGGAAATCGGCATGATAGGCTTTGATTTCGAACCGCATCGGGTGCCCTTCAAAGCTATTAATCTCTTCCGGGTCCAAACCGGCCAGAACGTCTCGTGCGTCATCAACTTTTTCGGCAAGGGCGGCGAAGGTTTCACCCGGCGGCGTCATGTCCGGCGAGAACAGGCCCTTCCGTACGCCTTCAAGAGCACCCAGCGAGTGCACGACGGTCGATTTTACTTGGTAGGCAAACGGTAGCATGTCGGGAGCCAGATGCGCCTGAAGCATGTTTTCGTTGGCAATCCCCTGTGCCGCGCAATGGGCTTCCGCTTTGTCCAGCAGCGCGCGAACATTTCCCAGCATTTTTTGAAAAGGCGGCACCACGGCTGCATATAGCGTCAGGGACATCTACAATCTCTCTCTGTTGTTCAGGTATATGGACATAGCGCCATATCGGCGTGAAGTTCCAGATGATGTGAAATGGTCCCCTTCGGTGATTGGCGGGTACCCCTCTACGATCCGGGCTTGCGGACAGCGGACCTGATACCCGCGCCCAATATACCCTGCCCAACCACTCGCATTTCCTGTTTCATGGCTTGCGGGTTTGCCGCCCTCGTTCGTCTCTCTTGCCGGGGCCGCTGATACTTTGCCCTGTCGCTTTACCGTTCTGCCGAAGAAGAGGCATCGAGTCCGCACCATGCTCAACCGAAAAATGTTCCTCGCCTTGCCCCGTACAGGCGCGCGCCCCAGCATCGTCCCCGGCGCACGGTCGCCGATGAAAGGGGCTGTGTGATGCAGGGCGATATGATGTCCTTGGCCGTTCCGCTGATCTCCATGCTGGCCGCTGGCCTGTTCGCGGGCTTTGCCGCGGGCATTTTCGGCATTGGCGGCGGTTTTGTCGTCGTGCCCGCGCTGTTCATCGTCCTGCCGCTGCTGGGCGGCACCCATGACGCCATCGCCCATGTCGCCATCGGCACATCGGCCGCGACCATCATCGTCACCTCGATCCGCTCGCTGCTGGCCCATGCCAAGCGCGGCGCGGTGGAGTTTGAGATATTGCGGACCTGGGCGCCCTGGATCATCCTGGGCGACGGCGTGGGCGTGCTGCTGGCGGGCCATGTCGACGGCAAGGTGCTGACCATGATCTTCGCGATCGGCGTGTTCTGCATGTCGCTCAATTTCCTGGTGCCCAAGCTGGGCGGCAAGGTCATCAGCGACACCATGCCCGGCGGCATCGCCCGTGTCGGCATCGCCGGCGGTCTTGGTACATTTTCCGCGCTGCTCGGCATCGGCGGCGGCACCATCGCGATCATGGTGATGACGCTGTGCGGCCGCTCCATTCACCGCGCCATTGCCACCGCGTCGGGCATCGGCACGCTGATCGCCATCCCCAGCGCCATCGGCTTTGCGCTGATCGGCCTGAAGGAAACGGGCCTGCCCTGGGGATCGCTGGGTTATGTGAACGTGCCCGCCACGCTCGCCATCGCATCGATGTCGGTGCTGACCGCCCCGCTGGGCGTCGCCGCCGCGCACAATCTGCCCGCGCACATCCTCAAGCGCGTGTTCGGCGTCTATCTGGTCATCATCGCGGTGATCATGTTGAAGAACGCGCTGAAAATGTAACCTTTCCATCAATATTCTGAAATATAAGGGGAATGGTCGTTTCAGGACGACCATTCCCCTTTTCCGTTCACCGCCCCTTCCCCTCACCTCATCCTTTCTGCACATTCGTTCAGGCACAATCTCCTACAACTCAGGCGTTCTCCCCTTGTCTGACGGCGATCCAATCACCGTCCAAATCAAGGGAGTGAAGCCATGAACCGCACAACTGCTCTAGCCGCCATCGCCGCGCTTGCGGCCGGCGTGTCCGCACCCTCCGCCATCGCTCAATCGGAAGCCGCCTATGACGGCCGCCCGATCAGCCATGAGGAAGCGCTGGCCCGCGCCGAAACCGGCATGGTCCTGCAAAGGCCCATTGCGGGCGTTACCAACAATTATTGGTTCAACTACGAAACCGACATTGCCGAGGCCCGCAAGGAATTCACCAAGGATATGGCAGGCGCCAGCGATACGGAGGACCGCCGCGACGCCTGGGAAGAATATCGCTCGGAAATGGTCGATGCACGCAAGGACTATGCCAAGGAAATGCGCGAAAAGGGCTATCCGGTTGGCGAGGTCCGCCTGATTGCCGACGCGGGTCGCTGAACTGAAACGGACGCCGGGGTCATCGCGCCCCGGCCCTTTTCAGTCCGCATCGGGGTCGCGGAAGTTCAACCGCCGCGTCACCGTATAATCCAGCACGCCCACCAGCAGATAGCTGATCCAGCCCTTCAGCGCGGTCAACAAACCACGCGATGCCTGATGCGAGGCAAGCGTGATTTCGCCACTCTCCCCAACCCGCCGGTCGATCAGTCCCCGCACCGCCGCGGCGAAATCCTTGTCCTCGATCCGCAGCATCAGTTCCAGGTTCAGAAACAGCGAGCGCATATCGAAATTGGCTGACCCCACAAACACCGCATCATCAATGACAATCAGCTTCATGTGCAGCTTGCACGGCTGATATTCGTGGATCTCCACGCCGCGCTTGAGCAACCAGCCATAGATTAGCCGTGTTGCCGCGACCGTTGCGCCATTGTCCGAGCGTGATGCGAAGACCAGCCGCGCGCCCTTACGCTGTGCGACCCGCGCTATCCGCTTCAACATGCCCCGTCCCGGCGAGAAATAGGCTGCGATCATGTCCAGCCGCTTCGCCCGCTCCAGATCATGCTTCACCACCTGCGCCCAGGGGCTAAGGCGTCGGGTCGGCCCGCCAATAAGCCAGCGGAACGCGCTGGGGCCTTCATGATGCGCCGCCGGATGCCAATGCCGCACCATTGCGCGCAAAGTGCGGAAACTCTGCTTGCGGCTTGCCGCCCAGCGCCAAACCTGTCCGTACCAGCGGACCATCGCTTCGGCCTGCGGTCCATCGACCATCAACCCCAGGTCTGCCCAACAATCCTCCTGCGCCGTGCCAAAATAGTCGTCGGCGACATTGAAACCGCCGATCAGCACATGGGCATCGTCCGCAATCGCCATCTTCTGATGATTGCGGATCAGGTAGCGCGTCGATCGCTTGGCGCCGAACCAGGCGAAATGCCCACCCGCCGCCACCAGAGGGTCGAAAAATACCTGTGGGGTCGATCCGCTGCCGAACGCATCGACCATCAGCGTCACGGCAACACCTCGCCCACGCGCAGCAATCAGCGCATCGCGGACCATCTTCCCGCTCACGTCACTGGCGAAGATATAATAATAGAGTTTAAGGCTCTGCCGCGCCCGTGCGATCAGGTCGAGCAGCGCCGCGCGCAGTTCTGGACCGCTCTCGATCAGCCGCAGCCTGTTCCCCTCCAGCGTGCGGGCGATGTCCTCCACCGCCCCGGCTTGTGCCTGATCCCTGGTCGCCATATCCCCTCATGCCCGGCTTTGGTCCGGCACGCCACCGGCTTTGTGGCCTTTTCCTTGACTCTAGGACCAAGCCTGCGTAGGCGCTGGTCCAAGAATCCTTTAGTTTCAGGAGGCCCTATTGGCCCGCGTCACTGTCGAAGATTGCGTCGACAAGGTTACCAACCGTTTTGACCTCGTCCTGCTGGCCGCTCAGCGCGCCCGTGAGATTTCCGGCGGCGCCGAGCTGACCGTAGATCGGGACCGCGACAAGAATCCGGTCGTCGCCCTGCGCGAGATTGCCGAGGAAACCGTTCTGCCCGCCGATTTGCATGATTCGGCGATCATCTCTCTGCAGAAGGTGCAGATGGACGACGACGATACGCCGGACGAAATCGGCTCGATCGCGCAGTCGGCCGAAGCCTTGCGCCTGACTGCTGCGGCTCCGCCACGCAACCAGAATATCGGCGGCGACTACGACGGCTGATTTGCATTGCTGATCCATTTCGGCGGCTGATGCCGTCAAACGGTTCGGAGAGGAATGAGGCTCGGCCCGCGCAAGCGGGACCGGGCCTCGATCCGTTCTGGAAGACCCTTGAATCGCTAACCCGCCACCGCAGGCAGCGCCCAGTCGACCGCGCCGCGACCCTTTGCCTCCAGAAAAGCATTGGTTTTTGAGAAAGGCCGCGACCCCAGGAAGCCATTATGCGCCGACAGCGGCGAGGGGTGCGCGGACTTCAGGACCAGATGGCGGCTTTCATCCACCGCCGCCGCCTTCCGCTGAGCATGGGCGCCCCAAAGCAGAAAAACCACCGGGTCGATCTTTGCATTGACCTGCGCAATTACCGCGTCGGTGAACTGTTCCCAGCCGCGCCCCTTGTGCGACGCGGCTTGCCCCATCTCTACGGTGAGGACATTATTGAGCAGCAGCACACCCTGCTTGGCCCAATGTTCGAGAAAACCATGGCGCGCGGGCGGGATACCCAGATCGCTCTGCATTTCCTTGTAGATGTTCACCAATGAAGGCGGCGTCCGAACGCCTGGCTGAACGCTGAAGCACAGGCCATGCGCCTGTCCCGGTCCATGATAGGGGTCCTGCCCCAATATGACGACTTTCACCGAATCGAGCGGAGTCAGGTCCAGTGCCCGAAAATAGTCGGCGCCCTTCGGGAATATCTGCTTACCCGCCGCCTTTTCGGCTTCCAGAAAGTGCTTGAGCGCTGCCATATGAGGCTTTTCGAACTCGTTCGCCAACGGCGCGCGCCAGCTTTCGTGCAACTTGATCCTGTCGTTCATGCCCAATGTCATGAACCGGGCCATAGCCCCAAGTCAATTGCGCCCTCCAACCCCCTTGCCCTGCACCTTCCGATCGGGAAAGGAGGACGGAATGCGTACTCCCCTCCCATTTTCCGCCCGTCCCGTTCTGGGCCTGCTTCTCGCCTTTGGCCTCTTCACCGCGCCGCTACCCAGGGCAGATGCCTTCGGCCCCGCCCCCGCCAGCGCTGTGGCGCAGTCGGCAAAGGCGCATTTGCTGGCCGAACTCACCCGTTTCGCCACCATGTCGAACGGCACGGTGGGCATCGCGATCCAGAATTTGGGCACCGGCGAGACGATCGAGGTCAACGGCCACACGCTCTTCCCCATGGCCAGCGCCTATAAGGTCGCGGTGGCGGGCAAAATCCTCTCCATGGTCGATGCGGGCGAACTGTCGCTCGATCAGATCATCATCGTCGATCAGGCGATGATGGCATCGGCGGGAATCGCCGACCTGCTGCCACACAAGGGGGCAGCACTGTCCATCTACACTCTGATCGATCTGATGATGACGCGCAGTGATAACAGCGCGACCGACATATTGGTGTTGCAGGCTGGCGGCGCGCAGGCCGTGAATGCCTGGGTCAAATCGACCAGGGTGCGGGACCTGCGGGTCGACAGCAACACCGCGCAACTCCTGTATCGTGCAATGGGCATCGCGCCGAAAACCGGAAGCTTCCAGGCCAATGTGCAGGCGGCGCTTCAGGCTGATCCAGCCCTGCGCCAACGCGATGCGCGCGACCTGCCCAACATCGCCTTCGCGCAAGACCCGCGCGATACCGCGACGCCGCTGGCCATGAATGCGCTCGTCACCGCCCTGCGGACCGGCAAGCTGCTGAAACCGGCCACAACGGCGACGCTGCTGGCCATCATGGATCGTTGCAAGACCGGGCCACTGCGATTGAAGGGCATGTTGCCGCCGGGCACCAGCGTCGCGCACAAGACCGGATCGCTGAACGGTACCGGCAACGATGTTGGCATCATCACCCTGCCCAATGGCCAGATGATCGCCATGACCGTCTTTGTGATGAAGGACAGCAAAGGGCATCAAAGCCGCGACCAGATCATCGCCCACGCGGCACGCGCGGCCTATGACTATTTCCTCTTTTCGCCCGAAAGACGGGACGACCCGAAGGTGGCAGGCCTGTCCCGATCGCATCGTATCGGTTAGGATTGATCGGGCAATAAGATCGGGAGGACAGTCTTGGCACGAGCGACGCGATTTGCCGATTTCTGGCCTTTTTACCTTCAGGAACATGCTCGCCCCGCGACTCGCGCACTCCATTATGCGGGGACCGGGCTGGTCATCGCTCTTCTCGCCGGCATGCCCTTCCTGCCCGGACGCTTTGCGCTGACGGCATTACCCATTGCAGGCTATGGCTTCGCCTGGGCCGCACATGGCCTGGTGGAGCATAACAGGCCTGCAACCTTCCGTTATCCGCTCTGGTCGCTGCGCGCCGACTTCGTCATGTTCTATCGCTTCGTTATCGGGCACATGCCACGCGACCTGCGGCGCGCGGGCGTTCGCGCTGATGGCACGGTCGATCCCGCGTTGCGCCTCCGCTATTGACTTGACGGGCCGCGCCGCGTCGCCACAAGAGGCGCGATGGCGGTCACAGCGCATTTCACTCTTTTGCCCGACAAAGACGTCCTTGCCACGCGCTGGCAGACGCTGGAGGCGCTTGGGAATGGCAGCTTTTTCATCGGTTGGACCTGGGTTGGTTCCTGGCTCGAAAGCTACGCCGTGCGCCCTGAACTGCTGTCGATCACCGACGGCGATGGACAGGAGATCGCGCTGGCGCTGATCGGCCATGCCATGGCCCCGCGCCTGCTGGGCCGAGCGGCGACCCTTTCGCTCAACCAGTCGGGCGATGCGAGCGCGGACCGGGCCTTCGTCGAATATAACGACCTGCTGACAGCGGCGGGATCGGAAGAGGCCGCGACCCATGCGGCCCTGTCCGCGATCAATCGTCGGCACGACTGGCGCGCGTTCCGCCTCAGTGGCATCGCCCCCGAAACGCCGCTGCTGGCGCTGCCCCAGCGGCGCGCGGTGCGGGTCGATGCCTCCCCGGTCTATCAGGTTGATCTGGAGGCCGTGCGGGGGGCACAGGGCGATTATCTCTCGTTGCTCAGCGCTAATACGCGCAGCCAGATCCGCCGGGCGATGAAGGATCGCGGCGGCGCGCTGCCTGTTGTGACACGGGCGGCGAGCGAGGCAGACATAACCGTCTGGGTCGAAGAGATGCAGGCGCTCAACAGCGGCCGTCATGCTGACAATGCCTGGGATGATCCGGCCTTTTGCCGCTTTGTCACGACGCTGGCGTTACGTGGCCTTGGCAATGGCGAGGTGGAAATGCTGCGGTTGACGGACGGCACGGGGTGTGTCGGCCTGCTCGTCAATTTCGTCTATCGCGGTCAGGCCATGAATTATCAGTCGGCCTTCGTCGCGCCCGCCTCATCCAAGGACAAGCCGGGCCTGCTGTGCCACGCGGCGGCGGTCGCAGATTATGCCGCCCGCGGCCTGTCGCTCTATTCGCTGCTGGCAGGCAAGGATCGGTACAAGGCCAGTCTGGCCACGCGCGAGGAGAGCCTGGAATGGTGGGTGCTGGAGCGTTTCGCGCCCCGGCTGGAAGCAGAAGCGCTGCTGCGCCGCCTGCTTAAACGCCCAGCTTCCGCATGACGCGATAGAGCAGCCGTTTTATCCACTGACCTTCGGGCTTCGCGCTCACCCCGATGGTGGGCAGGCCGCGACGCCTGAGCAGGGCGTTAAAGCTGTGCAATTCACCCTCGGCCACGCTGCGTTCCGACCGCCAGGTGATCGAAAGGCTGATCGAGACGGCAGGCCCATTTTGCACGAAATGCGGCGCCTTCACCGGGACATGAATCGCGTCGCCGGGATACAGGGTGATGGCGGTGCCTCGCCCGGCAAAATCATCGCTCCACAGGAGGTTGCGATGGCCGCCGCCGTGGAAATGCTCGCTTTGCTCCGGTGGCACCGTGAGGGCATCGTGCGCGGGAAAGACGGTCATCGTCTTTTCGCCCTGCATCTGAAGCAGGATATTATGTTCCGGGTCCATGTGAAAAGGCGTGACGCTGCCCGGAGAGGACAGGAAAATAAACGCTTCCCGATGCAGCATCGGCCCGGTGCTGCGCGCGACGATCGGCTCCAGTTCGGCCAGCGCCGCGTCCAGCAGGGCGGCATAGGCTGCGTCCTGCTCGACATTCTTGAGAACAGCCCAACTACCGTTGCTCTCTATGGTGCGGATCGTCTCGCCCAGCGTCAGGCCATTGGTCGGCGTATCTTCCGCCCGCACACCCAGCGGCAACTTGCCCAGATTATATTCGACGCTGGTGGCCGGCATCCGTTCGGCCAGCAACGCCAGCGCGTCGAGCGTCAACAGGTCATGGCCGACCAGTCCGTGATTGAGCTTGACCGGCCTGTCGGGATAAGCCGCGTCGAAGATGGCGAGAGCGCTGTCAGGAAAAGCGACGGAAAGCGAGGGCGCGATACGGCTCTGGACGGTCATGCTTGTCCTCTTATCAGACGGGCCAGCCGCTCGACCCCGTCGGCGGCGGCAAAGGCCGCGGCGCGGCGCAAGCGGATGCTCCCCGCCCCCTTCAGCGCCACGCGATATTGCACGATGGAACGACGCTCCGCCCAAAGGCTGTCGATCATCGGATGATCGGGCGCGGCGCAACTGTCCATCCAACCGATCGTGGGATCGCCCTGCACTGCGGCAAGGTTCGCAATCTCAATAAGAACACCGGGCGAAAAGCGGCCCATTTCCTCGTCAAAAGCAATTTTGAAGGAGAAGGCGCCGTCCAGATGCCGGAAATTGACCAGCATGGCGATCGCCCGGCCATCGAGATCGACGCGCAGGAAATGTAGCTGCCCCATATCGAAGGCGGCGGCGCAGGCGGCACGGAAGAAAGCCGTATGGGCGGCTGAACAGGCCATGGCGGTGCCTTCGGCGCCTTTCCATCCCGCGCATTCGAGCGCCAGAAACTCCCCGCACCAGCGCGCCAGATCGGCTCGGTCGGTCAACAATCGTTCCTCGACCGTTCCCAGTTCCGCCAGCCGCTTTTGCAAGCGACGGATTTCCTTGCGCTTCTTGGCTCTGACATGGGCTTCCCAATAGGCGTCCGCCGACAGATCGGATCGCAGCAGCGCGCGGTCGTAGCGATGTATTTCTCGTCGCGCCCGCCCCTGACGAGTACAAACCGCCTCCAGCGTCGCGGCATTCGCTCCGGCGGCATCGAGGCCACTCAGATGCAAAAAATGCGGCGCCCAGAACGCCCGGTCCAACTCTTCGAGGAAGGCGGTCCAAGCAGCAGCCTCATAGCCTGCGCGGATGAGCGGCGTGCCAAAAAAACTATGAGGATGCGTCCAATTGGTCGCGCAGGCGATCGGCAGGCGGCCGTGCCGGGGCATGATCGCAACGGGCAGCAGGCCGATCAGCCGGTCATTTTCCATCGCCTCTATCAGCCGCACGGTTCCAGGCGCTGCAAGATGATCGAGCGCCGCGCCCAACATCGCGGGCGCATAAAAAGCGTTCGGTTCCGCAGCATGGGCAGCAAGATCCGCCCAGCGCGCCCGCTGTCCAATGGCAAGGGCGCGCGCCTGATCAGCGGCAACGGCGGGATGAGAAGCCATATCCATGCCCCAGCCTTTATCCTCGAAAGATTAGGGAATGGCTAAACAACGGTTATGCGGCAGGATGTGGCCATCAGCCGTTACGGCACCATATTCCCGCTGGACGATAGCCCCATCGTCACGGCATCAGGGCAGGAAAGGCATGATTCGGACTATGGGAGCCACAGTGAACAGCGCGATCGAAGGCAAATTCTTCCGCCAGATACTTGGCCATTATCCAACCGGGGTCTGCGTCGTGACGGCTGTCGAGCCGGAAGGCACGTCGGCGGGCATGGTGGTCGGCTCGTTCACCTCCGTGTCGTTGCATCCGCCCCTGGTCGCCTTCTTTCCCGACAAGAAATCGACCAGTTGGCCCCGGATCGAACGGGCGGGGCGCTTCTGCGTCAACATCCTGGCCGATGATCAGGAGGAAGTATGCCGCACCTTTTCCCGTCCCAGCGAAGACCGCTTCGCCACGATCCCCCATCGCCTGTCGGACGGCGGTTCCCCGATCCTGGATGGCGCGCTGGCGTGGATCGATTGCACCCTTCATGCGGTGCATGAAGCAGGAGATCACCATATCGTGCTGGGCGAAGTGCAGGCGCTGAATACAGAGCGCGACGGACGCCCCCTGCTGTTCTTCAAGGGAGGCTATGGACAATTTGCGCCAATGACGGGAATGGACGCACATTAGCCCGCTCGGCCATGAAAATGCTGTTGCATAAATGACTTGGTCTTCATGCTTTGTTTTCGCAGTTGCGATAATGGATTGCCATATCGATAGCGCCGGGGTTAGACCCTGCGCCGGGGACGCTGGTTAACGGAGCCAGCGTAAGGGTCGCGGAACTTAAAATGGGACGAAGCGTCTTTTGACGTCCGTCCCCGCATATTCAAGCCGTCGAGGCTGGAATGCGTGGAAAACAAAAGGGTGAACGCGTGTCGATAGCTACGAAAATCGTGCCATTCGGGTCTGGCGGTCGAATCATTGAAACAGCCTGCCGAACGCTTTCGATCGCGGCCAAGGGGGTCAATGCCCTCGAAGCGCAATTTGCAGAGCCGGAATTCGCGGCGACTTTTACCCGCCTCGTCGGACTCGTAATGAATATCCGCGGCCGCGTAATCGTTACCGGCATGGGCAAGAGTGGAATCGTCGCGCGCAAGATGACAGCGACGCTAACCTCTACCGGGACACCAGCCATCTATCTGCATCCCGCTGACGCTGGACATGGCGATCTGGGCATGGTGACACCGGACGATGTCGTTCTGATGCTGTCGCATTCCGGGGAAACGAGCGAACTCGGACCGATCATCCAATATTGCAAGCGGTTCGCTATTCCCCTGATAGGCATGACGGCCAGGGTGCGCAGCACCGTGGCGCAAGCCGCCGACATCTATATTCGCCTGCCCGCCGTCAAGGAAGCCTGCCCCAATGCACTGGCGCCGACAACATCGACGACCGTGCAGATGGCCTTTGGCGATGCGCTGGCAATCGCGCTGATGGAAATGCGCGGTTTTTCCGCTGATGATTTCCACAAATTTCACCCCAATGGCCGTTTGGGCGCGCAGTTGCTGAAAATCCGCGACCTGATGGCATCGGGTGAGGATGTGCCCCGCGTGCGCGAGGATGCGTCCCTGCTGGATGCGACCATCGAAATGACCCGAGCGCGTCTGGGCGGCACAGCGATCGTCGACGCACAGGGGCAGTTGATTGGCGCCTTTACCGATGGCGACCTGCGCCGCACCGTAACCGGCAAGCAGGATCTGACCGTGGAAGTCGGTCGCTTCATGACATTATCGCCACTCTCGATCGGTCCCGATGATCTGGCTTCGGATGCCCTGCGCGAGATGCATGACCGCAACGTCCTGCTGCTCTTCGTCTGTGAGAAGGGCAAGCTGGTGGGCGCGGTGCATATGCATGACCTGCTGCACGCCGGGGTCGCCTGAGCATAATCGTCGCCATTCCCGCACGGGCGGGATCGTCCCGCCTTCCGCGTAAACCCCTGCGTCTGATCGCGGGCGTCAGCCTGCTGCATCGCACGATCGCGATGGCCCGCGCTGCCTTGACGGGGCAAGCGGGTATCAGGTTGATCGTCGCAACGGATGACGCGGAAATCGCCGATCATGCACAGGCTATCGACTGCCCGGTGGTGATGACCGACAGCGCCATTGCAACCGGATCGGGCCGCGCGCTCGCCGCCGCACTGGCGCAGAGTCAGCCCCCGGAATTCGTCGTCAATCTGCAAGGCGACTCGCCTTTCCAACCACATGGCGCACTGGCGGCCGTCATTGCCGCGCTGCGCGACGGGGCAGAGGTGGCGACGCCGGTCATCAGCCTCGACTGGACAGCGCTCGACGCCTTGCGGGACCACAAGACCCGCTCCCCTTTCAGCGGCACGACCTGCGCGCGCGGGACCGATGGCAGGGCGCTCTGGTTCTCCAAGGCCATCATCCCTGCCATCCGGGGAGAGGAGGCGCTGCGCGTCGCAGGGCCGCGTTCGCCGGTATGGCGGCATGTGGGCCTCTATGCCTATCGGCTGGAAGCGTTACGGCGGTTCGAGGCGACAGCGCCGACCATGCTGGAAACGCTGGAAGGACTTGAGCAGCTACGCCTGCTGGAACTGGGCATCCCGGTGACGACGGTCGAGGTCCAGCCCGCCACGTTCGACAGCTCGGGTATCGATACGGAGGCCGACATCACCCGCGTGGAAGCGCTGATCGCCAAATATGGCGATCCGCATTCGGGACGATGAACGGCCGCATCTTCATCATTCGCCACGGCAATACCTTTGGCCCCGGCGAAACGCCCCGGCGCATCGGGGCGGGCACCGATCTGCCACTGGTGGAAAGCGGGCGCGCTCAGGCGGACCGGCTGGGCGCTTACTTCGCGAAGCGTGGACTGGCCGTGTCAGCCATCTTCTCCAGCCCCCTGCTGCGCGCGCGCGAAACGGCGGAGCGGATCGGTGCGGCCCTGCGCCTCGCGCCGGACGGCACGCTGCTCTGGCTGAACGAGATCGACCACGGCCCGGACGAGGGTCAGTCCGAAGATGCGGTGATCGAGCGTATCGGGACAGAGGCGATCGAGCGTTGGGACCGGCAAGGCATCGCCCCGCCCGACTGGGCTATCGATGCCGAGGCACGGATCGCGGCCTGGCAGGCGTTTTTCCGTCAGACACCAGCGGGCGACCATCTGCTTGTTACCAGCAATGGAGCGGCCCGTTTCGCCTTGCTGGCGCTGGGCGCATCAACCGATGGCCTCAAGCTACGAACTGGGGCCTATGGCGAATTGGCGATCGGCCCGAACGGCGCAGCCACCCTGTCCGGCTGGGATATTCGTCCGGAGGCCTAAGCTTTAACCAGCGCGTCGATCGCCGCGAGTTGCTTCAGCATCGGTCCCATCCAGTCCAGCGGCAGCATCACCGGGCCATCAGATGGTGCGTTGTCAGGGTCCTGATGCGCTTCGGCGAAAATCGCGGCGACCCCCGCAGCGACGGCACTGCGCGCCAGAACCGGGGCATATTCCCTTTGGCCGCCCGATGCGCTGCCAAGCCCGCCAGGTTGTTGCACCGAATGGGTGGCGTCGAATATTACTGGAAAGCCGGTCTGCGCCATGATCGGCAGCGACCGCATGTCGCTGACCAGTGTGTTGTAGCCAAAGCTCGCGCCCCGTTCGGTCAGCAACACGCGATCATTGCCCGTGGACGCCACTTTCTGCGCAACGGCAGCCATGTCCCACGGGGCCAGGAACTGACCCTTCTTAACGTTCACCACCGCGCCGCTGCGCCCGGCTGCAAGCAACAGGTCGGTCTGGCGGCAGAGAAAAGCCGGGATCTGGAGAATATCGACAGCCTGCGCCACCGCTTCCACCTGTCCGGCTTCATGAATGTCGGTCAGCACCGGGCAGCCGAACGCTTCGCCGACATCGGCCAATATGCGCAGCCCCGCGTCGATGCCGACGCCGCGCTGACCGGACACCGATGTCCGGTTCGCCTTGTCGAAGGAGGATTTGAAGACAAAGGGCACGCCCGCTGCATCCGCCGCCACGACCAGCGCTTCGGCCATGAACAGGCTATGGTCGCGGCTTTCGATCTGGCAGGGACCGCTGATCAGGACGAAGGGCAGGTCGTTGCCAAAGGTGACGGTGCCGACGGAGATATGATTCACTTTGGGGATCTCGCTCATTTGGGAGCCTTTGCGAATCGGCGCAAAAGCTGGCCGCGCCATAGACCCTTGCCGGGATGATAATTCCAGCAGAACCAGCCGAAGATGAGGCAGGCGAGTAGCGAGGGAAGCGCCATCGGATCGCCCTCCCCGCACATATGCCGATAGAGCGCCCGGTCAGCGCGCCACCGATCAAGCTCGCTACCACCGCCATTTATGCCATAGGCATTGTCGTGGCGGCGGCAACCGATGTTGCGGTTATACTTTCTATGGTCCAGAAAGTAACAGTAATCGCGTTCGGGTGTCGTCATCATCCGACTAGGGCGGGGCGAGTGGAAAAATTCAAGCGTAAAGTCTTCTACCTGGGCGGTTTCGATCCCAGAGGTGTCCGATTCTATCATCAGATGTACCGCGAACAGGCGCTCGTGCATGAGCGTCATTCGGGGGAGCATCTTATCGTCAGCGGACGACGATCGGGACCGGCCAGTTCCGCTCTCTGGACGGTGGAGAATGAGGCTGCCGGGGTGGTCACCGACTATGAATTCTTACGTTGGGAAGATTTGATCGGGAAGGTCTGGATTCGCAATCCGGCGCTGCTGGTCTGGCGATCTATAGCGACGTATCTTGCACATGCGCGCTTCATGCAGTTCGGGCGAATGCTGAAATTGCGGCGTGGCCCTGTCATCACCATCCTCTATCCGCCGATATTGGGCGTGTTGATTCCGCTGATCCTTGCGCTGGTCGCGGGGCTTGCGCTGGGACTGGTCCTGCCAACTTGGGCGGCGGCACTGATCGGCCTTGGCATCGGCATCGCAGCTTCAGGCAAACCTCTCGCCAAGCTGGTCGTGCCATGGTTGCTGCGCTTCATGTATTTCAATCATCGGCTGGCGGCGGGCGGACCGGGGATGGAGCTGGACGCGCGGATCAACGATTTCGCCGACCGGATCGCTGCCCAACTCGACGAACCCTATGACGAGATATTGCTCCTTACCCACAGCAATGGCACGATCCTGGGCATGACGCTGATGCGACGCATCCTGGAGCGGCGCGGCGGGCGTGTACCCGACAGTTTCACGCTGGTGACGCTGGGACAGGTGGTCCCGGTGGTGGCCCTGCGGAAGGATGCGCGCTGGTATCATGACGATCTGCGCGCGCTGGCGGACAAGCATTTCCGGCTGGTCGATATATCATCGCCCCCCGACGGCGCAGCCTATTTCGACGTGCATCCATTTCGGCTGGTCAGCGGGGCCAGCCGCCCGCATGTCGAACTGCTGTCACCGCGCTTCCACCTGTTCTACACGCCTGAAAATTATCATAGCGGCTGGGCGAACAAATATCAGGCGCATTTCGATTATCTGCGGGTCGGCGATCGCCTGTCCCCCATCGATTTCATCGGCCTGACGGCCAGCCGCCGGACGATCGACCAGTCGATCGCGCAGTTCAGGACGATTCCTTGAAACAGCCCTTCACCCCGCCCTATCCCGAACCGCCCAAAAACAAGCGTACCCGGATCAAGCGCTTCCTGACCGGCTGGCATAGCTGGATCCATGTGCTGTTCGAGAAAAGCTATACGATGAAGATGGGCGAAATCCGGATGCCCGGCCAGATCATGTATATCGCCAACGAACTGCCGCTGGTGGACAAGATATTGCGCGGCGGCACCGCCTATCCCAAGCATCGCGAACTGGTCCGCAACCTGTCGCCGTTGATCGGCAACAGCGTCTTTTCGGCCAATGGCGAGGATTGGGAAAATCAGCGGGCGATGGTCAATCCGGCCTTCGCCCATACCGCGCTGACCAAGTCGATGCCGCTGATGGTCGCGGCGGCGGATGACCTGCTGGCGTGGATCGACGCGGCCGACAAAGCCAAGCCAGTCGACATTGATCCACTGATGACCCATGTCGCGGCGGACATCATCTTTCGCACGCTGTTTTCGCAAGCGCTGGACGCGGAGCGATCGCTCATCATTCACAACGCCTTTGGCAAGTTTCAGCGACTGGCCCATTCCGCCTCCATGCTGCGGCTCTACGGCCTGCCCGCGCGCTGGTTCGAGAAACGCTCGCAGAGGCCCGCCGAGGATATTCATGCCGTTTTCCGGCCAGTGGTGCGGGCGCGTTACGACGGCTTTCATGACGCGGGCGAAGCGCCCCATCGCGACATTTTGCAGTCGCTGATCGAGGCGAAGCATCCCGAAACCGGCGAGCCCTTCACCTTTCAGCAGGTGATGGACCAGGTGTCGACCATCTTTCTGGCGGGGCATGAAACGTCGGCCAGCACCATGACCTGGGCGCTCTATATGCTGGCGGAATGCGCGCATATTCAGGACCGTGTTCGGGCGGAGGTCAGCAGCCTCGCTGGCGACGCCCCGCTGACCGCAGCGATGCTCAAGGAAATGGGCGCGGTGCGCAATGTCTTCCGCGAGACGCTGCGCCTCTATCCGCCCGTTGCCTTCTTTCCCCGCGAAGTGCCCTGCCCGATGGACATGCGCGACAAGCATCTGGAGGAGGGCGCGATGCTGGTGGTCGCTCCCTGGCTGACCCAGCGCAACAAGGATAATTGGGCCTGCCCCCATGCTTTCGATCCCGACCGGTTCGACGATCCCGCCAATGCCGAGATGACCAAGCAGGCCTGGTTTCCCTTTGGCCGGGGACCACGCGTATGCGTGGGCGCGGGTTTCGCGCAGCAGGAGGTGATGACGGTGATCGCGTCCGCCGTGCGGCGCTATCGCCTGTCCGTCCCACCCGGTTTCAAGCCCGAGCCTATCAGCCGCCTGACCATTCGCCCGCGCACCGGCATGACGCTGATGTTCGAGGCGGTCTAAGCGCCTACCGGCATCACATCGACCATCGCCCGAATGGTCTGACCCGACCCGCCGACAAACAATCCATCGATCGGCGCGACATCGGCATAGTCGCGGCCCATCGCCACGAACAGATGCGCGTCGCCGGTGATGCAGCCATTGGTGGGATCGAAGCCGACCCAGCCACGTGTCGGGCCACACCATAGCATCACCCAGGCGTGCATCGCATCCGCACCGATCAGGCGCGGCCTGCCCGGCGGCGGATCGGTGCGGAGATAGCCGCTGACATAGGCGGCGGGCAGCCCCGCCAGACGCAGCGCGACCACCATCACATGGGCGAAATCCTGACAGACGCCGTGACGGGCGGCAAAGGCCTCCTCCACCGGGGTGCGGGCATTGGTGGCGAAGGGGACATAGGCGAATTCGGTTTTGATCCGCTGGGCAAGGTCGAGCGCAGCGGTGACTATGGATCGCTCCGGTTCAAGTGCCTGTCCCACCCATGCGCCGATTTCGGCCAGCAGCGGCGCACGCGGCGAGGCGTAAAGATAATGGGCCGGTGCGCGGGCACCTATATCGCGGTCGTTGAGTGCCGCCGTCGCCACAGTCCCGATCGTGGGATCGTCGGACTGCGGCGTGATGGGTGCGGAATTGACGCCAGCGCGGAACCGGCTTTCGATGGAGAGCTGGGTCAACGGGCTGTCGATCGCCACCCGCACGACATGGACTGGCCAGGCGGCCGCCCGCTCCTCCAGCAGATGCGGCGCTGGATCGACAGTCAGGCCATAATCCGCGGTCCATTGCCCCGGCCAGGCAGCGGGGCGCAGGCGCAGGTTGAAGCGCGCCAGCCGCACCCGCGCGCCATAGCGCACCAGCGTTCGATGCCGCACCTCATAGATCATGAGAGGAGGTCCGCCCCGTCCACTTTCTCCGCCCGCCGCACGTCCAGGAAATAGCGCTGGGCGACGGCATCGGAGAGCGCCAGAAGCTGGGATTCGACGTCGAAAATATCGCCCATCCCCATATCATCCCCGGTCATGGGCGTGAGACGCGCAACCAGTGCGCCCGCCAGTCGCTGGGGCGGCTCCGGCATTCCACCGACCGCCAGCGTCGGCAGGGCAGCGATATGATCGGCCATGCGCGCGACCTGAAAAGCAAGTGCGCGCGGGTTGTGCGGTTCCAGCATCACCATGTCGCGCACCGGGCGGACAGAGGGGCCGGTCAGATAGCGATTGCGGTAGGATAGCTGGCTGTCGTTGAGGTCGAGCAGCACCGTCAAATCATCGGCAGAGGCTTCATCCGCGCCGAATGTCGCGGCCAGACGGCAGCCATTGACCGCACGCTCAATCCGGCGGCCAAGGTCGTGGAAGCGCCATGCCTCGGTCCGCCCCATATTTTCGGCAGCAAGGCCCGACAGCGCGGAAATGCGATCGATCAGTTGCGAGGAGGCGTCGAGCAGCGTCTCCGATACCGCTCCGTCGAGGGCCGGAAGGGGCCGCCGGATCAATCGCCAGAAATCTATGGCCAGCCGATCGCGCAGACCTTCGCCGATATTGGCGACCGATGCCATCATGGACCGGACGCTTCCCGGTTGCATCGGATCGCCCAGCGCGGTGGCGCAGAGTGCCGCGAGCGGGGCATTGCGATCGCGCACCGCGCCCCATAGTACGAGTTGATCAACCAGCCGTCGCATTGTCGGCGCGGCAAGGGCGGGGCCAAGATCCGCCTCGATCGACCCACCGAGAATGGCGCGGATCATGCGCAGGGTCATTTCCGCCCGCTCGATATAACGGCCCAGCCAGAAGAGATTATCCGCCGCCTTGGCCGGCAGCATTCCACCGATGCGCCGGATGGCGGGCGTGCCGCCGGTGCCCAGCAACGTGTCGGGGGGGACAGGCTGCGCGTCGAGGACGCACATATCGGCGGACATATCCCCTTCGCCCATCAGCGCAGCGCGAATGTCGCCATGAGCCGCCAGCCGCGCGAAACCGCCGGGCATGATGCGCCAGCCCCCCTTGTCGTCACGCGCCACGAAGACGCGCAGGGTGAAGGGCAGCGGGGTCAGGCGTCCGTCGACGATGGCGGGCGTGGTGGACAGGCGAACGACCTCCTGCCCCACATAATCCATCGGCCGCCGCTCCATCGCCGCCAACAGACGCGCACGGGCGTCAGGGGTCAGCGTGGAACCCGGCGCGGAGCGCACCCCGTCCAGCCCCGCCGCCTCACGACCGAATGCCGAGCCAATGACCAGATCATCCAACCGCTCCGCGACATAGGCGCGCTCCGACGGCTGACCGCACCACCAGGTCGCGATGTTGGGCAGGAGCAGCGACTCCCCCAGCAATGCACGCGACAGGCGCGGCAGGAAGGCGGCGAAGGCGCGCGATTCGATGACGCCCGCACCGGGCCAGTTGGACAGCATCAGGCCGCCGCGCGCGCAGGCGTCGAACAGGTCGGGGACGCCGATCCGCGATTCTCCGTCAAAAGCCAGCGGATCAAGGAAGCGGCTGTCCATCCAGCGCCACAGGCCATCAACCCGTTTCAACCCTTCGATGGTGCGGACGAAGGCCTGTCCATCGGTCACGACCAGATCGTCGCCCTCTACCAGCACGAAGCCCAGATAGCGGGCGAGATGCGCCTGCTCGGCATAGCTCTGGTTGAAGCGGCCCGGCGTCAGCAAACCGATGCGCGGATCGCTGCGCGCGCAGTCGGCGGCAAGGCCCGCGCGCAGGTCGGCGAAGAAGGGCGCGAGGCGGCGGCTGTTCATCGCCCCCAACAGATCGCCCGTCGAGCGCGACATGGCCAGCCGGTTTTCCAGCGCATAGCCGACGCCGACGGGAGTGCGAACCCGGTCGGCCAGCACCCGCCACTCACCGTCCGGCCCGCGCGCGAGATCGGCGGCGTAGAAATGAAGGTGATGCCCCGCAGGCGGCGGCGCGCCGTTCATCACCCGCCAGTAATGCAGGCTGCCGGTCACGACCGACGCGGGCAGGCGTCCATCGGCGATCAGCGACTGGGCGCCGTAAATATCGGCGATCACCCGTTCGAGCAGGTCCGCGCGCTGGGCCAGACCGCGCTCTATCCCCACCCATTCGTCCGCATCGATCAGCAGCGGCACGGCGCTGAGCGGCCAGGCACGCTCCTGCTCATCCCCGGTGACACGGAACGCCATGCCCAGATCGACGGCCTGATGCGCGACCTTTTCGGCCAGCGCCGCCGGATCGCCCTGCGCCACGCTCGACAGGCGCGCGAACAGGGTCCGCCAATGGTCCGACAGCGCACCCGTGGCGGACGCCGCCATGTCGCCAACGGGCGCGGACGCCAGATAGGCCTGCGCCCAGTCCGAGACCGGGGTTGTCGCTGCCATCACGCCCACATCAAAGGCCGTGGGGATTGAAACGCAGGTCCAGCGTCATCGGAAACTCCCCCGCGGGTTCGGGCGGCGGCATCTCCACCGGACCCGGCGTATGGCCATGATCCTGAAAGCGCGCCTTGCGCCGCGATTCCGCCTCATAGCTGTTGATCGGCACATCATCATAATTGCGCCCGCCCGGATGCGCCACATGATAGACGCAGCCGCCCAGCGACCTCCCGCTCCAGCTATCGAGCACATCGAAGGTCAGCGGCGCATTGGCGGGCAGGTTCGGGTGCAGGCAGTTGGCGGGCGCCCATGCCTTATAGCGGACGCCGCCCACCCCTTCGCCCGGAACGCTGGTCGGGGTCATCGGCACCCGGCGGCCGTTGCAGGCGATGATGTGCCGCCCCGCGACCAGACCCGTCGCGCGGACCTGCAACCGCTCGGTCGAGCTGTCGACATAGCGCACCGTGCCGCCGATCGCGCCGGTTTCACCCAGCACGTTCCACGGTTCGAGCGCATGGGTGATCTCCAGCCCGACGCCGCCCGCATCGACCGCGCCGTGGGTGGGGAAGCGGAACTGCCGCTGCGCCTCGAACCAGTTGGGGTCGAAATCATAGCCCGCGCCGCGCAGGTCGGAGAGGACTTCCAGGAAATCGGCCCAGACGAAATGCGGCAGGAAGAAGCGGTCGTGCAGCGCCGTGCCCCAACGCACCAGACTGCCCTGCTGCGGCTCGCGCCAGAACCAGGCGGTGAGCGCGCGCAGAAGGAGTTGCTGCGCGAGGCTCATCTGCGCGTCTGGTGGCATCTCGAACCCGCGAAACTCGACGAGGCCGAGGCGTCCGGTCGGGCCATCGGGCGAGAACAGTTTGTCGATGCAGATTTCGGTACGGTGGGTATTGCCGGTCACGTCGACCAGCAGGTTGCGGAACAGGCGATCGACCAGCCAAGGGGGTGGCATGGCGCCTTCGCCGGGTTTCGGGACTTGAGCGAGGGCGATTTCCAGTTCGTACAGGCTGTCATGCCGGGCCTCGTCAATGCGGGGGGCCTGACTGGTGGGGCCAATGAAGAGGCCGGAAAAGAGATAGCTGAGCGCAGGATGCCGCTGCCAGTAGAGGACGAAGCTCTTCAGGAGATCCGGACGGCGGATGAAGGGGGAATCATTGACCGTCGCGCCGCCAAGGACGAGGTGATTGCCCCCGCCGGTGCCGATCGAGCGCCCGTCGACCATGAATTTGTCGGCGGTCATCTCCGTCAGTCGCGCATCGTCATAGACCCCTTCGGTGATCGCCACCGTCTCGGCCCAGCTTTTCGCGGGCTGGATATTCACCTCGACCACGCCGGGGTCGGGCGTGACCTTCAGCACCATCAGGCGCGGGTCGGGCGGCGGCGCATAGCCCTCGATCCGCACGGGGATGCGGGTGGCTTCCGCCACCCGCTCGACCTCAGCAATCAGTTCCAGATAATCGTCCAGCGCCTTTACCGGGGGCAGGAAGACCGACAGGAAATTGCCGCGCGGCTCGACCGTAACGGCGGTGCGCACCGCGCCCTCGATAAAGACCTGCTCGACCCGTTCCTGCTGTTCGGCCTGCGCGGTTTCGATCCGCTGGGCGGCCTGCTCCCGGAAATCAGGGAGCGGTTCGCGCGGTTCGCTGCCGTCCTGGGCGTGGATATAGGGGAAGTCGGATGGCGGCACATAGGGCAGCGTGCCGAGCGGCAGGCGATAGCCCAGCGCCGAATCGCCGGGCACCGCGAACAGGCCACGGCGGCGCACCTTCCACACCTCGCTCTGCCAGCGGGGCACGGAGACTTCGCTCTGCCAGCGCTGGATGGGCAGGACATAGCCGACCGTCTTGGACAGCCCACCCTCGAACGCGCGGACCATGCGGCTGCGTTCCTCGGGATTGTCGAATTTGGGATCGCCGGGCGACACATTGTCGGGCAGTTCGGCTTCCTTGACCGACCAGGCGAGCGTGTCTTCATAGACGGGTTGCACATAGTCAGCCTCGACGCCCAGACCATTGGCCAGGGCGTAAAGGAACTGCCCGGCCATTTCCGGCGTCACGGTCGCGTCGCCTGCTTCCGGCTCGCCCGCGATCAGGCTGACGTCGCGCCAGACGGGGGTGCCGTCGGTGCGCCAATAAATGGAATAGCCCCAGCGCGGCAGGCTTTCGCCCGGATACCATTTACCCTGTCCATGATGGAGCAGCGCGCCCGGCGCGAAACGGTCGCGCAGGCGGCGGATCAACCGGTCGGCATAGCCCGCCTTGGTCGGTCCCACCGCGTCACCATTCCATTCGGACGCCTGGGGATCGTCAATCGCGACGAAGGTCGGCTCGCCCCCGGTGGTCAGGCGCACATCCTGCGCGGTCAAATCGGCATCGACCTGCTCGCCCAGCGCCATCAGCGCGTTCCAGCGCACATCGGTGAAGGGCTTGGTGATCCGCACCGCCTCGGCAATACGGCTGACGCTCATCTCGAAGGCGAAATCGACTTCCGCCGGTTCGGCCATGCCGGTGATCGGCGAAGCGGAGCGAAAATGCGGCGTGGCGCAGAGCGGGATATGCCCCTCGCCTGCAAACATGCCCGATGTCGCGTCGAGCGCGACCCAGCCCGCGCCGGGCACATAGGCCTCTGCCCATGCGTGCAGGTCGACCACGTCCTGCGTAACGCCCTTTGGCCCCTCGATCGGTTCGACATCGGCGACAAGCTGGATCGAATAGCCGGAGACGAACCGCGCGGCGAAACCCAGACGACGAAGCAACTGGACCAGCAGCCAGGCGCTGTCGCGACAGGAGCCGATGCCGACCTCCAGCGTTTCCTCGGGCGTCTGCACGCCCGTTTCCATGCGGATGACATAGCCTATCCGCTGCTGGAGCCGTGAATTGACGTCGACCAGAAAGTCGATGGTCCGGCCTGAAAAATGGCGATGCTGCTCCACCAGCGCATCGAATTGCGCGCCCTGCGGTTCGACATCGAAATAGGCGGCAAGATCGGTTCTTAGCTGGTCGTCATAGGCGAAGGGGTAAGTCTCCGCATAAGGCTCCACGAAGAAATCGAAGGGGTTGATGATGTCGAGATCAGCCAGCAGATCAACCTCGATCGAGAAATGATCGACCGGATCGGGAAAGACGACCCGCGCCAGCCAGTTGCCGTGTGGATCCTGCTGCCAGTTGAGGAAATGATTCTGCGGCTCGATCTTCAGCGCATAATTGGGCACCTTGGTCCGGCTGTGCGGGGCCGGGCGCAATCGAATGACCTGCGGCCCCAGCCGGATCGGACGGCTGTAGCGATAGGCGGTGAGGTGGTGCAAGGCGGCTTTGAGCATGGCATTATCAGACGCCAGCACTTGCTGCGTTGCAATATCTAATTGCACCGCCCCGCATATTAGGGTGCCTTAGTTAGCGGCCGGTCGCCTTACCCAGCGGTGTCGCGAGTGCAAGATCGGGGCGAACCGGCAGCACCCTGCCAGAAACGGGCAGGTTCAGCGCCTTGAGCGCACCCGCGACCAGATCCGCCACGCCCCTCGCGCCCAGTTCGCTGAAATGGGTGTCGTCGGCGATCCCCTTGGGAAAGGCGGCGACGCCATCCTGCGCGCCAAAATGGAGATAATAGGCGCGTGACTTTTCCTGTCCCGCCTTATCGACCCAGGCGCGCGACAATGCCTCCAGGTCGATGAGCGGGGTGGCCGTCTTTGCCGCAAGGTCGCGGACAACGGCGGAATAGTCGGCGAAATCCGCCTTCGCCTTGCCATCCGCCCCGAAGGACCGCCGCGCTACCGGCGTCAGCAACACTGGCGTCCCGCCTGCGCCCCGCACGCTCCAGATAAAGCGCAGCAAATTGTCGCGATAGTCGGTGGTGGGCGCGGCGAAGCGTTCGGGCTTTGCCTTATAGGCGTCGTTATGGCCGAACTGGATCAGCACCGTATCGCCGGGTTGCAGATCTTTCATCAACGCATCCCAGCGCCCCTCCGCGATGAAGGTGCGGGTCGAACGCCCGCCCATCGCATGGTTGCTGACGCGGACATCGGGGGACAGACCGCAGGAAAGCATCATACCCCAGCCGGTCTGGGGATATTTGTCCTGCTTGTAATTGGACGCAGTCGAATCCCCAGCGATCAGGATGCTGCTACCCGGCGGCGCGGCCTGGGCGGTGGACGCGGCCAGCCAGAGTGTCGCGGCGGTCAGGGCGGCGGTGGAGAAAAGGGTGCGAGACATTATTTACCTTCTTCGCTGACTGGCAGGGCGCGGGACAGATGCGGCGGCTGGTTATAGGCGCTGTTCTGCCAGGCGATGCCGGCGCGATAGACCGGATCGTGCATCAGCGTCGGCATTCGCAGCGTCGTGGGCCACGGTGTGGTGTAGATGCGCAACTCGCTGCTATCGGTGTTGCGCACAACCAGTTCCTCACGCCAGTCGCCCACTATGTCGGCAGAAAGGGCAGGGTTCTGCTTTGTGCCGTTGTTCGATTCAACGCCCTCCGGTCGGAGCAGCGGGCGTTCGATCCCGGCCTTCCAGTCCCATTTGTCGATGCGTGTGCCGTCGAGCAATTCGCGCAACGCGTCGCCATCCCACCATATGGCGAAATTGGCGGCCTTCGGATGCCCGCCGGGGATGACATTCCCCTGCGCATCCCACAGATCGGGCGAATTGCTGGCCCAGCTTTCCGCGCCGGGATGGCGCGGGTCGATGTCGATGGCGAGGCCGCGCCCGGTATCCTTGTCGGCAGGCTTCTTCCACAGCACTTCGCCGGTGCGCGCGTCCAGCATGGCCGCCCCGATATTGCCATTCGATCGCATATCCTCATGCACGCCGAATTTCTCAAGGCCCGGACGGGCGGGGTCGAGGTCCGACACATGCATGGCGTCGCCATGGAACAGGCGAGCGGTCCAAAGCCCCTTGCCATCATCATCCACCGCCATCGAGCCGTAGAGGATTTCGTCGCGGCCATCGCCGTCGACATCGGCCACCGACATCTGGTGGTTGCCTTGCCCGGCATAGGCGGCGTTGCCCGGCGCGCTGCTGTCGAACAACCAGCGCTGGGTCAGCTTGCCGCCACGCCAGTCCCACGCCGCGATGGTGGAGCGGGCATAATAGCCACGTGCGAAGATCAGGCTGGGCTGCTTGCCGTCAAGCCAGGCGACCGACGCAAGATAGCGTTCCGACCGGTTGCCATAGCCATCGCCCCACAATTTCGTCAGTCCCTCCGTGGAAGGGTCGGCGTCGGGCGAGCGGGGTGGCGAATAGGGGGCGGTGGCGAGCGCCTTGCCGGTCGCCCCCTCAAACACCGTCAGAAATTCGGGACCGGAGAGAATGCGACCCTTACGCTGCGCGACCTTCGTGCCGTCAGGCAGGATTGTCGCGCCGGTACGGTCGGCTTGCGGCAGATTGCCCTCTCCCCCGCGCCAGTCGGCTTTGTCGTCGCCAATCACCTTGCCCGCGCCGTCGACCGTTCCGTCTGCGGTCTTCATGGCGACCTCCGCCCGGCCATCGCCGTCGAGGTCGGCGACCATGAATTGGGTATAATGGGCGCCCGAACGGATGTTCCGGCCAAGATCGATGCGCCACAGTCGCTTGCCGTCCAGCGTATAGGCGTCGATCAGCGTCTCCCCGGTATAGCCCGAAAAAGCATTATCCTTGGCGATCGAAGGATACCATTTGACGACGAGTTCATAGCGGCCGTCGCCGTTCAGATCACCGACGCTGACGTCGTTGGCGCTGTAGCTGTAGCGCTCGCCATCGGGCGTGGTGCGGTCCGCCGGGCGATCGAGCGGGATGGCCAAAGTGCCATCCTTCCATGGGGTCATCCCCGTTCCTTTGGGTCGGGCGCTGCCTTCGGTCAGGGCGTAGCGGGATGTGGCCGTCCCCTCTCGATCATGCACGCTAGTCGCGTCCTTGCCGCCGATCCGGGCGATCGCGCGACCGTCGCGCCAGAGGGTGAAGCGCGTGCCGGGCCGGTCAGTGGCGAGCAGGCGCCAGGAAATATGATTGCCCTGCCCGTCATTGGCGGCAAGCGCGACCAGCGCGCGGTCCAGCCGTTCGACCTGCCGCCCGCCGACCAGCGGGGGCATAGCGGCGATGGCAGGACATAGGCCGGTCAATGCAGCAGCAGCAAGCAAGGCGGTTTTCTTCAAGACCCTCTCCCTTTTTCATTAACGATGGAATTGCCATTTTGGCGATCCATCACCCTCAGAATGTCCACAATATGAACGTCATGTTATAAATGTGAACTTTTTTGTTGTCAGCCGCAATAAATCAGATAATTGAGAATGCAAATACGCATCGAAGCGAAAACGGCGGATGGGGATCCGCCGGGGAATAAGAGGGAGGATCTGAACGTGAAGGCGTTTTTCAACACCGCTATTGGCCGCAATTCCGTGTCAGCGCTGGCGCTGACCGTCGGCGCACTGACCGCATCGTCCGCGCTGGCGCAGGAGGATGGCGCGAAGGAGGCCATCACCGCCGCCCCCGTCGATCCAAGCGACATCGTCGTCACCGGCACCCGCGCTTCGCTGCAATCAGCGATCGCGCGCAAGCGTAACGCGGGCACGGTGGTCGATTCGATCGTTGCGGACGATATTTCCAGCTTTCCCGACAAGAATGTGGGCGAAGCGCTGTCGCGCATCACCGGCGTTCAGCTGAACCGCGATTTCGGCGAGGGCTTTCAGGTGTCGATCCGCGGCGTCGAGCCGCAGCTCAACCGTATCGAGATCAACGGCGTCAGTCAGCAGTCCGCCACCGGCGAACGCGGCGGCGACTTCCGTGAATTACAGGTCGAACTGGTGAAGTCGATCGACGTGTGGAAGGGCTATACCGTCGACCTGACCGAAGGCGGCATCGGCGGCACGGTGAGCGTCGAGACGCGCCGTCCGCTGGAAATCGTCAAGCCGATTTTCGTCATCAAGGCCGAAGCCCAGCGACTGGACCTGACCGAAACCTGGAAGCCCCGCTTCAACATTACCGCCGCGCGCAGCGATTTGCTGGGCGGGCGGCTGGGCCTGTTGGTCAACGTCACCCACAATCAGGTCGACACGCGGCAGGATTATGCATCCAACACCAACTGGAACCGGCTGGCCGATTTCGACCGGTCGGGCGAAAAGACGGTCGCCAACGCGGCTTATGCCGATTTCGGCAGCTATGAGAGTTGCGCGGGCGTGACCGGCGCGACCGCCCCGGTCGCAACCGCCAATCGGCTGGCCTGCGAAACCCAGTTTTTCGACTGGGCGCCCACGATCGCGCGCTATCGCACGCTGGACCGGACCGACAAGCGCACCTCCGCCGATTTCCAGGCGCAGTTTCGCGTCACCGACAATTTCGACATCTGGGGCCAGACGACCATCAACAATCGCGCCCAGCGGCTGCGCGATACCAATTATTCGATCAATGCCGACCGGTTCGAGCGGTTCAACTATGATCCGGCGCTCGCCGCCAATGGCGCTGGCGCAACGTCCCGCCCGCGCATCACGCCCGGCACCTTCACGATCGACGAAGAAAGCCACACCGTCACAAACTGGCTGACGCAGCTCAACGGCCTGAATGTCGGCACCGCCGCCGCGCCCAATTATAATGGCGCGAACGGCATCGTCAGCGTCCAGCGCCGCGATTTCCGCTATGACCAGAAGACCAAATATTACCAGACCGGCTTCAACTGGACGCTGGGACGGTTAAAGGCCATTGGCATGGCGTCGAGTTCCAAGGCTCGGTTGCTCAGCAACACCAATCTGGTGGGCCTGTCGACCGGCGTCAGCGGCATCACCGTCGATCGCAGCAATGACCTGGGCATTCCGATCTTCAACTTCCCCGGCAATTTCGATCCGTCGGACCCCAATGTCTATGCCGACCTGACGCGCACGGGCGCGAATGGGCAGTTGCTCAATGTGTCCGGTCCCAACGTCCAGTATCGCCCGCAGGATTCCGGTTCGAGCGAGAAGCAACTGAAGCTGGACGTCGATTATGACACCGGCGGCCTGCTGCCCTTCATCTCCAGGATCGAGGTGGGCGGTCAATATCGCGACCAGAGCTATTATTCCTACACCGGCGGCGGCGCGCGGCTGTTGCAAGCCGCGGTGACGGCGGTGCCGGGCGCCGGCATCCCCGGATCGCCCGCCATCTACCAGACCAGCGCCAATGTCAGCACCGGGTCGGTGATCGGTCCGGTGCCAGCCTCCGGCGCGGCGGCGGGCACCATCTATCTGACGCCTCAGCAGTTCCAGCAGTTCGTGGCGAACAATGTCGGCGTGACCGGCGGCGCGCCACTGTTCACGGGCCTGAAGGGCGCCCCCGATGGCGCGCCGGACCGGCTGGCCATCCCGCTGTTCAATAATGCCGCCCTGTCGCAATATTTCGACCTGTCCGGCTTTGACCAGGACCTGGTACGTTCCGCCGATGGCCTGCCGCAAATCCCGGCCTATATCATCGACGAGACGATTGCGTCGGGCTACCTCAAGTTCAATTTCGATCAGGATATTGGCAGCATGAAGCTGTCGGGCAATTTCGGCCTGCGCTACACACGGACCAAGGATAGCGGCACCAGTTCCAACACCCGCCGCGAAACCCGCATCCGCCCCGGCACCGGCCAGGTGGTGAACGGCGTGCTGATCCCGGCGGTGCTGGAAACGGTGACGACGGCGGTGCAGGAAATCTCCATCAACAACACATATGACGACTGGCTGCCCGCCATCAACCTGTCGCTGGAGCCGATTCCCAACCTGTATATCCGCGCGACCTATGCCAAAAATATGGCCCGGCCCAAGGTCACGGACCTGTCACCGTCGATCAACTGCGTGTTCGACCTGACGGATTCGGCGGGGCTGGATGACGTCTGCATGGCGGGCAATCCCGACCTGCAACCCTATCGCGCCGATCAATATGACCTGAACGTCGCCTGGTATCCCAATGCCGATACGATGGTCAGCATCGGCTATTACTACAAGGATCTGAAGAGCTTCATTGTCGGCAACCAGACCCGTTCGGGCGTGGACCTGTTCGGCGACGGCATCACCTACACCGTTCGCCAGCCGATCAACGGCTTTGGCGCACGGCTGGACGGGATCGAGGCGAGCGCCCAGACGGTGCTGAGTTTTCTGCCCGCGCCGTTCGACGGGTTCGGTGTGTCGGGTAACATCACTTACTCACGAGCGCTGGAAACCGGCCTCACCAACCAGGCGACCAATGAAGAGCTGAAGCAGTTCCCCGGCCTGTCGAAATTCACCTACAATGCGCGTATTTTCTACGACAAGGACTGGTTGCAGGCGAGCCTGACCTATAACCGGCGCACAAGCTGGCTGGATTCCGCGTCCAGTTCCACCAACGCCAACAGCCCGATCTTTCGTCGCGGCGAGACGTTCATCGACGCCAAGATCCTGTTCCGCCTGACCGACCAGTTCCAGGTGTCGGTGGAAGCGCTCAATCTGGGCAAGGAATTCAGCAAGACCTACATCGATGCGTCCAAGCCGCTGGAATATTATTATCCCGGCCGCCGCATCTTCCTGGGCGCACAGATGAAATTGTAATTGCCCCTCCCCTCCCTTGGGGGCATCCTTCGCGCTCGGCGGGCATCAGCCCTCCGGGCGCGTTTCTTTTGGAGCAAGTGCGCGCCTTAATACCAAATTGCCGCTTCCCCCCTGCGCCGGGCGGGCTTAACAGCATAAGGAATGTGGCAACTTTTCCAATTTCCGCTCTGTCCCTTTTCCCGCAAGGTCCGGCTCCTGCTCGGCGAGAAAGGCGTGGGTTATGATCTGATCCGCGAATCGCCCTGGGCGATGCGGGACGAGTTTCTGGACATGAACCCCGCCGGCACCACCCCCGTCATGATGGACGAGGAAAAGGGGATCACCCTGCTCGACAGTCAGGCAATCTGCGAATATTTCGAGGAGACGGTGGAGAAGGTGCCACTGATCTCCGGCACCGCCGCAGGACGCGCCGAAGTACGGCGGCTAACCGCCTTTTTCGACCAGAATTTCTATGCTGACGTGGTCGGCCCGCTGCTGCACGAGCGGATGAAGAAGCGGCTGGTCGAGCGGGCTTCCCCCGACGCCCGCGTGCTGCGCGAGGCGATGAAGCGGGCCAACGTCCATATGGATTATATGGATTATCTGCTGGACCATCGCAGTTGGATGGCGGGCGGCACACTGAGCCTCGCCGACATCACGGCGGCGGCGCAATTGTCGGTCGCCGACTATCTGGGCGGGATCGACTGGCAGGGACATGAAACGGTCAAGCGCTGGTATGCCGGGTTCAAGTCGCGCCCTTCGTTCCGGCCATTGCTCTCCGAGCGGATGGAAGTGATCGTACCGCCGCCCCATTATGAGAAGCCGGATTTTTAAGGCTGAGGAGAAGGCGACGGGTGGATTGGAGACAGGCGGCTTGTAAGCGCGGACGCCGGAAAGCGGACCTTCTTACCAGATGGCGCTGACCTGCATGTCAACGCGGGTCGGAGCCGATGAAAGAAACACAACAAGCGGGTTCTTAAAGAAACCGCCGCACCCAAACAGTCCGGCCCGTATTGTAAGGGCTGAACCAACTCGATCTAATCTAACGGGTCCGCGCAGGCCTCCGATGAACGACGGCACGACATTGCGGATGAGGAACGGCTTCCCGTATTGCGCTGATTGTGTTGGCATTTCGCCAGCCAACTCTTCTGCGTGAGTAAAGGTCAGCGCAACAATCTCCGCATCATTGAGTAGCGCAACTGCTCGCTCTCGTTGACTTTGGACGACCTCGTGGACTGCATCGTTGGGAACAGCATTTCTCTCACCCTCAAGCGGAGGGCGATTTGAGATCCAGTCGCCATACCTATCAATATCCGGCGGACAATTAGACCAAGCTTCAATCAAGATCGGGCTTGCGGAATGCTTTTGCGCGCCTACTGGCCCATGCGCGAGAAAGATCGCCGAAGCGGCAATGAGCAGAAAATCTCTCCAGATCATTTTCAGCTATTAGCTGGCACTCTCAACGGCGACAAGGACGGGTTTTGGCAATGATCGTCCGAAACTGGTCGCCCCTGATAATCCAGCGCATGTCCTCTAATGGTCGGTCCCCGCCAGTCCCACAACCTAAACCCGCGCCCGCACCGCATCCTGCGCGCCATAGCGGGTCAGATAGTCCAGTTCCGCCGTCGGTCGGGCCAGATGAAAGCCCTGGAACAGCGTACAGCCGATCACGCGCAGCAGGTCCATCTGGTCCTGGCTCTCGACCCCCTCGACCACCACTTCCATGCCCAGCCCCTGGATCAGACCGACGACCGCGCTGCATATGGTGCGCGCTTCGGCGGAATGGGCGATGTCGCGGACCAGGCTGCGGTCGATCTTCACGATGTCGACCGGCAACTCTTTCAGGCGCGACAGGTTGGAATAGCCGGTGCCGAAATCATCAATCGCGATACGCACGCCATCGGCGCGCAGCGCGGCCAGTTGCTCCAATATCCGGGTGTCCAGATCCATCGCCAGCGTCTCGGTAATCTCCAGTTCCAGCAATGACGGGGGCGTGCGGTGGGTCGCCATGGCATGGCGCAGGCGCAGGAAGAAATCGCCCTGCCCCAGTTCCCGCGTAGAAATATTGATGGCGATCCGCTGGTTCACGCCCTGCTGATGCCAGCGCGCGGCTGTCTCGCACACCCGGTCCATCACCCAGTCGCCCAGCGCGACGATCACGCCGCTCTCTTCGGCCACCGGCACGAAAAAGCCGGGCATGATGAGGTCGCGTTCGGGATGAATCCAGCGCACCAGCGCCTCTGCCGTAACCGCGCGGCCGCTGATGATTTCGATCTGCGGCTGAAATTCCAGCAGGAACTCCTCGCGTTCCAGCGCCAGCAACAGGTCGCGCTCCAGTTCGGCTCGGTCGGATGCTTCCAGCGCCAGTTCTGTGGTGAACATTTCGGCCCGGCCCCGGCCCTCATGCTTGGCATGATACATGGCGATGTCGGCGGCGCGCAGCAGGGCGGACAGGCTGTCGCCATGGTCGGGAAAGCAGGCGATGCCGATGGACGCGCCCAGTTCGACATGCTGGCTGCCAAGGTCGAACCGCTCGCCCAGCGCGAACTGGATGGCGCGGGCGATCCGCAGCGCCGCGTCGCGATCGGGCAGGTTGGGGAAGAACATCGTGAACTCATCACCCGCCAGCCGCCCAATCACGGCGTCGCCGGTGCCGTTGGCGACCTGCGCCATCACCACTTCGCGCAACCGTCCGGCGACGCGCGCCAGCAACTGGTCGCCCGCCGCATGGCCCAGCGTGTCGTTGACGCCCTTAAAGCCATCAAGGTCAATGAAGAACAGGGCAGCAGGCCGCTCACCCTCCTGCTCGATCAGCAGGCGTTCGACCTGGCGGCAGAAGCTGGTGCGATTGGCAAGGCCGGTGATCTGATCGAACAGGGCCAGCGTCTGGACATGGTCCAGGTTGGTACGCACCTGGCTGAACAGGCTTTCCATCGCCACCGACAGATCGGGCAGTTCAAGGCCGATCGGGGCGGGGACGTGCGATTGCAGGTCGCCATGGGCCGCCGCCAGCAGGCGCTCAGTCGCGGCATCGATGGCAGTGGCAGTCAAGGCGGTGGTGCGCTGTGCAGAGGCCCAGCTCAGGGTGCCGCATAATATGGCGATGATCAGCGACCGGCCGATGCTCATGACATCGCCCTGATCGCCGCCCAGCAGCAACGACAGGATGAACACCACGGCGCCCGCGCCGGCGGCGAAGGCAGCCGCGCGGCTCTTCACCGTCACGCCCTGTATTGATCCTTTTGCCCCGATGTTCAACATCCCGCTCGCCAGCCATGCAATCGGGAGGTTATGCGGGAGGGTGGTTAAGAAAGTGTCAGTGGCTGGCGCCGCAGGCCGCTATTTTTTGCGACGCAATATCACATAGAGGGCGCCGTCGCCGCCGTGGCGGGGATGGGCGACGCGGACACTGGCGATGGCGTCGGCATGAGGGCTGGTCTGGAGCCAGTGGCCGATCTCGGCGCGGATCGCGCCGCGGTGGGAATTTGAACTATTATCGTTTCTTTGCCGTGGTTTGCCGGTCACGACCAGCAGCGTGCGAACCCCCTGAGCCAGCGCGCCAGCCAGCGCCCGGTTCAGGTGAAGATGGGCTGCCGTCAGGTTGTGGCCATGCAAATCGATCGACATTTCGGGCGCCAAAGTCCCGCTCCGCACCCGCTTTTCCCAGCTACTGTCAAGCACCGGGACGGGTAAGCGAGGCGACGGGCCGTGCCGTTGCTGCGGTGCAGCGCGCGTTAACACAATGTCGTCTTTGGGCGGTGGGTGAGCGCTTGCCGGCTCAGCAGTCAGCGTTGCAGGCGCGCTCTTGCCGTGCATGATCCGAACCGTGCGCGCAACTTTGGCCCAGAGTGCCTGTTCGTCCGCTGTGAGCCTGCGCCCGGCCACCGCTCCGGCTTATGGGTTGCGGGCAGGGGCGCCGGAAAGGCGCGCATAAGCGCCGATCGGCAGCAGCAGCAAGGCGCTGCCCCGCGCCGACATGCCGCCCGCAATGGACCGCGCCCGATCGCCTGCGCCCCAGAAACTGTCGAAGCGGTTGGCGCCCTTGATTGCGCCGCCGGTATCCTGTGCGATCCAGATGCCATTGGGTTCTGCCCGGTCGAGCGACAGCAGCACCGGCGCGCCCAGCGGCACATATTTTGGGTCGGTCGCGACGGTCGCTTCCGGCGTCACCGCCACGCCCAGCGCGCCCAGCGGCCCGGCGCCGGTCAGTTCACGGAAAAAGACGAAGCTCTTATTCTCGTTCATGATCGCCGCGCCCTCGACCGGATTGGCGCGCAGATAGGCCATGATGTCCTGCATCGATCCGGCCTGGATCAGCCCGCGATCCTTCATCAGCTTGCCGATGCCGGTATAGTCGCGGCCATTCTGCCCGTCATAACCGATCCGCATGACGCCGCCATCGGGCAGGCGCAGCCGTCCGCTGCCCTGCACCTGAAGGAAGAAGAACTCGATCGGATCGGCGGCCCAGGCCAGTTCCAGACGGCGCCCGGCCAGCGCGCCGCTGACGATCTGGGCGCGTTCGTCATAGGGTATGAAATTGCTGCCCTGCACCTTGCCCCGGATCGTCTTGCCCTTCAGCGCGTCGCTGAACTGGCCCAGATTGACGTCGATCAGGTCGGTGGGACGGCGATAGATCGGCACCTCATAGCCCGACCGCTGATCCCGCGATCCGCTGATCTCCGGTTCATAATAGCCGGTGACAAAGGCCTTCCCATCGCCGACCTGCACCGCCTCGAAATAGCGGGAGAAAAAGGCCGCCGCGCTGCTTTCGGGCCAACTGCTCGCCGCCGCGCAGGCGTTGTTCCAGTCGGCGCCGCGCGTCAGGCCGCTCTGGTCGATGCGCCGCATCAGGGCAGGGCAGGAAATACGGAAGGCAGCGAGCGCCGCGAGCGCCCGTTCTCCGGACGGTATCAGCGTGTCGATCGCCGGGCCAGGCGTCAGGCCCGCCGTCACCGCGTTGGCGGTATCGGCAGACTGGACGGCGGATGGCGGCGTGACGGGCAGAGCAGGGCGCGGCGTTGCCGGAACGGGCCGCGCAGCATTTTCACCGGAAGGTCCAGTTGGCGGCGTCGGCGCGGGTCCGGTCGAACCGGGTGGGATCATGCCGCCCGAACAGGCCGACAGCAATAGCGCCACACCCAGCGCGACGCCGGGGCGCCGCACGCCCCCCAACCCCACGCCCAACTGTCGCAGGATCATGCTTCGTCGGTTTCGCTGAGCTTCCAGTTGGGATCGGCGCTGCGGATATCGCGGCTGAACGTCCAGACGTCGTTGGTGCCGACCGCATCGGTCATCGACCCGGCGACGACGGTGCCATCCTTGTCGCGAGTGACGGCGGCAATGTCCGCCTCGAACCGCAGGGCGATCTCGGCCATCCGGCCATCAACGCTGGCCTCGATAATCTGCGCCTTTTCGATTCGCACGACGCGGTTGTCGAGCACATGGCCCTGCGCCTCGCGTGCGGCGATGGCTTCCTCGAACGAGGCCAGCACATCGGCATCGCACAGCCATGCCAGTTCCTCGCGATCGCCACGCCAAAAGGCTTCCAGCACCATCTTGTAGGCGGACTTGGCGCCTTCCACGAACTGCGGTACATCGAAATTGCGGTCGGCGGCGATGAGCGCACGCATGCCAGCTTCCGCACCGGGCGCGATCATACCTTCGACAAAACGCGCGGCTTCAGGCGCAGCTTCGCCAGTCGAGCGGGGCTGCAGCACCGCAACTTTGGCGCGATCATCGGCGGATCGCGGAGCGGGCTGCTGCTCGTGCCCGGTGCGCTTGCCCAGGACGGAATAGAGCCGCAACGCCAGAAAACCGGCAATCATGGCAAGGATGACGATGGCATACACTTGGGTGGACATCCTTCGGTCAGGAAACAATCAAACCTGAACATAGGCATATTCGTGCAACTATTCAAATGCCCCTTCTGGCTAGCGCACGCCATTGCCCTCATCGGCCTGCACTGCTAAGCGCGCGGGCTTGGTCGACGGTTCCATACCGGGCCAGTCAACAGGGATTTTCAAGGAACGATCATGGCCGACGAAGCCGATACCATCCAGAATGACGCCGTGGCCGCCAATGGTGCGGACAACAGCCCCCAGATCGCGCTGATCAGCCAGTATGTAAAGGATCTGTCGTTCGAAAACCCGAACGCGCCGGCCGTTTACCAGTGGCAGGAACAGCCCGCAATCGACGTGCAGTTCAACATCGGCGCCGATGCCGTTGGTGAAGACGTCATCGAAGTCTCGCTGAAGATTGAGGTCAAGGCCACCACCAGCCAGGGCACCGCTTTCGCGGTCGAACTGGTCTATGGCGCACTGTTCGGCTTCCGTAACGTACCGGAGGACCAGGTTCAGCCCTTCATGCTGGCCGAAGCGCCGCGTCTTGCCTTCCCCTTCGCCCGCCGCGTGCTGGCCGATGCCGTGCGTGACGGCGGCTTCCCGCCGCTGCTGCTCGACCCCATCGATTTCGGCCAGCTCTATATGCAGCAGGCGATGGCGGCCCAGGCAACCGAGACGCCGCTCGGCAACGCCTGACATCTTGGTCCTCACGTCCGTTCGGGCTGAGCCTGTCACAGTCTCGTCCATCAGCACGAACGGATAGCGGGGTTTTTCCATGGGCCTGTTAAGAGCCACCAGCACGATCGGCGGCCTGACGTTGATCAGCCGCATATTGGGCATGGTCCGCGACATGCTGGTCGCGCGCTTTCTGGGCGCGGGGCTGGCGTCGGACGCCTTTCTGATCGCCTGGCGCCTGCCTAACCTCTTCCGCGCGCTGTTCGCGGAAGGGGCCTTCGCCGCCGTCTTCGTGCCAATGTTCAACCGCACGATGGCAGAAGGGGACAAGGCTGATCCGGGCAGTGGCAAGGCGGCGGCGGTCGCCTTTGCCGGGCAGATCCTCTCGGTCCTTTTTCCCTTCCTTGTCGTCTTCACGCTGCTGATGATGGCGCTCACCGCGCCTGTCGTCTGGGCGATGACCGGCGGCTTCCCCGATGGCGGTCCGGAAAAGTTCGACCTTGCGGTCAACCTCACCCGCATCACCTTTCCCTATCTGGCCCTCATCAGCATCGTCTCGCTGCTGGGCGGCATATTAAACTCGCTCGACCGTTTCTGGGTGAACGCGGCAGCGCCGGTGCTGCTCAACATCTGCATGATCGGCGCGGTCCTGTTCTTCCGGGGCGATACGCCGGTCGAGACAAGCTATACCCAGGCCGTCGCCGTGACGATTTCGGGTCTCATGCAACTGCTCTGGCTCATCTGGGCCTGCCGCCGCGCGGGCGTCACCCTGCGCCTTGGCCTGCCGCGCCTGTCGCCTTCGGTAAAGCGTCTGCTGGTGCTGATCGGCCCGGCTGCGCTGGGCGCGGGCGCGATCCAGTTCAACCTGTTGATCTCCACCAGCCTCGCCGCGCGTTTCCTTCCGCAAGGGGCCGTCAGCTATCTTTATTATGCCGATCGCCTCAACCAGTTGCCGCTAGGCCTCATCGGCATCGGCGTCGGCACCGCGATCCTGCCTGCCCTCTCGCGCCAGATCGGCAGCGGCAATGAGGATGCGGCCAGCCATACCCAGAATCGGGCTATGGAACTGGCGCTGTTCCTTGCCCTTCCCGCCGCCGTCGCGCTCTGCATTTCCGCCACGCCGCTGATCCGGGGCTTGCTCCAGCATGGCGCCTTCACCGCCGCCGACACGATCGGCGCGGCGGGCGCGCTTGCGGCCTTTGCCGTGGGCGTCCCGGCCTATGTGCTGATCAAGGTGCTGACGCCGGGCTTCTATGCGCGACAAGATACCAAGACGCCGGTACGCGTCGCCGTCTTCTCAATGCTGTTCAACCTTGTCGGCAATCTGACGCTCATCTGGCATTTTGGCCATGTCGGCGTCGCCATTTCCACTGCCATCGCCGCCTGGGTCAATGTGCTCATCCTCTACTGGCTACTACACAGGCGCGGCCAGTTGCGGATGGACGCGCGTTTCCGGGGCAAGGCGTTGCGAATCATCGCGGCGAGCGCGGCGATGGGCGTGGCGCTTTACTTCCTCAACCCGCTACTCGATCCGCATATGGCCAAGGGGCTGGCAGAACGCGTCATTGCCCTCGCCCTGTTGTGCGGCGTCGGCGGTCTGGTCTATGGGGCATCGGCGCTGGCCTTCCGGGCCTACGCCATTTCCGAACTCCGGGCGGCCTTCCGCCGTCCCTCCAGAGCGAGCTGAACCCGACATGCGCGTCCTTTCCGGCATCCAGCCGACCGGCAATCTTCACCTTGGCAATTATCTGGGCGCGATCCGCAACTGGGTACGGATGCAGGATGAGATGGATTCGCAAAGCGAGTGCTTCTTCTTCCTTGCCGACATGCACTCGATCACCGTGGCCGAAGAACCCGCTGCCCGCATTCGCCACGTCCGCGACATGGCGGCGGCCCTGATCGCGGCGGGCATCGACCCTGATCGCAGCGTGCTGTTCAATCAGGCGCGCGTCCCCGCCCATGCCGAGCTTTGCTGGTTGCTCAATGGCACGGCCCGGATCGGTTGGCTCAACCGCATGACCCAGTTCAAGGACAAGGCAGGCAAGAACCGCGAAGGCGCTTCGGTCGGCCTCTACGTCTATCCGGTGCTGATGGCCGCCGACGTCCTTCTGTACCAGGCGACCCATGTGCCTGTGGGCGAAGACCAGAAGCAGCATCTGGAACTCACCCGCGACGTAGCGACGAAGTTCAACGCCGATTTCGGCGTCGATCTGTTCACCATACCCGATCCGATCATCCCGAAGGAAAGCGCACGGATCATGTCCCTGCGCGACGGCACGGCGAAAATGTCGAAGTCCGACCCGTCCGATGCGAGCCGCATCAATCTGACCGACGACGATGATGCGATCATGGCGAAGGTGCGCAAAGCCAAGAGCGATCAGGAAATGCTGCCTGAAACGGCGGAGGGTCTGGCAGGCCGCGCCGAAGCCGCCAATCTCGTCGGCATCTTCGCGACCTTGAGCGGCGAAAGCGCCGACGCGGTATGCGCCCGTTTTGCCGGTCAGGGGTTCGGCGCGTTCAAGCCCGCGCTGGGGGAAGTGCTGGTCGAATCACTGCGTCCCATCCGCGAGCGGTTCCTGGCCCTGCGCGGTGACGACTCGGCCCTCGACGCCATTTTGCAAAAGGGCGCGGCTCGTGCCTCGGCAGCGGCAGAGCCGACGCTACGGGCGGCCTATGAAGCGATGGGCCTGATGCGCTGACGGATTTCGGGGGTGCGCGGCGTCTTTCTGGCACAGGAACAGACTCTGTGCGCCCATCCGACGGGTTGATGCGTTCAAACGATGTTCAGTTGCGTTTTGCTATTGCAGAGCGCAAACATGGCTTCCGGGCCGTAATGCCCGACACAGGACGCGAAACAATGATGAACTTCAAGAAGATAGGCCTTTTCGCGGCGCCCGCACTGGCGCTGATGGGGCTTTCTGCCTGTGCGACCCCGTTCAAGGCGGATGTCGCCCGTTTCCAGCAGCTTCCTGCGCCGCAGGGGCAAAGCTTCGCGGTCGTCGCCGATGATCCGCGCCTGGCGGGCGGGCTGGAGTTTTCCCATTATGCCGATCTGGTAGCGGCGCAACTGGCCCAGACCGGTTATGTGCGCTCCAGCGATCCGGCAGGCGCCAACCTGATCGTGCGGATGGCCTATGATGTCGACAATGGCCGCGAAAAGGTGCGTAGCACCGGTTTCGGTGGCCCCGGCTTCGGTGGCGGCTTTGGTCCCTGGGGCGGCGCCTATGGCGGTCGCTGGGGTCGCCCCTGGGGCTATGGCTTCTATGATCCATGGCTGTTCGGCGGTGGCGGCTATAATGATGTCAGCAGCTACACCGTCTATACCAGCGACCTGTCGTTGAAGATCGACCGTGCCGCCGATGGCCGCCGTCTGTTCGAGGGCAAGGCCAGCGCCCAGTCGCTCAGCAACAAGCTGACCTATCTGATCCCCAATCTGGTCGACGCGATGTTCGTCAACTTCCCCGGCCAGTCGGGTGAAAATGTGAAGATCACCCTGCCGCCCGAAAAGCGGTAAAGCGGTACGACAATAGGCGATGGCTCCCAAGCGCGCCTGAATGGCCCGGCAATCCTTCGATTGCCGGGCTTTCTTTTAGTTTGCCCATTCAGGATAGAGCGTCCGCTATCGACCAATTGCGGACATAATCGCTCGACCGTATGAGGGTGCATGGAAGAACCTTGGTTTCGCAGTTATGGGCCAATCATGTTGCTGCCGATACGTTGGCAAGGTTGGCTCGCGCTCATCGCCACATTCATAATCTTCTTTTCATTTTGTGAGCTTTCGGAGGGCTTGGCGGCCCACCCTGTCCTATCGGTGGCATGCTTAGTCATCGCTGCGGCAACCGGCATCGCGTTCTTCGTTTTAGCGTTCTGGAAGCTGGACCGGCGCTGGAGAGATTAGCGGACCGTCCGCCTTCCACTCCATCCCGAACGACACGGTCCAGCCGATCAAACCAACTCCCCCGCCAGCAATTTCGGCAACGCGCCGGACTGGCCGCGGGCTTCGGCCATGAAGCGGTTTTTGAGCATGGGTGTGCGCTGGACTGCTGCCAATCCGGCGCGGCGAACGAGGGAGGGGAGCTTGCCGGGGATGTCGAACAGGCGGACGAGGCCGTCCATCGCAACGCTGACCGATAGGGTGTCGAGGCTACGCCAGCGCTGGTAGCGGGCGAGCAACTGAGCGTCGCCGGGGTCGAGGCCGAGGCGCATCCCTTCCACCAGCACTTCGGTCAGTGCGGCGACGTCGCGGAAGCCGAGGTTGAGGCCCTGCCCGGCGATCGGATGGATAGCGTGGGCGCTGTCGCCGACCAGCGCGAGACGGGTGTCGGTGATGCGCGAGGCGTTGTGGAAACCCAACGGGTAACTGGAGCGTGGACCGGCGAGGCTGATCTCTCCCAGGAAGCCTCCCATGCGTTTTTGCGCTTCGGCGAGCCATGCCCGCTCACCCAGTTTCAGCATCGCGGGCGCCTGATCCTTTGGCACGGTCCAGACGATCGCGCTGCGCGTGCCCGGCTGCATCGGCAACAGGGCGAAGGGGCCGCCGGGGTAGAAGATTTCATAAGCCGTGTTGGCGTGTGGAATTTCGTGATCGAGCGCCGACACCATCGCCATATGAGCATAGTCCCAGCGGGTAGTGGTGATGCCAGCGGCCTCGCGCGTCGGGCTGTTGCGGCCCTCCGCCGCGACCAGCAGGGCGGCGCTGATCGTCTGGCCGCTGGCGAGGATCAGGGTTACGCCGTCGGCGTTGCGATCCACCGTGGTGGCGCGGTCGGGCTGAAAGCGGGTGAGGCCTGTCGCGTCCTGCGCGGCCTCCGCCAAGGCCACGCGGAGGGTGCGGTTGGGGAACATGATGCCCATCGCGCCGTCATCCTCGTCCGGCACGAAATCCAGCGCGCCCGGCGCGAGGCCGTCACTGACCCAGATGCGTTCGATCGGGCAGCCCTTCCCCGCCAGCCGCGCGCCCACGCCGATGGCGTCGAGCATGGCGTTGCTGGTCGAGGAGATGGCCGAAACGCGACCGTCGAACCCGGCGGCGGTGGTATCGACCGGGTCGGCGGGATCGATCACCGCGCAGCGGACGCCGTGCGTCGTGAGAGCGAGACCAAGGGTCAGGCCGACAAGGCCGCCCCCCAATATTACGACATCGAAGCGTTGCATGGAGGCTCTTCTAGACCTGGTTGTTCCCCAAGGAAAGCGGGCAGGCGGTTCAGGCGAACCCCTCTTCGCGGACGGCGAAGTCGCGCAGCGAGCGGGCGTCGTGCAATGCGTTGTGCGGCACCTTGCTGTTCGCCGCCGTGCTGAAACCCGGCGTGCGGAGCAGGCGGAAACCCAGCGAGGGGATGTCGACGATCTCGCCTGGCCCCGTCACCAGCAAACCGCAGAAATAGGCGATGTCGTCCGGCCAGTCGGCGATGATCTCCGGGTCCGGGTCATGGGCGAGATAGCGGGAGATTTCCGCGCCCGCGTCATCGCGCGTCATTTCTTCGCAGAGGCCAGCGGGCACCATGCGGAGATAAGGGATGACATGGGCCGCGACCCACGGGTGAATCTCGGCGGGCAGAGGCAAGGTCGCGTAAAATTCCTGGTCCCCATATTCGGGGACCAGCGCGATGCTGAGCAGTTCGCCGCCCGTGCCATTATATTCGGTGTCGAGAAAGTAGCGCATGGGGCCAAGCCCTTACAGAGTTGGACGCCCCATGCGAACCTTTGTTGGGGTCAGATGCGGCGAAGCCAGCCTGCGGGGCCTTCGACCGTGCCGCGCTGAATGCCGACCAGCGCGTTGCGCAGAGTCTCCGTCACCAGACCGCCATCGCCATTGCCAACGGTGAAGTCACCCTTGACGCTCTTTACCTCGCCGATCGCGGTGACGACCGCCGCCGTGCCGCAGGCGAAGGCTTCGCGCAGATTGCCACTGGCCGAATCGGCACGCCATTGTTCGAAGCTGTAGGGTTCCTCGCGCACGGTCATGCCCTGCGCCCTTGCCAGCGTGATGATGGAATTGCGGGTGATGCCCGGCAATATGGTGCCGCCCAGCGGCGGCGTGACCAGCGAGCCGTCGGCCATGACGAAGAAGACGTTCATGCCGCCCAGTTCCTCGACCCACTTATTTTCCGCCGAATCGAGGAAGACGACCTGATCGCAGCCATGTTTGCTTGCCTCCGCCTGGGCGATCAGGCTAGCCGCATAGTTGCCGCCGCACTTGGCCGCGCCGGTGCCGCCGCGTCCCGCACGGGTATAATGTTCCGATACCCAGAGCGAGACGGCCTTCTTGCCGCCCTTAAAATAGGCGCCGGCGGGACTGGCGATGACGCAGAAAATATATTCGGCCGCCGGGCGGACGCCCAGGAACGTCTCGCTCGCGAACATGAAGGGGCGCAGGTACAGGCTGCCCTCGCCGCCGGGAATCCAGTCGGCGTCGATCCGCACCAGTTCTTCGATCGCTTCAAGGAACAGATCCTCGGGGATGACCGGCATCGCCATCCGCTCTGCCGATTCGTTGAAGCGGCGGGCATTTTCCTCTGGCCGGAACAGAGCGGTGCTGCCGTCGGAGAGGCGATAGGCCTTCATCCCTTCGAAGATTTCCTGGGCATAGTGCAGCACAGCGCAGGCAGGATCGAGGGTGAAGGGTTCGCGCGGGCCGACGCTGTGGCTGTGCCACCCCTTCCCCTCGCTCCAGCGGATCGTCACCATATGGTCGGTGAAGATGCGGCCAAAGCCCGGATCTTCCAGCAGTACCGCACGCGCGTCCGCCGCTACAGCCTTGCTGCTGGGGGTGACGACGAAACGCGATGCCTGCTGAACGGTCATGGGGAACTCCTTGATGATGGCGGCGCCTATGTCAGATTATTACGTTATAGGCAACATATGTGAAATTTTATTCTATTTTTGGCGCAATTCAGCCGCGCCCGCGATAGCCGGGGACGTCCTGTGCTGGGAGCCACAAGCCCGCGGGCGGCTCCCCCGACTGCCAGAAAACGTCGATCGGGATGCCGCCACGCGGATACCAGTAGCCGCCGATCCGCAGCCATATGGGCTTCATTTCCTCGACCAGCCGCTCAGCGATGCCGACCGTGCAATCTTCATGAAAGGCCGCATGGTTGCGGAAGGCGCCCAGAAACAGCTTCAGGGACTTCGATTCGACGATCGTGGCCGCGGGGGCATAGTCGATCACCAGATGCGCGAAATCGGGCTGGCCCGTCACCGGGCAGAGCGAGGTAAATTCGGGCGCGGTGAAACGCACCAGATAGGGCCGGCCGGGGCGCGGATTGGGCACATAGTCGAGGGTCGCAGCCTCCGGGCTGGCGGGCAGCGCGCTGGCCTGGCCCAGATGCAAAGGGGAAGTGATAGGATCAGTCATGGCGCGTTCCTCTATCCGATCGCACGGCTGATGTCATCGGCCTGCCCATGATCCTGTTTGTTCATCTGCCGTTAAGGGGCCGCATTGCTTTCGCGGGCATCATGGGGACACGTTTTACCACCTTGTTGTCGCCGCTGCTGGCGGCCGCCGCGATCGCACTGCCTGCGCCTGCCGGAGCGCAGGAGGAAGCCGCCCCGCCGCTGCCATCGCTGCCCCGGCCCCAGACCCCGGCCCAACCCTCTCCATCAGAGCAGCGGCAAGGACCGGAACTGGACGTCTATCGCGACGTGCCGGGGACGGCGCCTGCCCCGACCGCGCCGCCGCCCGTCACAGTCACCACGCCGCCACCCGTTATTGCCCCGACGCCGGTGCCCGCCCCTAACCGTCAAGCCACAGCGACGCCGCGCACCCAGCCAGAGCGGGTGCCCGAGCGAACCGCACCGCCCGCGGCACGGGAGAGCGGGGAGGCGACGCCCAGCCCCGCGCCCGTCGAGACACCACTATCGTCCGGTGAAACCATCGTCGCGCCGCAGACGGGCAATGTCGCCGAAAGCGCCGCCGCTCCACCCCCGCCAACCACGGCTCCCCCTGCGCCGACCGGCAGGGGGTTGCCGTGGGGCTGGATCGGTGCGGCGCTGGCGATCGTCCTTGCCGGCGGGATCGCGCTGTTCCTGCGTCGTCGTCCCCGTGACGGGGCAATGGATGAGAGCGATGACGCTGTGCAGGATGTGGGCGCGCCGGAGCCGCTCCGTCCCTCCCCCCCTGCCCCCAAGCCGCGACCGACGACAACGCCGCAGCCTGCTGCCGAGCGCGCCTGGATCGACGTGGAACTGGCGATCGAGAGCGCCCGCTATTCGCTGCTGGGGGTGTCGGTCGGCTATCGGCTGACGCTGCGCAACCGGGGCCAAAGCGTGGCGAGCGATATGCTGGTCCACGCCCTGATCGGCAATGCCGACGCGAACCAGAATGAGCTGCTGCGTGCCTTCTTTGCAGGCACTAAGGGCATGCCCGTCCATTCGGTCGTGTCGCTCGCGCCGGGGCAAACCCAGATATTGACCAACGAATTGCGGCTGGAGCCGGATGCGATCGATCCGCTGGAACTGGACGGTCGACTGCTGCTGGTGCCGCTGATCGGCTTTGACGTCCATTATCGCTGGAATGGGGACGGGACACCGGGCAGCGGGCGCACAGGCAGCGCCTTCATCGTCGGGCAGGAGCAGGCACCGCCGACGCAGAAGCTCGCCCCCTTCCGCTTCGATCAGGGGCCGCGCCAATATCGCGATGTGGGTTGCCGCCGGACGGCGCTTTCGCTGGCCAGCTAGAGCGATTTCCAGTCAGATGGCTTCATCTGACGGTTAAGAAATCGCGGCAAACGTCTAAGCCTTCCCTCGCGCGCCCGGTCGTCTTAAAGGTCAGGCGACGATTTAGGGAGCGCGCATGGATATCCTCGTTTCAACCGACTGGCTTGGCGCGCAACTGGGCGCGGTGGACCTGCGCATCGTGGACGCCTCGCTGTTCCTGCCCGGCACGCCCCGCAATCCGGCGGCGGAATATGAAGCCGCGCATATTCCGGGCGCGGCCTTTCTGGACCTGCCGACGCTGGCCGATGCCGATGATCCGATACCGGGCATGCTGCCGCCCGATACGGCGATGACCGGTCGATTGCAGGCGCTGGGGATCGACGCGGACAGCCGGATCGTCGTCTATGACAACAGCCCGACGCACAGCGCGGCGCGCGGCTGGTGGATGCTGCGCGTCTATGGCGCGGGGGCGGCGGTCGCGATCCTCGACGGGGGGTTACCCAAATGGTTGGCGGAGGGGCGGCCGGTCGAAAACGGGATACCGCAGATTGCGCCCGGCAATGCCGTGGCGCGACTGGACCGCGCGGATGTGCGGACCAAGGCCGACATGCTCGCCAATGTGGAGAGCCACGCGGCGCAGGTCATCGACGCACGCGGCAAGGGGCGCTTTACCGGCGAGGAAGCGGAGCCGCGCCCCGGCATGGCGTCTGGCCATATTCCGGGGTCGCTGAACCTGCCCTCCTCCGCGCTGTTCGATGCGGACAACCGGATGAAGGCGGGCGACGATTTGCGCGCGGCGTTCGTCCAGGCTGGGCTGGATTTCGACCGTCCGGTTATCACCACCTGCGGCAGCGGTGTCACCGCCGCGATCCTGCTGGCGGGGCTGGAGAGCCTCGGCAAGACGGACGTGGCACTGTACGACGGGAGTTGGTCGGAATGGGGCTTCGATCCCGCGACGCCAAAAGCGACGGGCGCGGCATGAGCGACGAAAAGGATAAACGCGCGCCCCTGACCCGGCTGGCGCAGGCGGGGCGGCGGGCCGAATGGGTCGGGGTTCCGGGTCAGCCCGGCGGCATCGTCAGTCCACCGGTTTGGCGAGCGTCGACAATTCTCTATGACGATGTGGCGCATTTGCGGAGCGCGACGACCAACACGCATGAGCAGCTATTTTACGGCCGTAAGGGGACGCCGACGGCCTGGAGTCTGGCCGATGCCCTGACCGAGATGGAGCCGGGCGCGGAGGGGACGATGCTGTTCCCGTCCGGCGTGGCGGCCATCGGCTGCGCGTTGATGGCGGTGCTGCGACCGGGCGACCAGTTGCTGATGGTCGATGCCGCCTATGACCCCACCCGCAATTTCTGCGAGCAGGTGTTGAAGCCGTTCGGGGTCGAGACGCTCTATTATGATCCATGCGTCGGCGCGGGCATCGCCGAGTTTATCACAGAGAATACGCGCGCCATCTTTCTGGAAAGTCCCGGCAGCCTGACGTTCGAGGTGCAGGACGTGCCCGCCATCGTCGCGGCGGCGCAGGCGCGAGGCGTGGTGACGCTGATCGACAATACATGGGCAACCCCGCTGTTCCTGCCCGCCTTGTCGCTGGGGGTGGATATTTCCATCCTTGCCTGCACTAAATATATTGTCGGCCATAGCGATGTGATGATGGGATCGGTGACGGCCAATGCGGCGCTGTTTCCGAAAATCCGGCAGATGGCTTATCTGTTCGGGCAGATGACCAGTCCCGACGATGCGTGGCTGGCGGCGCGCGGATTGCGGACGCTGGGCGTGCGGCTGGCGCAGCATCAGGCAAGCGCGCTGATGATCGCATCCTGGCTGGATGCGCAGCCCGACGTGGCGCGGGTGCTGCACCCTGCCCTGCCCGACTGCCCCGGTCATGATCTGTGGGCGCGGGACTTTGAGGGGTCGAGCGGACTGTTTTCCTTTGTCCTGAAGGGCGGCGATGAAAAGGCGCGGGCAGCGCTGATCGACGGCCTTGCCCATTTCGGCATCGGCTATAGCTGGGGCGGGTTCGAGAGTCTGGCCCTGCCGGTCGATCCTGCCCGCTATCGCAGCGCGACGCGGTGGGAGGCGGAGGGGCCGGTCGTGCGCCTGTCCATCGGACTGGAAGACCCGGCCGACCTGATCGCCGATCTGGAGGCGGGGCTGGCGCGGTTCCGGGCAGTTCGGGGATGAGGGCATTTCTGGCGGACAGGCTGGCGCTGCTGCCGGGCGACCCTGATATCAGCCAGCCGCTGATTGCAGTGGTGCTGGCGATCCTGCTGTATCTGTTGGCGATGGCGGTGGCGCGGATGGTCGCGCCCCGGATCGCGGCCCGCATGCCGCATGTGGCGGCGGCGATGGACGTGCATCTGCGACCCGTGCTGCGCTATGGCATCGCCGCCCTGCTGCTCGCCATCGCCTTGACAATCTTGCCTGTCGGGGCGCTGGCGCATCTGGTGCTGGGCGCGGCGCTGGGACTGGTGGTGGCGCTGCTTGCGGCGCATGTGCTGCGTGCGCTGGCCATACCGCGCCCGGCCATCGTGCCGCTGGCGCTGCTGTTGTTCGTGATGATCCTGTCGGGCAGCAGCGGTGGGCTGGCGCCGGTGGGTCAGATGCTGGACGGCGTCGGCGTGGATCTGGGCAAGCGGCGGATAACCTTGCTGGGGATCGTCACGATCGCTGCGACCTGCGTAGCGCTGTTCGCCGCCGTGCGCCTTGCCAACCGGCTGATTGCGCGGTGGATCGGGCGGACGCCGGGGTTCGACCCGACGCAAAAGCTGCTGGCGCAGAAGCTGGCGGCGATCACGGTCATCGTGACGGCCTTTTTCATCGGCATCGACCTGCTGGGGATCGACCTGACCGCCTTTGCCGTCTTTTCCGGCGCGCTGGGTCTGGCGGTGGGCTTTGGCCTGCAAAAGACCTTCGGCAATCTGATCGCGGGCATCATCCTGCTGATGGACCGGTCGATCAAGCCGGGAGACGTGATCGTCGTCGGCGACAGTTTCGGCTGGGTCAACAAAATCGGCGTGCGCGCGGTGTCCGTCATCACCCGCGACGGCAAGGAGCATCTGATTCCCAACGAGAATCTGATGACGCAGGAGGTGGAGAACTGGTCCTATTCCGACCGCAATGTCCGCGTCCGCATTCCGGTGGGGATCAGCTTCGACAGTGACCTGAAACTGGCGCAGAAGCTGATGCTGGACGCGGCGCGGGAAAGCCCGCGCGTGCTGCGCAATCCGGCGCCCAATGTCTGGCTGACCAGCTTTGGCGAGAGCCGGGTGGAGCATGACATATTGGTGTGGATCAGCGATCCCGAAGGCGGCGTCGGCAATGTGAAGTCGGACGTGCTGGGCCGGGTATGGCAGTTGTTCCGCGATAATGGGATCGTAATCCCCTATCCGCAGCGCGTGGTGCATCGGGCGGGCGACAGCTAGTGCGCGGAGGGGAAAGACCGCCTATTTCTTCTCATATTTCCAGTTGCGGCCCTTGCCCGCCGCGATCCATTCGACCGCCTGAACGATGCGGCGGGTACGAGTGACGGGCTCCTTCGCTTCGATGATCCATTCGATATAGTCGCGGATCTTGCCGGGCGGGAAGGCGGCCCAGACGGATGCGGCGACTGGATCGGCAGCGATGGCGGCCCTGAGGTCGTCGGGGACTGGCAGCGGGGCGCGGGGCTGTGCGGCAGCGCGCGGCTTTTCGCCCGCGTCGATCAGCGCCATCGCTTTTGCCAGCAGGTCCGCGATCATCGCGTCGTCGGGCAGGTCGGCAAGGTTGGTGAGCCGTCCGAACTGGCCCATGGCCTCGCTGCTCCCGCCCTGTTCCCCGACCTTGTCATGCCAGAAGCCGAAGGCGGCATGCCCCTTGAACGCGGCCATGTTGCACAGATTTTGCCCGCGATAAGTGAAGAAGGGCATGCCCCATTTCACCGCCTCGCTTATATCGGGCGAAGCGGCGTGAATGCGGGCGCGCAGATGGGCGAGAATGGGCCGGGCGAAGTCGGCGCGCGCGGCGATATAGGCATCGATGCGAGGGTCGTGCCCGCTCTCTGCCTTCCCCTTCATCCCGCTTTGCGCGCGGTCATCAGATAGTTGATCGCCTTGTTGTCCGACAGGGTAAAGCCCTTGCCCGGATCGAGCGTCAGGCCGCAAATGTCATCTATCACCATGCCCGCGTCGGTCAGCAGGGCGGTCAGTTCCTCCGGGGTCAGGAACTTGTGCCAGTCATGCGTCCCCTTTGGAATACCGCCAATGCTTTCGCCGATCGTGATCATGGCCAGGCGCGAGAGCGGGGTGCGGTTGGGGGTAGAGAGAATCATGATGCCGTCGTCGGCGAGGCAGGCGACCAGCCCGCGCACGAAGGTGGCGGGGTCGGACACATGCTCGATCACCTCCATCGAAGTGACGAGGTCGAAGCCGCCCTCCCCCAGCGACTCGACGCCCACCGCACGATAATCAATGGTGAGGCCCTGCCCCCGCGCGTGCGCCTGTGCCGCGGCGATATTCTCCGGCGCAGCGTCAAGGCCTGTAACGGCCGCGCCCATGCGAGCGAGCGGTTCGGCGAGCAGGCCCGCGCCACAGCCGACGTCGATTGCACGGCGACCCTCCAAAGGGCGGAAAATGTGGCTATCGCCATGCCAGTGCCGGTCGATGGCGGCCCGGATATAGGCCAGGCGAACCGGATTGAGCTTGTGCAGCATCGCGCTGCTGCCCTTGGGGTTCCACCAATCGGCCGCCATGGTTCCGAAATGCGCGGCCTCTGCGGGGTCGATCGTGCTATGTGTGTTGCTTGCCATATTCGTACCCGCTGCTAATAGAGGCGCCGTTTTCGCCCTTCCCGCAATATTCTTTCATACCCACAGGCAGGTTCGACAAGCAAATGGCGCGCATCGTAATGAAATTCGGCGGCACCTCCATGGCGGGGATGGAGCGGATTCGCAACGTCGCCGCACGTGTGAAGCATGTCGCGGCACAGGGCAATGAAGTCGCGGTCGTCGTATCCGCGATGGCGGGCGAGACGGACCGGCTGGTCGGCTTTTGCAAGGAAGCCTCGCCGCTCTATGATCCTGCGGAATATGATGTCGTGGTTGCCGCCGGTGAGCAGATAACGAGCGGCCTGCTGGCGATGACGCTGAAGGCGATGGACGTCGATGCGCGTAGCTGGCTGGGCTGGCAATTGCCGATCAAGTCTGTCGAGGCGCATAGCAAGGCGCGGGTAGAGAGCATCGAGACCGACGCGCTGCTGACCTCCATGAGTAAGGGCCAGGTCGCGGTGATCCCCGGTTTTCAGGGCATGATGGCCGATGGCCGCGTCGCCACGCTGGGCCGGGGCGGCTCCGACACCTCGGCGGTCGCGGTGGCCGCCGCGATCGGCGCGGACCGGTGCGACATCTATACCGATGTTGACGGCGTCTACACCACCGACCCGCGAATCGTCGCCCGCGCCCGCAAGCTGGACCTCGTCACCTATGAGGAGATGCTGGAACTGGCGTCTGTCGGGGCCAAGGTGCTTCAGACCCGCTCGGTCGGCCTTGCCATGAAGGAGGGCGTGGTCGTTCAGGTCTTGTCCTCCTTTGATGATCCTACTCAGCAGGACCTCCCCGGAACGCTGATCGTCAGCGAAGAGGAACTGGAAGCCAAGCTCAAGGAAACGAAGATGGAACGTCAGCTCATCACCGGCATCGCCCATGACAAGAATGAGGCGAAGATCACGCTGACCCGCGTGCCCGATCGTCCCGGCGCGGTCGCCCATATCTTTGGCCCGCTGGCGGACGCGGCGATCAACGTCGACATGATCATCCAGAATGTCGGCCGCGACAAGGGCGAGACCGACGTGACCTTCACCGTGCCCGGCGCGGACCTGGCCCGCGCGCTGGACGTGCTGGAAGGGCAGAAGGAACTGATCGGCTTCAACCGCGTGATCCCCGACACCAAAGTCACCAAGATCAGCGTCGTGGGCGTCGGCATGAAGAGCCATGCGGGCGTGGCGTCGACCATGTTCAAGGCGCTGGCCGATCGTGGCATCAACATCCTCGCCATCTCCACCAGCGAGATCAAGGTCAGCGTGCTGATCGACGAGGATGAGACTGAACTGGCGGTGCGTGTCCTGCACACGGCCTATGGACTGGATGCGCCGGACGCTTGACAGGTGCCGGTTACTTGACAGGTGAACGCCCCTGCCTTTCAAGGGAATGACAGGGGCAGGTCGAATCACCAGCAGATGTCTGGCACCAGCGATTATTGATGTAACCGTACCCGCTCCAACCTCTCCTTTGACTAAGGGAGGGGCTTTTTGATTCGATGGATATGCACATGACCCACGCAAAACTCACGTCCCTGATGGCCCGCGGCGCCGCTTTCTTCGGCTGCGAGACGGCAATCCTGTGCGGCGCGATGTCGTGGGTGTCCGAACGCAATCTGGTGTCGGCCATTTCGAATGCGGGCGGCTTTGGCGTGATCGCCTGCGGGGCGATGACGCCCGAACTGCTGGACGCGGAGATTGCGGCCACCAAGGCGCTGACGAACAAGCCCTTCGGCGTGAATCTGATCACCATGCACCCACAACTGTTCGAGCTGATCGATGTGTGCGCGCAGCATGACGTCAGCCATGTCGTGCTGGCCGGTGGCCTGCCGCCCAAGGGCAGTATTGAGGCGATCAAGGCCCCAAGAGACGGAAAGGCGGGTGCGAAGCTGCTCTGCTTTGCACCGGCGCTCAGTCTGGCGAAGAAGCTGGCGCGGTCGGGCGTCGATGCGCTGATCGTCGAGGGCATGGAAGCGGGCGGCCATATCGGTCCGGTGGCGACCAGTGTGCTGGCGCAGGAAATCCTGCCCGAAATGGCGGAGCAACTGCCCGTGTTCGTCGCCGGCGGCATTGGCCGGGGCGAGGCGATCGCCGCCTATCTGGAAATGGGCGCGGCGGGCGTGCAACTGGGCACGCGCTTTGCCTGCGCGAGCGAGAGCATCGCCCACCCCAATTTCAAGAAGGCCTTCTTCCGCGCATCAGCCCGCGATGCCATCGCCAGCGTCCAGATCGACCCGCGCCTGCCGGTCATTCCCGTGCGCGCGCTCAAAAATGCGGGCACCGAAGCCTTTACCGCCAAGCAGCGCGAAGTCGCCAATCTGCTGGACGGCGGCACGATCGACATGGGGCAGGCCCAATTGCAGATCGAACATTATTGGGCGGGTGCGCTGCGCCGCGCGGTGATCGACGGCGATATCGAGGGCGGATCGCTGATGGCGGGCCAGTCGGTGGGCATGGTGACGGCCGAAGAACCGGTCGCCACGATCATCGCGACCCTGATGGAAGAGGCGGCTACCGCGCTGGAGCGTCGCGCCGCCTGATATTGGCCTGATTTCAGCTAAGGTTCATCTTCTCGCCGAAGAAAAGAGGCGAGATGCCAGCATGTCGACAGAACCGCAGCGACGGTCCTGCGTTGTGGCTGACATGCCCGATTGCGGCCGGAACGGAATGATGGAGATGTTGATGCGGGCTGCCCGTCGCTTTTTACCCCATGCCTCTATCGCCACGGCCCTTTTTCTCGCCAGTTGCGCCAAGCCCCCGCCGCCGCCAATCGCGCCACCCCCGGTAGTCAGCACTATCATGCCGTTGCCACCGATGGGCGCGGCGGCGAATCTGGATCTGCCGGACGCGGACGAACAGGGGAAATATATCACACCCAATCGGGGCATGACGGGGCAGCAGGCCTTGTGGCATGTCCGCATGGCGCTGAACGTCGCGGCGCTCGGTTGCCGCGAGACGGGCGAGGCGATGCGGACGCAGTATAACCAGATGCTGCACATTCATACGCTGTCGCTGGCGCAGGCGAACACAGCGGCTGAAGCCATCTACAAACTGAAATATGGCCCCGACGCGATGCTGATGCGCGAAAAGGTCAATACGATCGTCTATAATTATTTCGCCCTGCCGCCCGCGCAGAAGGCCTTTTGCCAGACGGCGGTGGCGGTCGCGACCACGATCAACGGCATGACGCCGCAGGCGCTGCTGGCCTATGCGCCCCAGGCGCTGGAGTTGCTGGAAAAGCCGTTCCAGGAATTCTGGGCAGCCTATGCCGATTATCTGCGGCGGCTGGAGGAATGGCGGCGGCGCTATGGCCGCCCGTCCGTGCAACTGTTGCCATGCCCCGCCAGCGACCCACAATGCGGCGCCCCCGCCCCGCCGCCGGTCGCACCGAGCGGCGTACCAACCCTTCCGATGGGACAGATGCCCACTACGCCACCCCCGCCGCCATCGGCAACGACGACCCCTTTTTAGGGCGAGAAAAAAGGGGCGTCCGAATAACCGGACGCCCCTCCCTTCGTGACAGTCAACTCAATCGAGGATCAGGCCAGCACGACCTTTTGCACGGCATCGCGGAAGGCTTTCATGTCGGCGGCGGACCCCACGGTGACGCGCGAGACGTTGGGCCAGATGGCCCAGTTACGGCCGATCTGCACCTTCTCGCCCAGCAGTGCGGTCTGCACGGCCTTGGCGGGTTTGCCCCAGTCGACCATGAACATATTGGCCTGACTGCCCGACTGGACCGGAAGTTTTTTGGATTTGAGCCAGGCGATCGTCTCTTCGCGCTGGACGATCATCTCGTCACGGCGCGCCTTGATGAGCGCGGCTTCGGTATAGACCGCATTGCCGCAGGCCATAGCGGTGATCGACAGGCCACCGGCCGAAGGGCCAAACAGCGTGATGCGCTTCTGCACCTCCGGATCGGCGAAGGTCAAGCCCAGGCGAACACCCGCCATGCCGAACAGCTTGGAGAAGGTCCGCATGACGATGATGTCCTTGCGTCCCGCCATCAACGATGCCGCGCTCGGCGCTTCGGAGAAGTGGAGATAGGCTTCGTCGACCAACAACATCGAATCGGCGGGCTTGTTGGCCAGCAGCCAGGCGATATCCGCAACCGGCGTGATCGTGCCAGTCGGATTGTTGGGCGTGCAGATATAATAGAGGCCCGCATTCGGATTGGCGGCCAGCATCGCCTTTACGTCATGGCCCTTGCCGATGGCCTGCGGCACCTTGGCCACCGGCGCTTTCATGAAATCGGCGGCACGCCACGCGGATTCGAAGGTTGGATCAGCCGTGACCAGCCCCTTGGTCGGCGAACAATAGGCCGCGACGATGCTGACCAGCGGGCCGCCCGAACCGGGCCAGAGCATGACGTTATCTTCGGGGATACCCTCCACCGTGGCGACGGTCTTGATCAGGTCGCCGCGATAATTGTCTGGGTCGTACCAGTTGCCCAGCGAGGCAGCCTTGGCGATCGCCTCCGCGCCCGACGGAAAGGGACCGGTCCAGCATTCATTGGAGCCGATGCGGGTCGCCCCCGCAATACCGCGCGCGGCCTGCTGCTGCGCGAAAGCGGCGCTGCTGAACAGCGAACTGGCGGCGGCGGCAGTGCCCAGCAGCGCGGCGACTTCGCCGATCTGGCGACGCGAATAGCCGCGATCGAGCAGGTCTTCCCTGGCGTCCTTATCCAACATCATGGTCATGTCGTCTGTCCCCTTACGTCCGAGATAAGCCTCTTTCGTCATGGGAAACGAAGCGGACGGGGATTCCCGCAATGCCTTTATCGTGAGACGTGCAGAATCATTCGGGCCGCCGCTCAGGGGTGAGCAGCGGCCCGCCTGCATGTCAGCAAATCAGGCCTTCCAGACCTTGTCGACGGCGGCGTTGAACGCCTTCATTTCCTCCAGCGAGCCGACCGAGACACGGCTGACATTGGGCCAGATCGGCCAGGACCGACCGATCTGCACATTTTCCGCCAGCAGCGCGGCCTGCATATCCTTGGCGGGTTTGCCCCAGTCGACCATGAACATGTTGGCGTGGCTGCCGGGCAGAACCATGATCTTCTTCTGAGCAAGGTGATCGGTCGCCAGCGTGCGGGCGGCGATCATCTCGGCCCGGCGCTGCTTGATGAGGTCGGGCTGCGCGACCGACACCGTGCCGCAGGCGACGGCGGTCATCGGCAACATCGCCGTCACCTGGCCCCCGTCATAGCGCATCATCTTTTCCATGAGCTTGGGGCTGGCGAAGGTGAGGCCAAGGCGCATGCCCGCCATGCCGAACAGTTTGGAAAAGGTACGCAGGACGAGGACATCATCGCGCGTGCCTGCCAATTTCGCGGCGTTCGGCTCCTCCGACCAGTGGATATAGGCCTCATCCACCACCAGGATCGCGTCCTTGGGCTTGTTGTCGGCCAGCCACTGAATGTCGGCAAGCGGGGTCAGAGTACCCGTCGGGTTATTGGGCGAGCAGATATAATAAAGGGCCGCGTTGGGATCAGCCGCCAGCATCGCCTTCACATCATGGCGATAATCCTTGGTAACGGGCACCTTCGTCACCTTTGCGCCGATCCACGCGCCGGTGCGCCAGATGGCTTCATAGGTCGGGTCGGCGGTGACGATGCCCCGCGCAGGCGAGGCGAAGGTCACGGCGGCGCGGTTCAGCGGATCGCTGGACCCCGGCCAGGCGACGACACGGTCGGCAGTTATCCCCTCCACTTGTGCCACGGCCGCGAACAGCTTGGCATGTTCATCGTCAGGCTCGTAGCGATTGCCTTCCTGCACCAGTTTGAAAGCAGCCTCCGCCGCGACCGGGAAAGGCCCGGTCCAGCATTCGTTGGCGCCGATCCGCACCGCGCCCGCGACGGGCTTTGCCGCCTGTTGCGCCGCCGCGCCGGTGACGCGCGCTACCGCCGCCCCCGCACCCAGCAAGGCGGCGACCTTGGCAAGATGTCGCCGCGAATAACCGCGATCCAGCAAGTCCTGCGTGAAGGCCGCGTTCATACCGCCCTGTGCGTCATCCGTTTCGATTGCCTGCGCGTCCATCGTTCCCGCCCTCATCCCTGTTAAGAATTCGACTCAATCCAGAAAAACGTAACGAAGGAACGCGCAATATCCGCAATGATTTATCCTCATCGTTGCGTTTTTTCCGTGCCCACGATCATGCGAAACCCGTTGGAAAGCAGTGGCCTGATCTGATAGCGATGTCTCATGTCATCATCGCCCGCCGCCGCCGCCCGCCAGATCCTGATCAGCCTTCAGGAAGTCATGGCTTCGCGCACCAGCGCGCAGGCGAAGCTCAACAAGGTGGTGGAGATCATAGGCGAATCGCTGTCGAGCGAGGTCTGTTCCATCTATCTGGTGCGCGACGGGGTGCTGGAACTGTTCGCGACCCGCGGACTGAAGCAGGAAGCCGTCCACGTCACACGCATGTCGAAGGGCGAGGGGCTGGTGGGCCTGATCGCCACCAATGTCGAAACGCTGAACCTGGACGAAGCGGCGTCCCACCCCGACTTTTCCTATCGCCCCGAAACCGGCGAGGACCGGTTCCACAGCTTTGCCGGTGTCCCGATCGTCCGGCGCGAGCGCGCGCTGGGCGTGCTGTGCGTCCAGCATGTCGAGCCGCGCAAATATGAAGAGGTGGAGATAGAAGCGCTTCAGACCGTGGCGATGGTGCTGTCCGAACTGATCGCCAATGCCGAACTGGCCGATGAGGGCGCGACCGACATGCGGGTGCAGGAAACAGGTGCCAACGTCATGAACGGCCTGCAACTGGTGATGGGCATGGCGCGCGGCCATGTCGTCTTCCACCAGCCGCGCATCCATATCGAGCATACCGTCGCGGAGGATACCGAGGCGGAACGGCAGCGCGTCATTTCCGCCTTTGGCAAGATGCGCGAACAGATCGACCGGATGACCGGCACGGCGGAGTTCGGCGTCGACGGCGGCGAGCATCAGGAGGTGCTCGAAACCTACAAGATGTTCGCCTATGACGAGGGTTGGACGCGGCGGATCAACGAGGCGATCGACAGCGGGCTGACGGCAGAGGCAGCGATCGAGCGGGTGCAGCAGCGCACGCGGATGCGGATGCGCCAGATCGACGATCCGCTGTTGCAGGACCGGATGCACGATCTGGAGGATCTGGCCAACCGCCTGCTCCGCATCGTGTCGGGGCAGTTGGGGACAGCGGCGCAACTGGGTCTGCGGCAGGACGCGATCCTGATCGCGCGCAACCTGGGCCCGGCAGAGCTGCTGGAATATGACCGCCGCCGCCTGAAAGGCGTGATCCTGGAGGAAGGGTCGCTGACCGCCCATGTCACCATCGTCGCGCGGGCCATGGGCGTTCCGGTGCTGGGGCGCGTGCGCGACATTCGCCATCGGGTGAATGAAGGCGACCTGATCCTTATGGATGTCGGCAGCAATGTTGTGCTGATCCGGCCGACGCCCGACATGGACGAGGCGTTCGAGAACCGGCTGACCATCAACCAGAAGCGCCGCGCCGAATTTACGGCGATGCGCGACCTGCCATCGGTCACACAGGATGGCGCGCGGGTCGAGCTGATGGTCAATGCGGGGTTGCGTGACGACGCGCAGGCGCTGGATCTGGTGGGCGCCGACGGCATCGGCCTGTTCCGCACCGAGTTCCAGTTTCTGGTGTCGGCCACCCTGCCCCAGCGCGAAAAGCAGCAACGATTGTACAAGGACGTGCTGGACGCCGCCGGGGACCGCCCGGTCATCTTCCGTACCGTCGACATCGGCGGCGACAAGGCCCTGCCCTATATGCGGCAGGATGAGGAGGAAGAGGAAGACAATCCGGCGATGGGCTGGCGCGCGCTGCGGCTGGCGCTGGACCGCGATGGCCTGATGAAAGCGCAGGCCCGCGCACTGCTGGAGGCGGCGGCAGGCAAGATATTGCATGTCATGTTCCCGATGGTGTCGGAGCCGTGGGAATATGAGGAAGCGCGCGCACTGGTGGAAAAACAGCGCGCCTGGCTGGCCGGGCAAAAGAAGAAGCTGCCCGTCGCCGTGCGCTATGGCGCGATGCTGGAAGTGCCCGCGCTGGCCGAGGTGCTGGACCTGTTGCTGCCAAGGGTCGACTTCCTGTCGATCGGCACCAATGACCTGACGCAGTTCCTGTTCGCCGCCGACCGGTCCAATCCCAGGCTCGCTGAACGTTATGACTGGCTGAGCATCGCTATATTGCGCTTCCTCGACCGCGTGATCCGGGCCTGCGAAGCGCATGGCGTGCCGGTGGGCGTATGCGGCGAGATGGGCGGGCGGACGCTGGAGGCGATGGCGTTGGTGGGGCTGGGCATCCGTCGCCTGTCGATCACACCTGCCTCCGTCGGGCCAGTCAAGGCGATGATCCGGTCGGTCGATGCAGGCGCGCTCCAGACGGAGATGCGCGCATTGCTTGATAGCGGGGCCACCGATATTCGCGGGCAGTTGACGCAATGGGCGGAGGCGCAGGGAATCGAATTGAACTGAGTTCCGCCAATGCAAGGGAACCGCGTTGACAATGGCTGTCTCACAGTGAGACAAGACCCGCCGATATATGGGCCGCCCCGAACAAGGTCGCGAAAGACAGATGGCAGACGAAGCAGGAATCGAAGGCACAGCCGACACCGTGCAAGGCGCGCTGGAGATGGACGGTCCCGGTGCGAAGCTGCGCCGCGCGCGGGAGGCGAAGGGCATGTCGCTGGCCGATGTGGCGATCGCGACCCGCGTCGCCCAGCGCCAGTTGGAAGCGATCGAGCGTGAGGATTATGCCGCGCTGCCCGGTATCCCCTATGCCATCGGCTTTGCCCGCGCCTATGCCCGGGCGGTGGATCTGGACGAGGTTGCGGTGGCATCGGACGTACGCGCGGCGGTGAACCAGTCGACATTGGGCGCCAACCGCTACGAAATGTTCGAGCCAGCCGATCCGGCGCGTGTCCCTTCCCGCACTTTGGCCTGGACGGCAGCGGCGATCGCCCTGGTTGTCGCCATCGGCTTTGGCGTGTGGCGCGCGCAATTGCTGACCGCGCCGACAACGCAGCAGGTCAGCGAGCAACAGCAGACGGCGGTCCCCGCCAGCAATGCCGCGCCTGCCGGCGCGCCACCGGCCGTTGCGCCAACCACCGGGCCGGTGATCCTGACTGCCGTCGATGATGTGTGGCTGCGTATCTATGACGAGACAGGCGAGCGTCTGAAAGATGGCCTGATGAAGAAGGGCGAGCGCTACGCTCTGCCCGACGGTGCCAAGGATCCGATGATCCTGACCGGACGTCCGCAGGCTCTGACCGTGACGGTCGGCGGCAAGACCGTCGCGCCGCTTGGTCCGCCAGACCGGACCATCGCCGATGTGCCGATCAGTGCCGCCGCGCTGCTGGCTCGGCAGGCGCCGCCTGCGGCCGCAACCACAGTTGCGGGGCAGGCCGGCACGTCACCCGCCACAGCGCCTTCGCCAGCCGCTGCAGGGACTACGCCGCCCGCCTCCAACCCCTAACCAGATCGGGGCCAGAATCTGCCGCTTTACGGCGCGTAATTAGCCCTTATGGTTGCAAAAACGTTCATCATCCGGGGTCATTCCATGCGTTACGCCACCATCCTTCCCACCCTCCTGTGCGTCCCGCTGCTGGCGGTCGCCGTGCCTGCGTTCGCGCAGGGCGCGCCCGTCGAGGTACGGGTCGATCGGCTGGAAAAGGAAATGAAGGCGGTACAGCGCAAGGTCTTTCCGGGCGGCACACCGCTGGAGGCAGAGATCACCCGACCCGCCGCACCGACTGTCGCGCCCGGATCGCCTTCCTCCGCCCCGATCGTCGATCTGACGGCGCGCGTTACCGCGCTGGAAAGCCAATTGGCGAGCCTGACTGGGCAGAGCGAAGAAAATAGCTACAAGATCAAGCAGTTGGAAGCCGCATTCGAAAAGTACAGGACGGAGAATGAGGGCCGCATGGCGCCCACCGCTGCCCCGCCAGCCCTGACGCCCACCGGGACAGCGCCCAGACCGACGGCCACACCAACTGCCCCCGTCAGCGACGAGCGCAAGAACGCCGTCGCGGCCATCGAAAAACCCAGCACGGGCGATGCCGCCGACGATGCCTATGTCTATGGCTTTCGCCTGTGGGACGGCAAATATTATCCCGAGGCGCAGGCGCAACTGAAGGCGACCGTCGAGCAATATGGCACGACATCGGTGGCCAGCCGCACGCAGAACCTGCTGGGCCGCGCCTATCTGGACGATGGCAAACCAGCGCTTGCCTCGGTTGCTTTCTATGAAAACTATCAGAAGCGCCCGCGCGGCGACCGCGCCGCCGACAGCCTGACCTGGCTGGGCGAAGCGCTGATCCAGCTCAAAAAACCCGCCGATGCCTGCAAAGTCTATGCGGAGCTGGAGCAGGTCTATGGCGCGACCCTGTCCACGTCGCTGCGCGGCATGATGGACAAGGGGCGGACCCGCGCCAAATGTAGCTGACACGGCGCAGTTGACTGGCGAGGCAGCATGGTGAGCGAAGAGTCCTCGCTGGTTGAGCGCTTCGAGGCCGCGATGGCCGCACTTTGCGGCCTCAGACAGACGCCGCGCCTGTGCATCGCAGTGTCAGGCGGACCGGACAGCATGGCGCTGCTCCACCTCGCTACTCTCGCCTTTCCTGGACGGGTGGCCGCTGCAACTGTCGATCATGGATTGCGCGCCGCCTCCGCCGATGAAGCGGCGATGGTGGCGGACTGGTGCGCCCGGCACGCCATTCCTCATGCAACGCTGCACCCGGATACACAGCCGCAGGGCAATATCCAGGCCTGGGCCAGAACCGCGCGCTATGCGCTGCTGGAGGACTGGCGTGCCGCGCAGGGACTGGATCTGATCCTGACAGCGCATCATGCCGACGATCAGCTGGAGACGATGCTGATGCGGCTTAATCGAGGGGCCGGGCTGTCGGGGCTGGCAGGGGTGCGGACGCGGACTAGTCGGATCGCCCGCCCCTTGCTGAGTATGTCGAAGGCCGAACTGCTGGCCTATGTGCAGGCGCAGGGCCTGCCCTATGCCGATGATCCGAGCAATCTTGACCCGCGGTTCGACCGGGCGGCGCTGCGGGCGCAACTGGCCAATGCACCGTGGCTGGACGCGCAGGCCGCAGCACGAAGCGCCGTGGCGCTGGCTGAGGCAGATGTGGCTCTGCGTTGGCTGGTCGATGATCTCGCCGCCCGCCATGTCCGTGCGGATGGGGCTGGCCATGTGCTGGACGCCACCGATTTTCCGCGCGAAGTGCAGCGCCGGTTGTTGCTGCGCCTGATCGCCTGCACCGATCCCGACGCTCCCTTGCCGCGTGGTGAAGCGGTCGATCGCCTGCTCGCTTATGCCATGGCGGGGGAGAAAGCGAGTATCGGTGCGCTGATTCTCCAGGGCGGCAAGCAATGGCGGATTTATCCCGCACCCCCGCGCAAAAGCGCGTAGAAAAACGCATGAACCACCCAATCGTTCCTCAACAGGACGCGCCAGACCAACAATCCGTCGCTTTGTTGCACCGCAATGACATCTTGTTAACCATGACGCAGGTTAATCAGATTCTCATCAAAAGCAGGTTTTCTGGGCATGTTCGAGTTTGCTGCACTTACTTACGGTCTTCTCGCCAGCGTCATCCTTTCGGCGGCGCAGCGCAATCGCAAGCTGGCAAAACCGCATCCGCCCATGCTCCTCTATATAGGCTATCTGGTCTGCGGTCTTTCGGCGGGACTTGCCATCGGGTTGGGCACTATGGCCGCGACCCAGATCGCGGGCTGATCGCGCCGCTGGCCCGATTCGGCGCAAACTGCATGCGACAGCCCTGAAATGCAGGAAGAATGGCGGCTTGCGCTTTGCCCCCGTCATCCTATCTTGAGGGGTGAAAGAGAGTATCCATGAACGACGACAAGGATCCCCAGACCAACCCCTGGGTCAAGAGTGCGATGATCTGGGCGGGCGTCATCATCGCCCTGCTCCTGTTCGTCTCCATGTTCGACAATCGCGCCGCCAGTACGGGTGGCACCGCGATCGCCTATTCGGAATTCCGCGCCAAGGTGCAGGAAGGCCAGGTCAAAGACGTCGCCGTCGCACCGGACCGCATCAGCGGCACCATGTCCAGCGGGCAGAAGTTCAGCACCATCCCCGTGAGCGATCCGGGCCTGACAACGCTGCTGGACGACTATAATGTCAAATATTCCGGTCAGGCCGAGGAGCAGCCCAGCTTCTGGATGATCCTGATCTATCAATCGCTGCCGTTCCTGCTGATCCTTGGCATCGCCTTTTTCGTGCTGCGCCAGATGCAGAAGGGCGGCGGCGCAGGCGGCGCCATGGGCTTTGGCAAGTCCAAGGCGAAACTGCTGACCGAGAAGCATGGCAAGGTGACGTTTCAGGACGTCGCCGGTATCGACGAAGCCCGCGAGGAGCTGGAGGAGATTGTCGAGTTTCTGAAGGACCCGACCAAGTTCGCGCGTCTGGGCGGCAAGATTCCCAAGGGCGCGCTGCTGGTCGGCTCGCCCGGCACCGGCAAGACGCTGCTGGCCCGCGCCATTGCGGGCGAGGCGGGCGTGCCTTTCTTCACCATTTCGGGTTCGGACTTCGTTGAAATGTTCGTGGGCGTGGGCGCGAGCCGCGTGCGCGACATGTTTGAGCAGGCGAAGAAGAACGCGCCGTGCATCGTCTTCATCGACGAAATCGATGCGGTCGGTCGCCATCGTGGTGCGGGTCTGGGCAATGGCAATGACGAACGCGAGCAGACGCTGAACCAGTTGCTGGTCGAGATGGACGGTTTCGAGGCGAATGAAGGTATCATCATCGTCGCGGCGACCAACCGCCCCGACGTGCTGGACCCGGCGCTTCTGCGTCCGGGCCGCTTCGACCGTCAGGTCGTGGTGCCCCGCCCCGATATCGAGGGCCGCGAGAAGATATTGGCCGTCCACATGAAGAAGGTGCCCCTGGCGCCCGACGTCGACCCCCGCACGATCGCACGCGGCACGCCCGGCTTTTCCGGTGCGGACCTGGCCAATCTGGTCAATGAAGCCGCCCTGATGGCCGCCCGTCGCGGCAAGCGGCTGGTCGCCATGGACGAATTTGAATCGGCCAAGGACAAGGTGATGATGGGCGCGGAACGCCGCTCCATGGTCATGACCGACGATGAGAAGAAGATGACCGCCTATCATGAGGCGGGCCATGCAATCGTGTCCGTCCACGAGCCTGCCTCCGACCCGATCCACAAGGCGACGATCATCCCGCGCGGTCGCGCGCTGGGCATGGTGATGCGCCTGCCGGAGCGGGACAGCTACAGCTATCACCGCGACAAGATGCACGCGAACATGGCCGTCGCCATGGGTGGCCGTGTCGCTGAAGAAATCATCTTTGGTTATGACAAGGTGTCGTCCGGCGCGAGCGGGGACATCCAGTACGCCACCAAGCTGGCGCGCGACATGGTCACGCAATGGGGCATGTCGGACAAGCTGGGCCCGCTGCAATATGAAGAGCAGCAGGGCGAAACCTTCCTTGGTTATTCGCAGAGCCAGCGCGTCCATATGTCGGACGAGACGGCGAAGCTGATCGACAAGGAAATTCGCGGGCTGGTCGATCAGGGCTATGACCGGGCGAAGGATCTGCTGTCGACCCATGTCGATCAGTTGCACCTGCTGGCCAATGCGATGCTGGAATATGAAACGCTGTCCGGCGAAGAGATCAAGGCGCTGCTGGAAAAGGGCGAGATCACCCGCGACGACGGCACCACGATCAAGCCGTCGATCATACCAACGGTCGGATCTTCGATCCCCAGGACGCGCAAGCGCAAGGGACCATTTGGGGACGCTGCGCCGATTGGGGCCTGACCGGTTTCATGATATTTGAGAGAAAAGGGCGGGCAGCGATGTCTGCCCTTTTTTGTTCAGGCCTGATTGGACGATGCGGATGGATGTTCGCAGCCGATTGAGGAAAAGGGATGTATACGGATCATCCAATGGGACCGGCGGCGATCACCCGGCATTTTCAGGACGCATGGAACAGCCACGACATGGAGGCCTTCGGTCGGCTGTTCCATTACGATGCGACATTCGTGAACCGCTTCGCGACCTATTGGCGCGGCGTTGACCAGATCGTCAACGGCCATGCTGCTATCCATGCCTCGATCTACAGTGACTCAACGCTTGCGATCGACCCGCCCGATGTCGATCCAATCTCCGACGATGCTGCGATCCTGCACTTCTGGTCGCGGCTCAGTGTCGGCATCGCGCACCCAGCCGGGCCGCATCAGATCGATACGTTGATCCTCGCGGTGGCGAACCCGGCGCAATGGCGCGTGGCGCATTCAGGCGCTGGAGAATGTGACGCTGACCAACGCGACGACCGGCGCCGCCGCCCTGCGTCCCTGAACAGCGCTACAGGTTCAGCAGCGCCGGGTCGCCGCCCTGCGCGGTGATGTTGATGGAGAGGGCGCGTTCGACGGCGTAGCGCAGCAAGGCGTGGGGGCCGCCTGCCTTGGGACCGGTGCCCGACAATCCTTCCCCGCCAAATGGCTGCACGCCGACGACCGCGCCGATGACCGAGCGGTTGACGTAACAATTGCCAGCCGGGACCAGATCGCGCACTTCGCGAGCGAAGCCTTCGACGCGGCTGTGGATACCGAGGGTCAGACCGTAGCCACGCGCGGCAAGCGCTTTGGCGACGGCGGGGAGGTCCCCACGACGATAACGGTAGATGTGGAGGACAGGGCCGAAGACTTCGCGTTCGAGGAAATCGGGCGTTGGGATTTCAGCGATTAAGGGCGCGAAGAAGCTGCCGTTTTGGGGAACGCTGCCCATATCCTTTTCGTGGAGGATGACCGCTTCGCGCGACAGCCGCGCGCGATGGGCGATGAGCGCGTCCCGCGCTGCCGCGTCGATCACCGGGCCAACATCGCTGGCCGGATCCGATGGGTCGCCGATGACGAGCGCGTCGAGCGCCCCCTTCAACGTGTCGATCAGCAGGTCGGCGGATTCTTCCGGCAGGAAGAGGATGCGCAGCGCCGAGCAGCGCTGCCCCGCCGAACCGAAGGCAGAGAGGATGACGTCATCGACCACCTGCTCCTTGAGCGCGGTGGTATCGACAAACATGCCGTTGAGGCCACCGGTTTCAGCGATCAGCGGCACGATCGGGCCGTTGCGCGCCGCGAGGCTGCGGTTAATGGCCCAGGCGGTTTCGGTGCCGCCGGTGAAGGCGACACCATCGATGCCGGGATGGGCGGTGAGGACGGGACCGATCTTGCTCCCCTCGCCGGGCAATAAAGCAAGCAGGTTGGGGTTGAGGCCTGCGCGGTGGAAGAGGCGGACGGCTGCGCCGGCGACCAGCGGCGTCTGTTCGGCGGGCTTGGCGATGACGCCGTTGCCTGCGGCCAGCGCCGCGACGATCTGGCCGGTGAAGATGGCGAGCGGGAAATTCCAGGGCGAAATGCAGGCGAACACACCGCGCCCGCGCAGTTCGAGTTGGTTGGTTTCGCCCACCGGGCCGGGCAGCGTGGCAAAGCCTGCAAACTGCTTTTCGGCAAGATCGGCATAATAGCGGCAGAAGTCGACCGCTTCGCGTACCTCGGCAACGCCGTCATTCAGGGTCTTGCCCGCTTCCAGTGAGAGCAGCGCGATAAGGGCGTCGGTGTCCGCCTCCAGCGCGTCACCCATGGCCCGCAATATGTGGGCGCGGGCGGGACCGCCGATCGCATCCCATTCGACCTGTGCCGCGTGGGCGGCGGCGATGGCGGTGTCGGCATGGGCCAGGGTCGCGGCATAGACGCTGCCGATCCGCTTGCCATCGGTGGGGGAGGTGACGGGGATCGCCGCGCCCTGCTGAAGCAATTGGCCGCCAATGATCGGGCCGGAGAGGAGATGCTCGCCCGCCATCAGTTTGGCTTCGCGATCGGCGACGACGCGGGCGGCGACGATCGAATAATCGCGACCGGGCGGATTGCGGCGGCTGGGACCGTAAATGTCGGCGGGGACCGGAATGCGCGGGTGGCGACCGGGCTGCATCGTGACGGTTTCGATAGGATCGGTGACGACGCGGTCGGCGGGCACAGCCTCATCCAGCAGGGCGTGGACGAAGCTGGTATTCGCGCCATTTTCGAGCAGGCGGCGGACCAGATAGGGGAGCAGGTCTTCATGGCCACCGACCGGGGCATAGGCGCGCAGGCGCAAGGCGCCATAGCGTTTCCCAGCCGCCTGGTAGAGCCCCTCGCCCATACCGTGAAGCCGCTGATGCTCGATGGTGACGCCGCTGTCGTCGGCCATGCAGCGCACGGCTGCCAGCGTATGAGCGTTGTGGGTCGCAAATTGCGGATAGAGGTGCGGCGCGGCGTCGATCAACGCGCGGGCGCAGACGAGGTAGGAGAGGTCGGTCGCTGGCTTGGTAGTGAAGACCGGATAATCGGGCCGACCCGCGACCTGCGCCTTCTTGATCTCGCTGTCCCAATAGGCGCCCTTGACCAGTCGAACCATGATGCGGCGGTCGGTCGCTTTGGCGAGGGCGGCGAGACGTTCGATCACCTCTTTCCCGCGCTTCTGATAGGCTTGAACGACGATGCCAAGGCCCGTCCAGCCAGCCAGATCGGGTTCACGGGCGAGCCGTTCAAAGAGTTTGAGCGAAAGGACGAGGCGATCGACCTCTTCCGCGTCGATGGCGAAATTGAGGTCATGGCGCGCGGCGAGCCGGGCGAGGCGCAGGATGCGGGGGTAAAGTTCGGTCCAGACACGCTGGTCCTGCGCCGCTTCATAGCGGGGGCAAAGGGCGGAGAGTTTGACCGAGACGCCGTGGCCGAGTTCGGGGCCAGCCCCTTGGCCATTTTTGCCCACCGCCTCGATCGCGTCGGCGTAGATGATTTCGTAGCGGGCAGCATCCTGCGCCGTCCGCGCGCCCTCCCCCAGCATGTCGAAAGAGCAGAGGAAGCCGTCCTTCTTCGCGCGGGTCAGGGCAGCTTGAATCGTGCGGCCAAGGACGAATTGTTCGCCCATGATGCGGACGGCAGCGCCCACGGCCTGACGGATGACGGGCTCACCCACGCGCTGGGTCAGGCGACCAAGCCAGCCCTTCGGATCGCTGCGGGTATCTTCGCTGACGTCGATCAGCTTGCCGGTGAGCATCAGCCCCCAGGTGGAGGCGTTGACGAACAGGCTGTCGGATTGGCCCAGATGGCTGGCCCAGTCGGCCGATCCGATTTTTTCCGCGATCAACCGGTCGCGGGTTTCAGGGTCCGGCGTCCGCAGCAATGCTTCGGCGAGGCACATGAGCGCCAGGCCTTCACGCGTGCCGAGCGAAAATTCGGCAAGGAAACTTTCGACCACGCCCTGTTTCTTCGCAGCCTTTCGTGCGGCCTCGACCAGCGCGATGCCTTCGGTCACGGCATTTGCGCGCTGGGACGAGGCCAGCGAGGGCGCGGCAAGCAGGGCGGCGATCACCTCTCCCTCATCTCGATATTTGCTCTCGTCCAGGCTGTCCCAGGGGGAAAGGGTCGGGGTCATCGGCGGCGCGCTCCAGCGTCGGAAAGGGGTGGATTGACACTATCCCAGTTCATCCTGAATGTGCTTCGTAAATTCAGAATATTTATGGATTATAGTCCGATGAATGCCATTTTATCCGAAACTATCATCATCGATGATGCCAATCGCCGAATATTGCAGCTACTGCAGGAAGATGGACGGATCACGAATCAGGAGCTGGCGCGACGCTGCGGCCTGTCGCCCGCCACCTGTTTCGAGCGGGTGAAGCGGCTGCGCGCCAGCGGCATTGTGCGGCAATTCACCGCCATTCTCGACCCGGTGGCGCTGGACCGGGCGCTGATGATCTTCATTGAGGTGCTGCTGGACCGGACCACCGACGATGTGTTCGCCGCCTTTGCCGCACAAGTGCGCGACGTGCCCGAAGTTATGGAGTGTCATATGGTCGCGGGTGGGTTCGACTATCTGCTGAAGGTACGGGTGTCGGACATGGCTGCCTATCGCCGCTTTCTGGGCGAGATACTGGCGGCGATGCCGGGGGTGCGCGAGACGCGGACCTATGCGGTGCTGGAGGAGGTCAAGCAGAGTACGGCTCTGCCCATCTGAGGGCGGCGGCGGCCCTACGCTGGCTGTGCCCTACCCTTCTTCGTCGTCCAGCACCGCACGCACCTTGCGGGCGAGCTGATCGAGGGTGAAGGGCTTGGCAAGGAAAGCGACGCCTGCGTCGAGCGTGCCGTTATGGACGATGGCATTGCGGGTGTAGCCGGTGGTGAAAAGCACTTTGAGGTCCGGTCGTTCGGCCCGCGCGTGGTCCGACAACAGCTTGCCGTTCATGTCGGGCATGACGATGTCGGTAAAGAGCAGGTCGATGCGCGGCTGGATCGTCAATATGCTTAATGCTGCTGCCGCATCCGCTGCATGAACGACGGTATAGCCAAGCTCCCGCAGCGAATCGACGGACATGTGCCGGACGCGCTCCTCATCCTCCACCACCAGGATGATCTCTTCGCCCTTTGCATGCGGCAGCTCTGTTGGATCGGGCGCGACATAGGCCTTACCCTCTCCTCCTGCCCCATAGTGCCGGGGCAGGTAGATCTTGATCGTCGTGCCCTCGCCCGGTTCCGAATAGATTTTGACATGGCCATGCGACTGTTTGACGAAACCGAACACCTGGCTGAGACCAAGGCCGGTGCCCTTGCCCACACCCTTGGTCGTGAAAAAGGGATCGAAAGCGCGGTCGACCACTTCGGCCGGCATGCCGGTGCCGGTGTCGGTAACAGACACCATCACATATTGACCCGCCGACACTTCGTCATGGGCGGCAGCATAGGCGTCGTCCAGATGACCGTTGGCAGTCTCTATCGTCAGGCGTCCGCCGTCGGGCATCGCGTCACGCGCATTGACGCACAGGTTGAGAATTGCATTTTCCAACTGCCCCGCGTCGATGCTGGCTCGCCACAGGCCGCCCGCAAGCACGGTTTCGACGCGGATCGTTTCCCCGATGGTTCGGCGCAACAGTTCAGACATGCCGCCCACCAGCTTGTTGGTGTCGAGCGGCTGGGGATCGAGCGGCTGCTGACGGGAAAAGGCAAGCAGCCGCGCGGTAAGCTGGGCGGCGCGCTGCGCGCCCTCCGCCGCATTGTCGATACCGGCCCCAACGCGCGGATCGACATCCGCAGTCAGCCGCCGCTTCGCCATGTCGAGCGAGCCGATGACGATGGCGAGCATATTGTTGAAGTCATGGGCGATGCCACCAGTCAGTTGGCCGATCGATTCCATCTTCTGCATCTGCCGCAGTTGCGCCTCGGCCGCCTGCCGTTCCTCCGCCTCTGCTAGCAATGCCTGATGGGAAGCGCTCAGGGCTTCCCCGCCTGCAACAGCCTCCTGCAAGCGGCGGCGCGCGGACATCAACGCCAGAACGCCAAGCAGGATGACGAGCCCGCAGCTGGCCACCAGCCCGATCGACACCCAGGTCGCAAGCCGTGTCGCGTCAGCGCTGCGGCGGGCCAACAGCGCCTCCTCCCGCACCTTCATGGTCGCGATGATCGAACGGATCTGGGCGCTTGCGATCAGGCCGGGGCGGAAGGAATCAGGGGTTATCAGCAATCGCGCACGGGCATCGTCGATGCCCTTTTGCAGAAGGACGAACCGCCGTTCGATAAGCCCACCCAGACGGTCCACATCCGCCGCTTGTGCCGGATTGTCGGACACGGCATCGCGCAGCGTGCCAAGGTCGGTGCGCCAACGGCGAACCGCCTCGTGATAAGGGACCAGGAAGGCGCGCTTGCGCGTCAGCATATAGCCGCGTTGGCTGGTTTCGGCATCCTGAACCCGCGCCACCATGTCCGATAGACGGCTTTCAACCCGCAGCGTGTGATTGACCCAGCCGATGCTGGCCTGCTGGCCGCGATAGAGCCACACGGTCCCGCCCACCGCCGTCAGCACGACGAGGATCGCCAATATAAGGATCATCAAGGACTGGTCGGGTCGAAGGCGATGCATCGCTGCCTCTCATGCGGAAAGGGCCTTCCGGGGGCAAGCAGCTTTTGCGCGACGAAGCGAGGCAGGACTGCGGGAAAAGCACTTGGAGTTCGTCCACGCTTTTGCGAACAATAGATATAGAGGGGGACAGGCCGATGGACAGACGGGCGCTGTTGAAGGCGGGCATGGGTGGCCTTGGCGCAGTGGCGCTGGCCGCGCGCGGGGGCGCGGCAACATTGGGCGCAGGCGGGCCGCAGCCTATCCGCGCGACGCCTGATCGCCTGTTTCGCGTGACGGTATGCGTGCGCCCCTTTCGCGCCGCGGGGCCACGGATCGAGGTGGAAGGGGTGCGTGGCAAGCGCGTCGTCCATAATTACGGCCATGGCGGCAGTGGCTGGTCGCTATCCTGGGGATCGGCGGAGATAGCCGTGGGATTGGCAATGGCCGATGGCGTCAGGGACATCGCGGTGATCGGCGCAGGTGCGCTGGGCCTGACGGCGGCGCTGACGGCACAGCGGCGCGGGGCGAAGGTGACGATTTACACCAAGGACCAATTTCCGAATGTGCGATCGGCAAGAGCGACGGGGACATGGTCGCCGGACTCGCGGATCGCAATGGCCGGCGCGGTCGATGCCGGTTTTGGCGATCGGTGGGAGCAGATGGCCCGCATGTCCTTTTCCACCTATCAAAGCTATCTGGGGATGGCGGGCGATCCGGTGGAATGGACCGATCGCTATAGCCTGTCGGACGAGCCGCCGGGGATGCGGATGACGCCCGTCGCCAGCTCCACCCCGCCCGCCTCTGAACGAACCGACGCATTCCTGCGGCTGGACGAGCGGCTGGCCGACATCTCGCCGCGTTCGGTGGAGATGCCGCCGGGAAGCCACCCCTTCCGCGCGCCCTTCGTGCGGCGCAACAGTTCGCTGACTTTCAATGTCGCGGATCTGGCGCATCAGTTGACCACCGATTTTCTGATCGGCGGCGGGCGGATCGTACCGATGGAATTGCGCGAGCCGGGCGATGTCGCGAAGCTGAAGGAGAAAGTCGTCATCAACTGCACCGGCTATGGCGCAAGGGCGCTGTGGCGGGACGAGAGCATCGTGCCGGTGCGCGGCCAGATCGCCTGGCTCATCCCGCAGGCGGACGTCACCTATGGTGCCTATTATGGCACGCTGTCGATGATCGCGCGGCGCGACGGGATCGTGGTGCAGGAAACGGGTGCGGACGAATGGTTCGGCTACGGCGACGCCAACGAGACGCCCGACCGCGCGACGGCGGACGAATGGGTGCGCCGGCTGGCGACGTGGTGGGTTTGAGGGTGGGGATGGTGCGAGACGGCCAATTTTCCCTGCTTCAGAGGCGGACGCATAATCCAAAGCCGACGTTTAATGATGGGCAGTCTAGCCGGGCATAGGCGCGATCAGTCACCTATCAGTTAATCGAGCATCGGGACACAGCCTTAGGATGCGCGCCTTGCCGGTTCGAAACGCCGCCTGATTATGCTGGACGGCGAATTTCCCAGCTATTTCGCGTTTATGATCTTGCTCTCTCGTATAATTCTCACCTTCCTGCCAATCAGCGTCTGGTAGCGGCACAAACATGGACTTGAGCATTCCGAGTAATTCCTCCCGCTCAAGTTCCCGGTATCCTTCGATCGGCATATGGCGGTCGTGCCATTTCGAAAGTTCTGCCAGCTCCATCTTGTTTGTTTTCGAAACCTGAAGAGATGCTTGGTTGGGATCGCAATGCACGAGGCCAGGCACCATCAGGCCTGGCGCAACACCATTAAATTGATGATAGTAGAGCGTAACCCGTGTTTCTTCTTGCAATGTTCGACGCGCCGTTCTCGCTGGCATCGCCAGCACAGCCGAGCATCGCCAGCAAGGTTGCGGCAAGCGCTGCCACAATGGTCTTCGACATCATTGGGGTAGCATCGCACGACATCACTTGCATGTCGATTGGATCGCGGCCCGATTGTCACGGCATCACGCGGGGCGTCAATGTCCGCTTCCCACCCTACTTCCCCCTACACGCCCTATGAGGGAAATATTGGTGGCGAAATTGGCGACGCGAAACTATATCTGTGACTGTCCCGTCTGTTCAAACCAGCCGGGTGACTGTGATGCTTTGGGCATTCATCATGGCGCCATTGAACGCGGTCATGAAGGCGATATCGGTGGCGTCGCGGCCGACGGCGATCTTCACCATCCCCTCGATCGGGGCGAGGCCGGTTGCATCAACGATATGCCAGGCACCATCGAGCCAGACTTCGACCACCGCGTGGAAATCTGGTGGATCGAGCTGCCAAGCATAGACTGAAGCGAGGCGTGCAGGAATGTCCCGCGAGCGGATCAGCGCAGCGGTCAGATGGGCATAGTCGCGGCAGACGCCTTGTTGCGAGACGAAGGTGTCGGCGGCGCTGGTGGTGCCATCCGAACTGCCCGACACATATTGGAGATTCTGGTTGACCCAGTCGACCAGCGCCTGGACCAGCGCCCCGCCCTCAAGCCCCTCGAAATGGCTGCACACGAAGCTGACGAAACGGTCTGCCTCGCAATAGCGGCTGGGCCAGATGAAGGGGAGGACATTTTCGGGCAGGCTCGGGAGTGGGCTTTTGTTCAGCGCAGCGACGTCTACGGGCGCGCGATTTACTTCAACAGTCGCTAGATAGGTGGTGAGCATCCGCCCCGTGCCGCTGCGTGTCCAAGTCCGGCGCCCCACGCCGCTGCCGCCGGTCAAATTGGTGAGGGGACCGGCATTGTTGATGATGAGCGACTGCTCGATGATTGTCTGGCCGGGCAATTGCGCCGCCTCCACAGCCAGCAGCACATCGGTGGGTTCGGCGAAGTCATAGTCGAGAATGGCTTCGATACCGAGGCGCATAAGCAGGTGTTCCTTGAAGATGCAGGATGGGAGACGAGATGCCAGAGGGAGTGCGTGCTGAACGTATCGAGGCTGCGGCTGTTCCATGGGGTGGAGAGTAGCGGCCCTTTGTTTCAGCCCTGATAGCCCCTCCACTCATAAGGAGAGGCGTCAGGGTGCAGATAATCGTTCGGCGCGCGGTAAAAGGCCCGCTGCGTGAGGACGTAGCGGGCCTTTTCGGGTGCTTGAGGCAAAAGAAGGACGTCATACGCCGCTGGCCATCCCCGGCTGTACCGGCCGGGGTGCGCCAGGCAGGGTCATTCGTCCCCGTCGTCCGCCTCGGGTCCGGTCATCAGGGCTTCGGCGACCTCTTCGGTCTTGCCTCGGATCGCCTTTTCCAGACGGTCCGCCATTTCGGGATTTTCTTTGAGGAAGGTCTTGGAATTCTCGCGCCCCTGGCCGAGCCGAACCGAATCATAGGAGAACCAGGCGCCCGATTTCTCGACGATCCCGGCCTTCACGCCCAGATCCAGAATCTCGCCGAGTTTGGAAATGCCTTCGCCATACATGATGTCGAATTCGACCTGTTTAAACGGCGGGGCAACCTTGTTCTTCACCACCTTCACGCGGGTGGTGTTGCCGACGATATCGTCGCGATCCTTGATCTGGCCGGTGCGGCGGATGTCGAGCCGGACCGAGGCGTAAAATTTCAGCGCGTTGCCGCCGGTCGTGGTTTCCGGATTGCCGTACATGACTCCGATCTTCATGCGGACCTGGTTGATGAAGATCACCATGCACTTGGAGCGCGAGATGGAGCCGGTAAGCTTGCGCAGCGCCTGGCTCATCAAGCGGGCCTGAAGGCCGACATGGCTGTCGCCCATCTCGCCCTCAATTTCCGCACGAGGGACGAGCGCGGCAACGGAGTCGATCACCAACACGTCGATGGCATTGGAGCGCACCAGCGTATCGACAATCTCCAGCGCCTGCTCGCCCGTGTCCGGCTGCGACACGATCAGTTCGTCAATGTCGACGCCCAGCTTCTTGGCATAGCCCGGATCGAGTGCATGTTCGGCATCGACGAAGGCGGCGGTACCGCCATTCTTCTGCGCTTCGGCAATGGCATGCAGCGCGAGCGTGGTCTTGCCCGAACTTTCTGGCCCGTAAATCTCGATGATTCGCCCCTTGGGCAAGCCGCCGATGCCAAGCGCGATATCGAGACCGAGCGAGCCGGTCGAAATCGCCTCAATCTCAATCTTCTCGCGCGAACCCAGCTTCATCGCGCTGCCCTTGCCAAAGGCGCGGTCGATCTGGGAGAGGGCGGCCTCCAATGCTTTCTGTCTGTCCATATTCCCTGTCTTCTTGGAATCGATAAGTGAAAGCATAGCGGTCATCTGCCTATCCCCTGTCAAGCGGGTTGCACCACCCAATCGCGGCGCCTAGGCATGATGTATCCTGTTTGTTCACTTAGAACAAGAGGGGAACGGAAATTTCCTATTCCGAGGCAAAGGGCAGCCCCACGGGCTTTCAGCGCCCTGATACGGCATTGGCCCCTTCCCTTTGGAAAGGGCGCGAAATTCATTCTGCCGCCAGCACTTTACCCAGCGCCCGTTCGACCGCGCCGATGGTGAAAGGCTTGGCGAGCGTTGGACGCGACGCGTGATGGCTCGGCAGATCATCGGCCATGCCGCCAGTGGCGAAGATGAAGGGGATCGCCTGTTCCGCCAATATGTCGGCCACGGGCCAGGATTTTTCACCCTGAAGGTTACAATCGACCAGTGCAGCGTCGAAACCGCCCCCGCGCGCATGGGCGCAGGCTTCCTCCACGGACGAGGCGACGGCGTGCAACTGATAGCCAAGAGTTTCGAGATAATCCTCAAGCATCATGCCGATCATCGCCTCGTCCTCGACAATGAGAATGGATTTGCTGTCCGACATCGGCCCCTGCCTGTTCGCGCGCGCGCCCGCTGCTAAAGTCGATTCGCTAGCGCATCCAATCGCGCTTGCCCAGCAGATTGGCCTTAATGCAGCGCAAGCTCAGCCATCGTCCTCCGCCACGTCGGCCCCGCTGGCCATCGCATCGCGGGCGGCTTCGGCCAGTTGGCTGACCGAAAAAGGCTTGGGCAGGAAGGCGACATTGGCGATGTCGATCGATTTACGCAGTTGCTCCTCGGCATAGCCCGACATGAAGAGAACAGGCAGGTCGGGATGGCTCTGGCGTGCGCGGGCGACCATCGCCGGGCCGTCCATATTGGGCATGACCACGTCGGAAATCAGGAGGTCGATATGATCCGCCTTCTCCAGCGCTTCCAGCCCCAATTCCCCGTCCGAGGCAGTGAGGACAGTATAGCCCTGACGCGTGAGCGCCCGTTCGGCGACGGTACGGACCATATCCTCATCCTCCACCAGCAATATGGTGCCGGTACCCCAGGTCTCTCCCCGTTTGGGCTGCGCCTTGGGCTTTTCGAGGACAGGCATGTCCTGTGCGGCGTTGACCGGCAGGTAGATGATGAAGCTGGCGCCCCGCCCCAGATCCGATTCGGCGAAAATATAGCCGCCCGACTGTTTGACGATGCCATAGACGGTCGACAGGCCAAGACCGGTGCCCTTGCCCATTTCCTTGGTCGTGAAGAAAGGCTCGAAGATTTTCGAGAGGATATCCGGCGGGATGCCAAGGCCGGTGTCAGAGACGCGGATCGCGGTATAGTCGCCGACCGGCAATATGTCCTGCCGCAACTCACGCACCTTCGCGGCGGGGACGGCATAGGTCTGAATATTGACGACGCCGCCATTGGGCATGGCGTCGCGGGCATTGACCGCAAGGTTGACGATCACCTGTTCAAGCTGGCCGGGGTCCGCGCGCACCGCACCAAGGTTGCGGCCGTGAGACACTTCCAGCCGGACATTTTCGCCGAGCAGGCGATTGAGGAGGTTTGAGACGTCGGCGACGATGTCGGGCAGTTGCAATATCTGCGGGCGCAGCGTCTGCTGGCGCGAGAAAGCCAGCAACTGGCGGGTGAGGCCAGCCGCGCGATTGCTGTTCGACTTGATCTGCTGAATGTCGTCATAGTCGCTGTCGCCGGGCGTGTGGCGCATCAGCATCAGGTCGCAATGACCGATGATGGCGGTCAGGATATTGTTGAAATCATGGGCGACGCCGCCCGCCAGCTGGCCGATCGCCTGCATCTTGGTCGCCTGCGCCACCTGACGCTTCAGCTTCGATTCCTCGCTATTGTCCTTAAGGCTCAAAAGCACGGCGGCGTCGCCCAGCCCCCGGACGCCAGCGAGGCTGAGCGCCACCGGTTCGTCCGGCTGATCGCGCATGCGAACGGCGATGTCGCCCGACATTTGCGGGCCTATGGCGAAACGGCGGACGGAGTCGGCCACCGCCGCCTGATCCTCCCGCACGACAAGATCGCCCGGATAGCTGGGCGTGTCGCCGGGGCGCAGGCCCGCCGCACGGCCGAACGCATTGTTGACGAACAGGACACGGCCATCGCGATTGGCCATGGCAAGACCGAAGGGCAGCAGCGACAACAGGGTCTCGATATAGGAAAGCGCCGATGTACCGTCACCGCCACCCATCGGCTCGTCGATCAGCAGGACGAGCATCGGGCCTTCCTGTGCCCCTGCATGGCCCGCCGATTGACCGGGACGGCGAAGCGGAACCTGCAACAGACGCAGCGGCATGCCGCCATGCTCCTCCCGCGCGAAGAAGAGGCGGCCCTTGTCGTCGATCCGCATATGGCTGGCGAAATCGCGACCGGTGATGTTGGCGTCGATCCGTCCCGCCGCGCGCAGCAGGAAGGCGCCGTTGGCGGTGCGGATGCGCCCTTCCCCGCCAATCATCGCCGCCATGATGCCCGCTTCGGACAAGTGGCGCCCCGCTTCGCCCGTCAGCACGCGGTGAACATCATCGATCGCGCTGGGCTGACGCACCGGGGCGAAGCGCCAGAGGAGATAATCCTCCGCTCGGCCAGTGCGGGTCACGTCCACGTCCAGCCGCAGCGCCCCGTGAACGATCGCCGCCACCCGTGCCTGCCCGTCTCGCCAGGCGGCGCGGCCAGCAGCAGTCAAGCTTTCGGTGGTAACGGAATCAGTCAATATGCCGGGTGGGGCCGGAAAACCGGGGAACCATTCGCCAAACAGATCGCTGGCGCATACCAGCTTGCCCGCGCGGTCGGTGATGGCGATCGCCATGCTGGACGCATCGGCAGCGGCCCGCGCCACCGTCCAGTCAGGCAGCGCATCGGCGGACACGGTCTGCGGCGGATAGAGACGCCGAACCCAGGCCGTCAGCAGCAAAAGGGCGATGAGGGTAGCAACAAAACCCGCCGCCAGAGCCGGATCGCGAACGGCATACCAGACCAGTGCGGCCGAGGCGGCAGCGGCAAGGCCGACGAAGGGCAGGAAGGTGCGCGCGGGCGGCACCCTGCCCAAATTCATGTCCCTGCTGTTACTCCGCGTCGCCACCTGCGCGCGATCCCCCTTGGCATCGTTGGTCCGCCTATGGCCCGATCAACGCCGTGTCAGGCGAGATCGGCGACGGCGGTTTCTCCCAATGCGCTGCTTTCATGGGCTTTGCCAATCCTGATTTTGCGGGCATGCCATTTGCGACCCATCCGGTCACGCCAGAACCAGTCGGCAAGGAAATAGCCGATGGCCGCCGCACCAAAGGAAATCAGCGCAAGGCCCAGCAGCATCGCGGGCGCCGCTTCGGAAAAGAGCCAGGCGCACCATTGGCCGATGGAGGCATGGCTGTCGATCAGCGCCCAGACGCCCGAGGCATCGGCAGTACGGCCAAGCAGCCAGTTGCCGATATAGACCGACGCCCAGAGGATGAGCGGCGTCGTCAGCGGGTTGGAAAGAAAGGTCATCGCCGCCGCAACCGGGATATTGGCGCGGAAAGGCAACGCCAGCAGCGCCGCCCCGGCAATCTGAAGGCCCGGAATCAGCAGGAAGATACCGACCAGCAGCCCAAGCGCCACGCCGCGCGGCACCGATCGGCGGGTGAAGCGCCAGAGCGAAGGTTCGAGAATACGATGGGCAACGGGGGCGAGGATACGGCTGTTTTCCAGCGATTCGCGGGTGGGCGCGTTGGCGTGCCACCAGCGGGTCAGGCGATTGGACATCAACCGTGCGCCTTCATGATGCGCTGCTGATCGCGCTTCCAGTCGCGTTCCTTGATGACTTCCCGCTTGTCGTGGGTTTTCTTACCCTTGGCCAGCGCCAGTTCGATCTTGGCCCGGCCCGTGCTGTTGAAATAGATCATCAGCGGTACCAGCGTCATGCCCTGGCGTGAGACGGCGCTGTACATCTTCTGGATCTCACGTTCGTGCAGCAGCAGCTTGCGCGGGCGTTTGGGTTCGTGATTTTCGCGATTGCCGTGGCTATATTCGGGGATGTTGCTGTTCACCAGAAACACCTGATTGCCCTTCACCTCCGCATAGCTTTCGGCGATATTGCCCTCACCACCACGCAGCGCCTTCACCTCCGTGCCCTGGAGGGCGATGCCCGCCTCGAACACGTCCTCGATGAAATATTCAAAGCGCGCGCGCCGGTTCTCGGCGACGATCTTCTTCTTGTCGAAGGTTTCGGGACGCGGGCGGGCCATGATCTAGATATTACTCACTTCGTTCATATGGGGCCGCCGCCTGACCAAACCAGAGGCGTTCAAACCAGCGGAACTAGACCAGCCCCGCAATCTCCAGCGCCCGATCGACCGCCGCCCGGCTCGATTCCGACGGCCAGGTGATCGGCAGGCGGACTTCGCCGGGCATGTCGGGACGGACCCGCGAAAGGGCATATTTAATCGGCCCAGGTGAAGAATCGCTGAACAGGGCATCATGCAGGGGGTATAAACGATCCTGAAGCGCCAAAGCGCCATCCCAATCGGCGCACGCACAGGCTGCCTGGAAATCGGCGACCAGACGCGGCGCGACATTGGCGGTGACGGAGATACATCCCCGCCCCCCCATCGCATTGAATCCGAGCGCGGTTTCGTCATTCCCCGACAACTGGCAGAAATCCGGCCCGCAGGCGAGGCGTTGCGCGGTGACACGCCCCAGATTCCCGGTAGCGTCCTTGATTCCCACGATCGACTGATAATCCTGGGTCAGCCGGTGCATCACCGGCACGCCGATGTCAGTGATCGTGCGACTGGGCACATTGTAGAGGATGATCGGCAGATCGCAGCGTTCGGCAAGATAGGCGAAATGCTGGAACACGCCGTCCTGATTGGGCTTGTTATAATAAGGCGCGACGACCAGCGCCGCGTTCGCGCCGGTGCCTTGCGCCGCATACATATGCTCCAGCGCGATGCGGGTGTCGTTGGAGCCGCAGCCTGCGATCACCGGCACGCGCCCGGCGGCCTGATCGACGCAAATGGCGATGACGCGATTATGCTCTTCGACCGTCATGGTGGCGCTTTCGCCGGTGGTGCCACAGGGGACAAGGGCGCTGCTGCCTTCCGCTATCTGCCAGTCGACAAAGGCGCGAAATGCGGCTTCGTCGATCGCTCCGTCGCGAAAGGGCGTCACCAGAGCCGGTATCGACCCGGAAAACATCAAAATACTCCTTCAATTCGCCGGGGTTCCGGGGCATGATCGGGTGAACCGCGCGCTATAGCGCGTCATTCAGGGCCTGATAAGGATGCAAATGGGATAATGTCCAGCATCGTGTCGATCCCATCAATACAAACCGCATTGGTCCGTATGCCCCTTATTGCCCTGTTGCTCTCCACTGTCGGCCTCGCTGCCCCGGTCAATCTCCTCCCCGCATCGATGCAGGCGGACCCGCCCGGCGCGGTCGTCCAGCCCCTGCCCGGACAGACCCCGCCGGGCCAGCCCAGTCCGCAGCCGAGCGCCCAGCCTGCTGCCCCGACAAGCCAATGGAACCAGATCAGCAGCCGGGTCGGCGTGTCGCAGGACAGCAACATCAACGCGGCGATCAGCCAGTGGCGCGCGCTCCAGCAAAGCGATGCGCTGGGCTTTTCCACCTATGCCAGCTTCATCACCACCAATCCCGGCTGGCCGGGCGAGGACCGGATGCGACGGCTGGCCGAAACCAGCATCAATGGCGACAGTTTCGAACCGAATCAGGTCGTGGCTTTCTTTGCCCGCTTCCCTGCGCGCACGGCGGTGGGTAATGCGCGCAACGCGGTGGCACTGAACGCGCTGGGCCGGACGGCGGAAGCGCGAATCGCCGCGCGAGCGGCCTGGACCGGTGGGTCGCTTGCCCCCACAGACGAAGCGCGGCTCTTTTCGCTGTTCGGGTCGAGCTTTACACCGGCCGACCATGACATCCGCGCCGACAAGCTGTTGTGGGGCAACGATCTTGCCGGGGCCGAGCGGATGCTGACTTACGCCTCGCCCGCACGGCGGCCCGTGATCCAGGCGCGCGTCGCCTTTCGCCGCAAGGCGCCTGATGCAGCGATGAAGATGCAGGCGGCCGAAGCCTATGGCGCGGGCGATGCGGGCTTCCTGGCCGACAAGGCCATGTGGATGCGCAACACCGGCAACTGGGTCGCGGGACGGCAATTGCTCGCCAATCGCCGACCCCTGACCTTCCGCCCGAGCGACGCCGAAAAATGGTATGAAGTGCTGCTGGCCAATGCGCGGGCCGCCGCCGCCGACAGCCAGTGGAGCTTCGCCTATTCGATTTCGGCCACACTGGACGACGCCTATGCGCCCGGCACCGATGTCAGCGCGCGCCCCATCGGCGAGCGTGACGATTATACCAGCCTGGCCTGGCTGGCGGGCACCACCGCCTTCTACAACCTCAATCGCCCCGGCGACGCGGTGGAGATGTTCCGTCGCTATGCCACCGCCGCCCGGTCGCCCCAGACCCAGTCCAAGGGCTATTACTGGGCCGGACGCGCAGCGCTTGCCGCGCGGGATCAGGCGAGCGCGAACAGCTATTTCCAGCGGGCTTCCGCTTTCCCCGACCAATATTATGGCCAGTTGGCGCTGGAGCGGATCGGGCAGCCAGTACCCGCACCATCGACCGTCAATCGCGATGTGGAACTGAGCGCGTCGGATCGCGCGGCCTTTGCCAATCGGTCGGTCGTGCGCGCGGCCAAGGCGCTGGGGCAGATGGGCTACTGGGAGGAACAAAGCAAGTTCGCCCGCGCCATCGCCGCCAATGCCGACAGCGACAAGGACCATTATCTGGCGGCCGAACTGGCGCAAAGCCTGGGACGCCCGGATCTGGGCGTGATGGTCGGTCGGCGCGCTGTTTCCAGCGGCCTGTCGGGCTATGGGACAAGTTCCTTCCCCCGCGTGCCCGTGCCATCCTCCCACCAGTCCAACTGGACGATGATCCATGCCATCGCCCGGCAGGAAAGCCAGTTCGACCGCGCCGCCATCAGCCATGCGGGCGCGCGCGGCCTGATGCAGTTGATGCCGGGCACCGCGCGGGAGACAGCAGGGAAGATTGGCCTTGGCTATAATCCCGGCGCGCTGACCACCGACACCAGCTATAATATCCAATTGGGATCGACCTATTTCCAGCGCATGTTGAGCTATTATGGCGGCAGCTATCCGCTGGCGGTCGCGGCCTATAATGCCGGGCCGGGCAATGTGAACAAGTGGCTGGCCGCCAATGGCGATCCGCGCCTGCCGGGTGCGGACATGCTGCGCTGGATCGAGCAGATTCCCATCTATGAGACGAAGAATTATGTCCAGCGGGTGCTGGAAAATGCAGTCGTCTATGATGCGATGAACCCCGGCTATGCGCGGTTCAAGGGGAGCAATGCAGTGCTGTCGCGCTATCTTGGCAAGCAGACGCCCGGCTAAGGCCCCTTTGATGGCGCTGGGGGAGCGGTTATGGGAGGCCATGACCGTCCCCTATCCCAACTACATCTCGCCTGAAGGCTTTGCGAAATTGCGGGCCGAATATGACCAGTTGCTGGGCGTCGAACGGCCCCGCATCGTCGAGATCGTCAGTTGGGCGGCGGGCAACGGCGACCGAAGCGAGAACGGCGACTATCTCTATGGCCGCAAGCGGATGCGCGAGATTGACGGGCAGTTGCGGCGGCTGTCGAAGAAGATGAAGGACGCCAAGGTCGTCGACCCGCGCCAGCAGCCCAACCAGAGCCGTGTCTATTTCGGCGCGACCGTCACCATCGCGGATGAGGATGACAACCACCGCACCGTCACCATCATGGGCAATGATGAGGCCGATGCCAGCGCCGGGCGGATCGGCTGGGGATCACCGATCGCCCGTGCGCTCCGGGGCGCGGCGATCGGTGATCTGCGCCGGGTCCAGCTTCCTGCGGGGGAAAAGGAATATGAGGTGATGGCGATCCGCTACCCCGGCTGAACCACCCGGACCATCACCTAAAGCATTTTCTAAGCAGATGGCATCATCTGCTGACTTACGAAAATGCGGAAAACAAAAGATAAATGGAGCATGATCCGATTCAGTCTGATCGGATCATGCTCTAGTCATGCGGCCTTAGCGAGCGGTTGAGGCTGTCGAGCACTTCGCCGATCGGTTCGGTCACGGTGACGCTGCGCCCTTCGCCAAAGCGGATGCGGGTGCCGTCGCGGACCGATGAGACGAAGGTGACTTGAGCGGCATTGACGGCGGTTTCAGTGCGGTCGGTGCCGACGAACATGACGAGCATGTATCCCTCTCCTTCTTGCTATGGATGGAGAGACTAGCCGCATTTACGGCGCGCGCCAGTAGGATAATGCGCTTCCCTTAACCTTCACGGCCTTAACCTTCACGGCCTCAGCCCTTGCGGCCTCAGCCTTCGCGAATTGCATTGATGAAGAGGCCGACGCGATCCTCCAGCTTGCGCGACCCGTCTGAGAGGGTGCGGGCCAGGTCGCCGATCGCCTGCGCGCCCGTCGCTGCCGTTCCGGCGTTGCCGCTGACCTCGCTGGCGCTGGCGCGGATATGCTCGCTGGCCTCACCCGCTTCGGCCACATGGTCGGCGATGGCGCGGGTAAAATGCCCCTGCTGCGCCACCGCGTCGAAGACGGCGGAGGAAAGCTGATCCACGATGCCAATGATGGCGTTCATATGGGCATAGCCATCGGACACATCGGTCACGGCGGTCCGCATATGGTCGATCCGGGTGCTGATGTCCGCCGCAGCCTCCCGTGTCTGGTCAGCAAGAGACCTGACCTGCTGGGCGACGATGGCAAAGCCATTGCCCGCTTCGCCCGCCCGCGCCGCCTCGATCGCGGCGTTGAGCGCGAGGGTGGAGGTGGTGCGAGCAATCGAGTCGATGAGGGTTGAGACCGCGCCGATCTCATCCGTCGCCAGTGCGAGCGCGCCCGCCTGCTGCGTGCCCGCATGGGCGTGAACGACCGCCTGTCCGGTCGCGCTGGAAGCTTGGCTCATCTGATCCTCGACCGATTGAAGCGTGGTAGCGAGCGCGGTGCCGCTGGCGGCCAGTTGCGCCATGCCGGTGGCGGTCTGCGATGCCGACACGGCCATGCCAGCGGCGTGATCGCGGTTGCTTTTCGCGCGGTCGGCCGCCTGCGCAGCGCTGGTGGCAAGGCTGCCCGCCATGCCGACAAGATCGGCGACCAGTGCACCCATGTCGTTGCGGAAGGTCGCGCTCTGCCGCGTCAACCGCTCGAACCGGGCGGCCTTGGCGCGGGCGATGCCGCTGTCGCGTTCTGCGGCGAGCCGTAACAGCGTCTGGCTGTCGATTACCCCAGCATAGCGGCCATGAGTAACAGCAATCAGCCCCTCACAGGCTCCGCCTTCGCGGGCATAAAGGTCGATTAACACTTCCACCGCGCTATCGGCCGAAACGGTGGCGCAGGGGCGGACATGGCCATCGAGCTGCCCACCGAAGCTGGGATTCTTGAGCAGCGCGTGGCCGAAAGGATTGAAGAGGATCGCCCGCGTGTCGCGCTCATAGATTGCGCCGACCGGGCAATCCGCCACATCGACCACCGGCAGCAGGCGCAGGCCCGCATCCTGCTGAAAGCGCTCGACCGCGTCGCTGAGCGGCTGACCAAGGCGCACCGGCGCGCGCGCGATCAGCAGCGCGGCGTTGCCCCCGGCGTCGACCGGGGCATCAGGTTTCAAAAGTGCGTTCATGCTTTGCGTCCCACGCCCGCCATCTATCGCGCAATGGTAAACAGGGCGTTAGGAATTTATGGCAGTTTTGTTACAATTCAGCCGCTTACGACGAGTATCCGGTCATTTCGCGGGCTTGTAACCAAAAGCCGCTTTCGCCAGTTTCACAATGGCGGGATCGGCATCGGGCATGTCCATCGGCACCAGCGCCTCCAGACGGTCCGCGACATAGGTGAGCGCAGCGATGCGCCCAGCCTTGCGGTTGTTATTGTCGATGACATGCCAGGGCGCGTGTTTGCTGTCCGTCTTTTTGAACATCGCGTGCATCGCGTCGAGATAGTCGGCGCGGCGGGCGCGGTTGCGATAATCATCGGGACCGGTCTTCCACCGTTTCCACGGGGTATCGAGCCGCTGGGCCAGTTGTTCGTCCTGCGTTTCCTGGGTGATGTGGATGAACAGCTTGACGAAGTTGGTGCCCGCGTCGGCCAGTTGCTTCTCAAAGGCATTGATCTCGTCATAACCGCGTTTCCAGTCGGCCTTCTTCGCGAAGCCCTCGACCCGTTCGACCAGCACCCGGCCATACCAACTGCGGTCGAACAAGGCGATATTCTGCCCGCCGGGCAGCCGCGTCCAGAAACGCCAGAGGAAATGATGATCGAGTTCTTCTTCAGTGGGCGCGGCGATGGGGTGGACCTGATAATAGCGCGGATCCCAATCGGCGGTCATCCGCTTGATGATGCCGCCCTTGCCCGCGGCGTCCCATCCTTCGAACAGGATGACGCTGCGGCGCTTGTGCAGGATATGCGCGACCTGAATCCGGGCGAGTCGCTGCTGGAGGGCCGCGAGGTCGGCGTCATAATCACCGGGATATTTCGCGCCCTTTTCATGGTCGCCAAGGTCGATCGTCATGGGCGCATTCTCCTTTCCGCCATGCTGGATCAAGTCCGGCATGACGGAAAGAGAAAAAGTCAGCCCTTGGGCGCAGGCTCCACGACACGGACATGGAGTTCGCGCAACTGCTTGAATTCGGCGGCGCTGGGTGCGCCCATCAGCAGGTCTTCGGCACGCTGGTTCATCGGGAACAGCGTGATTTCGCGCAGGTTCTGCACGCCGCACAGCAGCATGACGATCCGGTCAACGCCAGCAGCCATGCCGCCATGGGGCGGCGCGCCGTACTGGAAGGCGCGGTATAGGCCGCCGAAGCGATCCTCCACATCCTGCTGGGACAGGCCGACCAGTTCGAACGCCTTGACCATCAGTTCGGGCGACTGGTTACGGATCGAGCCGGAGGCAATCTCGAAACCGTTGCAGACCATGTCATATTGGTAGGCGTTGATGGTCAGGGGGTCCTGATTGTTCAGCGCGTCCAGACCACCCTGCGGCATCGAGAAGGGGTTATGCGCGAAGTCGACCGACTTGCTGTCCTCGTCATATTCGTAGAAGGGGAAGTCGACGATCCAGCACAGATCGAAGCGATCCTTGTCGATCAGGTCGAGCGTTTCGCCAACACGAGTGCGGGCGAGACCGGCGAGCTTGGCGGCCTGCGATTCCTTGCCCGCGGCGAAGAACACGCCGTCATTGGCGCCAAGGCCCAGCGCGGCAATCAGCCTGGCCGTCGCTTCCTCTCCATGATTTTTGGCGATTGGGCCGCCGGGGACGCCATCCTTGATGTTGATATAGCCAAGCCCCGAATAGCCTTCGCCGCGCGCCCAATTATTCATCTCGTCGAAGAATTTGCGGCTGCCTGCACCAGCGCCGGGCGCGGGGATGGCGCGGATGACGCTGCCGCTTTCGACCAGCGAGGCGAAGATGCCAAAGCCGCTCCCGTGGAAATGTTCGGTGACGTCGGTGATTTCGATCGGGTTGCGCAGGTCGGGCTTGTCGCTGCCATATTTGAGCAGAGCTTCGGCGTGCGGGATGCGGCGGAAGCTGCCCGCGGGCGTCACCGGCTTGCCGTCGGCGAACGCCTCGAACACCTGCGCGATCACCGGCTCCATCGTGTTCCAGACATCTTCCTGGGTGACGAAGCTCATTTCCAGATCAAGCTGGTAAAATTCGCCCGGCAGGCGGTCGGCGCGGGGGTCTTCGTCGCGGAAGCAGGGCGCGATCTGGAAATAACGGTCGAAGCCCGCGACCATCAGCAACTGCTTATATTGCTGCGGCGCCTGCGGCAGGGCGTAGAATTTTCCGGGGTGGATACGGCTGGGCACCAGGAAGTCGCGCGCGCCCTCCGGGCTGCTCGCGGTCAGGATCGGCGTGGAATATTCAGTGAAGCCTATGCCTTCCATGCGGCGGCGCATGTCGGAGATGATCTTCGTGCGCTTGACGATGTTGGCGTGCAGCGTTTCGCGGCGCAGGTCGAGGAAGCGATAGCGCAGGCGAATATCCTCAGGATATTCCTGCTCGCCCGCGACGGGCAGCGGCAGTTCGGCAGCGACCGACTGGACGGTCACGCTGTCGGCCACGACCTCGATTCCGCCGGTTTCCATCTTCGGGTTGGTCGCCTCGGGACCGCGCGCAACGACGGTGCCGTCGATCGTCACGACCGATTCGGCGCGCAGGCCATCAAGGATGCGCAGCGCTTCGCTATCAGCCTTGGCGACGATCTGGGTCAGGCCATAATGGTCGCGCAGGTCGACGAACAACACGCCCCCATGGTCGCGCTTGCGATGCACCCAGCCGGACAGGCGGACGGTCGCGCCGACATCAGCCTCACGAAGGGCAGCGCAATTGTGGGTGCGATAGGCATGCATGGCGTTCTATTCTTTCAGTTTCGTTTTACGGAAATGACAAACCCCTGACGGCAGGCTATGGGCATCAGGTCATTACGACCAGCCCGCCAGGGAGCGGGCCAGCCCATAATAAGATCGAAGACCATATGCAAATCCATCCGCTGATTACCGACAGCAAGACGCTTTCCGATTTCTGCGCCCGTATCGCAAAATCCCCCTATATCGCCGTCGACACCGAGTTCATGCGCGAGAACAGCTATTGGCCCGACCTGTGCCTGGTGCAGGTCGCCGACGCGCATGAAGCCGCCGCCATCGACCCGAAGGCGCCGGGGCTGGACATGACGCCGCTGCTGGAACTGATGACCAATAATGAGGATGTCCTCAAGGTCTTCCACGCGGGCGGGCAGGATCTCGAGATCATCTACAACCTGACCGGCAAGACGCCGCACCCGATGTTCGATACCCAGATCGCGGCGATGGCGCTCGGCCTTGGCGAGCAGATCGGTTACGGCAATCTGGTCGATGCGTGGATGGGCGTGACGCTGGACAAGGGGGCGCGCTTCACCGACTGGGGCCGGCGGCCACTGGATGCCCGGCAGATCGACTATGCGATCGGCGACGTCACCTACCTGATCCAGATTTTCCCCAAGATGCTGGAAGAACTGCGCAAGACCGGGCGCGGCGACTGGCTGGACCAAGAGATGGAGCGGATCAGCGATCCGTCCAACTATGTAACCTTGCCCGAAGACGCCTGGCAGCGCGTCCGCATCGCCAGCCGCAAGGCCGATGTGCTGGGCCGCCTGAAGGCGCTGGCCGCGTGGCGTGAGATCGAGGCGCAGGACAAGAACCTGCCGCGCGGGCGCATCGTCAAGGATGAGACGCTGGCCGACATCGCCAGCCATCCGCCCCGCGTTCAGGATGATCTGGGCAAGGTGCGCGGCCTGTCCGCGACGTGGAAAAGCAACGACATCGGCGCGCGCCTGATGGCGGCGCTGGCAAAGCACCAGCCACTGGATCGCGAGGAAATGCCCGAACGCGATCCCAAGCGGCCGGGCCTCGGCAAAGACGGCGCGCTGGTGGCGGACCTCCTCAAGCTGCTGCTCAAGATCCGGTCGCGCGACATCAACGTCGCTTCGCGCCTGATCGCGCGGACCGATGATATCGACGCACTGGCGGCGGGTGTCCGCGAGGGGCTGTCGATCCTGGAGGGCTGGCGCTATGAACAGTTCGGGCGCGATGCGGTCGATCTGGTCGAAGGGCGCATGGCCTTTGCGGTCAAGAACGGACGCCTGCGGATGACCCGCACCGAATAGGAGAAGATTATGATGCGGACGGCTTTGGTGGCGATGATGATGGCTCCGCTGGCGGCCTGTGCCACCACAAGCGGCGGCGAGGCTCCGGCGGCGAATGCCGAAGGGCCGTGCCGCAACGAACCCGTCGCCTCTTTCGTGGGGCAGAAGGCGAGCGCAGAGACGGGAGCTGCGATGCTGAAGGCGTCGGGCGCGAAGACCATGCGCTGGGGTGGCCCCGGCATGGCGATGACGATGGATTTCCGGCCAGAGCGGCTGACCGTCGCCTATGACGAAGCGATGGTGATTACGTCGGCGCGGTGCGGCTGACCTTAACGACGAGAAGCCGTCTAGAGCAATTTCCGATCCGATTGCATCGGCTCGGTTGCTCTGCTTTTTAATTTTACGCGTTTTCCGAGCCAGCAGATGATTCTATCTGCTTCGAAAACCCTCTAGCTTGCCTGGGTCATACGGTGCTTGACACCCATGGCCTGGGCCAACTGACGCAGGCGGCGTTCGACGGCTTCACCATAAAGATCGGTATCGCGGCCACGCAGGACCAGCGAGAGCGTGTCGCCATCAAGGTCCAGACGCCCGGCCTCCAGTGGTCCCTCCACGCCGCCAGAAAGGCGCTGACCCAAGCGGATCGCCAAGCCCCAAAGGTTCGCGCGCTCCAGTGCCTGGGGCGAGGCAAGCGTGTCGAGTGGCGCGGGCGCCGTGCTGCCGCCGCCGAAATTGCTGTGCAGCGCCTGCGCCAGCATCGCCCGTTCCTCGACCGTGATGCCGACCCAATTGCCGTGCAGCGCGATCTCCACGCCGCGCTCGGCCCGGAAGTCAGGATTGGCGCGCCAGCCGACATCGGCGAGCAGGCAGGCGGCGCGACGAATGCGACGCCAGCCACTGCCATCCTCAAGGAACAACGGCGCGATCCAGCGTTCGATCATGTCGCCATGGCCGGAGAAACGCGCCTGCGCCTCCCCTTCCGCCTCAACGGCGATCAACAGGGGGTCCGCCTTGCGGAGATCGGCGGGCAGCCCTTCGAACAACAACCCTTCGCGCAAGCCATAGGCGGAGACGATGAGCCGCTGGGATTTGAGCTGGCGGACCATGACCGAAAGTAAGGCTGCCGCATCCGGCAGGGTCGGGATGCGAGAGCCGGTCATCGCGGGAACACCCTTCAGCCGGGCGCGACCAACATGGCTGACGATGCGGGTCAATTGTTCGGCGCGGGCGGCGGGCATCTCATATTGGTGGAGGACCGGCAGCGGAAAGTCGTTGAGCTGCATGTCGAAGCGGGCCAGCGCGCGCCAGGAGCCACCGACAAGATAGAAGGGCAGGTTCGGCGCCGCCGCCCATCCGGTCTTGAGCAGCATCTTCTTGACGAGGCGCTCCATCGCTCCGCGCCCCTTGGCCCGGATTTCGGGCAGGCGTAGCACGCCCAGCGGCAGCGAGATGGTCTGGTGCACCGCGCCATCGCGAATGCGGGCCAGTTCCAGACTGCCGCCCCCCAGATCACCGACGATGCCGTTGGCGTCAGGAATGCCCGACAGCACGCCCATCGCCGCGCCGACCGCCTCCTGCGCGCCGCTCAACAGTTCGACGTCCAGCCCGATCTGCGCGGCGCGGGCGATGAAATCCGGGCCGTTGATCGCGTCGCGCACGGCGGCGGTCGCGACGCAACGCACATCCTGCACCGCCATTTCGCGGCACAGATGCGCGAAGCGGGCAAGGGCGCGCAAGCCCCGCTCCATGGCTTCGGTTTCGATCCGGCCGGTCTTGCCCAGCGATGCGCCCAGCCCCGCCATCACCTTTTCATTGAACAGGATGAACGGGATGCGGCGCGGCCCGTCATAGACGACCAGTCGCACGCTGTTGGAACCGATGTCGATGATGGCGCTGCGCGCAAAGGCAGGCTCGCTGGCCGGTGCCATGTTTTCAGCGAGCGCGCGGACGCGATGGAGCATTGATGGCATCGACCTTTAGCGCCTGTGCCGCAGGCTGAGTGTCGGCACGGCTACACTGTCGAGCGCGGCGCCACGGCCCGAAAGCGAGGGATTGGTCATGAAATAGCGATGGAGATTGAAAGGGCGATCGCCCGGTTCAAGACGCCGGTAATGGCCATCGCTTTCCAGCTCCCAGCTTTGTTCATTATCCATGAGGTTGGCGACCATCACCTGATCGAGAATCTGGTCATGCACCGTTTCATTTTCGACCGGCAGCAGGAATTCCACCCGGCGATCGAAATTGCGCGGCATCCAGTCGGCTGAGCTGATGAAGACCTTTGCGCCATTATTGGGCAGCGCCTTGCCATTGCCGAACACGGCGATGCGGCTGTGCTCCAGAAAGCGGCCGACGACCGACTTCACTCGGATATTCTCCGACATGCCGGGCACGCCGGGGCGCAGGCAGCAGATGCCCCGGATGATGAGGTCGATCTGAACCCCCGCATTGCTGGCGGCATAGAGTTTTTCGATGATCGCGGGATCGACCAGCGAGTTCATCTTCGCCCAGATATTGCCCTGCCGCCCGGCGCGGACATGGTCGATCTCCGCATCGATCTGCTGGCAGAGGCTATTGCGCAGGTCGCGGGGCGACATGATGAGCTTTTCCAGCGCCTGCGGTTCGACATAACCGGTGATGTAATTGAACAGCGCCGCAGCATCGCGGCTATAGCGCGGATCGGCGGTGAAGAAGCTGAGGTCGGTATAAATGCGCGCGGTGACAGGATGGTAATTGCCGGTGCCGAAGTGACAATAGCTGCGAAAATGTCCGCTCTCCCGCCGGATGACCATCGAAATCTTGGCATGGGTCTTCCAGTCGATGAAGCCATAGACGACCTGCACCCCTGCCCGTTCGAGTTGCGAGGCCCAGAGGAGATTCTGCTCCTCGTCGAACCGGGCCTTCAACTCCACCACGGCGGTAACGGACTTGCCCGCCTCTGCCGCGTCGATGAGCGCGCGGATGATGGCGGATTGCTTGCCCGCGCGGTAGAGCGTCTGCTTGATCGCCACCACGTCCGGGTCGCTCGCCGCCTGTTTCAGGAAGGCGATGACGACATCGAAACTTTCATAGGGATGGTGGACGACGATGTCCTTGGCCCGGATCGCAGCGAAGCAATCGCCGCCATATTCGCGAATTCGCTCTGGAAAACGCGGGACATAGGGTTCGAATTTGAGGTCGGGACGGTCCTCATCCACCAGGCCGGACAGGTCGCCGATGCCGACGAACCCCTCCACCTCCTCGACGATCGCGTCATGGCCCTGGAGCATGTCCTGAAGCATGTCCTCGACCGGTTCGGGGATGCGTTCCTCAATCTCCATGCGGATCACGCGGCCACGGCGGCGGCGCTTGATGGCGCTGCGGAAATAGCGAACCAGGTCTTCGGCCTCTTCCTCAATCTCGATGTCGCTGTCGCGGATGATGCGGAAGACGCCGCTGTTGCGGACGCGATAGCCGGGGAAAAGATCGCCGGAGAAGCGGCGGATCACCGCCTCCAGCGCCATGTACCGTGCGGGGTCGCCGGGTATCCGCACAAAGCGGGCCAGCGAGGACGGGATCATCACCAGTTCGCGGATCGGCTGCTTGTCCGACAAGCGCTCCAGATCGAAGATGATCGACAGCCCGCCATTGGGAATGAAGGGAAAGGGATGCGCGGGGTCGAGCGCCTGCGGGGTCAGGATCGGGAAGACCTGATTGAGGAAATGGTCGCGCAGCCAGGCTTCGCTTGTCGCATCCATCCCGTTGGATGGCCCGATCACTTCGATCCCGACATCGCCCAGTTCGGCATGGAGCAGACCCCACACCTTCTGCTGCGCCTGCATGAGCCGCGTGGTCCGTTCGGTAATGGCGGCGAGTTGCTGGGCGGGGGTGAGGCCGTCGGCGGAGCGCAGGTCGACATCCTCCAACTGCTGCCCCTTCAACCCTGCCACCCGGACGCTGAAAAATTCGTCCAGATTGGCGCCGGAGATCGACAGGAAGCGCAGCCGCTCCAGCAGCGGATGGGCGCGGTTCATCGCCTCCTCCAGCACGCGCTGATTGAACGCGAGCCATGACAGTTCGCGATTGAAATAGCGGTCGACCGGAAGGGTCAAGCTGGCGGCGGGATCAGCTTCGGCCAAGACATGTCCTCGCGGGGTTGAAAATGGGGTCAGTTATTGGGTTCAGGCGGCAGTATAGGCAGGATGCCCGCATTTTGCAGGGCTTCTTTCGCCATTGCGACGGAAATCTTGCGACCAGATGACAGGGCAGCCTCATTCAGCAGGCGCGTGACGGCGGCGATGGCGCCATAAGTACGCTCGATCCGGCGCAGCAGCCAGTCGGGCAGTTCCGCCACAAAGGGCGCGCCAGCGCGCGACAATTGCCGCTCGACAAGGGCGTGGGCCAGTACCTCGTCCGGTTCAGCGATAGCGACATGGGGCACGGCGGCAAGACGCGAACGCAGGTCGGGCAGCGCGATGGTCCAGAGCGTCGGCGCGCTCTGGCCGATCAGCAGGAGCGGCACCCGGTCGGTCTGCGCCCGGTTCCAGGCGTGGAACAGGTGGTGCTCGTCCGTTCCTTCCGCATCGTCGATCAGTTCGCCACCGCTCATTTGCGCGAAATGGCGGCCCAGTGTCGAACGCCCGGACAATGGTGGACCGGTCAGGACAGTGATCATCACCGGCCAGTCGCGCCAGCTATCAAGATGACGCACGGCCAGCGCGTTGGCCTCGCTGGCCAGGAAGTCTCCGTCCCCCTGCCCCCCCGACCAATCGAACGGCAGGCTGATCTGCCTCATGGTTGGGGCGGGGTGGCCGGTGCAGGCCCAGCGCGGCGAGCGATCCGCAGCGTTGAGCCGGACGCGGTGACGGTATAGCCGCGCGCCTGAAGGCCGGTGCGGAGCGTGTCGAGCGTGCCTTCGAAACTGACCTGCATGACCGACATCCCGCCCAGAGCGAGGCTGCTGGTCGCGGCGGAGCGGACGCCGGGGATCGAGCGGACCAGCGATTCGCCCTGACCGACCGACGCGACATCGGGCGTTTCGAACTGGACCGTAAAGCTGGAGGTGCCGGTCGTCGCCGCACCGGGGGCGTCGAACGATTCGACGGGCAGATCGGCGGCATTTTCGATTCTCAGTGCCTCGGGGTCGATCGGCTCCTCGATGATGAGCGAAGGATCGGGGCGCAGACGGCCATCGACCAGTGCCCCAACGTAAAGCAGGTCGATGCGCCGGATCGCCTCATCCATCATCGCGGGAATCGCCCCATCATTGGCGGCGCGCAGGGAGAAGCTGCCGATCAACTGATTGTCGGGACCATAGCGCGCGGTGAAGCTGCCCACGACGGGACCGCCGGGCCATTGCCGGTCCAGCCGGGCGATCGGGAAAATGACATCGGCCGCGCCATATTGGTCGAGCAGCACGCGCCACCACAGACGCCCGCGCCGCCCGGTTTGCCCGGCGTTGAGGAGCATGGGATCAGCGACAGACCCGGCGGTACGGACATAATCGATGGCGCTTTCACCCGTGCGAAAACGCGACCAGCCGCGCTGCCACTCGTTGATCCGTTCGAAGGTGACGGCCGAGCCGCCGTCCCAAAGCACGGGGATCACCAGCAACGGCGGCGAGCGTAGCGTCTGGCCGCTGATCCCCAGAAGCTGGCCGGTGCGAGCACGATCGAAAAGGACGCCCAGGGTCGCGACATAGCGGGTCGGCCCGGACTGTTCATATTGAATCTCGATACCCGACACCATCGCGCCCAACTGCGAATCGGAGAGCGCGGGCGCACCGGCGTTGCCATGGGTGCGCGTCCAGAGCATCCGCCACGCCTGCCGCTGGGCCAGTCGCCAGCCCGCATGGCGCGCGCTGTCGGCATCCTTGGCATAGACGTCGACCTTCACGCCGTTCACTTCGAAGTCACCGCCACTGGCGATGGGCGGCACACCGCGCTCGCCCTCCATCTGCGCGAACAGAGCCGCCGCCGCGAGGCCGATGAGAATCGCCAGCGCAATCTGCAAAGGCCGTGAGGCCAGACGAACAACGAGAGGGCGCACGCCCGACAGGCGCGAAATGGGGGCGGTGAGGGTCACGGGCGTCCTTTTGGCGGGATTTGCCCGTCCTGCCAAGCGGCAACCTGCCGACTGGAGCATCGTGCGGGAAAGTGGTGCCGGTTTTTCGCTGAAAAAAGCGACGCGCGCACCCAAAACGCGCGCAAACAATCGAACGCCGCTGGCTCTGACGCCAATTGGTCGTTCCGTTTTCGCGTCACTTGTTCTAGGCGCGGAAACCATGAGCGACACCGAATCTTATAGCTACGCCAAGGCTGGCGTCGATATCGCCGCCGGCAATGCGCTGGTCCGTGCCATTGCGCCACTGGCCAAGGCCACCCGACGCCCCGGCGCCGACGCCGAACTGGGCGGCTTTGGCGGCTTTTTCGACCTGAAGGCCGCTGGCTATGACGACCCGTTGCTGGTCGCGGCCAATGATGGCGTGGGCACGAAGCTGAAACTGGCGATCGACCATGACCGTCATGATGGCGTGGGCATCGACTTGGTGGCGATGTGCGCCAACGACCTGATCGTGCAGGGCGCAGAGCCGCTCTTCTTCCTCGACTATTATGCCACGGGCAAGCTGGACAGCGGTGTTGCCGAGCGGGTTATCGCCGGAATCGCGGAAGGCTGCCGTCAGGCGGGCTGCGCGCTGATAGGCGGCGAGACGGCGGAAATGCCGGGCATGTACGCGGCGGGCGACTATGACCTGGCCGGTTTCTGCGTTGGTGCGGTGGAGCGGTCGCGGGCGCTCACCGGAATACGCGTGAGCGCAGGCGACCTGTTGCTGGGCCTTGCCTCTTCGGGGGTACATAGCAACGGTTTCTCGCTGGTACGGCGTCTGGCCGACGACAAGGGCTGGAAGCTGGACCGCCCGGCGCTGTTCGACAATGAAGTGCTGCTGATCGACGCGCTAATGGCGCCGACGCGCATCTATGTGCGCTCGCTGCTGCCGTTCGTGCGCGCGGGCAAGATCAACGCGCTGGCGCATATTACCGGCGGCGGCCTGCTGGAAAACATCCCCCGCGTCCTGCCCGACGGGTGCCATGCGGTGGTCGATGCCAATGCCTGGGAGCAGCCACGCCTGATGGCGTTCCTGCAAGCGCAGGGCCATATCGAGCCGGAGGAAATGGCGCGCACCTTCAACTGCGGCGTCGGCATGGTGCTGGCGGTCAACGAGGCGGAGGTTGAGGCGGTGACGCAAGGCCTGACCGCGGCAGGCGAAACCGTCTATCGCATCGGCCAGATCGAAGCGGGGGACAAGGGCTGCACCGTCCGCGGAACGGTTGAGACATGGAGCGCCCAGGCCGACTGGACCGCGACGCATCTGGGCTGAAACATCCAATCCCCCTTCCGCTTGCGGGAGGGGTTAGGGGAGGGCATGTCGAGCGGACGCCTAAGGAACAGGCCCTCCCCCGACCCCTCCCGCAAGCGGAAGGGAGTTCTAATGTCGAAGGCTAAAGTCGCCGTCCTGATCTCCGGCCGTGGGTCCAACATGGCGGCGCTGCTCTATGCGGCGAAGGCTGGGACATGCCCCTATGAAATCGTGCTGGTCGCGGCCAACGACCCGGATGCAGCCGGGCTGACGCTGGCCGCCGCCGAAGGGATCGCGACCTTCGGGCAAAGCCACAAAGGCATCAAGCGCGCCGAGTTCGATGCCATCATCGACGCGCAGCTTCGCAAAGCGGGCGCGCAGTTCGTGGCGCTGGCGGGCTATATGCGGCTGCTCTCGCCCGAATTTGTAGGCAAATGGGCGGGGCGGATGCTGAACATCCATCCCAGCCTGTTGCCCAAATATAAGGGCCTGGACACGCATCAACGCGCGATGGATGCGGGCGACAGCCATGCGGGCTGTTCTGTCCATGTGGTAACAGCGGAGCTGGACGACGGCCCCGTACTGGGCCAGACGCCGGTTGCGATATTGCCGGGCGACACAATCGACACGCTGGCGGCCCGCATCCTGATTGCCGAGCATCAGCTTTATTCACGCACGCTGGCCGATTTCGTGATGCGTGAGCGGACGCCCGACTATCTGTTGGATCGGGTGCGCGCGCTGGCGCTGGCGCTGCCGCAGGTGGACGAGGTGACGTCGCATGGAATGCCCTGTTTCGGGATCGAGAAGGGCAAGAAATTCGCCTATTTCACGCAGGATCATCATGGCGACGGCGTCCTTGCTATCATCGTCAAGACCAGCGCCCCCGAAGAACAGGCGATGCTGATCGAGAATGATCCCGACCTTTTTTACCGCCCTGCTTATTTCGGAACAGCCGGCTGGGTCGGGATCAGGCTGGATGGCGACGAGGTCGACTGGGATCATATCGCCGAACGGCTTGCGCGTAGCTGGCGCACGGTGGCGCCCAGAAAGCTGACCGGGCTGATGGATGCAGCGGACGCGTTTTAGACTTCAAGCCCGATCAGATTGCCACTGCTGATGCGATCGACGTAGCGTTTACCATCGATTTCCAGCCAGTCGGGCGTCACCTCTACCCGGCGGCCTTTTATGGTTGTCCGTAGATGTTCGACCGCGATGCGACTGCGAGAAACGATCCGCAGGACCGCAAGGCCGTCTCCACGTGCGGCCATGATCGAATAGCGATCGCCGCGCAGCAGGAAATGCCAACTGCCATTGGTGGGCAGCCATTCATTGCCATCGACAATCTGTTCGGGCGTTCCGTCTCGCCCGCCCAGTCGCACGCTGATGCGCGTAGCGCCGTTACCACGGCGCGGTGGCGCGAAAATCAGCAGCGGCTCACCCTCGACCGTTACCGGGATGGGCGTGTCGCGCAACAGGCGTGCGCCACCAACGATCAACTGCGGCAGTTCGTTGGAGAAAGGCAGGCGGTCGCGCGCAAAGTGGCGCTGGCGCACGACGGGATTGGCGTGGAAGCTACACACCTGTGCGGGCGTCAACCGCCCCTCCTCCACCAGCCCATGGCAGGTCGGGCAAAGCAATGTACCGATCGGCTCGTCCGCGTGTTTATCGGTCGGCAGCGCGAGATAGCGATAGATTGTGACGCCGCATCGGACGCAGGCAAATCCGCAAATACGGCGGATATCCTCCCGCTGTTCCGCCGTCAGCTCCGGTAGTGATGGCATGACCCGCAAGCCCATCGCATATGACCCCTTTTCCCACCGCTCCGCGAGATGCGGGCGGCGTGCGTTTCAGGTGTCCTTCCTGCGTGTGGCGGATCGCGTGCCCACCCTGTCGATTACGCTATCGTTGAAATAAATGCGGATATGTCAAGGCTTAGAGGGATTTCCAGTCAGATGGACGCATCTGACGATTAAGAAATCGCGGCACCTTTAAGACTTCGAATCTGCCGGACGGGGCGGCAGGACCGTCACCGAACGGGCGGCGGCAAGGTCGCGGATACGGCCGGGATGCGGCATCGCACGGATCGCGATTTCGGCATAATCGCCCGCGCTGAACAGTTCGACATCGCCCACGTCAAACAACCGCTGGCCAAAGCTCTGGGTGATGCGGACGCTGCGAATGCTGGACAGTGCAATCTGGGTGCGTTGCTTGGAAAGGAGGCCGCGTTCCAACAATATCTCCTGCTCCGAAAGGGCAAGGCGCGCGCCCTTGTGCCGGACCCACCAGATGCCCAGCACAGGCCAGCCGATGACGGAGACAAGCAGCAGGCTGAACCAGACGGGATGCGCCCGGAACATCGCCGGGTTCGCGTCATAGAGCCATCCCTGTTCGCGCATCGTCATCCCCTTGTCTTTGAGGATGTGCTTGTTCCCCGGTTGTGGGGTGGACGTCAAGCGGCGGCTTGTCGATGACATCTGAGCATGTTATAACTTATGTATGAACACGCCGCTCAAAATCACCAAGATAGGCAATTCTGCCGGAGTCATCCTGCCCAAGGAAGTGCTGGCGCATCTCAACGTCGGGATCGGCGAAACCTTGTCCGTGGTGACGACGCCGCGTGGCATAGAGTTGAGTGCGGTTGAACCCGATTTCGACGCACAGATGGCGGCAGCCCGCGCGGTTATGCAGCGACGCAAGCGGGCGCTGCGCGAACTCGCGAAATAAGCCATGGCACAGGATTGGATATGGGTCACTGTAGAGGTGGCCATGGCGGCGCATGGCGAGCAGATTGCCGAGCATGGCGGGGGCGAAGGCGTGCGCGATGCGGGCCTGCTGGACAGCGCGATGGCGCGACCTATCAACCTTGCCGCCTATGAAGAGGCGGATGCGGCGGCGCTGGCGACGGCCTATGCCTATGGCATTGCCCGCAACCATCCCTTTGTCGATGGCAACAAGCGGACAGCGGCGGTGGTCAGCGAAACCTTTCTCGCCCTCAACGGATTCACGCTGACGGCGACCGATGCCGAACTGGTGGTGGCGTTCCTCGCCCTCGCCGCCGGAGACCTGTCCGAGGAAGAAACCGCCGCCTGGTTTCGGGACCATCTAGCGGCGGAATAGAACGACGCCTAGTTTTCGTCGCCCATGCGAAGCGCGGCGATGAAGGCTTCCTGCGGGATCGACACCGATCCATATTCGCGCATCCGCTTCTTGCCCTCTTTCTGCTTGTCCAGCAGCTTCTTCTTGCGGCTGATATCGCCGCCATAGCATTTGGCGGTGACGTCCTTGCGCATCGCCGCGATCGTCTCACGCGCGATGACCTTGCCGCCGATCGCCGCCTGAATCGGGATCTTGAACAGGTGTCGGGGGATCAGATCCTTCAGCCGTTCGCACATGCCGCGACCGCGCGATTCGGCGGTGCCGCGATGGACGATCATGCTGAGCGCATCGACCGGCTCGCTGTTGACCATGATGCTCATCTTCACAAGGTCCCCCTCGCGATAGCCGATCTGGTGATAGTCGAAGCTGGCATAGCCGCGGCTTATGCTCTTGAGGCGATCGTAAAAGTCGAACACCACTTCGTTGAGCGGCAGTTCATAGGTCACCTGCGCGCGGCCCGCCACATAGGTCAGGTTCTTCTGGATGCCGCGACGGTCCTGACACAGTTTCAGGATGCTGCCCAGATATTCGTCCGGGCAATAGATGACAGCCTCGATCCATGGTTCCTCGATGTCCGCGATCTTGGTGGGGTCGGGCATGTCGGCGGGATTGTGCAACTCGATCTCGCCATTCCCGTGGGTAAGCTGGATCTTGTACACCACCGACGGCGCGGTGGTGATGAGGTCGAGATCATATTCGCGGGTCAACCGCTCCTGAATGATCTCCAGATGGAGGAGACCAAGGAACCCGCAACGGAAACCGAAGCCGAGCGCGGCGCTGCTCTCCATCTCGAAAGAGAAGCTGGCGTCGTTGAGGCGCAGCTTGCTGATCGAATCGCGCAGCTTGTCGAAATCGGCCGCATCCACCGGGAACAGGCCGCAGAAAACCACCGGCTGCACTTCCTTGAAGCCCGGCAAGGGCGTCTTGGCCGGGTTCTTGACCGTGGTGATGGTGTCGCCGACGCGGGTCTGGCTGATGTCCTTGATCTGCGCGGTGATGAAGCCGATCTCGCCGGGGCCAAGCTCCGTCAGTGTCTCGATCTTAGGGCGCATACAACCCACGCGGTCGATCAAATGCTCCGTGCCGCCGATCATGAACTTGATATTCTGGCCCTTGGTGATGACGCCGTTCATCACGCGGACCAAAATGACGACGCCCAGATAGGGATCGTACCAGCTATCGACCAGCATCGCTTCCAGTGGGGCATTGCGATCGCCCTTGGGCGCGGGGATTTTCTGGACGATGGCTTCGAGCACTTCGTCGATGCCGATGCCGGACTTGGCCGACGCCATGACCGCTTCGGACGCGTCGAGGCCGATGACGTCCTCAATCTCCTTGCGCACCTTTTCCGGTTCGGCGGCGGGCAGGTCGATCTTGTTGATGACGGGCACGATCTCATGGTCATGCTCGATCGACTGGTAGACGTTGGCGAGCGTCTGCGCCTCCACCCCCTGCGCGGCGTCCACCACCAGCAGCGCGCCTTCGCACGCGGCAAGGCTGCGACTCACTTCATAGGCGAAGTCGACATGGCCGGGCGTGTCCATGAGGTTCAGTTCGTAGAGCAACCCGTCCCTGGCCGTGTAGTCGAGGCGCACGGTCTGCGCCTTGATGGTGATGCCGCGCTCCTTCTCGATATCCATATTATCGAGCACCTGCGCCGACATCTCGCGGTCCGTCAGGCCCCCGGTGCGCTGGATCAGGCGATCGGCCAGCGTCGATTTGCCATGGTCGATATGGGCGATGATGGAAAAATTGCGGATGCGCGAAAGATCAGTCATAGCGCGCGCCGATAGCAGGCCTTTGGCCTACTGTCAGCAGCGCTCTCAAACGGCGAAACTATAGGCAGGGCAGATGCCCTGTGCTAAGAATTTGCTAACGGGATCGTGCGCAAAGCAGATAGCAGTTCATCTAACCGCGTACAGGGGATTTGGGGCATGTTCAGATTGGTTTCCTTGGCTGTGGCGACGGCACTCGTCACCACATCGACGATGGCCGTGGCGCAGACGTCGACGAGTTCATCGGGCAAGACATATAAGGACGGGACGACCAAGGGCGCTTCGTCCGGCCGCCGTGACCAGGAACGCAATGTGCAGGAAATCCCGCGTTGCACCCGCCTGATCGGCACCGTCGCCATCGTCGAGCCGGACAATCAGTGGTGGCGCGAATTGAGCCTGGGCAGCCCCGAAGCGATCCTGAAGGTCTTCATCCAGCAGTCCGGCTGTTTCCGCATCGTCAATCGCGGTCGCTCCATGCAGAGCCGCGCGATGGAGCGCGCCATGGCCGATTCGGGTGAATTGCAGCGTGGGTCCAATCTGGGCAAGGGTCAGGTCAAGGCCGCAGACTATTATCTGGAGCCGGACATCGTTTCGTCCAACCGCAATTCGGGTGGCGGCGGCATCGGCGGTGCGCTGGGCGGCCTGATGGGCGGTTTTGGCGGCGCGGTTCTGGGCGGCCTGAACATCAAGAAGAAGGAAGCAAACGTCACGCTGTCGATCGTGAACGCCCGCACGACCGAGGAAGAAGCGCTGACCGAAGGCTATGCGCGCAAAACCGACATCGGCTTTGGCGGCGGCGCTGGCGGCGGCTGGTGGGGCGGCTTTGCGGCGGCCGGCGGCAGCGGCTACCAGAATACTGAAATCGGGCAGGTCATCGTGCTGGCCTATCTGGATGCTTACACCAAGCTGGTGACGCAGCTGGGCGGGTTGCCGACGAGTGCGGCGGCAGCGGCCCCGGTCGCGCGCTGACATCAGCCATAAGCGTATAGAAAAGGCCGCCTCCTTCGGGACGCGGCCTTTTTCTGACAATTGTATAGCTTGCAAACCCGCTTCCTTGCGTCGACAAGGGGATGGCGGACGTTCTGCTTGTTGAGCATGATTGTGCGAAATCAGCCATTAGCCCCGGCGTCATGCCAGCGCAGGCTGGCATCTCAGGCGGAGGCGCGCAACAGTAGAGCATGGCGCGAGGCGGCTACACCTACATAAATGACCAACATCGAGCAACACCGGAACGGCACCGGTTCGGCCTTCTGCAAAAAAATAGGGCCTGACATGCCTGGTTATGGTGGAACCACATGATGACATCACACTCGCCATTGCCCGCGAAAAGGCGCTCAAGGCCTGGCAGCGCGAATGGACACTCCGGCTCATCGAGGAGAGTAATCACGACTGGCGTGATATTTCCGACCTCATCTTCTCACCGCCTGAGACCCCAGCCTTCGCTGGGGTGACAACAGAGAGGCGCTATCCGTTTTTAGATAAAGCAGCGTGAACCCTAAACGGCAGCTAGTGGTCGTGGATGGACCGCCGCAATG